>NZ_CP082839.1:1316666-1975000 GCF_019930585.1 Sphingomonas nostoxanthinifaciens | reverse complement strand
CGACATCACCGGCGGCCTGCGCGGCGACTTCAACCTGATCGGCCAGAATTGGCGATGGGAGGTGTTCGGGCAATATATCCGCGACCGCGAGGACACGCGCGGCATCGGCACGGTCAACCAGTCGCGGCTCTCACTGGCGCTCGACGCGACCACCAATTCGTCCGGGCAGGTCGTGTGCCGTTCCGGCGTGAGCGGCTGCGTGCCGGTCAATCTGTTCGGCGTCGGTTCGCTCAGCACGGCGGCGGCGGGCTTCCTCACGCCCGAGCGCGACAGCTACAATACGTTCGTGCGAACGGTGGCGGGCGGCTCGCTTTCGGGCGCGTTGTTCGATCTGCCTGCCGGTCCGGTCGCGGCGGCGGTGGGTGTCGAATATCGACGCGATTCCTTCTCGGGCAATCCGAGCCCGTTCGACATTGCCGGCGACTACGGCTCGGCATCCAGCGTCGCCGTCTCGGGCGCATATGACGTCAAGGAGGCGTTCGGCGAGGTTCGCGTGCCGCTCCTCAAGGATCTGCCGTTCGCCAAGTCGCTGTCGCTGGAAGGCGCGGTCCGTTACTCCGATTACTCGTCGGTCGGCGGCGTCGTCGCCTACAAAGGCGGTGCCGAATATGCGCCGATCAGCTGGGTCCACTTCCGTGGCGCCTATAACCGCGCGGTGCGCGCGCCGAACGTGGGCGAACTCTACACGCCGATCGCGACCGGCTATACCGGCGGCACCGATCCCTGCGACAAGAGCCAGACGCGCAGCGCCGCCCGGCTGGCGCTCTGCGTCGCCCAAGGCATCAACCAGGCGGACATCGCGGGCTTCACTCAATCGGCGCTGGGTCTGACCTCGCGCGGCGGCGGCAATCCCAACCTCAAGGCCGAAAAGTCCGATACCTATACGATCGGAACGGTCATCTCGCCGCCGTTCATCAAGCGGCTCAACCTGACGGTCGACTATTTCAGCGTGCGGGTGAACGACGCGATCGTCCAGCCGAATGTCAGCCAGGTGCTGAACGACTGTTTCGCGACGCTCGACCCGAGCAATGCGAGCTGCCGCGGCATCGTGCGCGATTCGAGCGGGCAGATTCAGTATGTCACCACGCAATATGAGAATGTCGGCTATCTGAAGACGTCGGGTATCGACGCGCAGCTCGACTATCGGGTGCCTTTGCCGAGCGGCTTCTCGCTGCTCAGCGAATCCTCGCAACTGTCGTTCCAGGCGGTGGCGAGCTGGCTGTTCCACAAGACGCAGAAGACGCTGGCAAGCACCCCGGCGCAGGATTGCGCCGGCTATTATGGCGCAGGTTGCTCGTCGGGCTCGGGCGGCTTCATCCTGCCCGACTTCAAGCTCAACATGGCGGCCACCTATAGCAGCGGCCCGCTTTCGTGGCGCTGGCAGGCGCGCATGATCGGCGATCTCAAGCTGTATCCCACCGCCGTGGCCTACGTCACCCACGTGCCCGCCGTCTGGTATGTCGACTCGACGGTGGCGCTGGACGTGAGCAAGACGCTGCGGCTGTTCATCGGCGTCAACAACATCGCCGACAAGCAGCCGCCGATCCTTGGCACCACGCTGGTGGGCGATGCGAACGTCGACGTGTCGCTCTACGATGTCGCCGGGCGACGCTTCTTCGGCGGCGTCACGATGAAGTTCTGAGCGATCGAGACAGCGGCCGTGTCGATCCTCAATTGGGGGTCGGCGCGACCCGCTTTCATACCCTTGCCGGAACGCGCGCCTCGCCGGTCCGGGCGCCGAGCAGCACGCCGGCCGCGACAAGGCCCATCATCCCCGCAGCGACGAACGCCGGCAGGTAGCTGCCGGTCTCCTGCCGCACGAGGCCCGCGCCGAATGCCGCGACGGCGGCGCCGAGCTGATGCCCGGTCTGGATCCAGCCGAACACGATCGGCGCCTCCGCCTCGCCGAACGCCTGGTTGGCGAGCTTGACCGTCGGCGGCACCGTCGCGATCCAGTCGAGCCCGTAGAAGATCGCGAAGACGACCAAGCTAACGCTGTCGAAGCTGAGGAACGGCAAAGCGATGAGCGAAAGCCCGCGCAGGCCGTAATAGACGATCAGCAGCTTGCGCGGATCCGATCGGTCGGTCAGCCAGCCCGAGGCGGTCGTGCCGATCAGATCGAAGAAACCCATCATCGACAGTAGCCCCGCCGCTGCGACCGGCGCCACGCCATGATCGCCGCAAAAGGCGATCATGTGCGTGCCCACCAGTCCGTTGGTGGTCAGCCCGCAAACGAAGAAAGTGCCGAACAGCAGCCAGAAGACCGGCCGCCTGCCCGCCCGCATCAGCACGGCGATGGCGAGCCCGAACGTCCGGGCCTGCCGCATCGGTGGTGGCGGCGCGTCATCGGCGGCCTCGCCGAAGCGGCGCGTGCCGATGTCGCCGGGATGCTCGGGCACGACCAACGCGACGATGGGCACGAGGATCAGACAGGCAAGGCTCACGGCCAGCACCACCGGCCGCCACGCGCCATCGCGCGACAGCCAGGCGAGGAATGGCAGGAAGATCAGCGCGCCGGTCGCGGTGCTGGCGCTGAGCAGCCCCATCACCAGCCCCTGCCGCGTCGCGAACCAGCGATTGACCACCGCCGCGCCGAGCACCGAGGCGACCGCGCCGCTGCCGATGCCGGAGAACATGCCCCAGCTCAGCACATAGTCCCACGGCGTCCGCATCCACAGGCTGACAAAGGTCGCCACCGCCATCAGCGCTAGGCCGCCCAGCATCGTGCGCCGGATGCCGATCGACAGCATCAGCGCCGCCGCGAACGGGCCGACCAATCCATAGAGAAAGATGCCGACCGCCGCAGCGAAGGAGATGGTCGCACGATCCCAGCCGAAGTTGAGCTGGAGCGGACCGATCAGGACGCCCGGCGTCGCGCGCAGCCCTGCCGAGATCAGCAGGGCCGCGAACGTCACCGCCACGACCAGCCCGACATGGACGCGCGGCGAGACCAAGCCCGTGCGATGAAGCAGCCGGCTCATCGCCTGCATCCCGCGGACATATGTGCCGCCGCCAGCCTATGATCGAGCATCATATCTCAACCTAAACTGGCGAGCGGCGGCCGCGCAACGCCGCGGCGCGCGGTCAGAAGCTGTGCGAGACGGTGAAGCCGAAGGTGCGTGGATCCCCCGGCTGGCCGACGACGAGCCCGGTGCTGCCCGACTGGGTCGCCAGCAGTTCATAGTAATTCTGGTTCCAGACGTTGCGCACCCACCCGAACAGGTTCCAGCGCCCGCCTTCGCGATAGCCGACGCGGATGTTGCCCAGCGCATAACCGTTCACGTCGGTGTAGAGCGAGCGCGACGGGTTGGACGAGAATTTGGAGCGGTAGCTGCCGTCATAGCCCAAATAGAACTCGCCGGGCAGGCCTACCCCGGTCGCCGGCAGATCATATTCCGCGCCATAGGATGCCGCCCAACGCGACACGCCCGGCAGCCACTGGCCCGAGATATCGCAATTGGCCGGGCTGACCGTGCCGGTGCCGGCCGGGCTAGCCGGGATGGCGGCGGTCGCGGTGGTGCCGCCGGACAGCTCCGGCGGGCACGGCGCATCGCGGAAGTGAATATACTTCGCGTCGGTGAAGGCACCGTTGAAGTAGAGGTTCAGGCGATTGGTGGGTCGCACCGCGGCATCCACTTCGACGCCGCGCGTACGCACCTTGCCGGCATTGGCGAGATAGCCGCGCAAAACGCCCAGCTGGCCGTTGGTGACGGTCGCCTGATAATCGTCGATGTCCGTCCAGAAGGCCGCGACGTTGATCGTCGCGTGCAGCGGCGGGATCTGCGTCTTCAGGCCCAGCTCGTAATGGTTGACCTTCTCGGGCCGGACCGTCGCAGAGGAGAGGATCGGGTTGTTGTTCGCGTCGAGCGGCAGGCCCGACAGGTTGATGCCACCCGATTTGTAGCTGCGCGCATAGGTCGCATAGCTGTTGATCGTCGGGCTGATCGCATAGGCGAGCGTGAGGTCGCCCGATACGTTCCAGTTGTGGAACTGCGGATCGTAGCTTTGCGGCGCCAGCACGCCGCGCTGGTCGCTGGTGAGCGTGGTGCTGCCCGTGCCGGTGGTCACCACCGAGAGGTAGTCGCCCTTCTTCTCATCGTAATTGACGCGCAGCCCCGGCGCGAGCGACAGCTTGGGCGTGATATGCCACGTCACCTTGCCGAAGGCGGCGGCGCTGGTGTTGTCGAAGCCGATCGTGTTGCGCGCGGTGAGCCCGTTCAGCGTCGCCGGATCGCGACCGCCCGCGCTGGTGGGGTTGAGCAGGAAGGCGCTCGCCGCCGAGCCCTGCACCTGCAGCCCCTGCGTATCGACGCGTTGATGGAAGAAGAAGACGCCGAACACATAATCGAGCGCGTGCGTGCCGTTCGAGGCGACACGCAGTTCCTGGCTCACCTGCCATTGCTGCGACGGGTTGGCGGAGACGGTCGTGATCGGCAGGCCGATGAAATCGCGGTCGTTCGATGGCTTCCAATCCCAGAAGCGCCAGGCCGAAACCGAGGTGATCGTCGCCGGACCGATGTCCCAGTTCGCCAGCAGCGAGACGCCGCCGAGCTTCTGCTTGGCGCGGAGTGCCGTATCGACGTCGGTGATGCGATCGAACGCGTCGGTCGAGGGCACCGCATAATTCTGCGCCGCGGCGAGTGCCGCATATTGGCGGTTGAGCGGGCGCTGGGTCGCGCCGACGCGCGCATAATATTGCACGCAGCACCGCGGGTTCTGCTGATTGAAGTCGCCCGACAGGGTCAGATCGAGATTGTCGGTGGCCTTCCACAGCAATTGCCCGCGGAAACTCTGATTGTCCTGGCTATTCTCCCACTCGTCCTGCCGCACGTTATAGACCGTGCCGCGCCGGGTGGTGATCGAGGTCGACAGGCGGATGGCGAGCTTGTCGTCGATCAGCGGCCCCGACGCCGAAGCCTTGCCCTGGAAGAAATCGTAATTGCCGCCGCTCAGCTCGACGCGCGCCTCGGGCGTGAAGCTCGGCGGCCGAGTGATGATGTTGATCGCACCGGCGGTGGTGTTCTTGCCGTACAGCGTGCCCTGCGGCCCGCGCAGCACCTCGATACGCTCGGTATCGGTGAAGTCGAACGTCGCCGATGCGATCCGGCTATAATAGACCTGATCGACATAGATGCCGACGCCCTGCTCGATCCCGTCGTTGGTCAGGCCGAACGGCGCGCCGAGCCCGCGGATATTCGCGGCAGAGTTGCGCGGGTTGGTCGAGTAGAATTGCAGCGTCGGCTGGATCTGCGTCAGCTTGTTGACATTGTAGGTGCCCGTTTCCGCGAGCGCCGTGCCGCCGACCACCGACATGGCGATCGGCACGCGCTGCACGGACTCGTTCCGCCGCCGCGCGGTGACGACGATATCGCCCGATGCGTTGGCGGTCGCCGGGCCGGTCCGCCCGGTCTCCTGGGCCTGCGCACCGGACGCCGGCGCGGCGCCGGGAGTCTGCGCAGCCGTACCGGCGCCGGCCGCGATCTGCGCGGCAAGCGCCAGGGTCATTGCGATGGTCACGAACATTGCCTCCCTATTTCGCCGACGACTACCCGTCAGTCCGATGGGAATTAAGGCAATGCTGCTTGGCGCCGCCCAAGCTGACGTTTAGCGCAATGGCCCTGGCGAGCAGCGCCTGCCGATCAATGCGCCGAGGCGGCCTCGTAATAAGCCGGCTGGGCGATATCGGTAAGGAAGTCGGGCCCGGTCGGCTGCCACCCGAGCAGGCTGCGCGTGCGCGCGCTGGATGCCGCCATATCGCGACCGGCGAACATCGCGAACCAGCCGAAATAGGCCTGTGCCTCCTCGGGCGACTTGGCGACCACCGGCAGCCCGAGCCCTAGGCCGATCGCCTCGGCGATCGCCTTGAACGGCACCGCTTCGTCCGCGACCGCATGATAGGGGCCACCCTCGGCACCATGCTCCAGGGCCAGCCGATAGGCGCGTGCCGCATCCTGCCGGTGCACGCCCGACCAGCGGTTGCTGCCGTCGCCGATATAAGCGGCCGCACCCTGCTCGCGCGCGATGCCGATCAGGATCGGGATGAAGCCGTGATCGCCCTTGCCGTGGACCGACGGCGGCAGCCGCATCGCGGCGGCACGCACGCCGGATGCGGCGACGGCCTCCGTCGCCACCTCGGACATGCGCGGCAGATGCTCGGACGGCGCCGGCGAGCGATCCTCTTCGGTTGCGAGCCGGCCGGTGCCGAGCAGGCCGACGCCCGACGTGGTGATGAACGGCCGATCGCTGCCGCGCAGCACCTCGCCGATCGCCTCGATCGCGCGGCGATCGTCCTCGGCATTGGCGGCGAAGCGGGAGAAATCGTGATTGAAGGCGGTGTGGATCACGCCGTCGGCGCCCTCCGCACCGGCGCGCAGCACATCGAGGTTGGCGAGCGCGCCGCGCAGCACTTCGGCGCCCGTCGCGACGACGCCCGCCGCGCCCTCGTCCGAGCGGGCGAGCCCGACGACCTGATGGCCGTTCGCAAGCAATTCGGTGACGACGGCCGATCCGACCCAGCCGGTCGCGCCGGTAACGAAAACGCGCATGATCTATCTCCATTCGATCGTTGCACGCGGCATATGCGGATCGCGAACATCCTGTTACAGTAGTGATCTTATCCTGTTATAAGAGCTAATCGGCTGGCTATGGCGACATCCGAACCAAACCGCCTCGGCGACTATCTCCGCGCACGACGGTCGCGCCTCGATCCGATCGCACTGGGGCTGCCGGCGAGCCGGCGGCGTACGCCGGGGCTGCGCCGCGAAGAGGTGGCGCAGCGCGCCAATATCAGCCCGACATGGTATACCTGGATCGAGCAGGGGCGCGGCGGCAATGCCTCGGCCGACGTGCTCGACCGCATTTCCCGCGCGCTGATGCTGACCGAGGTCGAGCGCGAGCATATCTACCTGCTCGGCCTCGGCCGCCCGCCCGAGGTCCGCTATCGCGGAAGCGAGGGCATCTCCCCGCGGCTTCAAGGCGTGCTCGACGCCATGGTCTACACGCCGGCGACGGTGCGCACCGCGACGTGGGACATTGTCGGCTGGAATCGCGCGGCCGCGATCATTCTCGGCGATTATGGCGCGCGGCCGCCGGGGCGACGTAACGTGCTGCGCATGATCTTCTGCGATCCCGCCGTCCGCGCTGCCCAATATGACTGGGACAGCGTCGCGCGCACATTGGTGGCGTCGCTCCGCGTCGATGCGGCGCGCGCCGGCGCCGATGCCGAGGTCGCGCCGTTGGTCGAGGAACTATGCCGCGCCAGCGCGGAGTTCGCCGCAATGTGGCGTGACAACGACATTGCCGGGCACGCACATGGCTTCAAGCGCCTGCGCCACCCAGTCCTCGGTGTGCTGGAGATGGACATCTCGTCCTTCGCGGTCGAAGGGCGCCCCGACCTCAGCATGGTGGTCTACGCGCCCAACACCCCCGAAGGCATCGCGGCCGTCCGCGCGCTGATCGAGCGCAGCGACGACGGCCCCGCCGGATCGGATCAGCGCAGCGGCACGGTGTAGATGAAGAAGGGGCCGGCATCCTGCCCCTTCATCTCGGGCGTGCGATAGCGCAGCTTGGCCACGGTGGCGTAGACATTCCCGCGATACGCAACGGCGGACGTCGTGCCCGGCTTGCCTCCTGTCACCGTGCGGATTTCCAGCCGGTCGCCGGCGATCGTCGCTTCGGAAATGCCGCCATGATCCCCGGCCTCGCCGAACAGCAGCCGGCCGGGCGCCACGAAGCGCATTCCGTCGGGGCGGTCGAGCGGGCGCGACGGCGTCAGCTCGACCAGCGCGCCGGGATCGCCCGTTCGATCCAGCGGCAGGCGGAAGAGGCGATTGGTGCGCACCGAGCTGAGGTACATCGTCCCGTCGCGATCGAATGCGATCCCGTCGAGCCCCTCGAGGCGCGGATCGGCCAGCCAGACGTCGAGCGCGGCCGCGCCCTTCTTCAGGCGGATGATCCGCCCGCCCGCGGTCTCGCTGATGTAGAGATTTCCCGCGCGATCGACCGCCATGTCGTTGCAGGTCGATTTGGCGCCGCCCGGCATCGGCCAACGCCCCTTCGGCGCCGCTGTCCGGATATCGAATGCGAGCAAGGCGGATGCGTGGTCGCGGACCTCGTCCGGATCGCCGATCTTCGGCCGCCCGCACGCCCACAAGAGCCCCGCGCGATCGTCGGCGAACACGCCGAGCATGCCGACCATGCCGCTCCGCGCCGGATCGAGCCATTCGGTCGCGGCTGCATCGCCCGGTCGCGCATGCCAGATCGCGCCGTCGTCCGCCCCGCTGGTGAACAACTCGCCGCCGCGCGTGACGGTGATGCTCTCGGGAAAGATGCGTCCGCGCGGAAACGCGATGTCGCCCGGCGGCGCCGCGCCCAGCAATGCCAGGGCAGCGCTCATGCCCAGCAACGGCCGTCCGAACCGCATCTTCGCACCCTCCCCGCTTGTGGCCGGCAATCTGTCGCATCGCGGGTGGCAGGGCAAGCGCCGCGCGGTCCCGCCATAGCACCGCTTGCCAAACCCCCTCCGCTCCCGGCATGACCGGCATGCGGCAAGTCGTCGCGCTGGCCGGGAGCCGAAACGATGCCGTCGCCAACGCCCCGCCTGCCGCGCATGGCGCTGATCGCCGCGATCCTCGCGCTCGTCATCCTGGTCTTCGCGTGGGTCGGGGGCTTTCTGTCGCCGGGCCGCGTCGGCGGCGGCGGGCTCGCCGACGCGCTCCAGGCCGCCAACGGCAAGGTTTATCCAGGCTTCCGCCGCGCCCATGCCAAGGGATTGTGCGTCAGCGGCCGGTTCGAGGCGAACGGTGCCGGCGCGGCGCTTTCGCGCGCCAGCCTGTTCCCCGCCGGATCGGTGCCGGTGATCGGCCGCTTCTCGACCGGCGGCGGCAACCCGATGGCGCCCGATGGCCGCGTCGTATTCCACGCGCTCGGGTTGCGCTTCGTACTGCCCCATGGCGAGCGCTGGCACATGGCGCTCGATCATACGCCGATCTTCATCGCCTCGACCGTCGCCGATTTCGTGGCGCTCCAGAACGCCGCCATTCCCGATGCCAAGACCGGCAAGCCCGATCCGGCGAAGATGAAGGCGTTCGCGGCCTCGCACCCCGAGACGCAGGCGTTCCTCGATTATATGAAGACCGCGCCGCTGCCGTCGAGCTTCGCCAACGGCACCTATTACAGCATCGATGCCTTCCGCTTCGTCGATGCCCAAGGGCAAAGCCGCCTCGTCCGCTGGCAATTCGAGCCCGAGACGCCGTTCGCCGCGCTCGACAAAGCGACGCTCGACAAGCAGCCGAGCGACTTCCTGTTCGACGATCTGCTCGCACGGACGAAGCAGGCGCCGCTGCGGTGGCATATGATCCTGGTCGTCGCCAATCCGGGCGACCGCACCGACAATGCGACGGTGCGCTGGACCGGCCCGCATCGGCAGATCGATGCCGGCACGCTGATCCTCGATCATGCCGCGACCGAGACGCAGGGCGATTGCCGCGACTATAATTACGATCCGCTGATCCTGCCCAAGGGCGTGGCGGCATCCGACGATCCGATCCTCGCCGCCCGATCGGCCGCTTATTCGGCCTCCTTCCGGCGACGCACGAAGGAAGGGCCGCGGGTGGACGCCGTGACGAGCGCGCATGCGACGGGAGGCGGCCAATGACGACCGAACGTTTCGCGCTGCCCGCGCGCATCCTCCATTGGCTGATGGCGGCGCTGATCCTCGCCATGCTGCTGATCGGCGCGGGCATGGTCTCGACCGCGACGTCGCGCTATCCGGAGCTGCTGGCATGGCATCGCCCGATCGGCATCGCCATCCTGATCCTCGCGCTGATCCGGCTGGCGGTGCGGCTGACGCATCGCCCGCCGCCATTGCCCAGCGACCTGCCGCCGTTGCAGGTCGCCGCCGCCAAGGGCTCGCACTATCTGCTCTACGCGCTGATGATCGGCATGCCGCTGATCGGCTGGGCGATGCAGTCGGCCGGCGGCTATCCGATCATCCTGTGGAAGGGCGTGGTGCTGTTTCCGATCCTGCCGCACGATGCGCTCGCTTATGGCTGGCTGCGCTTCGCGCACGGCCTGCTCGCTTACGCTTTCTTCCTGCTGATCCTCGGCCATCTCGGCGCGGCCCTGTTCCACGCGCTGATCCGTCGGGACGGGGTGTTCAGGAGCATGGCCGGCTGAGATGTAAGACCATGCAACCGGTGACAACAGAGCATCGGCGTTTAAGATGAGAACCAAACATAGGAGAGGAAATGCCGATGGTCCGCACATTCTGCGCGCTCGCGCTCGCCCTGCTGGCATTGCCGGCTGCCGCCGCCACCGATAGCCGACCGCCCATCACGGGCATCTCCCACCTCGCGGTCTATTCGACCGACATGGCCGCCACCGAGCATTTCTATGCGGTGATCCTCGGCGGCCGAAAGGCCAGCGATCCCGAGGATGCGGCCGGCGTCCGCTATTATTTCAGCCCGCGCCAGTTCGTCGAGGTGCTGCCGGCACCCGCCGGGCATGGCCCCAGCATGCTCGCCCACGCCGCCTACGTCACGACCGATGCGGCGGCATTGCGCGCCTATCTCGTCGCCCACGGCGCGACCGGCGTATCACCCGTCAAGCGCGGCGATGGGGGCGACCAATGGTTTTCGATGAAGGATCCGGAGGGCAATCTCATCCAGCTCGTACAGCCGGGATCGAGCGATACGACGCCCAGCGCCGGTGCGATCAGCGGCCGGATCATCCATGTCGGCTATCTCGTCCACAATCGCGCCGATCAGGACCGCTTCTACCGCCAGTTGCTCGGCTTCCGTCCTTATTGGTACGGCGCGATGCGCACGGACGCGGTCGACTGGATCTCGCAGCAGACGCCCAAGGGCAGCGACTGGCTGGAATATATGATGGTCGGACCGGGCTCGACCACGCCGCTCGACCATGTCGACGCGCGCGAGCTGGGCGTGCTCAACCACCTGTCGCTGGGCGTGCGCAACATGGAGGCGACGATCACCCAGCTCATCGCCGAGGATCGGCTGAGCCCGCGCCACGACGGCCCGCAGATGGGCAAGGACGGCAAATGGCAGGGCAATCTCTACGACCCCGACGGCACGCGGGTCGAGCTGATGGAGTTCCAGCCGGTCACCAAGCCGTGCTGCTCGGGATTCACGGCGCCTAGCCCGACGAAATGACGCAGGCCGATCAAGCCCTGGCGCGCGTCCCCGAGCGCGCCAGGGCAAAGGTCTCGACGATCCGGTCGAGTTCCTTCGCCCGCGCGCCGGTCTCCGCCATCGTGAGGTTGAGCCGTTCCACCAGCGCCGAATTGTCGACGGTGAACTGATCGACCTGCCCCACCGTCGCGTTGATTTCCTCGATCGCCTGCGCCTGCGCACGATTGGCGTGGGCGATACTCTGGAGATGCTCGGCATTGTCGTGCGCGGCGGTCATCATCGCGCCCAGACTGTGCGTGACCTCGGCCATCATGCGGGATCCGCTGGTCATCTCCAGCCGGGTCTGGTCGATCAGCAGACCGGCCTCGCTGGAGGCCTGTGCGGCGCGTTCCGCGAGGCTTTTGATCTCGATTGCCACCACCGCGAAGCCACGGCCCGCCTGACCGGCACGCGCCGCCTCGATCGAGGCATTGAGCGCGAGCAACGAGGTTTGCGCGGCGACCTGATCGATCATGTCGATCACGTCGGAGATGGTCGCCGACGATGCGTTGAGCCGCTCCATCGTCGCCTGCGCGTCGGCGAGCACCATGTTGCCCGCTTCGGCCGAGCTGGCTGCCTCGCGCCCCTTGCGGCTGGCCAGTTCCGCCTGTGTGGCATTGTCGGCGACGGTTGCCGACAGGCGCTGGATCGCGCCCGACGCGCCGCGGATCGCATGCGACTGCCGCTCGGTTCGGTGCGAAAGCTCGCCCGCATCCGACAGCAGGGCGCCGGTTGCAGCCTTCAACTGCCGCGAGGTGCCGTCCAGTTCGTCGATGATCTCGCCCAGCCGATCGGCCACCGCGTTGGTATCCGCCTTCAGCTTGGCGAAGGCGCCCCCATGGTCACCCTCGACGCGACACGAGAGATCCGTCCGGGCGAGTGCCGCGAGTACCCTCCCCGTCTCTCCCAATCCGCTTTCCATCGTTGCGACCAGCTGGTTGATCGAGCGGGCCAGCATGTTCAGTTCCGGATCGGGGAAACTTTGCGCCACGCGCGGCGAAAGGTCGCCTGCAAGCGCTGCATCGACCACCCTGCCAAACGATCGCTGCAGGCTCGCCGTCATCTCGGACCGCGTTCGTGCCTCGTCGGCCAATCGGGTGACCTCCGCCTCGGTCAGCTCGACGATCCGCGCGCGATCCGCGCGGAACACGCCGACAGCGCGCGCCATGCCTCCAATCTCGTCCGCGCGGCGATCCATGCCGTCGGGCAATGCCGTCGTGCGTCCATCGACGATATCGTTCATGCTGCGGACGATCGCCTTGAGCGGCAACAGCACGAACCGGGCAAGGATAGCCCAGATGATGATGAGCGCCGCAAGCATCACTCCGGCACTGAGCACGATATCGTGCCACACCGATGCATAGAGATCGGAATATGCCGCCGCGCGGTCGATCGCGACACCGACGAACCAGTCGGCTCGGGGTAGACCGGGCACATGGGCGAAGGTGACCAGCTGGCGCCTGCCCGCGGCGGTCACCTCGGACACGCCTGAGCCGATCGGTGGGGGGTGTCCGTCGAACAAGCGTGCAAGTGGCTGGCCCGTCGCGCTTTTGTCCGGATGGATCAAGACCGTCCCGTCGGCATCGACCATGAACACCTGGGTGTGGCGCAGATGGTCGCCTTGCAGCATTCGCGTAAGCGCGGCGATGGAGAAGTCCGCTCCGGTCACGCCGACGACATGATCATTACGCCGCAGGGGTGTTGCGATGGTAACCACGTCGGCGGCGAGCGACGCGTCGGGATAAGGGCGCGTGACGATCGTGTCGCCCTGCGCCACCGCCTGCCGATACCAGGGCCGCTTGCGCGGGTCATAGCCACGCGGCAACTCGCGAATATGGGGATAATTGTAGAAGCGGCCGTCCTCGGCGCCGAAATAGGTGCCGAGGAAACTGTTCAACAGCACCTTATGCACGAATGCAGCGTCAGGCGCGCTGCCGGGCGGCAATTGCGCGACGTCCTCGTTGGCCGAGACCACCAGCATCCGCCGGCCGTCGAACCATAACCCGACGGTCCGCGCCTGCATCTGGGTGAAGCGGTCGAGCCGCTGGCTCACCTCGCGCTGAAGCTTTGCGCTGCCATGTTGATAGGAGATGATCGCGGCGATCGCGAAGATCGCAATTCCGACCGTCGTCGTGGCGATAAGCACGCGCGCCACCAGGCTTCCCGACGCCTTGTCGAGAAAAGCGGCCACTCCCCCCTTGGCAAGCCCGTCGAGCATCCGCCAATATTGCGGAAAATGTGTAAAAACGCGCTTAACGGCGGATTAGGAGTGGGACGGCGATGCGGACGAGGATTTTTGTACTTACAGCAATGTTGATCCTCGGTACGCCTGCGGCGTCGGCGGAACCGGATCCTGCGCCTGTTGCCCCGATCGCTCTTACCACAATCGACTTATGGCCAAACGGCGCGCCGGGCGTGACGAAGCGCAAGGACGAGGCCGAGATCGGCCGCGATTATTGGGTGCGCAACGTCCATCGCCCTTCGCTGCTCGCCTTCCCCGCCAAGGCCGACCACAATAATGGCGCGGCGATCGTGATCTTTCCCGGCGGCGGCCATCGCCTGCTCGTCTGGACCAACGAGGGCACGAAGGTGGCAACCGCGCTCAACCGCATGGGCGTCTCGGCATTCGTGCTGAAATACCGGCTCGCGCGCGAGCCGGGCTCGCCTTACTCGATCGAGGGCGACGCCGCGGACGATGCCCGGCGCGCGATCCGCTGGGTCCGTGCCCATGCCGCCGACTATGGCATCGCGCCGGATCGGATCGGGGTAATGGGCTTCTCCGCCGGCGGCGAACTGGTGTCGCTGGTCGCCGACAATCCGGAGCCTGCCGGACGACCGACGACCGATACGATCGACACGGTCAGCGCACGCCCCGATTTTCAGGTGCTGGTCTTCCCCGGCCCGCTCGGCATCCCGGCGAAGGCGATCGAGCATGCGCCTCCGGCCTTCATCACCGCGGGCAGTCTGGACAAATGCTGCGCCACGCCGTCGGTCGCGCTCTACGAGCAGCTCCGCAAGGCCGGCATCCCGGCCGAGCTGCACATGTATGCCGAGAGCGATCACGCCTTCAATCTCGACGAATCCAACCGCATCTCGATCCTGCACTGGCCCGACCGATTGAATGACTGGCTCGCCGACGGCGGCTGGCTGGAACCGCGCCGACCGCCCTCGCCACCCCATCATTAACCGGATGCTTACGCGCCGACCCTAAGCTGACTGAACGGCGCGAAGGAACGGGACGCGATGAAGAGTTGCTTGGTGGTCGACGATTCGAAGGTGATCCGCAAGGTGGCGCGCCACATCCTCGAGACCATGGATTTCGCCGTGTCGGAGGCCGGCGACGGCCAGGAGGCGCTCGATCGCTGCCGCGAGGCGACGCCTGACGTCATCTTGCTCGACTGGAACATGCCGGTGATGAGCGGGATCGAATTCCTGCGCGAACTGGGCACCGTCGACCTCCCGCATCGTCCCAAGGTGGTGTTCTGCACGACCGAGAATGGCGTCGCCCATATCCGCGCCGCGATCGAGGCGGGCGCCGACGAATATGTGATGAAGCCGTTCGATCGCGAAACCCTGGAAAGCAAGCTCCAGATCGTCGGCATCGCCTGAGCGCGCGGCCGATGGCGCGCGCGCTCCCCTTATTGCGCGGAGAACCGCCGCAGCCCGAGGTGCGGGTGATGATCGTGGACGATTCCGCGGTCGTCCGCGCGGTCCTCGCCCGCATGCTGGCGGCCCACGAAGGCTTTCAGGTCGTCGGCTCCGCCGGCAGCGCCCCCGAGGCGCTGGGGCTGCTCGGGCAACTCGACGTCGACATCATCCTGCTCGACCTCGAAATGCCGGGCATCGGCGGCCTGGCAGCGCTCCCCGATCTGCTTGCCGCGGGACATGGCGCGAAGGTGCTGATCGTGTCCTCGGCCTGTGCCGAGGGCGCGGCCGCGACCGTTTCCGCCTTGCGGCTGGGCGCGGCCGATACGCTGGTCAAGCCGGGTGCGGTCGGCTTCGCCGGCCACTTTGCCGAAGAATTGGTCGAGCGGATGGCGCGCATTGCGCATCCCCGTACGCACGTCGCGCCGCATCACGAGCCCACCCACAGTTTTACCCCGGCGCCGGTCGTGCCGATCGCATGCATCGGCATCGGCGCATCGACCGGCGGCGTGCATGCGCTCGCCACCTTCTTTCACGCGCTGCCCGCCAGCGTGACCGCGCCCATCCTCATCACTCAGCACCTGCCGGCGCCGTTCATGCCCTATTTCGTGCCCCAGCTGGCGGAAATGGCCAGCCGCCCGGTACGGCTCGCCGCGGCTGGGCTGCGACCGACCGAGGGCGAGATCATGCTCGCGCCCGGCGACGGCAGCCTGTCGCTCGCGCGTTTCGGTGGAGAGGTCCATATACGGCTCGATCGTCGCCGCTCGGCTTCGGGCTTCCTGCCCTCGGTCGATCCGATGATGGCGACGATCGGGGAATGCTACGGTCCCGCTGCCGTGGGCGTGATGCTCAGCGGCATGGGGCGTGACGGCGCGACCGGCGCCGAGACGCTGGTGGCAGCCGGCGGCACGCTGTGGGCGCAGGATGCCCAGACATCGGTGGTGTGGGGAATGCCGGGCGCGGTGGCGAATGCCGGTCTGGCGCAAGATGTCTTGCCGCCCGAGGCGATCGCCAGCGCCATCGCCTATCGCAGCGGAGGCGGTGGGGCATGGAGATGACGCCGCTCGCGGTCCGCGCTCTATCCGGCCTGTTCGAGCAGATGACGGGCCAGCAGCTCGCCGATGGCCGCCGCTGGCGGATCGACGTCGCGCTGCAGGCGGTGATGCGCGCGCGCGACATTGGCGGCCTGGACGCGCTGGCGGCCCAGGTTGCCCATCCCGGCGCCACCGAACTGCGCGCGACGGTGGTGGAAGCTTTGCTCAACCACGAGACGTTCTTCTATCGCGACATGGCCGCCTTCCGCACGCTGGTGGATGAAGGCCTGCCGCATCTGGCCGAGCGGCGCGGCGCGGCGCGGCGGCTGCGCATCTGGTCGGCGGGCTGCTCGACCGGTCAGGAACCTTATTCGATCGCGTTCGCACTCGCAGCGGCCGAAACGCGCTGGCGCGGCTGGACGATCGAGATCGTCGGCACGGATGTCTCTCCCGTCGCCATCGGTAAAGCGCGCGCGGGCGTCTATTCCCAGTTCGAGGTACAGCGCGGCCTGCCGGTCAGGGATCTGATCACGCGCTTCGACCCGGAGGGCGAGGCCTGGCGGGTGCGCCCCGCCGCGCTGGAGGGCGTGTCGTTCGCGGTGCATAACCTGCTCGACCCGCCGCCTGCCGGCGAATTCGACGTGATCCTGTGCCGCAATGTCCTGCTCTATTTCTCGGCGGCGCGGCGGCGCGACGTGTTCGACCGGCTCACCACGGCGATCGCGCGCGACGGGGTGCTGATGCTGGGGGCGGGTGAGACCGTGCTGGGCCAGACCGACGCCTTCCGCACCGATCCGGCGCTACGTGGCCTCTACCGCCCCGCAACGGCTCCCTAGGCGGCATCGGGCGCGTCGCCCGGAATAGCGCTGGCGTGACCGCCGCTGCCGACGCTATGCGGAGTGCCGATGCCCGACGCGATCCTCGATTGCCCCTCGCCGAACTTCGACACGCGCGCTTTGCCGGTCAGCATCATCGTGCTTCATTATACCGGCATGACCGACGGGCCGTCGGCGCTGCGCCGGCTGTGCGATCCCGAAGCGAAGGTCTCCAGCCATTATCTGGTCGCCGAGGATGGCCAGGTCGTGCGGCTGGTCGACGAGGACAAGCGCGCCTGGCATGCCGGCAAGGCGCATTGGCGCGGCATCGACGACGTCAACTCGGCCTCGATCGGGATCGAGCTCGTCAATCCCGGCCATGAATTCGGCTACCGGCCCTTCCCCGCGCCACAGATGGAGGCGCTGATGCCGCTGATGGCGGACATCGCCGCGCGCTACGGCATCACCCGCGGCAATATCGTCGGCCATTCCGACGTGGCGCCGGCGCGCAAGCAGGATCCGGGCGAACTGTTCGAGTGGGAGCGGCTGGCGCGGGTCCGGCTTGCCCTGCCCCGCCCCATCAGGCACCTGACCGATCCGCACTGGTCCGACAGCGGCTTCCTGCTGGCGCTCGGACGCTTCGGCTATGACGTGGTCGATGGCGAGGCGGCGGTACGCGCCTTCCAGCGCCGCTTTCGGCCCGAGACGATCGACGGCGTCGTCGACGGCGAAACGCGCGCCATCCTGCTCTCGCTGCTCACCGGCGGCGACAAGGGCGCGGAAAAGCGGCTCACCGCCGGCTGAGACGCACGCTCGACTTCGCTGCTCGTTACGCCTAGGACCGCCGCGCCAGAGGGCCGGGCGGCCGCCGGCGCGGGTTTCCGCGCGGGAGGAAAGTCCGGGCTCCGAAGAGTGACGGTGCCGGGTAACGCCCGGCGGACGGCCTGGCGACGGGCCGTTCAGGGACAGTGCAACAGAAAGCAGACCGCGTGCCGGGCCTCGGCTGCACGCAAGGGCGAAAGGGTGCGGTAAGAGCGCACCGCGCTGCCGGCAACGGTGGCGGCACGGCAAACCCCACCGGGAGCAAGACCGAATAGGGACGGCATATGGGCTGACTCGGCCCCGTCGTCCGGGTTGGTTGCTTGAGGCGGCGCGCGAGCGTCGTCCTAGAGGAATGGTCGCCCATCCGGCTTCGGCCGGTGGACAGAACCCGGCTTACAGGCCCTCTGGCGCACGTCCTGCGGTAGCGATTCACGCGCCGTTGCACTATCTGGGTCGCGATGGCGCGCTTCACGAGATCGAACGACTGGGGCTTCCCCCGCTGGCGGAGCTACGGCAGCGAGCGCGGGGCGACGCAGGTCCGGATCTGCGACCGGCATGGTTGCGACCGGCCGGGCGACTGCCCTGCCCCCAAGTCACCCAACAGCCCCGAGCGCTGGTATTTCTGCGCCGATCATGCCGGCGAGTATAATCGCGGCTGGAACTATTTCGAAGGGCTCTCGGCCGAAGAGGCCGCCGCACGCGAGGGTGCGGAGCGGCGCGACGCCTCGGGCTTCGAGCAATCGCGCCACTATCAGTGGGGCGGCGCTGGTGACGGCAGCCGCTCGCGCGACGAGATGCGCGCGCTCGACGTGCTCGGGGTCGAGGCCGATGCCGGCTTCGACGAGATCAAGGCGGCGTGGCGCCGGCTGGCAAAGGCCAACCATCCCGACGTGCGGCCGGGCGACCAGGATGCCGCCGATCGCTTCCGCGCGGTCCAGGCGGCGTGGGATGTGTTGCGCACCGCCGAGGAACGTCGCGCCGCATGATCCGCCACGCCTCGGCGCGGTGGCGCGCCGCGATCCTCGTCTGCGCCAAGTGCGAGAAGAAGCTGGGCGGCAGGGGTTTCGGCCCCGACGGGCGCAAGCCGCTCTCCAAGGTGCTGCGCAAGCATGCGGGCGGGGGCAAGGGGCGCAAGGCGTCGATCGGCGTGATGCAGACCAAATGCCTGAAGATCTGCCCCAAGAATGCCGTGACGGTGGTCGACGGCGCCCGCCCGCGCGACTGGCTGATCGTCGCCGCCGGCACGCCGATCGAGGATGTCGAAGCGGCGCTGGACGCGGCCGACGCCGAGCCACGCGCCGGTCGTCTGGCCGCAATCTAGCGCGACCGGCCCGCCTTACGCGAGGCGGGCGGCGGTTTCCCGGATCAGCGCAATCATGTTGGGGATGCCCTGTGTGCGGTTCGAGCTGAGCTGGCGCGACAGATCGAACGGCGCGAGCGTGGCGGTGATGTCGGTCGCGAGGATATCCGCGGGCGCATGATCCTGCACGCTGGCGAGGACCAACGCGATGATCCCCTTGGTGATCGCCGCATTCGAATCGGCGAGGAAATGCAGCCGCCCGTCCGGCAGCCGCGTCGGATAGACCCAGACCGAAGCCGAGCAGCCCCGAACCAAGGTGGCGTCGGTCTTGAGCGCATCGGGCATCGGCTCCAGCGCACGACCGAGGTCGATCAGCAGGCGATAACGGTCATCCGCATCGAGGAACTCATACTCTTCCAGCAGCGCGGCGATTTCGGGGGCGGTCGACATGCAGGCGCGGCTATCAGACGAAGAGCCGGGCCGGAAGCGATCAGTGGCGATGCTCGCGCCGCAACTCGTACCGCCCGTCCGCGAATTGGCCGAACAGCCCGTCGATCGCGGGGTGATCGACCGGTTCCTCGGTATCGTCGCGTTCCAGGTTCTGCTGGCTCACATAGGCGATGTAGCTGCTCTCCGCATTTTCGGCGAGCAGGTGGTAAAAGGGCTGATCGCGGCGCGGGCGCACGTCCTCGGGAATCGATTCGTACCAATCTTCGCTGTTGGCGAAGACCGGATCGACGTCGAAGATCACGCCGCGGAACGAGAACAGCCGATGGCGCACGATGTCGCCGATGCTGAACCGGGCCTCCGCGACCGGAGGCATCGCCGGCAGCGCCTGCCCGGCGGGAAAGGAAACGCGATGTGAAGGCATGCCGTCCTATTTAGTACCGGCGCCCGGTGAAGCAAGCGGCGCTTGGCAAGCGCAAAACCTTCCGCTAGGGCGCGCTCTCCGTCGGCCGGACCCCCATGCGGAGAGGTGCCAGAGTGGTCGATTGGGACGGTCTCGAAAACCGTTGTGGGTTTGCGCTCACCGTGGGTTCGAATCCCACCCTCTCCGCCACTTTCTCTTCAAAGGTCCGGCCCGGAATACCCTCCGAAAGCGATGCCCAGCCGCGCTCGCCCGCCGCGTAGACGCGCAGCGGCTGCGGCGAGCCTGTTGATGGGTGTCGGCGGCCTGCGCTGACGCATGGCCCACATGCTCAGCAGGAACGGCGGCGGCAGCGCCGTCCGGAAGGGCCAGACATCGCCCGGCAAAGTGCCAGGCGATGTCCGGAGAGCGTGACTTAGAAGCTCAGGTCGATCTTGCCGTAATAGAAGCCGCCATTGGCGCCGACCTGCTGGATGATGTTGGAATATTGCAGCACGCCAAGGTAGCGCGCCTCGACCGGAATCCGGTTCGGATGCGCGCCGAACAGATTGTTCGATCCGACCGCCAGACGCACGCCCTTGAAGATCTTGTAGCCAAGTTCGATGTCGGTCAGCCAGCGCGAGTTGGCGGTATAGGGGATGAACAGCGTGTTCGAATAGGCGTTCGGGCCGACCGTATAACTCAGCTCCTGGCTCGCCTTGCCCCACTCGGTTTCGCGCAGGTTGAGGTCGAGCAGGCCATGCGTCCAGTGCGCGCCGAGGATGACCTTGTTCCGGGGCGTGGCATCGACGAGGTAGGATATGCCCTGCGCATTCAGCAGCGGCTTGCCGTTGGCGTCGTTGTTCAGCTTGCGCAGCGACGTCTTGTTGAAGGTCGCGGCCACGCTCCAGTCGATCACGCCGGCGTTGCCCAGATCGGTGCGGTAGTTGGCGGTGACGTCGATACCGCGCGTCCGCGTGTCGGCACCGTTGGCGAAATAGGTGGCGGACACGTTGTTGGGGTCGAGGCCTGACGGCAGGGAGATGCCCTGGGCGGTCAGCGCGTTGATGGCGGTCTGGCCGTTATAGTCGCCGCCGCCGATGATGCGCTTCTTGATGTAGATCTGGTAGGCATCGACCGTCACGGTCAGACGATCGATCGGCTCCAGCACCAGGCCGGCGCTGATGCTGGTCGACTTTTCGGGCTTCAGCGGCGTCGCACCGAGCAGCTTGGCCGCGACCGAACTGACGGCGAGCTGGCCCGATGCGCCGGTCGGCGACACGAACAGGTTGGTGAAATGCTCTTCGGCCAGCGTCGGCGCGCGGAAGCCGTTGCTGAACGTGCCGCGGATCGCCGCCTGCGGGATGATCTGGTAGCGGGTCGAGATCTTGCCCGTCCAGGTGTCGCCTGCATCGCTATAATCTTCGTAGCGGCCGGCCAGATCGACGTCCCATTTGCTCGTCAGATGCGCTTCGATATCGCCCCACCCGGCGTAGACATTGCGGCTGAAATTGCCCGTGCTGACCGGAGCGATGCCGACGAGCGCCTGCGTACCGCTACCATAATAGGAGTCCGGATCGCCCGCGCCGATCTTGTAATAGTCCTTTCGGAATTCGCCGCCGAGCGCCACGTGCAGCGGCGAGGCCAGCCCGATGTCGACGTCGCGCGACAGGCCGAGATCGTTGGTCCATTGCGAGAAGCGGAAGTGCTGCAGGTCGAGCGCGGTCGGCGTCGAGCCTGTGGCGGTAAGCAGATCGAGGTTGACCGTATCGCGCATCGACACGCGAAGCTGGTCGCGCCCATAGGTCGAGCTCAGATCCCATTTGAACCCGAGCAGATTGTCGCCCCGCAGACCGAGCGTACCGGCATAATCGTCCTCGTGCGTGATCTCTCGCGGCGAGAAACCGTTCGGGAAGACGCTGGGTGCGACCGTGGGCAGGCGGTAATTCTCATAGGCGTCGGCATAACGATGCGCGTAGGTTGCGTTGCCATAGAGTTCGATACCGTCGGTGATCGGCTTCATGAAGTTGAGGCCGACATTCTCGCGCGTTACCTTCGGATCGCCGAACACCTTGTTGTCGTGCTTGCCGGTACGGGAATCGTCCAGGCCGCGGTCGGTATGGTCGTTATGCGTGAATTCGGCGGCGATATGGACGAAACCGTCGCTGCCGAGCGCCATGCCGTAATCGGTGCCGACATTGCTCGACCAGCCATCGCCGTGACCGTAGACGCCCGTCAGGCCGTGCGCGCCGAAGCCGTAGGCTTCATGCTTGAGGATGATGTTCACGACGCCCGCGATCGCGTCCGATCCATATTGCGCGGCGGCGCCGTCCTGAAGGATCTCGATATGATCGATCAGGTTGGTCGGGATCATGTCGAGATCGACCGGCGTGCTGCCTTGGTCGGGCCCGGCCGGCGCGTAGATATTGGCGGTGTTGTGGCGGCGCACACCATCCACGAGCACCAGCACATGGTTGGGGTTGAGACCACGAAGACGGATCGAATTGGTCAGCGCACCGACGTCGGTGCCGTTGTTACGACGCGAGACGGAGGGGTTGAGCGTCGTCAGCGCGTCGGTGAGGTTGGTCTGCGAACTGGCCTTGAGGGCATCGGCCGACAACACCTGGATCGGGCTGTTGCTGTCCACCGCCCGCTTGCTCGCGCGCGTGCCGGTGACGATGATCTCGTCCTGCGACAGCTTGGGCGAGCCGTCCGCGGCCGCCGGATCAGGTCCGCCGGTTTGCGCATGTGCGAGCGTCGAGAGCGGAAGAAGCATGGAGCCTGCAAGCAATCGTGCAAGCAAGGGTGAGCGATTGACAGTCATTGCGCAGAATATCCCTTTTTGATGTTCGTCGCTCTCCTGTCCTCCTGACGTTTTTATCTTTGTTTTATCAAAATTGGCCGGTCGTCACGCGGATCAGGCCGGGCGACGTGAGGTTGAGGCCGAAATCGGTTTCGTCGCCGTTGAGCCAGCGGCGTGCGTGCCAGGCACCGTCGACATAGGCGCCGTCTTCAGCGCGCAGCAGCTGGCCGTGGCCCGCGCCCGAGCGCTGGAACTCGACGCGCACGTCGCTGCCGCCGACCAGCCACTGGTCGGCCGCGAGCCGGATCATGAAGATGCGACCCGACAGCGTCTTGGAATTAGGAATGATCGCGGGCGTGGCGCCCCATGCCGGTGGACCGAACGACACGACCGCCTTCCAGCCGTCGGGCAAATCGATCGTCTGCCGCGCCCGCCCCGGCTCCTCGACGGCTGCCCAGATCCGCTTCTCGGCGGCGGCCTGGGCGATCAGCGAGGATATCGGCGCGAGCAGGCCGTAATTGAGGCGATGCACGACCGTGCCGGCCTGCTCGTCCGGCGAGGGATCGGGATTGTCGATACCGAACACCGACATGCCGACGCCGCCGAGCGCCAGGACGTTGTACAGCAACGGCGCGGTCTTCGGGGAGAAGTCGGTTTCGGATACCCAGGTCGGATTGTCTGCCCGATGATATTGATCGAGGACCTTGCGATATTCGACCGGATCGGTCGTGTAGACGTCGGTGCCGATCATCTCGACATTGGGCGCCGCTGCCCGCCACAGGTCGAGCATCGTCCAGACCGCCCCGCCGCTGGGATAGTCGACGCCGGGGCTGTTGAAGCCCTTGTAGCGCATCCAGCAGTTCACATAGACCGGCAGCGGATAGACGGCGCGCCCCGCCGCCGCGATCCGATCGATATAGGTGGCGGTGGCGTAGGCATTGAACGCCTCGGCCGCATCCGGCCCGAACAGCATCGGCCACGTGCCCGTACCCTTGCCGAGCTTGGCGGCGAGCGCGGGCGGCACGGGGGCGGCGAACGCCCGCTCCGCATCGGGGCCATGATCGCGCACCGCGCCGATCGCGCCGGGCTCGTTCTCGACCTGCATCATAATGACCGTGTGGCGATCGCCGTCGACGGCCTTCAGGTGGCGCAGCAGCGTAACATAAGCGCGCTCGTCGGCATCGCGCGTCGCCACGCTGAACGGGCTCTGGACATCGGCGGGCTCGCCACGCTCGTCGATCGTGCGCGGATAATGCGCAGGATCGCTGCGCATCCACGCCGGCGCATAATGGTTCTGCCCATTCTTCCACGTGCCGAACCACAGCAGCACGAGCCGCGTGCCGTTCGCCCGCGCGGTCGCGATCAACTGATCGACGCTGGAGGTGTCGTATCGGCCGGGCTCAGGCTCTAACTGCTCCCAATAGACCGGCACCTCGATCGTATTGGCGTGAAGGTCGGCGGCAGCCTTCATCGACTGGGCCATCACGTCCGGCCACGCGCTCGAATTGTGGATCTGCGCCGCGAGGACGAAGAACGGCTTGCCATCGACGTAGAGGGTGCGCTGGCCGTTTGCGGCGACTGCGAGGCGTGGGATTTCGGTGCCGGACGCAGCCAGCGCCGGGGCCGACAGATGGAAAGCTGCAACAGCGCCGGCCACGCCGAACGCGTCCCGAATCCGGCGTCCCAGGTGCGTCCTGCGATAATCTCCGACCGGCATCCGAGGCACCTCCACAGTGGGATCGGATACGGTATACGTTCTGCTTTATGTTATTGTCGAGCCAATAAAAAACGGCCGAAACGGGCGCTAAATTGCGCGGATAACGCGCACGCGGCGCGGGAAATCCTTGTCGTCGCCATGCACGCGACCGCCGTCCGCGAAATCGACATGGCTGGCCATGTCCGCGGACAGCTGGGTGGACGCCCAATATTCGCAATTGTCGACGAGCGGCCGGACATGGAAATCGCCCACCCCCGGCGCGGCCAGCGCGGTGTACAGCAGACTGAGCTCGTCCCGCGACGGGATGAACCATCCGCCGATGCCGTTCAGCCGATAGCCTTCCGCGATACGCGCGGCACTGCCGGGCTCGAGCCCCGCGGCGAGCATGTCAGCGGTGTTGCAGCGCCCCGCGCCGATCGCCGTGCCACCCGCACCCGCGATTTCGCGCCGGAAGCCGCCCCACGGCGCGCCGAGGCTCTGATCGGCGGGTGCTGCCTCCAGATAGCGCCAGCCGTCGCGCGCGGCATTCGGATTGCGGTAGAAAATCAGCCCGCCGGCTGGACCGACATCGCCGACCTGGAGGTCGTCGCTGAGCAGCCAGACGCTCATCTCCCCCGCGCCGCGATTGGCCCACAGATGATAAGGGATCAGTCGGACAGGTTTGGCCGCCTCGTCCGGCCGGGTCGTACGACGGCCGACCGTATCGATCAGCACCGCGCCGCCCATGAAGGCCGGGTCGAAACGTGCCGACAGCGGGGCGTCCTTGTCGACGAGCAGGTCGAGCACCTTGCCGTCCGCCGCTTCGGGCCATTCCGCGCAATAGACCATCGGCCCGCGCTGAAAGGCGTGACGCCGCCCGCAGGCGCGCACGCGCGGATCCGCGGCGATCCGGCGTACCGGCATGGGCAAGTGCATCTCGATGCGGTCGTCGGGCTGCCACGTGCGCGTCAGCGTGACATAGCCCTTCGCATCGGGCGTGACCGGGATCGCCCGACCGTTGAGCGCGATCGATACGCCCCCCGCCTCTCCATCGATGAAGTGGTAGAGGTTGCCCGGCGCCGCTTCGCCCCGCGCCCATCCCGGAATCCGCAGCTTCAGCGTCGCGGTCACCGGATCGGTCGACGACACGCGCAAGGTGGATGCGCCGTCCCATGGCATACCCGACGTCATCGTCAGGCGCAGCGTGCCGGCGGACACCGCGAAACTGGCCTCGCTGCTGGCGTAGAGATTGACGAAGATCGCGCCGCTTGCGTCCTGCGCGAACAGATAATCCGCCATCGATGCGAAGAAGCGCACGAGATTGGGCGGGCAGCATTCGAGCGAGGCATTCTGCCAGCGCTGATCGCGCCCGCTACCCGCACTGGCGAGCCGGTTGACGTAGAAGAAGTGGCCGCCATCGGCCGACACCCCGGCAACCGCATTATTATACAGGCTGCGTTCCAGCACATCGATGAAGCGCGCCTCGCCCGTCGCCAGATGCAGCCGATGGTTGAGGCGGCTGAACATCAGCACAGCGCAGCTTTCCGAATAAGCCGACAGGTTCGGCAGATCATAGGCCGGCCCGAACCCCTCATTCCCGGTCGAGCCGACCCCGCCGGTGACGTACATCTTGGACGAGACGATGTCGGTCCACATCCGCGTGGCGGCGTCGCTGTAGCGCCGATCGCCGCTCAGCAAGCCGACCTCGAGCATCGAGAGAATGAGCGTGACGCAATTGACCGCATGCCCGACCGCCTCGCGCTGCTCGATCACCGGCGCGTAGGACTGATTGTGCCGGCTGCGCCCGACCGCGTCGCCACGGCCGCGAATGTCGAGATAGTGCGTCGCCAGCGCCAGATGGCGCCGATCGCCGGTGACGCGATAGAGAGCGGCGCAGCACATCGCGTCTCGTTCGCCACCAGCGAACGGC
Source organism: Sphingomonas nostoxanthinifaciens (assembly GCF_019930585.1). Lineage (NCBI taxonomy): Bacteria > Pseudomonadati > Pseudomonadota > Alphaproteobacteria > Sphingomonadales > Sphingomonadaceae > Sphingomonas > Sphingomonas nostoxanthinifaciens. The sequence goes on along the minus strand of NZ_CP082839.1, from coordinate 1,948,919 downwards.
GGATCGCTACGCGCGAAATCCAGCCGCAGCGCCTCCGCGCGCTCCAGCGAGCGCGACAGCGTCGTGCGGTCGCCCAACGCCGTGACGTCGGCTTCGGTAATCTCGAAATCGCGATGTTCGGGCAATTGGCCGGGGATGGCATTGATCGCGCCGGCAAGCTGCCGGATCTTCGCGGCGCGAGCTGGATCGGGCGCCGTCCGCTCAGTGTAGATCGCCGCTTCCAATATGCCGCCGTCGAGCATCCAGTCGATCGGCCGCCGGTCGAGCTTTGCAAGCTCCAGCGGCAGGGTCACCTCGCGGTTGCGCGCGACCTTCGGCGCCCAGAATCGATCGGTAAGCGCCACCGACCAGAATGGAATCCGCGCCAATTTGCCGTCGAGCGCGATTGCCGCCTGCGGCGCGGATCCGGCCGCGTCCGGCGCCATGCCACGTGCCGCCGCTACGCCGAGGGTCGAGGACGAAGCTCCAACAAGAAACTGCCTGCGCCGCATCGTCATTCACACCGCCTCATTTTCAGATACCGTATACGGATCAGCATGCAATGCCGATGGCGCGCTGCATAGTCGACATGCCGTCACCCGCTCCAGGCGAGGCCGAAGCTCGAATTGGGGCCGGCCGTCGGATTCCCTGATGTTAGTCGTCCGGCCGGCGCAGCAAGATTCAAGCCGCAGCTTTTCCAAGGCATCGGCTGCAAAGTCAATGACTTGCGAACCACTCAAGTCGACGTTTGCGAGAATGTGCTTTGATTGGCGGCATATTCGACCGGTTTAGCGAAGGTCGGCCGCCTGCCGAGCGCCCCGAGAGTGATCGTTCGTTTCCTTCTGGGACTTTCTATTGTTGGCCATGTCCAAGGCAACCGCTCTATTCTGGAGCCCCAAAATCCAACAACTAATAGTTCAATGCGTGAAAACGGGAATAATTTGGTCCCGGCGGAAAGTTATCCACAGCACTTATGTGTCAACAAAGACACTATTCCCGTAAACATGATGCGCAGCCTGAGGCCGCGTTGACAGCTTTCGAAACCCGCGTAACTTTTCGGTAACAAAACAATTCCGGAGAGAATGCGAAGGGCGGGCTTTTTCAAGGTCTCAGGGGGATAATATGAAAAAGAACGATCGCATCGGGCTTAAGAAGACATGGCTGTATGCATCGACATGCGCTGCAGCTGCACTTGCGTTTGCAAGTAACGCGTCGGCGCAAGATACCGCCGCACCGGCCTCAGCTACGCCGGCCGCTACTGCGGATACTGGTGAAGTCGTCGTCATCGGCACGCGACGGACTGACCGCACCCTCGTAAATTCGGCATCGCCGGTCGATGTCATCAGTTCTGCCGAGTTGCAGGCGCAGCCAGCCGCGAACATGCTGGACTCGATCAAGAACATCATCCCGTCCTTCTTCGTCGCGCAAAACACGATCGCAGACGCGTCGAGCTTCGTCCGCTCCCCTTCGCTGCGCGGCTTGCCGGGTGACGAAGTGCTCGTGATGCTGAACGGCAAGCGCTTTAACCGCTCCGCGCTCGTGCAGGTCTATTCGGGCGGCGATACCGGCCTGTCTTATGGTGCCCAGTCGTCCGATCTTTCGGCGATCCCGTCGATCGCCATCGGCAACCTGCAGGTGCTTCGCGATGGCGCGACCGCGCAATATGGCTCGGATGCGATTGCGGGCGTGCTCAACTTCGGTCTGCGCAAGGACGCCGGTTTCGAGCTTCAGGGTCGCTGGGGCCAATATTATCCGAGCGACGGCGACAGCCGGCAGATCGCCGGCGACGTCGGCGTCAAATTGGGTGAACGCGGGTTCGTCAACGTGGCGGCTGAATATGATAACGACCTCGGCACCAGCCGCGGCAAGACCCGCCCGACGGCTGCCACGCTTGCGACGCTCAACCCGAGCCTTGCCAGCCAGATCCCCAATTATCCCGGGCCGGCGCAGATCTGGGGTACATCGCCGTCACACGGCTGGAAGGTGCTGGTCAATTCCGGCTACGAAGTCACGCCGAACAGCGAAATCTACTTCATCGGCAACGCCGCCAGGACGCACACCGACGAAAGCTTCAACTACCGCCCGCCGATCACCGTCGCCGGCCTCGTCACCAACACCGGCAGCGGCACCAGCACCGCCACCAACAGCCGCAACGGCTCATATGCTCCCGTCTATCTGACCCCCTGCCCCGCCGGCAATGCAACCTGCCCGAGCGGCGGCTACGTGCTGGATGGCAACACGTTCAGCGCCGCAAACCTCTATCCGGCGGGCTTCACGCCCCGCTTCGTGGGCGTGACCAAGCAATTGTACGGGACTGCGGGCTACAAGGGCAAATTGGACAACGGCCTGACCTGGGATCTGTCGAGCTCGCTGAGCCGCAACACCCTGTCGCTGTCGATGTACGACTCGATCAGTCCATCCTATGGACCGCAGACGCAGACGCGCTTCAACTTCGGAGATCTCATCCAGAAGGAGCTCGACGTCAATCTGGACCTGACCTACCCGCTGCAGGTCGGGCTCGCGAGCCCGATCACCTTGTCGGGTGGCGGCGAATTCCGGCGCGAAACCTACAAGGCGACCGCGGGCGATCTGCAATCCTATGGCGCGGGCCCCTATGCGTCGCAGGCGCTCTACTCGCTGGTTTCGCCCGGCGTCTATGTGCGCAACGGCAGCGCGAGCCAATCGCCGGCGGCCTCCGGCTATGGCGGCACCAGCCCGCAATCGGCCGGCCAATGGAGCCAGCGCAGCTTCGCCTTCTACGGTGGTGCCGAAGCCGACATCATCGAATCGCTGACCGTTGGCCTCGCCGGCCGCTACGAGCATTACAGCAACTTCGGCAGCGCCGAAGTCGGCAAGGCGAATGCGATCTGGAAGGCAACGCCGTGGCTGTCGATCCGCGGCACGGTCGGCACCGGCTTCCATGCGCCGTCCCCCGGCCAGTCGCACGATTCGATCCTGACCACGAACTTCATCAGCGGAAATCAGGTGCAGACCGGCACCTACCCGGTCGATAACCCCATCTCGCAATATTATGGCGCCAAGCCGCTCAAGCCGGAAAAGTCGACCAACTGGGGCGCGGGCGTCGTGCTGCAGCCGGTCAGCCGCGCGACGCTGACCATCGATTACTACAACATCAAGGTCCGCAACCGCATCTTCATCTCGCAGCCCTTCTCCGTCACGGCCGCCGACGTTCTGGCCAATTCCGGGCTGGCCGCTGTGGGCGCGGGCGGCAACGTCAGCTACTTCACCAACGGCCTCGATACACTGACGCGCGGTATCGATGTCGTCGGCTCCTACCGCATGCCGTTCGCGGGCGGCACGCTCAACTGGACGCTCGCCTACAATTACAACAAGAGCACGGTCTCCAAGTCCGATCCGAACGTCATCAGCACCGCGCAGATCATCGACGTGAAGCGGCTCGCGCCAAACCATCGCGCCAACGTCGCGGCGACGTGGTCGGGCAGCGGCTTCACGATCAACGCCCGCGAGAATTTCTATGGCTCGTGGATCAATGCGGTCGATTATCCGACGGTCAAGGACGCCGCCGGCAACACGATCGCCGGGCAGACCTTCGGATCGCGCTTCACCAGCGATCTCGACGTCAGCTACACCTTCCACGAGCATTTCACGCTCACGCTGGGCGGGAACAACCTGTTCAATACCCACCCGGAGAAGATCGCGGCGACGACCTACAACCCGATCTATGCGCTCACCGGAAGCACGTCCGACGGGCAGGTCTATCCACGCAACGGCGGCCCGTTCGGCTTCAACGGCGGCTTCTATTACGTCCGCGTTCGCGTCAAATACTGACGTCTTTCTATGTTCGACCGCGTGGGAGGGGCCTTTGGCCTCTCCCTTTTTTGTCTCGGTCGCCTCAATGCTCGAACATCACCGGCAGGATCGACGCCACCAACAATGCCGCCATCGTCCAATTATAGGCGCTGCGCCGGCGTGGTGAGATGAGATAGCGGCGGATCATCTGGCCGAACATCACCCAGGTCGACCCGCTCGCCGCACCGACGACGGCGAACACCATCGCCAGCAGCGCCACCTGCAGGCGCAGATCGTCGTGCAGCGTCGTGTAGGTCGCCACTGCCGTCAGCGTCATGACCCACGCCTTGGGGTTGACCCACTGGAAGGCTGCCCCCTGCAGGAATCCCATAGGCTTGACCGCGCCGGGGCCAGCGCCGCGTGCCTCGACCGTCACGATCTTCCACGCCAGCCAGAAGATGTAGACGATGCTCGCGATCTTCATCGCGCGGTACAGCGCCGGCTCGGCCACGATCAGCGCGGAAACGCCCAGCCCGACGCACAGCATCATCAGCGCAAAGCCGATCAGCACCCCCACCTGATGCGGCAATGTCCGCACGAAGCCGAAGCGCGCACCGGAATTGGCAAGCATCAAATTATTGGGGCCGGGCGTGAACGACATCGCAATCGCGAATGGCGATACGGCAGCCAGGAACGCGATCGTCGTCATGAGCCCGCCCCGGCCGACTGCTGCAGCGACGTCCGGCCATGGCGCCCGGCAAATGCCGCGGCGAGGACCGGATCGCCGATGCGATCCACGACATCCGCCATGCCATCGCGCCAGCACATCGAAGCCTTCGCATCGGCCTGCACCTCGCGCAGGCTGAAGGACGATGCGCCGCACGCCTCCAGCGCCGCATCGCTCAATCGCGCCAGCGTGACCTGCGCCGCGCGACGCGATTTCGGGTGCAGGTCCAGATGACGAAGCGTGACCGCGTGGACGGAAGCGTCTGCAACCGGGCCGCGCGCGCGTGCCGACGCGGGGGCGATCAGCGCGAATGCAGCGAGCATGGCCACGGCTGCGCGAAGATGGGAATGCGTCATGGATCACCTCCGTCATTGAGGCGGTCCTGATCGATCCTGGCCGCTGGTCACGACAGAGACAGTTCGGTACGATCACGCTGAACTGTACTGCCGGGATGTACCGTACAATGGCGACGATGATCGAAACGGAGGCTGGCCGCACCGAGCAGGTGATGCAGATGATCCGCGATCGCGTGGAACGGCGCGCGCTCACGCCGGGCGCGCGGCTGCCGTCGGTGCGCGCGATGGCCGGCAGCAGCGGTTTCTCCAAGTCGACCGTGGTGGAGGCCTATGACCGCCTCGCGGCGGAAGGCGTGATCCGGTCGCGGCCCGGATCGGGCTTCTATGTGGCCGCCCCTCTGGCGCCACTGGCGCTCGACCGGCTGGGCCCGGCTGTGGAGCGCGAGGTCGATCCGCTATGGATGCTGCGGCAGTCGCTCGCCTCGGGCACCGGCATGCTGACGCCGGGCTGCGGCTGGCTACCGGAAAGCTGGATGGCGGAGGACGCGATCCGCCGCAGCCTGCGCACGGCCGCGCGCAGCGGCAGCATCGCCACGCTCACCTCCTACGCGCCGGTGCTCGGATCGGAGGCACTGCGCATCCTGCTCGCGCGGCGGCTGGCGGAGCAGCATGTGCCGGTCGGGCCGGACCAGATATTGCTTACCGACAGCGGTACGCATGCGCTCGATCTGGCGTGCCGCTTCCTCATTCGGCCGGGCGACACGGTGCTGGTCGACGATCCCGGTTACTTCAACTTCCTGTCGCTGCTGCGCGCGCATCGTGCCCAGATCGTCTCGGTGGCGATGACGCCGACCGGGCCGGACGTCGCCGCGCTGGAGGCCGCGCTGATCCAGCATCGGCCGCGTTTCTACATGACCAATTCGGCGATCCACAATCCGACCGGTGCGACGCTTTCGGCCGCAACCGCGCATCGCGTGCTGAAGCTCGCCGAAGCGCACGATCTGGTGATCGTCGAGGACGATATCTTCGCGGATTTCGAGCATGAGCCCTCGCCGCGCTATGCGGCATTCGACGGGCTCGATCGCGTGATCCGTGTCGGCAGCCTGTCCAAGTCGCTCTCAGCGTCCATCCGGTGCGGTCATATCGCCGCGCGCGGCGACTGGATCGAGGCGCTCGCCGATCTCCGCATCGCGACGTCGATGTCGGGCAATCCGCTGTCGAACGAACTGCTCCACACGGTGCTGACTGACGGCAGCTACAAGCGCCACATGGAGAAGGTCCGCGCCAATCTCGCGCGCGGCATGGCCAGGACGATCAAGCAGCTGCGGGCGATCGGCATCGAGCCGTGGATCGAGCCGCAGGCCGGCATCTTCCTGTGGGCGCGGCTGCCCGGCGGCGTCGATACGGCAGCGTTGGCGCGCGCCGCGCTGGCCGAGAATATCGTGCTGGCGCCCGGCAACGTGTTCAGCCAGTCCGAAAGCTGGGCCGATCATCTGCGGTTCAACGTGGCGATGTGCGAGGATGCCCGCATCTTCCGCTTCCTCGGCAATGCGATCGGCGGCTGAGCGCCGCGCTTCACGCCGCGGCGTTGGCGAGTCGCTTGCGCATTCGGGTCATCGGCACGATGACGCCGGCGACATCCACAGGGCAGTCCTCGGCTGCTTCATATCCGCATGCGACGTAGAGCGGCCGACCGCTCATCGTCGCCATCAGCTCGACCGATGCGAATCCTTCTGCCGCGGCCGCGCGTTCGCAGCGATCGAGCAACATGCGACCTATCCCCCTGCGCGCGTGATCGGGATGCGTGTACATCGCCCGGATCCGCGCCGGATCTTTCGACGGATCGAGCAGCACTGGATTGCGCAGCTCCCGACTATGATCGCCGCCATAGAGCGTGGCCCTGCGGCTCCAGCCGCCACAACCGACGATGATGCCCGCATCCTCGACGATGAAATAGGATCCGTCCTCGACCAGCTGGGTATCGAGGCCCATGATCTGTCGGCTGGCGACCACCTGGGCGGGCGTGAGAAACGCATCCTGCAGCCGGGAAATGGCAAGCTCGATCAATTTGCGCAGGGCGTCCAGGTCGCGTTCCAGCGCCGTGCGCAGCGCCAATCCTTCAGTCATGGGTGGCTTGATACTCCAGATGAGCCGGGCGGCCGAGCATAGCCCGATCGCCGACGCAGAACTGCGCTCTTTTCGTGCGACGACGTATTGACCTAAGCCGCACCCATGTCCCGCATCCTGATCGCCGCCCGCACCAATCCCGAAGGGTTTGCGACCCTGTTTCGCGCCGAACTGCCCGAGCACGAGGTGGTGACGACTTTGCCGGACGACGGTGCGCCGACGCCGTATGTCGTGGTCGGCCTGCCGCCGCCGGGCCTGCTCGCCTCGCGCACGGGGCTGGAGGTGATCGTGAGCACCAATGCCGGTGTCGAGCAGCTTCTGGCGTCCGGCGAGGTGCCCGATGGCGTGCCGGTGGTGCGGATGGTCGATCCGGGACTGCGCGCGGGCATGGTCGAGTGGGTCGCGGGGCGGGTGCTCTCCTGGCATCGCAACCTGTTCGCCTATCTCGACCAGCAGGCGGAAGGACATTGGGCGCAATTGCCGGAGGTATTGGCCGCCGAGCGGATCGTGACCGTGCTTGGTGCCGGCGCGCTCGGCGGACCCGTGGCGACGATGCTGGCGAGCCTTGGCTTCGTGGTGCGGACGTGGAGCCGCACGCCGCGCACCGTGCCGGGCTGCACGGGCTTTGCCGGGCGCGACGCGCTGGACGATGCGGTCGCCAGCGCGGACGTGCTGGTCAATCTGCTGCCCGCGACGGCGCAGACGATCGATCTGATCGACCACGGCCTGCTGTCGCGCATGCGGTCGGGTGGCCTATTGGTGAATGCCGGGCGCGGTTCGGCGGTGGTCGATGCGGACCTGCTGTGCGCGCTCGATGACGGCTCCCTGGGCGCGGCCGCGCTCGACGTGTTCCGGCAGGAGCCGCTGCCCGCCGACCATCCTTTCTGGCGCCACCCGCGCATCTTCATCACGCCGCACAGCGCCGCGATCACGCACCCGCGCACATCGGTCGCGGTGATGGCCGAGACGATACGCCGTCACGAACGCGGCGAACCGCTCGTAAACGTCGTCGATCGGGCGCGAGGCTATTGAACGGTCGCCGGGCTGACCGGCGACCGGGCTGCGCCGAGGCGCTCACTTGGGTTAAGGCGATGTCGGCATTGGTGCCCTACCCGTCGCGCACCATGACATGAGGGTGCATTGACGACGCAGGTCGTGCGATTGATCGCAACCAGCCGCGGGCACGGCCGCAGGGCGAGACGATCAAGGCGCGACGCGGTACGACCTTGGTACGCACCCTCTCGCCGCCGAAGCGAGCGCCACTGCCGCTGTCGCCGACCTCCACGAGGTTTGATTGAAGGAATATGGGCGCTACGCTTCCGCGCCGTGCGAAGCTGCGACCAATGCCCTTCGTGCCGCGCCGACCATGCTGGCGGCCAATATCGTGTAGAAGCGTCTTCTGAAGCGGAAGTCGACCGGCTAGGCCCATGTCATGATCAGTGAAGAGGAAGAGCAACGATCATCAGTGGCGGTCGGAGACGAAGCCGTCTTATTGCCGTTCGCCATCGTCGGGGTCGGCGTCTGCGCGGCCTCGCTCGGCTCGTTGCGACAATTGTTCGGCGCGATCGCGGCCGGCAGCGGGACTGCCTATCTGATCGCGGTTCGGCGGGCGCGCGGCCTCGACGTCGCTTCGGTCGTCGATGCGCTGCGCGAGGCGTGCGCGCTGCCGATCCGCATCGCCGAGAATGACGAGCAGATCGAGCCCGACCATGTTTACGTCGCGGCGCCCGACGACATGATCGCGATCGAGCACGGCCGCATCCGCACGCGTCCCGCCGTCGAACCAGCCAGTCATCGCGGCACCGTGGACAGCCTGATGATCTCACTGGCCGAACAGGCACACGATCGCGCGGTCATCGTGCTGCTCAAGGGCTTGGATGGCGAGGGAGGCGCCGGTCTCACTGCCACCAAGAACTATGGTGGCCTTTCGATCGTGGAGCGCGATGCGGGCGACGATCCGACGGCGGAAGGATCGACGGCACCATCGTCCGTGGCCGACATGGACCTCCCGATCGAACGGATCGCGCCCGAGATCGCGCGCTATGCGCGCAGCCTGAAGCTCGTTGCCGAACGCGACGGCCAGGAACAGCTGTCGGAGGATATCGAGGCCGAGGTCACCCAGGTCGCGACCATCCTGCGCAACGTGACCGGGCACGATTTCCACGGCTACAAGCGCGGCACGTTCATCCGACGCATCCATCGCCGCATGCAGGTGCTGCAGATCGGCGAGATCGATATCTATCTCGACACGCTGCGGCAGGATCGGGAAGAGGTGCAGCACCTGTTCCAGGATCTGCTGATCGGCGTCACGCAATTCTTTCGCGATCCGGCCGAGTTCGACCTGCTCGAACGCGAAATTCCCCTCTTGTTCGAGGGTAGGGGCTCCGAGGATCAGTTCCGTGTCTGGGTGCCGGGATGCGCGACCGGCGAGGAAGCCTATTCGATCGCGATCCTGCTGCGCGAGCATATGGCGACGCTCGATCGGCCGCCCGAGGTTCAGATTTTCGCCACCGATCTCGATGCGCGCGCGCTCAATCTGGCGCGTGCCGGGCGCTACACCAGCGCCATCGCCCGCCATGTCCGGCCCGATCGGCTGGAACGCTGGTTCGTGCGCGAAGGCGACACCTTCTGCGTCGCGAAGGAGCTGCGCGAGATCTGCATCTTCTCGCCGCATAACATCGTCAAGGATGCGCCGTTCAGCCGCGTCGATATCCTGTCGTGCCGCAACCTGCTGATCTACCTGAACACCGAGCTGCAGAACCGGGTCATCCCGATCTTCCATTTCTCGCTGCGGGCAGGCGGCGTGCTGTTCCTCGGGGCGTCGGAGAATGTCATCCGGCATCAGAAACTGTTCGGACCGATCGACCGCCGCAACCGCGTGTTCCGTCGGCTGGAGACCGCCACGCGGATCATTCCCGACTTCCCGCTGGCCCCCCACATCCACGATCGCGGCGCCGCGGACGGCATGCTCGTCGTGCCCGCCCACGGTGCGCGCCTCGCACCTGCAGTCGGCCGGCAAGCGGAGGCGGTCGCCGAGCGTTATGCGCCGGCCTACGTCGTCGTCGATGGCCATGGCGAGGTGCTGCACTTCTCCGGGCGCACCGGCCGCTATCTGGAGCCGACCGCGGGCGTGGCGACGCTCAATCTGACGAGCCTGATTCATCGCGACCTGCGGCTGGACCTGCGGACCGCGCTGGGTCGGGCCATTGCGGAGGGGCGCCGCGTCGAAGCGCCCCGCCTGGTGATCCGGCAGGATGATCGCGCATTCGGCGTGACGATCGCGATCGAGCCGATCGGTGGCGGCGACGCGACTTCGTTCGTCGTCGTCTTCCAGGATCTCGGGCCCGTCGGCGACGGGTCGGGCACCGACGACGGCCAGCCGGCCACCGACGAGCACGCCCAGCGGCTCGGGGCCGAGCTGCGCATCACGCGCGATCGCCTGCAGGCCACGATCGAGGAACTGGAGTCGACCAACGAGGAACTCAAAACCTCGAACGAGGAATATCAGTCGATCAACGAAGAGCTCCAGTCCGCGAACGAGGAGATGGAAACCTCCAAGGAGGAACTCCAGTCCGTCAACGAGGAGTTGCAGACGGTCAATGGCGAGCTGTCGCACCGCGTGCAGGAGCTGGGTCGCATCAATTCGGATCTCAAGAACCTGCTCGAATCGACCCAGATCGCGACGGTCTTCCTCGACAACGATCTGCGGGTTCGCAACTTCACGCCAGCGGCGACCGACATCTTCCACCTGCGCGAAGCGGATGTCGGCCGGCCGCTGGATCACGTCGTATCGCGCGTCTCCTATCCCGAGCTGCAGGAGGACGTGCGTCGCGTGTTGAAGACGCTCGTCCCCACCGAGCGATCGGTCGTGGATAGCGCGGGCGACTGCCATTATGTCGCGCGCGTGCTGCCCTATCGCAGCATCGACAATTATATCGGCGGATCGGTCGTCACCTTCACCGACATGACCGCCGTCTACCAGGCGGAGACGGCGCTGCGCGAAAGCGAGCAGCGGCTCGCGAGCGAGCTGGCCGACCTCAAGACGCTGCAGGGCGTGAGCGTCGAACTGGTGCACGAGCAGGACATCCCGACCCTGCATCTGCGCATTCTCGATGCCGCGATGGCACTGATGCGATCGGATGCCGCCAGCGTGCAACGCTTCGACGAGGGCGAACGCACGTTGCGGCTGCTCGCGTCGAGCGGATTTCATCCTTTGTCCGAGCAATTCCTGTCGGTGATCGAGGCGGGCCCGGACAACACGTCCGGCGGGGTGCTGGTCCACAACGAACGGCTCGTCGCGCCCGACATCGAGACGAGCCTGCGGATCGGCGGCACGCACCTGCACGAATATCGCCGGTCCGGTCTGCGCGCGATGCAATCGACTCCGTTGATGTCGCGCTCGGGCAAGGTGCTCGGCATCATCTCGACCCATTGGCGCGAGCCGCACGAGCCGCTGGAACGCGAGTTCGCCCTCTTCGACGTCCTAGCACGCGAGGCCGCCGACTTGATCGAACGATCGCATGCCAAGACGGCATTGCAAGACATCTCGCGTGAGATGAAGATCCTGCTGGCCGGCATCCCACAGCTGGTTTGGCGCGCGAACAGTTCCGGGCGATGGACCTGGGTCAGCCCGCAATGGACCGAATATACCGGCCAGCACGACGCGGCCAGCCTCGGCCTCGGCTGGCTGGAGCAGATCGACCCCGCAGATCGCGACGAAGCCTTGGGGAGCTGGAGCCGCGCCGAGGAGGAAGGCGGCCTCGACGTGCAGCTGCGCATCTATCACGCCGCCGAACAAAGATATCGCTGGTTCCACACGCGCGCCACCCCGGCGCGCGACGAACAGGGCACGATCGTCGAATGGCTGGGCACCTCCACCGACATCGACGATATTCGTGCGCTGCAGGCGCGCCAGGAGGTGCTGGTCGGCGAGTTACAGCACCGCGTCCGCAACATGCTGGGGGTCGTGCGCTCCGTCTTCACCCGCACCGCGCAGACCGCGACCGATGTGGAAGAGATCGTCGATCATTTCACCGGCCGGCTCGATTCGCTGGCCCGCACGCAGGTGGTCGTGACCCGCAGCATCAACGGACTTGTGGATCTTGAGGATCTCATCCGGGATGAATTGCTCAGCATCGGCGCGAGCGACGGCTCGAAGATCCGGATCGAGGGACCGGACGTCTCGCTGAGCTCGAAGACCGCCGAGGCGATCGGGCTCGCCATCCACGAACTGACGACCAACGCCTTGAAATATGGCGCGCTCAGGGTTCCGGGTGCCAGGCTTCATATTGCGTGGAATACTAACCCAGGTGAGGGTGGAGCGCGCCGGCTGGACCTAGTATGGGAGGAACAGGGTGTTCCCACGATCTCTGTCAATCCGACCCGAGCAGGGTTTGGACGCGAGCTGATCGAAGAGGCGCTGCCGTACCGGCTAGGGGCCGAGACAAGGCTGGAGTTCCGGGGCGGCGGGGTGCGCTGCTTTATTTCGATCCCACTTGGCTCCAAAGCGTTGGGGCAGGAGGAGATCAGGGAGGCGCGCTGACCGATGGGCAGGGAACTTACTGGCAAACGCATCCTCGTCGTAGAAGACGAATATTACATCGCATCTGATCTGAAGCGTCTTCTGACCAGCGCCGATGCGACCGTGATCGGGCCGGTGGCGGCGTTGGAAGCCGGCCTGTCGCTGATCGAGTGCGAATCGCTCGATGCCGCGGTGCTCGACGTCAATCTCGAGGGCATCTTTTCTTACGCAATTGCCGACCGGCTGACCGAGCGGGCCATCCCCTATCTCTTCCTGACCGGCTACGATGACTGGGCGCTTCCCGCCGCTTACCGCCCCATCCCGCGCGTCACCAAGCCGTTTCTGGAGCGGACCATGCTGCTGACGGTAGAGCGGCTATGCGCCGCGACGGCCGCCGCATGAGCCGCCTGCTGGAAGCAGAGTTCGGCACGGAGCCCGCGTTTCGCCGTCTCTCGGCACTCACCGCGCTGGACGAGCCCGCCCGAACCGCGTTGCAGCGCGCCATGAACCGCGCACGCATGGTCGCGGCGCGGCGCGACGTTCTGGCCGAGGGCGCCGAGATCAACGAGACCCTGCTCGTCCTCGACGGCTGGGCGGCGCGGTTCCGACAATTGGAGGATGGCCGCCGGCAGATCATCGGCCTGCTCCTGCCGGGCGATCTCATCGGGCTGTGCGATCAGGAACGCCCGCTCGCAAGCTGCTCGATCGTGGCGATCACCGATCTCCAGCTGTGCGTCGCGCCGGATCGTGCCGCATCTCCCACGCTCGCGCGTGCCTACGCGCTCAGCCGCGCGCTGGACGAGGTGCATCTGATCGGACACATCACCCGGCTCGGGCGGCTCGACGCGCATGAGCGCATGATCGACCTGATGCTCGAGTTGCTCGAGCGAATGGACCTCGCCGGCCTGACCGAGGGCGGACAATATGCCCTGCCGCTCACGCAGGAGGTGCTGGCCGATCTGCTCGGCCTCACGGCGGTCCACGTCAATCGAACGCTTCAGGCCATGCGTCGCGCGGGCGATATCGCCTCGCACGGGCGGGCGCTTGCCATCGCCAATCCGCCCGCCCTCTATCGTCGGATCGCACGAACGTCGCCCAGGGTTTCCGCCCTCGAACGGAGTGCAACGGGCCGCCTCAACTTTATGGGTGGCCTAACCTGATTAGGTGCGACCGCATCGGAAGCGCCATAATCTCCAGACGAGATAGGAGAGCATTGAGTGATGCGTGACGATCGGGCCTATTTCGAAAGGCGGGCCGACGACGAGCTGGGAATGGCCCAGAAGGCGACCGATCCCGCCGTGGTGAAGATCCATTATGCCCTGCTCAAGTCCTACCTGAAGCTGCTTCATGCGCTCCGCGATCGGCCGGGCCGCATCGCATAGCCGGTCCCGCGCAGCGGCCCGTCACCCCGAATGCAGCAACCCCACCGCCGCATCGCGCTCGAACAGATAGAGCGCGGTGCGCGCCGCCTGCCCGCGCGGCGCTTCCAGCCCGCCGTCGCGGTCGATCAACAGGCGGGCATCGTCGGTCGCGGCACCGATGAAGGCGGAGGTCTGCTCGACATTCGCCAGACGGAACGCAGCCTCACCCGATTGACGCGTGCCGAGGATCTCGCCGCTGCCGCGCAGGCGCAGATCCTCCTCGGCGATGCGGAAACCGTCATTGCTCTCGCGCAGCAGCGCCAGCCGCGCGCGTGCCGTCTCGCCGAGCATCGCCCCGCGCAGCAATACGCAGACCGAACGCCCCTCGCCCCGCCCCACCCGCCCGCGAAGCTGGTGAAGTTGGGCGAGGCCGAAGCGGTCGGCATGTTCGATCACCATCAGCGTGGCGTTGGGTACGTCGACGCCCACCTCGATCACGGTCGTCGCAACGAGCAGCCCGAGCCGGCCGGCGGCGAACGCCGCCATCACCGCATCCTTCTCCGGCCCCTTCATCCGCCCGTGGACGAGGCCGACCGCATCGCCCAGCCGCGCGCGCAATGCCGCGGCCCGGCTCTCGGCGGCGGCGAGGTCGCTCACCTCGCTTTCCTCGACCAGCGGGCACACCCAATAGGCCTGCGCGCCGGTGGCGAGATGGCGGGCGAGCCCGTCGGCGACCTCGCCGAGGCGATCCTCGGAGATGACGCGCGTCTCGATCGGCTGGCGGCCCGGTGGCAGCTCGTCGAGCCGGCTCACGTCCATCTCGCCATATTGGCTGAGCGTCAGCGTGCGTGGGATTGGCGTCGCGGTCATGGCAAGCAGGTGCGGCGGCTTCTCCGCTTTCTGCGTCAGCAGCATGCGCTGGGCGACGCCGAAGCGGTGCTGCTCGTCCACCACCGCCAGCCCGAGCCGCTTGTAGCGTACCGCCTCCTGGAAGATGGCGTGGGTGCCGACGAGGATGTCGATCGATCCGTCGGCGAGCCCCATCAACGTCGCCTCGCGGCCGCGGCCCTTGTCGCGGCCGGTGAGGATGGCGACGCTGACCCCCGTCGGCCCCAGCAACCGCGTGAGATTGTCGTAATGCTGGCGCGCGAGGATCTCGGTCGGGGCGAGCAACGCGCCCTGCGCGCCCGCCTCGACTGCGATCAGCAGCGCCATGAGCGCTACCAGCGTCTTGCCTGCCCCGACATCGCCCTGCAGCAGCCGCACCATCGGCGCGGACTGCACCAGATCGCCCTCGATCTCGGCGATGGTGCGCGTCTGCGCGCCGGTCGGCGTATAAGGCAGCGCCAGCCGCGCGCGGAGTCGCCCGTCGCCGACGAGCGGCGATCCACGCCGCCGCCGCGCCGATGCCCGGACGAGGCTGAGCGCAAGCTGGTTGGCGAACAGTTCGTCATAAGCCAGCCGCTCCCGCGCCTTGGCGTCGGCGGGATCGGCATGCAGGCTGACCAAAGCGTCGCGCCATGCGGGCCATTGATGGCGTGCGCGCAGGCTCGGCTCGATCCACTCGGGCAGATCGGGCGCACGCTCGATCGCCTGCGCGATGAGCGCGGCGAGGCGCTTGCCCGACAGCCCCTCGGACAAAGGATAGACCGCCTCGCGCGGCGGCAAAGCGGCGGCCTCGTCGCGCGTCATCACCTCGGGATGGACGATCTGCAACCACTGGTCGTAGCGTTCGAGCTTGCCCGACACGGTGCATGTCTCGCCGAGCGGCAACAGCTTCTTGGCATAGCCCGAACCACCGCCGAAGAAGACGAGGGCGACGACATTGCCCGCGCCATCCTGCGCGATCACGCGCGCCGGCGCGCGCGCGCTGCCACCAAGGCGATAGTCGGTCGGCGTGACCGCGAGCGTCACCACCGCGCCCACGTCGGCCTCGTCCAGCGCATCGACCGCCTTGCGGTCGATCCAGCCGGTCGGAAGGTGGAACAGCAGGTCGACGACACGCTTCAACCCCAGCCGCGCCAAAGGCTTGGCCAGTGCCGGGCCGATGCCCTTGAGCACCTCCACCTCGGCGAACAGCGGATTGAGAATGTCGGGCCGCATGACTAGATGCAGCAGCCTTAGCCCCCGTCACCGGCGCCGCATAGCGGCTGCCGGCATTGCCCCATGGAGTTTCCTCTGGATCGCACCGTCCGCCTCAAGCGCCTGCGCTTCCGCGCCTGGCATCGCGGTACCAAGGAAGCCGATCTGATGATCGGCGGCTTCTGCGATCGCTTCGCCGAGGCGTGGGACGAGCCCGAGCTCGCCTGGTTCGAGGCGCTGCTCGACGAGGAGGATGTCGAGATCATGGCGTGGGCGATCGGAACCCTGCCCGTGCCCGAACGCTGGCAGGGATCGCTGATGCAGCGGATGCAGCAGCTCGATTATATTCCGGTGGAGCGGTAATGGCTGAAGGCAAGGACGCGCTGGTGCTGGAACGCAAGGCGGCACCGCACATGCCTGACCTGGGTCGCATCCTGAAGGCCGGCGAACCGCTTACCCTCGCCGGTGCGCCGGCGGGCTTCCTGCCGTGGCTGATGGCGGATCTCGCCCGGGCCGCGAAAGGCCGCGCGGTGTTCATCGCCCCCGACGAAAGCGCGATGCGTGGGCTGGCCGACGCCGCCCGTTACTTCGCACCCGAGCTGGAGACGGTCACCTTTCCCGCATGGGATTGTCTGCCCTACGACCGCGCCTCGCCGTCGCTGCGCAGCACCTCGGAACGATTGGCGGCGCTGCATGCGCTCCAGCGCAAGACCGACAAGCCGCAGCTGCTGGTCACCACGGTCAACGCCGCGACCCAGCGCACGCTGACGCCATTCCGCCTCCGCCAATTGTCCGCCACGCTCGCGCCCGGCGAGCGGATCGATCGCGACGCACTGGCCGAGCTGCTCCAGGCCAACGGCTACGTCCGCGTCGATACGGTGCACGAGGCGGGCGATTACGCCGTACGCGGCGGCTTGGTCGACCTGTTCCCGGCGGGCGAGAGCCTCGCGCTCCGGCTCGACTTCTTCGGCGACGAGATTGAGAGCCTGCGCCAGTTCAATCCCGAGGACCAGCGCACCACCGCCCAGATCGACGGCTTCACCTTGCTGCCCGCGTCGGAGGCTTTGCTCGATCCGGAGGGGATCAAGCGCTTCCGCACCCGCTATCGTGAGAAGTTCGGCGCCAACGCCACCGGCGATCCGCTCTACCAGGCGCTGTCGGAGGGCCGGCGCCTCGCCGGGATGGAACATTGGCTGCCGCTGATCGAGGAGCGGCTGGCGACCCTGTTCGATCACCTCGCGTCTGACGATCTGATCGTGCGCGATGCGGGTGCCGACGGCGCCGCCGATGGGCGCTTCGACAGCATCGAGGATTACTACCAGAACCGTCAGCGCGCGCTGAAGGCCGATCCGGGCAGCTATCGCCCGCTCGGGCCCAGCGAACTCTATCTGATGAGCCGCGAGTGGAAGACGGCGATCGCCGATCGCCCGATCCACCTGACCACCCCCTTTCACGAGCCCGACAGCGAGCGCGTGATCGACTTCGGCGTCGACGGCCCGCGCGATTTCGCGCCCGAGCGCGCGCAGAATGCCAACGTCTACGAGGCGGTGGTCGAGCATTGCCGCGCGCTCGGCCGATCCAAGCACAAGGTCGTGCTGGCGAGCTATTCCAACGGCGCGCGCGACCGCCTGCGCGGGCTGCTCAACGATCACGGGCTCGATGGCGCGATGCTGGCCGAGGACTGGCACGATGCGTTGGGCTCGGCGTTCAAGCCCGGCTCGGTCGCGCTGGCGGTGCTGCCGCTCGATCACGGCTTCACCACCCCCGACGTGGCGCTGCTGACCGAGCAGGACATGCTCGGCGATCGGCTGGTGCGGCGCCAGCGCCGCCGTAAATCGGCCGACGCCTTCCTCGCCGAGTTGGCGACGCTTTCACCCGGCGATCTCGTCGTCCACCGCGATCATGGCATCGGCCGCTACGAAGGACTGATGCAGATTCCGGTCGGCAAGGCGCCGCACGATTGCGTCGCCCTGTCCTACTCCGGCGGCGACAAGCTCTACGTGCCGGTCGAGAATCTCGAAGTGCTCTCGCGCTACGGCAGCGAGGAAGGCGGCACGCTCGACAAGCTCGGCGGCGAAGCATGGCAGCGGCGCAAGTCGCGCATGAAGGAGCGCATCCGCGAGATTGCGGGCGAGCTGATGGCGACCGCCGCCCAGCGCGCGCTTCGCGTCGCCGACGCCGCGCATACCGACAGCGCCTACATGGCCTTCGCCGACCGCTTCCCGTACGAAGAGACCGACGATCAGGACAAGGCGATCGGCGAGGCGCTCGAAGATCTCGCCGCGGGCAAGCCGATGGACCGGCTGGTCGTCGGCGACGTCGGCTTCGGCAAGACCGAGGTGGCGATGCGCGCCGCCTTCGTCGCGACGATGGCCGGCATGCAGGTCGCGGTCGTCTGCCCGACCACCCTGCTCGCCCGCCAGCACGCGACCAATTTCGCCGAGCGGATGCGCGGTTTTCCCATCGAGATCGGCCGCATGTCGCGCCTCGTCCCCGCCGCCGAGATGAAGCGCACCAAGGAGGGGCTGGCCAACGGCACGATCGATATCGTCGTCGGTACGCATGCGGTGCTGGCCAAGGGCGTCGAGTTCAAGCAGCTCGGCCTCGTCATCGTCGACGAGGAACAGCGCTTCGGCGTCACCCACAAGGAGCGGCTGAAGAACCTCAAGGCCGACGTCCACGTCCTCACCCTCACCGCGACGCCGATCCCGCGGACGCTGCAAATGGCGATGAGCGGCCTGCGCGAGCTGTCGGTGATCCAGACCCCGCCCGTCGACCGCCTCGCGGTGCGCACCTATGTGGCGCCGTGGGACCCGGTGGTGATCCGCGAGGCGTTGCTGCGCGAGCATTATCGCGGCGGCCAGAGCTTCTTCGTGGCGCCGCGCGTCGCCGACCTGCCCGACATCGAGGAGTTCCTGCGCAAGGAGGTGCCCGAGGTCCGCTTCGTCGTCGCCCACGGCCAGATGCCGGCCGGCGAGATCGAGGGACGGATGAGCGCCTTCTATGACAAGAAGTTCGACGTGCTGCTGTCGACCACGATCGTCGAGAGCGGGCTCGACATCCCGTCGGCCAACACGTTGATCGTGCACCGCGCCGACCGCTTCGGCCTCGCCCAGCTCTATCAGCTGCGCGGACGCGTCGGCCGCTCGAAGACGCGCGCTTATGCCTATCTCACTACGCCGGCGAACCGGATCGTGACCGAGACGGCGGAGAAGCGGCTGCACATCCTGCAGAATCTCGATTCGCTGGGGGCGGGCTTCCAGCTCGCCAGCCACGATCTCGATATTCGCGGCGCGGGCAATTTGCTCGGCGACGAGCAATCGGGGCATATTAAGGAGGTCGGCTTCGAACTCTACCAATCGATGCTGGAGGATGCGATCCTCGAGGCGAAGGCCGGCGGCATCGCCGAGGCGGCGCGCACCAAGGAATTCTCGCCGCAGATCACCGTCGACGCGCCGATCCTGATCCCCGACGATTATGTGATCGATCTCGATCTGCGCATGGGCCTCTATCGTCGGATGAACGAGCTGGAGGACAAGGGCCAGATCGAGGCGTTCGCGGCCGAGATGATCGACCGCTTCGGCCCGCTGCCCGAGGCGACGCAGAATCTGCTGACCGTGATCGAGACCAAGCTCAACTGCCGCACGGCGTGCATCGCCAAGATGGACGTCGGGCCGAAGGGCGCGCTCGTCAGCTTCTTCGAGAACAATTTCCCCGATCTGCCGGGGCTGCTGGCCTATGTCGAGCGGCTGAAGGGCACGGCCAAGCTCCGCCCTGACAGCAAGCTCGTCATCACCCGCGCGTGGGAGACGGGCGAGCAGCAGCTGCACGGCGCCTTGCAACTGTCCAAAGGGCTGGCAAAGATCATCGCGTGATGATGCGACGACTTGGGCTTGCGCTGGCGGCCGCGCTGATGGGGGGAGCCGCGGTGGCGGGAACGCTGACCTGGGCCGATCTGACCAGCCGCCCGCGCCCGACCGGTGCGGTGCGGATCGCCTATGGCGCCGATCCGCTGCAGTTCGCCGATTTGTGGCTGCCCGCGTCGAAGGGGCCGCACCCGGTGGTGCTGATGGTGCATGGCGGCTGCTGGCAGACCGACATCGCCGAGGCGAAACTGATGGACTGGGCGGCGGCCGATCTCGCGCGGCGCGGCATTGCGGTGTGGAACGTCGAATATCGCGGGGTCGACCGGCCCGGTGGCGGTTATCCGGGCACCTTTCACGACGTGGCAGCCGGCGCGGATGCCTTGCGGGACGCGGCGACGCGTTATGGGTTGCGGCTCGATCGGGTGGTCGCGGTCGGCCACTCGGCCGGCGGCCATCTCGCGCTGTGGCTGGCGGCGCGCGCGGGACTGCCGAAGAATAGCGTGTTGCGATCGTCCCATCCGCTGCCGCTCCACGGGGTGATCAGCCTCGGCGGCCTGCCCGATCTCGAGGCTGCCGCCCAGCCGCCCGGCGATACATGCGGGCCCGACGCGGTGCCGCGGCTGGTCGGTGCGCCGGGTACGGCCCGGCCGGACGTCTATGCCGATACCTCGCCGGCGCGGCTGCCCCAGCCGGCGATCCTGCTGGTCGCGATCAACGGCGCGGTCGATCGCATCGCCCCACCCGCCACGGCCGAAGCCTATACCCGCCGCACCGGCGCGCCCCTCCGCCGTATCGTCGTGCCGGCCGAGGGGCATGTCGAAGAGATCGCGCCCGGCAGCAAGGCGTGGGCCGCGGCCGTCGAGGCGATCGAAACGGCGCTGCGCTAAGCGCGGCGTCAGCGGCGGCGCATGATCGCGTAGATCAACGCGCTGCCCGCCAATACCCCGGCCAGCGCAGCGACCTCAGCCAGGCGTCCGAAGGCAACCAATGCGATCGTACTCGCCATCCCGACCAGCGCCACAACCGGCAGCGCCGGCAATCGCAACGCCTCGCCCATGACCGCCACGTCGCGCCGACGCAGCACCCAGGCCGAGGCGCAGGCGCCGAAGTAGAGCGGCGCGATCGTCAGCGTCGAGAGGATCGCCAGCGCCTCGTAAGTGCCGCTGAGCGCGAGCAGGATGGCGAGCCCGGCGTGGAAGAGGATCGCCACGTGCGGCGTATGCCAACGCGGGTGCAGCCGCCCGAACGCGGCAGGCAGCAGGCGATCGCGCGAGAGCGCGAACAGCACGCGCGGCGCGCCGAGCAGGTCGCTGCCGATCCAGAACAGCATCGACAGGAATGCGCCCGCCAGCAACGGCACGCGCCAGCCCGCCCCGATCGTCCCCATCGCATCCGCCAGCGGTGTCTTCGAGGCGGCCAGTCCTGCCCCCAGCAGTCCGTCCGCCACGATCTGCACGCCGATATAGAGCAGGCCGATGCCGCCCATCGCCAGCAGCAGCGCGCGCGGCACGTTGCGCGCCGGATCGCGCACCTCGCCCGAGGCCGAGAGCGGCGTCTCCATTCCGGACAGCGCGAAGAAGGCGAGCAATGCGGCACGATCGATCGTCGTGACCGGCGGCGCCGTGACGGCGGTGGTGGCGCCGTGCCCGCTCGCCAGCGCGATGCCGCCAACGATGAGGAACAGGCCCAGCGGCACCAGCTTGATGAGCGTGGTGACGCCGATGAAGCGCGCCGCCGTATCCGCACCGCGAATGTTCACCCACGCCATGCCGCCGAGCAATGCGACGATGAACAGGCCGCGCGGCAGCGCGTCGCTGAGCGCGGGCACGGCAGCGCCTAGGATGTCGGCCACCGCTGCGGCGACTCCGCCGCAGGCGAGCAGGGCCGACAGCCAGACGAGCACGCCCGCGACGAAGCCGGCCAGCGGCCCGAACGCCGCCTCGACATAGCCATAGGGGCCGCCGCTGGTCGGCACGCGGCTGCCCGCCTCGGCGAAACACAGCACGATCGCGCCCATCGCGATCAGGCAGGCGACATAGGCCAGCGGCGCCGCGGCACCCGCCGCCGCCGCCATCGACGCCGGCAGGCGGTAGACGCCCGATCCGATCACCTCGTTGGTGATCGCCGCGGCCATGCCGAATATGCCGATGCCGCGGACCAGCCCGTGATCGCGCCCCTGCTCCTCGACCGCGACCGTCCGCGCACCCGCCATGACGTCTCCCTTATCAAGCACGTGCTTGCCCGAGCGCGACGCAGGCCGCAACAGGGAGCCCATGACGACGCTCGACGAGGCACGCGACTGGGACGCGACCGATCCGCTCCGCAAATTCCGCGCGCGCTTCGCATTGCCCGACGGCATCATCTATCTCGACGGCAATTCGCTTGGAGCGCTGCCCCACGCCACCGCCGCACGCCTGGGCGACGCGGTCGCGCGCGAATGGGGCGAGGGTCTGATCCGCAGCTGGAACGATGCCGGCTGGGCCGAGGCGCCGCGACGGGTTGGCGCGAAGATCGCGCGGCTGATCGGCGCGGCCGAGGACGAGGTAGTCGTGGCGGACTCGACCTCGGTCAATCTCTACAAGCTGCTGATGGCCGCCGCGGCCGATCGCGATGGAGCGATCGTGGTCGAGGCGGACGGCTTCCCCACCGACGCCTATGTCGCCCGCGCCGTCGCCACGCAGCTCAGCCGCCCGTTTCGGGTCATACCCGCCGCCGATCTGGCCGGCGCGTTTACGGACGACGTATCGGCGGCGGTCGTCACCCATGTCGATTACCGCACCGCCGCGCGCCACGATCTGGCCGCGCTCACGGGCGCAGCGCGCGCACAGGGTGCGCGGATCGTCTGGGATCTTAGCCATAGCGTCGGAGCAGTGCCGCTCGATCTGGGTCGCGACGGAGTCGAGCTGGCGGTCGGCTGCGGTTATAAATATCTCAATGGCGGCCCCGGCGCGCCGGCCTTCCTCTACGTCGCGCGCCATCTGCAGGCGCGCTTGGCCTCGCCCATCGCCGGCTGGTGGGGCCATGCCGCACCGTTCGACTTTACCGCCGACTTCAGACCGTCGATCGATATCGGTCGCTTCCAGGCAGGCACGCCGCCGGTTCTCGGGCTGTTGGCACTGGAAATCGGGGTCGATCTGATGCTGGAGGCCGACCGGCACGCAATCTGGGCGAAGGCATGCCGGCTCTACGACCTGTTCGCCGAGCGACTACGCGCGTGCTGCCCCGGCCTCGCCCTGATCGGTCCGACCGATGCGGGGCAACGCGGCAGCCACGCCGCCTTTCGTCATCCGCACGCCGTCGAAATCGTGCGCGCGGCGATCGCAAAGGGTGTGATCGGCGACTTCCGAACGCCCGATATTGCCCGTTTCGGACTTACCCCGCTTACGCTTCGTTATGAGGATATATGGCAGGCCGTTGAAATCCTTGGCGAGACGATCGCCAGCGAGGCGTGGCGCGACGAGCGCTTCGCGCGGGGCGGCGTGGTCACATGACGATTGTTGCCGCACGCCGGGCATGGCATTGAGCATTCGGGGCAAGAGGCGAGGATCGCGTGGAAACAGTTTATGATTGGGTGACGGTCGCGATCTTCGCGGGCCTTATCGTGCTGTTTCTGCAGCGTTCGTCGGGCGAGGGCGAGCCGCAGGACAGCATCTGGCAATATCTCGGCGCCTCGATCGGCTGCGCCGTCGCCAACTGGCTGGGCAACAATGCGGTCAAGAACGGCGCCGCATCGGGCACGCCTGACTATGTCGAGCATATCGCCGCCGTGGTCGTGCTGGGCGCGACCGTCGCCTATATCTGGCTCTATCTGAAGCCGTTCAAGCGCGCGTGAGCGCCTGAGCCTCGCATCAGCCTGTGCTCCGGCGAAAGCCGGAGCCCAGATCGTCGAACGCTACAGCCGGCAATACTGGGCTCCGGCTTTCGCCGGAGAATGGCGCAGATGCCCTATAGCTGGCCGTGGCAATGCTTGTACTTGCGGCCCGTTCCGCAGGGGCACGGCGAGTTGCGGCTGACCTTGCCGACCCAATCGGCCGGATCGCTGCCGAGTTCGGTCGGCATGTCCGGCTGCGCGATCTGCAGCGGCGGCATGCTCGCCGTGATATAGCCCATCGTGCCCGCATCGCGATCGAACGTATCATCCAGCCCGCTGAGCGGATCGAAGTGGGTCGTCACGAAATCCGGCATCGGCGGCAATTGCGCGAAGTCCGCCGGGGGTGCGAAGTTGAAGCGGATCGTGCTGATCGTCCGCGTCACGTCCTCGCGGATCGCCGACAGCATGCGCTCGAACAGCGCGAACGCCTCCTGCTTATATTCGTTGATCGGCGTCTTCTGCGCATAAGCGCGCAGGTGGATCACCTGGCGGAGCGCATCGAGCGTCGACAGATGCTCCTTCCAGTGATGATCGAGCGTCTGCAGCAGCACGCTCTTCTCGATGCCGCCCCAGCTTTCGGGGCCGACCTCGGCCTTGCGCGCGTCGAGCACCTCGGCCGCCGCCTCGGCGATGCGGGTGGCGAGCAATTCGGGCTCGAGCATCTCCTCCTTTATCCAGTCGTCGATCGGCGGCTGGAGGTCGAAGATCGAGCTGACCGACTCCTTCAGGCCCTCGATATTCCACTGCTCGGGATAGGAGCCGGCGGGGCAGGCATCGGCGACGATCGCGTTGATCGTCTCGGCGCGCATGTCGGCGACGACGTCGTCGACCGCCTCGGCATCCATGATGTCCGAGCGCTGCTCGTAGACGACTTTGCGCTGGTCGTTCATCACGTCGTCATACTCGACGACCTGCTTGCGGATATCGTAGTTGCGCGCCTCGACCTTGCGCTGCGCGGTCTCGATCGCCTTGGAAATCCACGGCGAGACGATCGCCTCGCCATCCTCCAGATTCTTGTTCAGCATCTTGGCGAACATCGTCTGCGGGCCGAAGATCCGCATCAGATCGTCGTCGAGACTGAGGTAGAAGCGGCTGAGGCCCGGATCGCCCTGCCGGCCCGAACGGCCGCGGAGCTGATTGTCGATACGCCGGCTCTCGTGCCGCTCGGTGCCGAGCACGAACAGGCCGCCGGCGGCGAGCACCGCCTCCTTCTCGACCGCGATCTCGGCCTTGATGCGCGCGGCGGCGGCGTCGAACTCCGGCGTGCCGATCTCGAGATCGGCATGCTCGTCGATCAGCCGCATCTCGAGATTGCCGCCGAGCTGAATGTCGGTGCCGCGACCGGCCATGTTGGTGGCGATGGTGACGGCGCCAAGCCGGCCCGCCTGCGCCACGAGGTGCGATTCCTGCTCGTGATGGCGCGCGTTGAGCACGTTGTGGCGGACGCCCTCCGCCGTCAGATATTCGGACAGCAGTTCCGACTTCTCGATCGACACGGTGCCGACCAGCACCGGCTGGCCGCTATCCTGCTTGCTGCGGATCGACTTGGCGATCGCAGCATATTTGTCGCGGATATTCTTGTAGAATTCGTCTTCCTCGTCGATCCGCTTGACCGGGATGTTGGTCGGGATCGAGACGACGTTGATCTTGTAGATCTGGTAGAATTCGTGCGCCTCGGTCGCGGCGGTGCCGGTCATGCCGCCGATCTTCGGGTACATGCGGAAATAATTCTGGAAGGTGATCGAGGCGAGCGTCTGGTTCTCGGGCTCGATATTGACGCCCTCCTTGGCCTCGACCGCCTGGTGGAGCCCGTCGGACCAGCGCCGCCCGTCCATCATGCGGCCGGTGAACTCGTCGATGATGACGACCTTGCCGTCCTTGACGATGTAATCGGTGTCGCGCTTGAACGCGACATTCGCCCGCAGCGCCTGGTTCAGATGGTGGACGACCTGCGTATTCTCGAAATCGTAGAGATTGTCGCCCTGGAGCAGCCCGGCCGCCTCCAGCGCGCGCTCCATACGCTCGGTGCCGTCCTCGGTCAGGATCACCGAGCGCGCCTTCTCGTCATGCTCGTAATCGCCCGAATCCATCACCTTCACGATGGCGTCGACCTGCATGTACAGCTCCGATCGATCCTCAGTCGGGCCGGAGATGATGAGCGGCGTGCGTGCCTCGTCGATCAGGACCGAGTCGACCTCGTCGACCACGGCGTAGGCGAACGGCCGCTGCACCATCTGCGCGCGGTCATACTTCATGTTGTCGCGCAGGTAATCGAAGCCGAACTCGTTGTTCGTGCCGTAGGTGATGTCGCTGTTATAGGCGTCGCGCCTTTGTTCGTCCGACAGGTTGGGCACGATCACGCCCACGGTAAGCCCGAGGAAGCGATAGACCTGGCCCATCCAGCCCGCGTCGCGGCTGGCGAGATAATCGTTCACGGTGACGACGTGGACGCCCTGCCCCGTCAACGCGTTGAGGTAGACCGCCAGGGTTGCCACCAGCGTCTTGCCCTCGCCGGTGCGCATCTCGGCGATCTCGCCGCGATGGAGCGTGATGCCGCCGATCATCTGGACATCGTAATGGCGCTGGCCAAGCACGCGCTTGGCGGACTCGCGCACGGTCGCGAACGCCTCGGGCAGCAGCGCGTCGAGCGTTTCGCCCGCCGCCAGCCGCTCGCGGAAGCGCACCGTCTGCGCGGCCAGCTCATCGTCCGACAGCGCCTGCACCGCCGCTTCATAGGAGGCGATCTTGGCCACGACCGGCTGCATCGACTTGACGTAGCGGTCGTTGGACGACCCGAAGATGGCCTTGGCAATGCCGGCGAACATGCGATTTCCCAAAAAAAGATGACACGCGGAAGCCGGAAGAACCGGGTCCGCGTTCCCAACGTCAGAACCGCGCGGAGATAGGGTCGCCGGGGTGCCGCGTCAATTCGGGCACGTGGTGAACGACGCTCACGCCGCAGGGTTCAGCCGCCCGCCTGCCTCGCCGTCGGCGCTCGCCTGATCCTGCGCCGCCTCCGCCTCGATCGTCGCGCCGACCAGCCCACGCGCGCGCCAGTTGCCATAGCGATAGTAGAGCACCGCCATCACCGCCGTGATGCTCGATCCGAACGGGAAGCTCCACCACAACACCTCGGTGCCGAAGCGCGGCATCAGCGCCCAGGCAAAGGCGATGCGCGCGACGAACACGCCGAAGGCGAGGATCAGCAAAGGCGCGAACACCGCGCCGTTGGCGCGCACGGTGGCGAACAGCACCAACGTGATGCCGAACAGGATGAAGCTCCAGCTCGCGATCTTCTGGATGTGGATCGCGATCGGGATGGCGGGGCTGCCACGGCCGACGAACAAGGCCATCGTCGCATGATCCGACACGAAGATCACGAGCAGGATCGCCGCGGTCATGGCGACGTTCACCGCTACCCCCACCGTGGTGATGCGGCCGACGCGATCCCAGCGGCGCGCACCGATATTCTGCGCAGCCATGGCCGAGACCGCCGCGCCGATCGCCATCGCCGGCATCTGCACATAGGTCCATAATTGCTGCGCGACGCCATAGGCGGCGGTCGTCTCCACGCCCGCGCGGTTGACCAGCCCGATCATCACCAGCGCGGAAAAGGACATGACCAGCATCTGCAGGCCCATCGGCAGCCCCTTGACCACGATCACCCTGAGCAAGGCCGGATCGGGCAGCAGGAAGCGCCATTCGCTTCCGCGCAGGCGGATCGGCAGGTTGCGCGCGTAGATGTAGATCGTGACGCCGATCAGCACGACATAGTTGGCGATCAGCGTCGTCATCGCAGAGCCGGCGATGCCCAGCGGCGGCAGCGGGCCGAAGCCGCGGATGAAGAAAGGGTTGAGCCCGGCGTCGATCGCGACGTTCAGGATCATGAACCAGAAGGGCGTGATCGAATCGCCGGTGCCGCGCAGCGCCATCGAGATCATCAGGCCGAGGAACATCGGCGGCAGCGCGAGGAAGATCACGCGCAGATAAGCGAGCGCGAAGGCCTGCGCCGCCGGCGGCGTCGACAGCAGCCGCAACAGGTGCGGCGCGAGCAGCCAGCCGGCGACGGCGATCACCACCGAGACGATCGTGAACAACCCCATAGCGGTGCCGAAGGCGCGCCGCGCGCCGACGATGTCGCGCGCACCCATGCTCTGGCCGACGAGGATCGTCGCCGCCATGCCGAAGCCGAAGCCGAGCGAGAACATCAGAAACATGACGAGATTGGCGTTGGAGGTCGCCGCCAGCGCGCTCTCGCCCAGCAGCCGCCCGATCCAGATGGCGTTGATCGAGCCGTTGAGCGACTGCAGCACGTTGGCGCCCAGCGTCGGCAGTGCGAACAGCAGCAAGGTGCGGCCGATCGGCCCGCTGGTCAGGTCGCGCGCTTGCGGTCTCGTCTTGGGCGGTGTCGCCATCTCGTCATTCCCCTCGGCCTATGCTTTGCCGTGCACGGCCGCTTTTGGCCAGCCACGCTCCGCGCTATTGTGCGCGCGACGACGAAGCGATCGAGGAGGATGCATGCGGACGCTGGTTCTGGTGCTGACTTTGATGCCCGCGGTGGCGCAGGCCGCCGACACGCCACCGCCCCGGATCGTCGTCAGCGCGAACGGCCATGCCTCGACCATGCCCGACCGCGCCGAGATCAGCTATACGGTCCATGGCGAGGGCACGACCTCCGACGAGGCGGTGCGGGCCTTGGTGGCGAAACGCGTGGCGATCGACGGCGGCCTCGCGACGTTCAAGGCCCAGCCGCAGGCGAGCAACGTGTCGGTCGGCGAGGTGCGCGGGCGCGACTGCAACACCCGCGGCTTTGGCAACCCGCACCTTTCGACCGGCGAGTGCGCGATCGTCGGCTACACCGCCGACCTGTTCGTGCGCGTGCGGACCGGCGCGGTGAAGGATGCGGGGACGATCGTCGGCCTGATCGGTCGGCTCGGTGGCACCAACCCGCATATCCAGACCTTCCAGGTCAGCGACGACGCCGCCGCGCGCCGCGCGGCGATGACCGAGGCATTCGCCGCCGCGCGCGCCCAGGCGCAGGCGGTGGCCGCCGCCGCCGGCGTCCATCTCGGCCCGATCATCCAGGCGACCGACGGCAGCTTTGGGGGCCTGTTCGGCAGCGACGACATCGTGCTGAGCGGAAGCCGCGTCGACGCGCCGTCGATCATGTCGGTTCCCGCACCGCCACCGCCGCCACCCCCCGTCCCGATGGCCCTGACCCCGCAGCCGATCGAGACCACCGCGCGGGTGACGGTGATCTACCAGATCGTTCCGTAGGCCGCCTTCAAGCGCCCACGTCACCCCGGACTTGTTCCGGGGTCCACCGGGCGGCCGGCGAGGCGCGTTCGGAACGAGCGATACGCGCTCGGCCGGCGTGGACCCCGGAACAAGTCCGGGGTGACGCTCAAAACCGGTTGAACCCGCCGCTCACCCCAGCCTTGCGAGCGCAGCGCGCAGCCGCTCCGCCTCGGCGGTCTTGGCGGCGTGGTCCTCGCGCGCCTTGGCGACGGCCTCGGGCTTGGCCTTCTCGACGAATGCCGGGTTGCCGAGCCGGCCGGCGAGCCCCGCCGCCTCCTTCTCCGCCGCCGCTGCCGCCTTGTCGAGGCGCCCACGCTCGGCGGCGAGATCGATCACGCCTTGGAGGGGCAGAACGAACGTCGCTTCGTCCACCACGATCTGTGCCGCCCCGCCCGGCGCGACCTGATCCGCCAGCTCGGCGACGCGGGCGAGCCGCTGGAGCGTTGACAGGTTGCGCGCGAGCCGGCCGGCGGTCGCCACGCCGGCATCGTTCACCGCCAGCGGCAGGCGCGCGCCCGGCGGCACGTTCAGCTCGGTGCGCGCCGAGCGGATCTCGCTGATCAGCCGGATCAACCACTCCACCTCGGCGACCGCGTCCGGATCGATCGCGCGCGCATCGGCCATCGGCCAGTGCGCGACGATGATGTCGTGGTCGCGCTCCGCAAGCTTGTGCCAGAGCTCCTCGGTGATGAACGGCATGAACGGGTGGAGCAGGATCAGGATCTGATCGAGCACCCAGCCCGCCACCGCGCGCGTCTCGCCCGCGCCCTCGGCACCTTCGTCCTGCAGGACCGGCTTGATAAGCTCCAGATACCAGTCGCAGAACGTATCCCACACGAAGTGATAGATGGTGTTCGCCATCTCGTCATAACGCAGGTCGGCGATGGCGAGATCGAGCGCCTGGATGGTCTTCACCGCCTCGGCGAGGATCCAGCGATTGACCGCCAGCGTCGCGGCCGGCGGCTCCAGCGTGGTCGATCCGCCGATTCCCTGGCCCTGCGCGAAGCGTGCGGCGTTCCACAGCTTGGTCGCGAAGTTTCGATAGCCCTCGACACGCTTCTCATCGAGCTTGATGTCGCGCCCCTGGCTCTCCATCGCCGCCAGCGTGAAGCGCAGCGCATCGGCGCCATATTTCTCGATCAGGCCGAGCGGGTCGACGGTGTTGCCCTTCGACTTCGACATCTTGGCGCCGTTCGCGTCGCGGACGAGCCCGTGCAGGTAGAGCGTCTTCCAGGGCTTTTCCTTCATGAAATGAAGGCCCTGCATCGCCATGCGCGCATCCCAGAAGAACAGGATGTCGAAGCCCGAGATCAGCACGTCGTTGGGATAATGGCGCGAGAGAAGCGAGTTCCCTTCAGCCCTCTCCCTTGAGGGAGAGGGTTGGGTGAGGGTGTCCGACGCCGACGGGGCGTGCTCGGCTGCGCCTCGCTCCCCCTCACCCAACCCTCTCCCCGCCGGGGAGAGGGCTTGATCGGCGCCATGCTCCGGCCAGCCGAGCGTGCCGAACGGCCACAGCGCCGACGAGAACCACGTGTCGAGCACGTCGCTGTCGCGGGTCAGTCGTTTGTTGCCGGCTTGCGCCTGCGCCGCCGCCTCGTCTTCTGCGACGTAGACCTGGCCGTCCTCGTCATACCATGCCGGGATCTGGTGCCCCCACCACAATTGGCGACTGACGCACCATGGCTGGATATTTTCCAGCCAGTTATACCAGGTCTTCTTCCACGTCTCGGGAACGACGCGGATGTCGCCCGAGCGCACTGCGTCCAGCGCCGGGCCAGCGAGCGTCTGCGCGTCGACATACCATTGGTCGGTCAGCCACGGCTCGATCACTACACCCGAGCGATCGCCATAAGGCGTCTGGATCACGCGATCCTCGACCTTCTCCAGCGCGCCCGCCTCGGCCAGCAGCGCCACGATCGTGTCGCGCGCCTCGAACCGGTCGAGCCCGATCAGGTCGGCGGGGATCAGCCCGTCGGCGGTCTGCGCCACCTTCGCATCGGCATCGAGCATGTTGAGCATGTCCGCAGGCTTGATCCCGGCGCGAACACCCACTTCGAAGTCGTTGAAATCGTGGCCTGGTGTGATCTTCACCGCGCCCGAACCGAGCTCCGGATCGGCATGCTCGTCGGCGACGATCGGGATCAGGCGGCCGGTGATCGGCAGGCGGATGCGCTTGCCCACCAATGCAGTGTAGCGCGCATCGTCCGGATGGACCGCGATTGCCATGTCGGCCAGCATCGTCTCGGGCCGCGTGGTCGCGACCGAGATCGTGTCCGAGCCGTCCTCCAACGGATAGGTCAGGTGCCAGAATTGGCCGTGGCGCTCCTTGGTCTCGACCTCAAGGTCCGAGATTGCGGTGCGGAAATGCGGATCCCAATTGACCAGCCGCTTGTCACGATACAGCAGCCCCTGCCGGTAAAGCTCGACAAAGACGTGCGAAACCGCCTTGGAGAAGCCGGCATCCATCGTGAAGCGCTCGTTCGCCCAGTCGCACGATGCGCCGAGGCGGCGGAGTTGGCCGGTGATCGCGCCACCTGACTGCGCCTTCCACTCCCACACATGCTCGATGAAGGCTGCGCGGCTCATATCCTGCCGCTTGACGCCCTGGCTGCCGAGGTTGCGCTCGACCACCATCTGCGTGGCGATGCCGGCGTGATCGGTGCCGACCACCCAGAGGGCATCCTTGCCCTGCAGCCGCGCATGGCGGACGAGGATGTCCTGCAGCGTCACGTCGAGCGCGTGGCCGATGTGGAGCGAGCCCGTGACATTGGGTGGCGGGATGACGATCGTGAACGGCTCGGCCGTCTCACGTGCCGGGCGGAACGCGCCGGTCGTCTCCCAATGCGGATACCAATGCGCCTCGATCTGCGCGGGGTGGAAGGTCTTGTCGATGGTCATGCGCGCGTCCTTAAAGGGGTCGCGCGCATGATGCACCTCCTTACCAAAGGTCATCCCGGACTTGTTCCGGGATCCACCGGGGGGCGGGAGCCGCGCCGTGCGGTCCGGACGCGCCGTGGACCCCGGAACAAGTCCGGGGTGACGATCTTCAGACCGCCTGCGAGGCCGGCACGTTCACGCCCATGCTGACGAGATAGCGCTTCAGATTGCGCGCCGCCTGGCGGATGCGATGCTCGTTCTCGACCAAGGCGATCCGCACATAGCCCTCGCCTTCCTCGCCGAAGCCGGTGCCGGGGGCCACGGCGACATTGGCATGGGTGAGCAGCTGCTTGGAAAATTCGAGGCTGCCGAGGTGGTGCAATGCCGGTGGGATCGGCGCCCATGCGAACATCGACGCGTCGGGCGGCGGAATGTCCCAGCCAGACCGGCCGAAGCTTTCGACCAGCACGTCGCGGCGGCCGCGGTAGAGCTTGCGGTTGGCCTCGACGATATCCTGCGGGCCGTTGATCGCCGCCACCGCCGCCGCCTGGATCGGGGTGAAGGCGCCATAATCGAGGTAGGACTTCACGCGCGTCAGCGCCGAGATCAACGTGCGGTTGCCCACCGCGAAGCCGATCCGCCACCCCGCCATCGAATAGGTCTTGGACATCGAGGTGAACTCGATCGCCACGTCCATCGCCCCCGGCACCTGCAGGATCGACGGCGTCGGCGTGTCGCCGAAATAGATTTCGGCATAAGCGAGATCGCTCAGTACCCAGAGCTTATGCTCCTTGGCAAACGCGACGACCTGCTCGTAGAATTTCAGGTCCGCGACGTAAGCCGTTGGATTGGAAGGATAGCCGATCACCAGCACCGACGGCTTCGGCACGGTATAGGCGATCGCATGTTCCAGCCGGCGGAAGAAATCCGGCCCCGGCGCCGCCGGGATCG
Source organism: Sphingomonas nostoxanthinifaciens (assembly GCF_019930585.1). NCBI lineage: Bacteria > Pseudomonadati > Pseudomonadota > Alphaproteobacteria > Sphingomonadales > Sphingomonadaceae > Sphingomonas > Sphingomonas nostoxanthinifaciens. Next base: position 1,916,192 of record NZ_CP082839.1, on the reverse strand, counting down.
ATCGGATCGCGGCGCCCGCGATGATGAAGCCGAACGTGTGGATCGGATAGCTCGGGTTCGGCGCGAGCACGACGTCGCCCGGCGCGGTGATCGCCTGCGCAAGGTTGGCGAGCCCCTCCTTCGAGCCGAGCGTGACCACCACTTCCTTGGCGGGATCGAGCTCGACCCCGAAGCGCCGGGCATAATAGCCGGCCTGCGCCTTCTTCAGGCCGGGGATGCCCGACGAGGCGGAATAGCCGTGCGCATTGGGATTGCGCGCTACCTCACACAATTTCTCGATCACGTGCGGCGCGGGCGCACCGTCGGGATTGCCCATCCCGAGGTCGATGATGTCCTCGCCCGCCGCGCGCGCCGCCGCCTTCATCGCGTTCACTTCGGCGAACACGTAAGGGGGCAAACGGCGGATGCGGTAGAAATCCTCGGTCATCATGTCCTCGGTCGGTTCGAAGCCCCTAGCCGTGGCGGCGCGGATCGCCCATCTAGCCGGAGCGGCGCCGCTATAGCGGCTTCGGGCGGCCGGGACGAGAATCAATGGCGGATGAAGCGACCAAGGATACCGACACCCTCCTGAAGGAAATGTCGCACTGGACCGGCATCGCCGGCGAGATGCAGCAGCTGATGATGGAACATGGCGCGTCCGTGTTGCTGAAGATGGGCGACGACACCGCCGCCGGCCTCGCGACGACGCCGCTGCCGAGCACCGACCAGATGCTTGCTGCGCAGAAAGCGTGGTGGCAGGAAACTGCCGCGACGTGGCGCAAAATGATGCCGCTGTCGCCCGAAAGCGCCGCCGCCGCGACGGGCGACCGCCGCTTCGCCGGGGTGGAATGGCGCGAGCCGATCTTCGACATGATCCGGCAGACCTATACGGCGATCGCCGACCAGCTGCTGGCCGGGATCGCACGGGTCGAGGGGCTGGATCCCAAGCAGAAGGAGCAGTTGCTGTTCCTCACGCGCAACTTCGTCGAGGCGATGAGCCCATCCAACTTCGCGCTGACCAACCCGCAGGTGTTCGACAAGATCATCGAGACGGGCGGCCGCAACCTGGTGGTCGGGCTCGAACGGATCCTCGCCGACGTCGGCCGCGGCCAGATCAGCCACACCGCCGCCGACGCGTTCGAGATCGGCCGCAACATCGCCACCACGCCCGGCAAGGTCGTCAAGGAGACCGCGCTCTACCAGCTGATCCATTATGCGCCGACGACGCCGAACGTGAAGGCGACGCCGCTGCTGATCTTCCCGCCATGGATCAACCGCTTCTACATTCTCGACCTGCGGCCCGAGAAGAGCTTCGTGCGCTGGGCGCTCGACCAGGGGCTGTCGGTGTTCATGGTGTCGTGGAAGTCGGCCGACGCCAGCATGGCCGGCACGCTGATGGACGATTACATCCTTGCGGGCGAGCATGACGCGATCGACACGGTGCGCGACCTGCTCAACGTGCCGAGCGTGCATGTGATCGGCTATTGCGTCGCCGGCACCGCGATGGCGATGCTGCTGGCGTGGCTTGCGGCACGCGGCGAGGGCGAGAAGGTGGCGAGCGCGACCTTCTTCACCGCGCAGGTCGATTTCAGCCAGGCGGGCGACCTGTCGCTGTTCGTGGACGACGCCCAGATCGGCCTCATCAACAGCTTCGCCACCGACGGCTTCCTCGACGGGCGTTATCTCGCCGCGACGTTCAACTTGCTGCGCGGGCGCGACCTGATCTGGAACTATGTCGTCAACAATTACCTGCTGGCGAACGATTATGCGCCGTTCGACCTGCTGCATTGGAACAGCGACGTCACCAATCTGCCGGCCGAATGGCACCGGCGCTATCTGTCCGATCTCTACCGCGACAATCTGCTGGTGAAGGCGGGCGGGCTGAGCGTGGCCGAGGTGCCGATCGACCTCTCCCAAGTGCGCACCCCCAGCTACGTCCAGGCCGGCCGTGAGGATCATATCGCGCCGCCGGAAAGCGTGTGGAAGCTGACCCACCATTTCGCCGGCCCGCTGCGCTTCGTGCTGGCGGGCTCGGGCCACATCGCCGGCGTGGTCAATCCGCCCGCCGCCAACAAATACGGCTATTGGACCAACGACGCCAAGGTGCCGACGCTGGCGGAATTCGTCGCCGGTGCGACCGAGCATAAGGGAAGTTGGTGGCCCGACTGGATCAGCTGGATCGATACACTTTCAGGCGATGACGTCGCCGCCGACGGCGCGCGCATCCCCGGCCAGGGCAAGCTGCCCGCGATCGAGGACGCCCCAGGGCGCTACGTGCGCACGCGCTGAGAAGAAGGAGCGCAGTGCGCGGAGGCGCGTTGCCGCTTAATGCCGTCCACCGCGATCCGCGCCACCGCTTATGACGAAGACGATCGCCGGCTCGACGTGACCTTCGTCACCGGACGCCGTTACGCCTATCGCGACGTACCGCCCGAGATATTCGAGGAGCTGGAGAAGGCCCCATCCAAGGGGCGCTACTTCAACGAAGCGATCCGCGATCGCTTTCCGTTCACACGGAAGCGATGACGACGCTGGAGCGGGCGAAGGGATTCGAACCCTCGACCCCGACCTTGGCAAGGTCGTGCTCTACCCCTGAGCTACGCCCGCTCGCGTTGCAACCGGGGTGGACCCCGGGGGTGAGGCGCGCTGATAGCTGCGACCCTGCAAGGCCGCAAGCCCCTTTTCGCATCGACGCGCGGGCTTGTCGCGGCGGCGAAACGGACCACATAATGCCCGACCTTTGTTTTGGAGATGTGACCCTTGGCGACCCTGGGCCTGAGCGCCACCGAGCGCGAGGAGATCGAAGCGTTCAAGCGCGACGTGATCGAGCCGTCGATGGACGCGCTGGTGATCCTCGATTTCTGGGCCGAATGGTGCGGCCCCTGCAAGCAACTCGGCCCGGTGCTGGAGAAGGTCGCTGCGGCCTACGCCAATAAGGGCGTCAAGCTGGTCAAGGTCGACGTCGACCAGCAGAAGCTGATCGCGAGCCAGTTCCGCGTCCGCTCGATCCCGACCGTCTATGCGATCTTCCAGGGCCAGCCCGTCGCCGATCTCACGCCCGCGCGCACGGAGGGCCAGATCACGCAGATGCTGGACCAGATCCTGCGCCAGCTTCCGATCAACGGTGCCGACGACCAATTGCAGGAGGATATCGCCCCGCTGATCGAGATGGGCGAACAGGTGCTGGCCGAGGGCGACGCCGAGCGTGCGCTCTCGATCTTCGGACAGCTCGCCGAAATGGCGCCGGAGGATCCCGCGGTGGTGAGCGGCCATGTGCGCGCTTTGCTCGCCGCTGGTCATGTCGACGAGGCGCAGGCCGTGCTGGACGCTCTGCCCGAGGACAAGGCGAAGGATCCCGCCATCGCGCGGGCGCGCGCAGCGGTGGCGCTGGCGGGCGAGACCGGCCTGGCCGGCGATCTCGCCGCGCTGCGCGTGCGCGTCGCCGCCGATCCGACCGATCAGGACGCGCGCTACGAACTCGCCGGCGCGTTGATGGCGAGCGGCGACCGCGACGGCGCGGCGGACCTATTGCTCGATTCGATCGCGCAGGATCGCGACTGGAACGAGAATGCCGCGCGCAAGCGGCTGCTCACCTTGTTCGAGGCGACCGGGCTCGAGGATCCGTGGGTGGCGGCGCAGCGGCGGCGGCTCTCGGCGATATTGTTCGGCTGATGCTCAAGACCGGCAGCCGATTGTCGATCTTCCCGCTGCCGGGCGCCTTGCTGTTCCCGCGCAGCCATTTGCCGTTGCACATCTTCGAGCCGCGTTATCGGGCGATGGTCAGCGACGCGCTGGCGCGCGATCGCCGCATCGCCATGATTCAGCCGCGGCCTGGCGAGGAGAGCGACCGGCCAGCCTTGTTCGACATCGGCTGCCTCGGCCGCATCGCGCATGTCGAGGCGCTGGAGGACGGCCGCTTCAATCTGGTGCTGGAGGGGCTGAGCCGCTTCCGCACGGTGCGCGAGCTGGATGCTGGCACGCCTTTCCGCCAGATCGAGGCGAGCTTCGACGATTTTGCCGAGGATGCCGACGAGGATCAGCCGGTATTGGCGAGCATCCTGCGCGCCGATCTGGAGAATCATGCCAAGGCGTTCGCGCGGCGGCACGGCTATCAGGTGGATTGGGAAAGCGTCGGCCGGCTGGACGACGAGGCGCTGGTCAACGGCATCGCGCAGATCGCGCCGTTCGACATCGCCGCCAAGCAGGCGTTGCTGGAGGCGCGCGACGTGCCGGATCGCGCCGACCTGCTGGTCCAGTTCCTGCGCTTCTTCGGGCCGCACGATGGCGATGAGGCGACGCTGCAATAGCAGGTGCGATATCGTACTGCGGGCGATGGCGTTTTCCGGGCCGCGCCGCTAACCACCCCGCGCATGGAAGTATCCGATCTTCGCGTCGCCCTGTTCTCGGGCAACTATAATTATGTGCGCGATGGCGCCAACCAGGCGCTCAACCGCCTGACCGGCTATCTGCAGAAGAATGGCGCGCGGGTGCGGATCTACAGCCCCAAGAGCCCGAACCCGGCTTTCCCGTCGATCGGCAAGGTGATCGGCGTGCCCGCCATCCCCTTCCCCGGCCGCGCCGAATATCGCATGCCGCTCGGCATCACGCCCAAGGTGCAGCGCGATCTCAAGGATTTCGGCGCGAACATCTTCCACATCTCGTCGCCCGAATTCCTCGGCCATCGCGCGGTGACGCTGGCGCGTCGCTGGAACGTGCCGGTCGTGGCCTCGGTCCACACCCGGTTCGAGACCTATTTCCGCTATTATAACATGGCCTTCCTCGAGCCCGCGATCGAGGCGGTGATCCGTCGCCTCTATCGCCGCTGCGACGCGATCTTCGCACCGTCCGAGTCGATGGCACAGGTGCTGCGCGAGCAACGCATGAGCTACGACGTCGGCATCTGGTCGCGCGGCGTCGAGACCGACATCTTCAACCCCGCGCGGCGCGATCCGGTGTGGCGGCGCGCACTCGGCATTCGCGACGACGAGCCGGTGATCGCCTTCATCGGCCGCATCGTGATGGAGAAGGGGCTCGACGTCTTCGCCGAATCGATCGACGTGCTGCGGCGGAGCGGCGTGCGCTCGCGCGTGCTGGTGATCGGCGAGGGCCCTGCGCGGCAATGGTTCCAGGGGCGGCTGCCCGACGATGCGATCTTCACCGGCTTCCAGCGCGGCGACGATCTCGCCCGCGCTATCGCCAGTGCCGACATGCTGCTCAACCCGTCGGTGACCGAGACGTTCGGCAACGTCACGTTGGAGGCGATGGCGTGCGGCCTGCCGGTGATCGCGGCGCGCGCGACCGGCAGCCTCAGCCTCGTCGAGGAAGGCGTGACCGGCCGCCTGATCCGTCCCGGCGCGAGCGAGCAGTTCGCGCAGGCGCTGCGCCGTTACTGCGAGGATCCGGGCGCGCGGGCCGAGGCCGGCGCCGCGGGCCGTGCCACAAGCGAGCGTTATTCGTGGGATGCGGTCAACGGCGCGTTGGTCGAAGGCTATCTGCGCATCATCCGCCACCGCGAGGCAGGCGGCATGCCGATCAGCCGGCCACGCTGAACGCCCTCGTCCCAGCGAACGCTGGGATCTCGTTCGGACAGGGCGCGCGCATGCTTCGGGAGATCCCAGCTTTCGCTGGGATGACGGCGGCTTAATTAAAAGCGGTTCACGCCTTGCGCAGCGCCTGCGCGACCAGCTTGTGCAGCTTGGAATGCATGCTGTCGCTGGCGGCCAGATATTCGTTGCGGATCATCGGCTGGTCGCCGCCGCGGAAATCGGTGACGAAGCCACCCGCTTCCTTGACCAGCAGCATGCCCGCCGCCGTATCCCATGGCTTGAGGTTGCTTTCCCAATAAGCGTCGAAGCGCCCGGCGGCCACCCACGCCAGATCGAGCGCGGCGGCGCCGAAGCGGCGAATGCCCGCCACCTGCGGTCCGACATGCGCGAAGATGCGCGTCCACTGCTCGAAATCGCCGTGGCCCATGAACGGGATGCCGGTCGCGACCAATGCCTCCGACAGGTCGCGCCGCGCCGACACGCGCAGGCGCTTGTCGAACAGCCACGCACCCCGGCCCTTTTCCGCCCAGAAGCTTTCGTCGGTGAGCGGCTGGTAGACCAGTCCCTGCGTGATTTCGCCCTGCCCGTTCGGCTTCGGCTCCTCGACCGCGATCGAGATCGCAAAGTGCGGAACGCCGTGGAGGAAGTTGGATGTGCCGTCGAGCGGATCGACGATCCAGCGCGGCTTGGTGGGATCGCCCTCGCGCGCGCCCCCCTCTTCGCCGAGGAAGCCCCAGTCGGGCCGGGCTTTCTTCAGCTCCTCGTAGAGGGTCTCCTCGGCCTGCTGGTCGGCCTGGCTGACGAAGTCGGCCGGACCCTTGCGCGAGACCTGGAGTTGCTGGACCTCGCCAAAATCGCGGCGCAGGCGCGGCGCCGCCTTGCGGGCGGCGCGCTCCATGACGGTGATGAGGCCGGAATGGGCTGCCACTAGAAGCTCCTGATCGCCTCTCCCGACGGAGAGGGCCCGCGCGCAAAGGCGCGCGGAAGGGTAAGGACTATCACGACGAGGGCATATCCCCCGCCTTACGCCCTCCCAAACCGGGAGGGCTCGACAGGATCACTCCGCGCGGCGGACATATTCCTGGCTGTACACGTCGACGACGATGCGCGTGCCCGACGAGATATGCGGCGGCACCATCACGCGCACGCCATTGTCGAGCACGGCCGGCTTGTAGCTGGACGAGGCGGTCTGCCCCTTCACCACCGCGTCGGCCTCGACGATCGTCGCCTCGATCGTGTCGGGCAGCTGCACCGAGATCGGGCGCTCGTCGTAAAGCTCCATCACCACGTCCATGCCGTCCTGCAGGAACGCCGCGGCGTCGCCGAGGATGCCCGCGTCGAGCGTGATCTGGTCGTAGGTCTGCTTGTCCATGAACGTCAGCTGGTCGCCGTCGCGGAACAGGAACTGGAAGTCGGTGGTATCGAGACGGACGCGCTCGACCGTCTCCGCCGAGCGGAAGCGGACATTGTTCTTGCGGCCGTCGATGAGGTTCTTCATCTCGACCTGCATATAGGCCCCGCCCTTGCCGGGCTGGGTATGCTGGATCTTGACGGCGCGCCAGATGCCGCCCTCATATTCGATGATGTTGCCGGGACGAATGTCCACGCCGCTGATTTTCATGATTGTCTCGCGGATGTGAGAAAGAGCCGCGCGCATGTAAGGGGAAAGCGCGGCGAAGGCTAGAGGGATCGCACCCGTTCACCCCCGCTTCCCTCTGTCACCCCGGCAGAAGCATCGCCACCCCAGCGAAAGCTGGGGTCTGCCGCTTCAACGCGCCACCGCACGAGATGCCAGCGTCCGCTGGCATGACGCGGAGAGCGGAGGCGTCAGCGCAGCGCGACGACCCCGCCCGCCGCGGGCCGCGCATCGGCGAGACGATAGAAAGCGGTGTAGCCGATATGGTCGGACAGCATCCGGCCGTTCGCATCGTGCCCGAACGGGGCGTCGATGGCCGCCGGTGCGATCGCCAGTTCCGCGCCCGAGGCATAAGCCTGCCAATCCTTGCCGCGGCGAAAGGCCTTCTTGACCTCCACCGCCTGGCCGAGCGCGCAGCCGCTGTCGGCACCCAGACAGGTGCCGAGCGCGGTGCGCACGACGCCGGCATCGGTCGCGCGCGGCAGGCTCGCCAGCATCGCCTCGAATGCCGCGCGACGCTCCACCGACTTGCCGATATTGGTGTCGCCGGCCAACACATAGGGCGTGCCGGCTGCCAGATTGGCCTTCAGGAACGAACCGATCGTTTCCGACTGGCGCATCCACGCATAGGTGAAGCGATCCGCGGAGACGCCCGATGCCTGCCGCGAATTCATGTGGGTCGCGACGACGGCGACCGGCTGCGCGGCGCCGGGCACCTGCACCATCGCGAGCATGACGCCCTTGTTGGCGAGGCAGTCGTAACCCGCGCAGGCAAAGGTCGGGAATGCCGTGCGCGCGACCGAGACGATCGGGTAATCGGACAGGATGGCGAGCCCGCTGCCCGCCCACTTGCCGATGCCCTCACCCTTCATGAAATTGCCGCGCCGGGCGAATGCGCGGTCGGCATCGCTCTCCGGCTCGTGATTGACGAGATCACGATCGGGTCCGAAGGCGACATAGCGATAGCCTGCCTTGCGCCCGATCGAGCGCTGCGCGCTCCCGAACGCCTCCTGCAGCACGACGACATGCGGCTGCGCGCCATCGGCGCGCATCGCCGCCAGCTGCTCGGCGATCCGGCGCGCGGCGTCGCTGCGCCCGAACCGGACCGGCGTCGGCAGCCCCTCGATATTGTAGGTCATCACCGATAGCGTGTTCGCGTCGGCACGCGCCTCGACCAGCGCCGGCGGCGATGCCTGTGGCAGCGTCTCCTCGGCGCTCACGCCGGTCAGCGCGAACACCAAGGCTGACCCGAGCCCGATCCCTAACACTTTGCCTCGTAACGACCGCATGCTCGTCCCCGATGCCCTGCACCTAGGGAAGAGACGTTACCGTCGGAACAAAGCCTCAGCGGTTGCGTTGCGGCGCGCCGCAGATTCGGCAAGATGATCGACGCAAGCGATGAAATCAGGCCTCGCGATCCACGCGCGGCTGATCGGGCGCCCTTGCGACGGCGACCATCGCCGGGCGGAGCAGCCGATCCTTGATCATGTAGCCCGCCTGCATCTCCTGCACGATCGTGCCAGGGGCCTGATCGCTCGGCATCTCGATCATCGCCTGGTGGCGATTGGGGTCGAGTTTGGCGCCGATCGCCTCGATGCGGGTAATGCCGTTGCGCTGGAAGACATTGTCCAGCTCCTTGCCGGTCATCTCGATGCCGGTGACGAGGCCCTTGGTGCTCTCGCCCTCGCGCAGTTCGGCCGGGATCGCGGCGAGCGCGCGGGCTAGATTGTCGGCGACCGACAGCATGTCGCGTGCGAAGCCGGTGGCGGCATAAGCGCGCGCGTCGGTGGCGTCCTTCTCCAGCCGGCGACGTACATTCTGCGCCTCGGCCTGCGCATAGAGGATCTGCTTCTTCAGATCCTCGATCTCGGCGCGAAGCGCGGTGGCGTCGTCATGCTCGGCCACTTCGGGCGCTGCGGCCGCGGTTTCGTCGCGCAGGTCGGCGTCGGGGGTGGTCGTCTCTTCGGTCATGCCATCCATCTCGTCAGTGTCTGTGCGGTGAATTCCACCATGGGAACCACGCGCGCATAGTTCAATCGCGTCGGCCCGATAACCCCCACCACGCCGACCACCCGGCCGGCGGCATCATGATAGGGCGCGGCGATCACCGACGAGCCCGACAACGCGAACAGCTTGTTCTCCGATCCGATGAAGATCTTCATCGCGCGGGCGCCACGCGCGCTTTCCAGCAGCCGGGCGATCTCCTCCTTGCCCTCGATCTCGTCGAGCAGCTGGCGCACGCGCTCCAGATCGGCGGCGGCGGTCGCGTCGATCAGATTGGCCTGGCCGCGCACGATCATCACCGGACGGTGCGCGCCATCCTCCGACCATAACGCCAGCCCGCGCGCGACCAGCCCGCGCGCTGCCTCGTCGAGCGCGACGCGGCCTTGCGCGATCTCGTCGATCAGCCGCGCCTGCGCCTGCGGCAGGGTGAGCCCCGCCAGCCGGGCGCTGATATAATTGCCCGCTTCGTCGAGCGCGCCGAGCACCACGTCGGCCGGAATATCGACCACGCGATTCTCGACCGAGCCATCGGCACCGACCAGCACCGCCACCGCCTGCCCGCCATTCAGCGGCACGAACGAGAATTGGCGCAGCACCGGCTCGCGGCGCGGCACCAGCACGATGCCGGCGCAGGCCGACAGGCCTGACAGCACCTGGCTGGTCGCGACGAGCGCTTCCTCGATCGGGCCGCGCGCCTGCGCCTCGATCGCGGCGCGCTCGAGATCGGACGGCTCGGTCGCCTGCATCATCGCATCGACGAACAGGCGCAGCCCGCCCTCTGTCGGCATACGCCCGGCCGACGCGTGTGGCGCGGCGAGCAGCCCGCGCTCCTCCAGATCCTGCATCACGTTGCGGATCGATGCGGGCGAGAGGTTGAGGCCGCCCAACTGCGCGATGGTGCGCGATCCCACCGGCATCCCCGAATCGAGATAACCTTCCACCACGAGGCGGAACACCTGGCGCGCGCGGGCCGACAATTCAGCGACGGGTGGCATCCGTGCTTCATGTAAGGGCTTGGGGCGCGCGCCGAAAGCTTTTGCGGTGGCGACCGGGCGGGTCTAAGGCGCGGCTCCACCAGCGAATAAGGATCACCATGCGTCCCAGTGGCCGCGCGCCCGATCAGATGCGCGCCATCAGCGTGCAGCCTGGCTATACCCGCCATGCCGAGGGCTCGTGCCTGATCGGCTTTGGCGACACCAAGGTGCTGGTCACCGCCTCGATCGAAGAGCGCGTGCCGCCGTTCCTGCGCGGCAAGGGCCAGGGCTGGGTCACCGCCGAATATGGCATGCTGCCGCGCGCCACGCACACGCGCGGCCAGCGCGAGGCCGCCAAGGGCAAGCAATCCGGCCGCACGCAGGAAATCCAGCGGCTGATCGGCCGCTCGCTACGGACGGTGGTCGATCTGACCGCGCTCGGCGAACGCCAGATCACGCTCGACTGCGATGTGATCCAGGCCGACGGCGGCACGCGCACCGCCTCGATCTCGGGCGCGTGGGTCGCGCTGCGGCTGGCGGTCGACGGGCTGCTGTCGCAGGGCCTGCTGGCGCAGGATCCGATCAAGTCGCAGGTCGCCGCGGTCTCGTGCGGCATCTACGAGGGCACGCCGGTGCTCGACCTCGATTATGTCGAGGATTCGAACGCGCATGCCGACGCCAATTTCGTGCTCCTGTCCGACGGCAACATCGCCGAGGCGCAAGCGACCGCCGAGGGCGCGACCTATGACGAGGAAGCGCTGCTGCGCCTGCTCCGCCTCGCCCGCATCGGCTGCGGCGAGATCTTCGCCGCGCAGCGGCTGGCGGTGGGCAGGTGACGATCATGCTGGTCGACGACGAGCCGCCCGCGGTGCCGCATCGCCGGCTCCAGCCCGGCACGCTCGTCATCGCCAGCCACAATGAGGGCAAGGTGCGCGAGATCCGCGCCCTGCTCGCCCCCTATGGCATCGAACCGGTCTCGGCGGCGTCGCTCGACATTCCCGAGCCGGTCGAGACCGGCACGACCTTCTTCGCCAATGCCGAGCTGAAGGCGCGTTTCTCGGCCGATCTGGCCGGCATCGTCGCGCTCGCCGACGACAGCGGGCTGTGCGTCGACGCGCTCGGCGGCGATCCGGGCGTTTATACCGCCGATTGGGCCGAGACGCCGAACGGCCGCGACTGGACCATGGCCATGGAGAAGGTCGAGTCGGCGCTGGCGGCGGCCGATCCCGATGCGGGGCGCGACGCGCATTTCGTCAGCGTGCTGTCGCTCTGCTGGCCCGACGGCCATGTCGAGAGCTTCGAGGGGCGCGCCGAGGGTCACCTTGTCTGGCCGCCGCGCGGCACGATCGGCTTCGGCTATGATCCGATGTTCATGCCCAATGGCTACGACCAGACCTTCGCCGAACTCGATCCCGCCGAGAAGAACCGCATCAGCCATCGCGCGGCGGCGTTCGCCAAGCTGGTGGCGGCGTGCCTGGCGCCCTGACCGACGCCGACGGGCTCGCGCTCTACGTCCACTGGCCGTTCTGCGTCTCCAAATGCCCTTATTGCGACTTCAACAGCCACGTCCGCGACGGCGTCGATCAGGCGCGCTGGCGTGACGCGCTGCTGACCGACCTCGCTTATGAGGCCGAGCGCACCAGCGGGCGACGGCTGACCTCGATCTTCTTCGGCGGTGGCACCCCCTCGCTGATGCCGCCCTCCACCGTCGCGGCGCTGATCGCTGCAGCCGAGACGCGCTGGAGCTTCGCGCCCGATATCGAGATCACGCTGGAGGCGAACCCCTCTTCGGTCGAAGCGGCGCGCTTCACCGATCTGGCGGCGGCGGGCGTCAATCGCGTGAGCCTGGGGCTGCAGGCGCTCGACGACGAAGCCCTGCGTTTCCTCGGCCGCGCGCACGACGTGAACGAAGGGCTGGCAGCCCTCGACGTCGCGCAGCGCGCCTTCGACCGGGTGAGCGCCGATCTGATCTATGCGCGGCCCGGCCAGTCGATCGCGGCATGGGAGGCTGAACTCGCCCGCGCGCTCGGCTTCGGCACGGATCACCTGTCGCTCTATCAGCTCACGATCGAGCCGGGCACGCGCTTCGCGACATTGGTGGCACAAGGCAGGCTGGAGACGGTCGATCCCGACGAGGCCGCCACTCTGTTCGAGCTGACGCGCGACGTCACCGCCGCCGCCGGCTTGCCCGCCTACGAAATCTCGAACCACGCGCGCACCGGGCAGGAGAGCCGCCACAATCTCACTTACTGGCGCTACGGCGACTATGTCGGGGTCGGCCCCGGCGCGCATGGCCGGCGCGCGGGCATCGCGACGGTGCGGGCCAAGAAACCCGAGAACTGGCTCGCGCGCATCGACACGGCCGGCAACGGCATCGCCGAGGAAGAAGCCCTCGATGCGGCGACGCGCCCGGTCGAGGCCTTGCTGATGGGGCTACGGCTGGAGGAAGGCGTACCGCTCGCCCGCATCGCCGGCGCCTATGACGACGCGCGGGTGGCGCGACTCGAGCGGCAGGGCCTCGTCGCGCGCGATGCGGAGCGCCTGCGCGTATTGCCGGCCGGCATGCTCCTGCTCGACGCGATCCTGCGCGAGATCGCCGTCTGAGGCGCTAGAAGGCGGTCGGCGCGGGCGACACGACCGTGCCGCCGGCGCCCACCTGATGCACCGCCAGCGCGCGCTCGGCGACGTGGCCGCCGGAAAAACGGAACGCGCCGTCCACGCCGGAGAAGCCGCCCTCGTCCGCCAGTCGATCGACCGGGAACGGCGCGCCCATCTTCCAATCGGACGCGATCCGCGCGGCGAGCAGCACGCCGTCATAACCCAGGCTGGCGAGCCGATAGGGCGTGCGGCCGTCATACCGCGCCTTGTAGCGCGTCGCGAACTGACCGAAGGTCGTGTCGTCGACGCTGGCGAACCATGCACCGGCCATCACCGGCGCGGCATTCAGGCCCGGCTCGGCATTCCACAATTCGGTGCCGAGCAATTTCGCGGCCACGCCGTTCTTGCGCAGCAGCGGCGCCGCCGCGACCGCGATGCGCCCGCTGTCGGCGATCAGCACCGCATCGAACTTCTGCTTGGACAGCGACGTTACCGCATCGGCGATCGATTTCGGGCTGCGGTTGAAGCTCTGCATCGCGACCACGCTCCCGCCGGCCGCCTCGGCCGTGTGGATCAGCGTGCTGGCGGCGCCGCGTCCGTAGACGCCCTGCGGGATCAGCCCGGCGAAGCGGGTGAGCCCCCGGCTCTTGGCATAGCGCACCACCCGATCGATCGACTGGCCCGGCGAGAATCCCAGCAGCCAGACGTCGTCGCCCAGCACCGACGAATCGTTGGAAAAGGCGATCACTGGCACGCCGGCCGCCGCCGCAGTGGGCGCCACCGCACGCACGTCGTCGGCGAGAAGCGGGCCGAGGATCAGGCCGTTGCCCTCCGCCAGCGCCTTCTGCGCGGCGAGCTGTGCGCCCGGCGCGGTATCGTAGGTGGTGATGCGCAACGCCTTGCCGCCGGTATCGACCAAAGCGAGCGAAGCGGCGTCGGCGATCGAGCGCCCGACCGCCGCGGCCGGCCCCGTCAGGGGCACCAGCAGCGCCACGCGATGCCGTTCGACATCGACGGGAAGCCCGGTCTGCGGCGCGGGCGCCGGACCTGCAACGGGCGGCGGCGGCGGGGCGACGGCCCGCTCCGGGCCGCGGCCATGCGGCACCACGGTCGAGCACCCCGCCAGCGCCAGCGCGAGCGCCGCCGTCATGAAGCGCGTCACGATCGTGCGTGAAGATTGCCGCCGGGCACCAGCCTCTGCCATGGTCCGTTTATGTCCTTGTTCCAACCCGAAGAGGGGCGTCTTGCGCCGGGCCTCTACATCGTCGCGACCCCGATCGGCAACTTGTCCGACCTCTCGTCGCGCGCCGCGACGATCCTTGGCCAAGCCGATGCGATCGCGGTGGAGGATAGCCGCGTCACCGCCAAGCTGCTCGCCCACATCGGTACGAAGCGGCAGATGATCCCCTATCACGACCATAATGCCGACCGCGTCCGCCCCGGCTTGATCGCGCGGATGGCGACCGAGGCGATCGCGCTCGTCTCCGACGCGGGCACGCCGCTCATCTCCGATCCGGGCTACAAACTGGTGCGCGAGGCGCGCGAGGCGGGCCATGCGATCGTCACTATCCCCGGCCCGTGCGCTGCAATCGCGGCGCTGACGCTGGCGGGGCTGCCGACCGACCGGTTCCTGTTCATGGGCTTCCTGCCCGCCAAGGCCAAGGCACGCGCCGACACGATCGCCGAGGTGTCGGCGATCCGGGCGACGCTCGTATTCTACGAATCGGGGCCGCGGCTGGGCGCGACCCTCGCCGCGCTGGCGGAGGGGCTCGGCGGACGCGAGGCGGCGGTCGCGCGCGAAATCAGCAAGACCTACGAGGAATGCGTCGCCGATACGCTGCCGGCGCTCGCCGCCCGCTATGCCGACGCGCCGCCCAAGGGCGAGATCGTGGTGGTCGTCGCCCCGCCCGGCGAAGCGCCGCTGGCAGGGGCAGTCGATGCGGACGCGCTGCTCGTCCGCGCGCTGGAGCGGATGCCGGCCGCGAAGGCCGCGAAGGAGGTTTCGCAGGCGACCGGCCTCGCCCGCGCCGATCTGTATGCGCGCGCGCTGGAGCTGAAGGCCCGGTGACCGATCGGCGCAGCGCCGAACGACGCGGGCGCGTGGCCGAGACGGGCGCGGCGTGGTGGCTGCGGCTGAAGGGCTGGCGCATCCTCGCGCGCCGCGTCCGCACGCCGGTGGGCGAGATCGACATCGTCGCGCGGCGATCGGGCCTCGTCGCCTTCGTCGAGGTGAAGAGCCGGGCGACCGACGCCGAGCTCGACTTCGCGATCGACGAACGCCGCCTCGCCCGCGTCGCCGCGGCGGCCGAGCTACTGGCGCCGCGCTTCCTCCAGCCGAACGACGACATGCGGATCGACGTCATCCTGATCGCGCCCGGCCGCCGGCTGCGCCACATCGAGAATGCCTGGATCGGGTGACAGCCGGCGCGCGAGCGCCTATCGGCGCGCTCGACCCCAAAGGAGGACGACATGGCCCTGCGCGTCGCGGTCCAGATGGACCCGATCGAGACGATCAACATCGCCGGCGATTCGACCTTCGCACTGATGCTTTCGGCGCAGGCGCGCGGGCACAGCCTGTTCCATTATGCGGCGGGCGACCTGTCCTATCGCGACGGGCGGCTGACCGCGCCGGCGCGCCCTGTCACCGTCCAGCGCGTCGCGGGCGACCATCACCATTCGGGCGCGCCGATGACGCTCGATCTGGCCGAGGATGTCGATGTGGTGCTGATGCGGCAGGATCCGCCGTTCGACCTCGCCTACATCACCGCCACCCATCTGCTGGAACGCATCCAGCACCGCACCCTGATGGTCAACGATCCGGCGGCGGTGCGCAACGCACCCGAGAAACTGTTCGTGCTCGATTATGCCGAGTTCATGCCGCCGACGCTCATCACGCGCCGGCTGGACGAGGCGCGCGCCTTCCATGCCGAGCATCGCGAGGTGGTGGTGAAGCCGCTTTACGGCAATGCCGGCTCGGCGGTGTTCCATGTCGGCGCGAAGGACGCGAACCTTGCCGCGCTCACCGAATTGTTCGGGCAGGTGTGGCGCGAGCCGTTCATGGTGCAGGCGTTCCTTCCCGACGTGGCGAAGGGCGACAAGCGCATCGTGCTGGTCGACGGCAAGCCGGCGGGCGGGGTCAACCGCCTGCCCAAGGCGGGCGAGATCCGCTCCAACCTCGCCGTCGGCGGCAAGGGCGCGGCGACCGAGCTGACCCCGCGCGAGCTTGAGATCTGCGCGAAGATCGGCCCCGAACTGGCGAGGCGCGGGCTCGTCTTCGTCGGCATCGACGTGATTGCGGGCTACCTGACCGAGATCAACGTCACCTCGCCCACCGGCATCGTCGCGATCGACGCCTTCAACGGCACCGATACGCCCGCGCTGATCTGGGACGCGATCGAGGCGCGGTTCGCCGCGCTTTCATGACGAAAAGGCCGACGGACTCGCGTCCGCCGGCCTCTCCTGTCCAGATCGAAGGGTTCGCCGCCGGAGACGTCAGGCGAAGGTCACGTTCGCCGGACGACGCTGGCGGAGCATGAAGCCCATCAGGCCGAAGCCGACCAGCATCATCGCCCACGTCGCCGCTTCCGGCACCGCGCCCGCGGTAATGTTGATCGTGCTGTTGGCGGTGCCGCCGCCATCGGCGGTAGTGACCGTGTACTTGGCGACCTCGTAGCTGTCGTCGGTGCCGGCCGACGGCGCGCTGACCGAATAGGTCGACCCGAGATTGGTCGTGTCGAACATCGCGTTGGCGAGCTCGATGTCGTTCATGAAGGTCGATTCAGCCACCGAGACCAGGTTGTAGCCGTTGGCGGTGAAGGTGCTCAGCAGGCTCGCCGGCTGTGCGGTCAGGCCCGACTTGACGAGGTAGATCGTCAGCGAGCCGGCCAGATCGGCGCTGGTGTCGAGCGTCTGCGTGAAGAAATCGGCGCCGGTGGCCGAACCGCCGGCCGAAACGCCGATCGAGAAGGCACCATAATTGCCATTGTAGGTGAACAGGTTGGAGTTGGACGCGCCCACATAGGTCACGTTGCCGTTGTTCACGCCGCTCGTCTGCAGGAAAAGCGAGATGGTGGCATCCGCCTGGGAGCTGGCGCCCGCGAGAAGAGCGACGCCGGCGAGATAGGTCCAAACCTTCATAACAACTCCCAAGCTACTGTACACCGGCCATCCGCTGGCCGTGCCGCACTCATGGGCAAGTGTTCGCGCAGTGTCGATATTTAAAGAGCGTTAATACTGCAAAACGCAGCAACTTTTAAAGTAAATATGCCGATTGTGTGAAGGTTATTGGTAAATCACCGGCAGTAACTATCCCATATCGATCGCGAGGACGGGATTGGCACTCAATCGGCGCGGACCAGCGCACCATTCTCGATTCGGCGGTAGAAGCAGCTCGTCGCGCCGGTGTGGCAGGCCGGGCCGGCGGGATCGGCGCGCAGCCACAGCGCGTCCTGATCGCAATCGACGCGCAGTTCGATCACGCGCAGCACATGACCCGACGTCTCGCCCTTGCGCCACAACCGCCCGCGCGAACGCGACCAGAACCACGCCTCGCCGCCGGCGATCGTCCGCTCCAGCGCCTCTTCGTTCATATGCGCCACCATCAGCGGCTCGCCCGTCTGGTGATGCGTCACCACGGCGGTGACGAGCCCGGCCGCATCCCATTTGAGCTGAAGGCGCGTGCCCTGTTCGCGATCGTCGGTCATGGCCGACGCCCCTAGCCGATCACGGTAACCAACGGAATTCGTCACATGATCGTCACGGAGGGCGACAATCGTGTTTGGCTGCCCTATATCCGCCACGCGTTCCACCCAGAGGCGGGCGATGCTCACCACGAATCCCTTCGACGACGACCATCTCCGCGAGGAATGCGGCATTTTCGGCGTTTACGACGTCGAATCTGCCGCCGCCATCGTGGCGCTCGGTCTCCATGCCCTCCAGCATCGCGGCCAGGAGGCGGCGGGCGTCACCACCTGGGACGGCCACCTGTTCCATACGCATCGCGCGATGGGCCACGTTGCCGGCAATTTCGATCGCGACGACGTGATCCGCAGCCTGTCGGGCCGCGTCGGCATGGGCCACGTGCGCTATTCGACGACCGGCGAGACCGCGATCCGCAACGTCCAGCCGTTGTTCGCGGAGCTTGCCTCAGGTGGCTTCGCGGTGGCGCATAACGGCAATATCTCCAACGCGATGACGCTCAAGCGCGAGTTGATCCGCCGTGGTTCGATCTTCCAGTCGACCAGCGATACCGAAACGATCATCCACCTCGTCGCCACCTCCAGCTATCGCACCCTGATCGACCGCTTCATCGACGCGCTCCGCCGGATCGAGGGCGCCTATTCGCTGATCTGCATGACCCCCGAGGGCATGATCGCCTGCCGCGATCCGCTCGGCATCCGGCCGCTGGTGATGGGCAAATTGGGCGACGCGACTATCTTCGCATCGGAGACGGTCGCGCTCGACGTGTGCGGCGCCGAATTCGTACGCCATGTCGAGCCGGGTGAGCTCATCACCGTGTCGGAAAGCGGCATCCGCTCGATCCACCCGTTCGCGCCGGTACGCGCACGGCCCTGCGTGTTCGAGCAGGTCTATTTCTCGCGTCCCGATTCGGTCGTCGACGGCCAGTCGGTCTATTCGGTGCGCAAGGCGATCGGCGCAGAGCTCGCGCGCGAGAATCCGGCCGATGCGGATTATGTGATCCCCGTGCCCGATTCGGGCGTGCCCGCCGCGATCGGCTATGCTCAGGAGAGCGGCGTGCCGTTCGAGCTGGGCATCATCCGCTCGCATTATGTCGGTCGCACCTTCATCCAGCCGGCGGACAATATCCGCCACCTTGGCGTGAAGCTGAAGCACAATGCCAATCGCGCGCTGCTCGCGGGCAAGCGGATCGTGTTGATCGACGATTCGATCGTGCGCGGCACGACCAGCCTCAAGATCGTGCAGATGATGCGCGATGCCGGCGCGACCGAGGTGCACATGCGCATCGCCTCGCCGCCGACGCGGCACAGCTGCTTCTACGGAGTCGATACGCCGGAGCGGGCCAAGCTGCTCGCCGCGCGCATGACGGTGGAGGAGATGGCGGCCTATATCGGCGCGGACAGCCTCGCCTTCGTCTCGGTCGACGGACTTTACCGCGCGATGGGCGAGCCCGGCCGCGACGCCGCCAGCCCGAGCCATTGCGACGCCTGCTTCACCGGCGATTACCCGACCACCCTGACCGACCATGACGAGGCGGCGGTGCCCGACCAGTTCGCGTTGCTGGACGAGCGGGTGATGGCCTGATAGCCGCGCGGCCCCAGCCAGGAGCCGCCGCCCGATGACCGACCACCCGCTTTCCGACACGATCGCGCTCGTCACCGGCGCCAGCCGCGGCATCGGCGCGGCGACCGCGCGCGCGCTGGCGGCGAAAGGTGCGCACGTCGTGCTGACCGCACGCACCCCCGGCGGGCTGGAGGAGACCGAGGAGGCGATCCACACCGCCGGCGGCACCGCGACCATCGCGCCGATCGACCTTGCCGACGGCGATGCGATCGGGCGACTGGCGTCGGCGGTGGGCGAGCGCTGGGGCCGGCTCGACACGATGGTGCTCAACGCGGCGATGCTCGGCACGCTCGCGCCGGTGCCGTCGATCGACGCCAAGGAATTTTCGCGGCTGCTGTCGCTCAACATCGGCGCCAATCAGGCGCTGATCGCGGCGTTCGATCCGTTGTTGCGGCAGAGCCCGCGCCCGCGCCTCGTCGCGCTCACCTCCAGCGTCGGCGCGAAGCCACGCGCTTTTTGGGGCGCCTACGGTGCGTCCAAGGCCGCGCTGGAGACGCTCGTCCTCGCTTATGCCGAGGAGATGGAGGGATTGGGCGATCTGCGCGTCGCGATCGTCGATCCCGGCGCCACCGCCACCGCGATGCGGCGCGCGGCCTTTCCGGGCGAAGATCAGGCGACGCTGAAGTCGCCCGAGGTGGTCGGCGAAGCGGTCGCCGACCTGGTGGCGGATGGCTATCCCACCCGCCACCGTATCCGGATCGGCTAGGCCGCCGAAGACCGGCTTAGCGCGGTGCGCCGCCGCCCGGCGGGTTGGCGAGTGCATGCAGGAATGCCGAGCGATCGGCCGGCGTCAGCTGCGCGGCAACCTGCAGCAGCCGATCGTCGCGACGCGCCAGCACCTGCGTGATCAGGCCCTGCTGCTGCTTCAGCAAGGCGCCGAGCTTGGTGAGATCGACGGTCGGCGCCATCACGGCGGCCACGATCTGCTGATGCACGGCCCGCTGCTTGCCGGCGAGATCGACGAGCATCGGATCGGGCGTCGTCTGCGCCTTGGCGAGGATGGCGTTGCCGGCATCGGACACGCCCGGCAGCTTGGCCGGCTGCGGCGCGCCGGGCTGGGTCAGCTGGGTCCGCTGCAATTGCGTCGGCGGCACGGCCGGCACGGCGGAGGCGGCGCTGGCCCCCAGCAGGATCGCGAATGGCAGCAAGGCCTTCATCTTGGTCTCCGGTTGATATCGGTCTGATATCTCCATTGAAGCCTCCGCGCGCTGAACACAATCTTGATACCGGCCCGCTTCTGGGCGATCTGCCTTCATACGCCCCAAGGAGCACCGCCGATGACCGACCTCCCCTACCGTCCCGCCGCCGGCATCATGCTGCTCAACGCCGACGATCGGGTGTGGGTGGGCCAGCGGATCGATAATGCGGTGGAGGCGTGGCAAATGCCCCAGGGTGGCCTCGATCCGAACGAGGAGCCGCGCGCGGGCGCGCTGCGCGAGCTTGAGGAGGAGACGGGCATTAGCCCCGATCTGGTGGAGATCATCGCCACCGCCCCACGCACGCTCGATTATGATCTGCCGCCCGACCTGGTCGGCAAGTTGTGGCGCGGGCGCTATCGCGGCCAGCGCCAGACCTGGTTCCTCGCCCGCTTTCTCGGCACCGACGCCGATGTCCACATCGACCAGAAGCACCCCGAGTTCCGGGCGTGGAAATGGGCCGATCCGCGTCATCTTCCCGACATGATCGTGCCGTTCAAGAAGGCCCTGTACCACGCCGTACTCGACGAGTTCCTGCCGCTGATCGGGTGACCTCATGATGCCACCGCGTGCCTGCCTTCCAGCTTTCGCGGTCGCCCTGGCGGCCGCCGCGCCTGCCATGGCGCAGGTCGACCTCAGCTCGCCCTTCGTCGGCGTGGCACCCGTGCCTGCACTCGCGCCGCCGGCGGCGCCCAAGCCGAAGCCCAAGGGCATTCAGGCCGATCCGACCGTTCCGCCCGTGCCCGCCAATCCCGATGCGGCCGACGCCTTGGCGGCGATGATCGCCGCGGCTTATCGTTCGGGCGACGATGCGACGATCAACGCGGTGGTCGGCGTCGCCAAGGCGACCTTCCCCGATCGCGCGGCCGAGATCGACCGGCTCGCCGCGGGCGACGCCGCGATCCTCGCCAGCGCCCGCAAGGAAGAGAATGAGCGCCAGCAGGCGCGGATCGCATCGGCGCGGTTCTTCGAGATCTGGAAGGGCGAGCTGGAGTTCGGCGCCAGCCGCTCGACCGGCAGCACGCAGCAACTGGGGATCTACGCCTCGGCGAAGCTCAATCGCGAGGGGCTGAACTGGATCCAGAAATTCTCCGGCCGGCTGGATTACCAGCAGACCGATCACGTGACGACCACCGAGCGTGTCGTCGCGCTCTATCAGCCCGACTACAAGATCAACGACAAGCTCTATGTCTACGGCCTTGGCCAGTATGAGCATGACCGCTTTCTTGGCTACAACCATCGCTTCACCGGCGGCACCGGCGTCGGCTACACGGTGTTCAACCGCGGCGATCTGAAACTGCAGGTCGAAGGCGGCCCGGCGGTGCGCCAGACCGATTATACCGATCTGGCCAACCGCACGACGCTCGCCGGGCGCGCCGCGATGAGCGCGCGCGTCGCGATCACCCCGACCCTAGTCTTTAGCCAGGACGCCGCCTTGTTCTTCGAGGCGCGCGACACCACCGCCAGCGCCACCACCTCGCTCGACACGAAGCTGATCGGCGCGCTGAAGGCGCGGCTGTCATACAACGTCCAGTTCGAGCAGAATGCGCCGCAGGGCGGGCACGAACTCGACACGATCAGCCGCGCCACCTTGGTCTACAGCTTCTGACGATGGCGGCGATCGTCCGCCCCGCGCGCGCCGACGACCTCGACGCGCTGTATGAAATGGCGAAGCTTGCCGGCGGTGGCTTCACCAACCTGCCGGCCGACCGCCCCGCCCTCGCCGACCGGCTGGCGCGCTCCGCCGCCGCCTTCGCGCGCACCGGGAACGGCGTGCACGACGACGTCTTCCTTCTGATCCTTGAGGATCGCGCCGAGGATCGTGTCGCGGGCACCGCGCAGATCATGGCGCGCGTCGGCGAGACCGCACCCTTCCATTCCTATCGGCGCGGCGTGCTGACCCAGCATTCGCCCGAACTGGGCCGTAGCTTCCGCACCGAGATGCTGTCGCTCACCACCGATCTCGAAGGGTCGACCGAGGTGGGCGGACTGTTCCTCCATCCGCGCTATCGCGCCGGCGGGCTCGGCCTGCTGCTCGCGCGCAGCCGTTATCTGTTCATCCGCCGCCACCGCGCGCGCTTCGCCGATCGCGTCATCGCCGAACTGCGCGGGGTGATCGACGAGGCGGGGGCCGCCCCGTTCTGGGACGGAATCGCCGGCCGTTTCCTCGGCATGGACTTCCGCGAGGCGGATGCCTTCAACGCGATCAACGGCCACCACGCCATCGCCAACCTGATGCCCAAGCACCCGATCTACCTCGCGATGCTGCCCGAGCCAGCGCGCGCGGTCGTCGGCGTGCCGCACCCCACCGGCCGCGCGGCGATGCGCATGCTGGAAACCGAGGGGTTCGCCTATGACGGCTATCTCGACATCTTCGACGGTGGTCCGACCCTGTCGGCCCCGACCGATCGTATCCGCACCGTCGGCGATGCACGTGAGGGTCAAGTGAGCCGTGTCGACGGCGATGGCGGCAACCGCAGCCTCGTGGCGACCGGTGAATTCGCCACCTTCCGCGCGGGCTTCGCTCTCGTCGGAGAGGTGGCGGGCGAGGTCATGATCGACCCGATCGCGGCCGATCTGCTGACACTGGGTAAGGGCGACACGATCCTTCACATCGCCCGCTGAGCGACACTCTACCGCGTGAAGGCGGCAGCAAGCTCGACGTGGGTCGACCAGCGAAACTGGCCGACCGGCCGGATCCAGTCGAGCCGCCACCCGCCATCCAGCAGCACGCGGGCGTCACGCGCGAACGTCGCGGGATTGCACGAGACGTAAGCAAGCCGCGCGACATCCGCCTTCGCCAGCGCGGGCATCTGCTCGCGCGCGCCAGCACGCGGCGGATCGAGCACCACCGCGTCGAACCGCGACAACTCGGCGGCATCCAGCGGCCGGCGGAACAGATCGCGATGCTCGACCGCGACCATCAGCCCGGCACGATTGACCGCGGTGCGCAGCGCCAGCGCCGGATCGCGCGCGCCCTCCACCGCAAGCACGCGTGCATGCGCAGCCAGCGGCAGCGCGAACGTGCCCAGTCCGGCGAACAGGTCTGCAATCGCTGCGGCATCGCCGACCGCCTCGGTCACGCAAGCAGCGAGCGCCGCTTCGCCATCGGCGGTCGCCTGCAGGAAAGCGGCCGCGGGCAACGGCACCGAGACACTGCCGATCGTCACCGATGCCGGCTGAGGCTCCCACCGCGCCTCCAGGCCATAGCCCTCGTCGATCGACAGCCGCGCCAGTGCATGGCGTTCGGCGAAGGCGGTCAGGGCCTCGGTCGCGGCGAGCCCCTCGACCGTGACTCCGTCGACCGCCATGTCGATGCCCTGATCGCACAGGGTGAGGCGCAGACCGGCCTGTCTTTTCTCGCGCAGCATCGGCCCGAACAGCGTGCGCAGCGGCTCGACCAAGGCGAACAGGCGCGGATCGAGCACATGGCATTCGCGCATGTCGACGATCTTGTGCGTCGCGCCTTCGTTGAAGCCGATCAATATCTTGCGGCCGATTCTTTCCATCCGGAACGAGGCGCGGCGGCGCGTACGTGGCGGCGACAGATGCGGCGGGCGCAGCGTCGGCAGCGCGATATTCTGCGCTGCCAGC
Organism: Sphingomonas nostoxanthinifaciens; assembly: GCF_019930585.1. Lineage (NCBI taxonomy): Bacteria > Pseudomonadati > Pseudomonadota > Alphaproteobacteria > Sphingomonadales > Sphingomonadaceae > Sphingomonas > Sphingomonas nostoxanthinifaciens. The sequence goes on along the minus strand of NZ_CP082839.1, from coordinate 1,892,344 downwards.
GCACCGCTGATGTGACCTGTCAGGTAATCGGCATAGGCCACGTCGTCGACATGCTGGAGCTGGCAGCCGCCGCAGCGTGGGAAATGCCGGCACGGTGGCGTCGCACGATGCGGCCCCGGCGTGACCGTCCCGTCGGCCGTCACGCGGTCGCCCGGTGCCGCCAAAGCGATGTAACGCCCGTCATCGGTCAGCCCTTCGCCGCGCGGGGCGAGGCGGATCACGGTCGCGTCGGTCAAAGGCAAAGGGCCATGGCACGGGGGAGGACGGCGATCAGGTCGTCGGCGATCAGCATCGGCCCGGCGATCCGCGCCGCCTCGGCATGCAACCACACGCCGGCCTTGGCCGCAGCGAATGGATCGAGGCCCTGCGCCAGCAGCGCACCGATAATGCCCGACAGCACATCACCCGTCCCCGCGCTCGCCAGCCATGATGGCGCGAGCGGCAGGGTCGCGGCGCGCCCGTCGGGATGCGCGACGGTGCTGTCCGATCCCTTGAGCAGCACGATCGCGCCGCTCGACGCCGCTGCCGCGCGCGCCTGGCTCAGCCGATCCGCACCGCTATCACCGAACAGGCGCACGAACTCGCCCCAATGCGGCGTGACGACGTGGCCGCGCAGCCGCTCGTGGCCCTCATGCCCGACCAGGGTAAGCGCATCGGCATCGAGCAGCAGTGGTTTGCCGCAGGCGAAGGCGGCGTCGAGCCGTACTCGCGCCGTATCGTCGGCGCCGAGCCCCGGCCCGATCGCGACCGCCCGGATGCGCGGATCATCGAGCGTGTGCGGCGTCCACGGCCGCTGGACGAGCGCATGCGCGACCCCACCGACCGGATCGCCCGCCAGCTCGACATAGCCGGCCCCCGCGCGCTGCGCCGCCGACGCGACCAACGCCGATGCGCCGGTCATGCTGCCGCCGACGACGACCAGCTTGCCGCGCGCATATTTGTTCGACGAGGGCGGCGGCGTATCGAGATGCGGTCGGCCCAGTTCGAGCAGCGGATGGTCGTCCGCGATATCGAGGCCGATGTCCGCGATGGCCACGCGCCCGCACCGCGCCGCCGACGGCATCAGCCGGTGCGCCGGCTTGAGCGCGCCGAGCGCGACCGTCAGGTCAAAGCCGGGTCCGTCGGTCAGCAGCGCGCCGGTATCGCTTTCGATCCCGCTCGGCAGATCGATCGCGACACGCAGCGCAGCGGCGACAGCGAGCGCCGTGAATCGTTCCGCAACAGCATCTTCCAGCGGCCTCTTGAGCCCGGTTCCGAATAACGCATCGACCAGAACAGGCGCCGGCTCCGCGGTATCGAGCGCCGCCACCTCGCCACCCCACAGCGCCCGCGCCGCTTGTGCAGCGTCGGTACGCGGATCGGCGGAGGCGGCAATGCGGACGGAAACGCCAGCAGCGCGCAGGTATCGCGCGGCGACATAGCCGTCGCCGCCATTATTGCCCGGCCCGCACAGGATCAGCACGTCGCGGGTGCCGGCAAAGCGCAGCACCGCCTCGGCCACAGCCGCACCGGCGCGCTCCATCAGCAAGTCCACCGACGCGCCGGCAGCCATTGCCCGCACCTCGGCAGCGCGCGTCTCGGCTGCGGTCAGGATCGGGCGCGCACTCACAGGCCCGCCCGCACCTGCCGGATGATCGGCGCCAGCCGCGCGGCCCAACGAGCGATGCCGGCATCGTCCGAGATCAGATCCTGCCGCACCTCGATGCCCAGATAGGCGATGCCGTTCGCCTCGCCATGCGCGTTCATCGTCGCGTTCAGCAGCTTGCCCGAATAAGGCAGATTATCGCCCGCGACGATCCCAGCCGCCGCCAGCAGCGGCAGCGCGATCCGCGCGGCGCGCTCGTCCTGATTGTAGAGAATGCCGATCTCCCACGGGCGCGGCGTGGCTTCGGTGCGCAACTCGGGCGTGAAGCTATGCAGCGAAATCAACAGGATCGGCGACGTCGCTGCGATCCGTTCGGCGATACGCCGATGATAAGGCCGCCAATAGGCGTCGATCCGGCGCTGACGCACATCGCGGTCGATCGCGTTGCCCGGAATGACATGACCGTCGCTGGTCGCGGGAACGAGACCGGGTGCATCCGCCTCGCGATTGAGGTCGATCACTAGCCGCGACACGCCACCGAGAATGGCCGGACAATCGAGCGCACGACAGAGCGCTTCGGCGAGCGGCGCCACGCCGATGTCGACCGCGACATGCTCGCGCATCAGCGCCGCCGGCACGCCGAGATCGACGCCATCCGGCACATGGCTGGAGGCATGATCGCCGATCAGCAGCACGCCGGTGTCGGCGCCTTCGATGTCGTGCCAGGGCGTCACAGCAGGTGCGTCGCCAGCCGCCACCATCCCGTCGCGGCCTTGCCGATCGCCGCATCGGCGGCATCACGCGCGGCGGCATCCTCGAACAAGGCGAAGCATGTCGCACCCGAGCCCGACATGCGCGCCAGCGTCACGCCCGCGCAGGCGTGCAAGGCATCCAGCACCGCGTCGATTGCGGGCAGCAGCGTGCGCGCCGGCGGCTCGAGATCGTTGCGGGCCGCCCGCGCCACGTCGAGCGGATCACCGTCGGCCAGCGGGCCGCGATCGACGCCGTCCCATGCCGCGAAAACCGGGCCGGTCGCCAGCGGCAGGCGCGGGTTGACCAGCAGCACCGGCATGCCCGCCAAGGTCGATGCGATCGGCTGCAGGCGATCGCCGCGACCGTCGCCCCGCGTCGGCTGCGACAACAGGCAGGCCGGCACATCCGCACCAAGGCTCGCCGCAAGCGTCATCAGGCGGGGGTCGGTCGCCGCCACGCCCTGCGCGCGCGCCAGCAGACGCAGCGCCGCCGCCGCGTCGGCCGATCCTCCACCGATGCCCGCCGCCACCGGCAGCCTTTTGTCGAGATGAAAGCCCGCCTCTTCGTCACCGAATATCTCGGCAAAGCCCCGTGCGGCGCGCGTGACCAGATTGTCGCCGCCCTCGCCCAGGGCGCCCGCAAACGGCCCGGACACGATGAGCCCGGGCCCCTCCGTCCGCGTCAGGACATCGCCGTCAGCGCAGAAGACGAACAGGGTTTCGATCGCGTGATAGCCGTCCGCCTCACGCCGCCGCACATGCAAAGCGAGGTTGAGCTTGGCATGGGCAACCTCCGGCGCACCCGTCACGGCGACGCCGTCGCCGGCGTCAGGCCGCCGTCGATCTTGGCGGTCAGGCGAGGCTTGTCCTTGTCCTCCGCGGTGACGAGCGCCGCGCGCCACGAATAGCGCGCCTCGTACAACCGCCCGCTCGACCAGTAAGCATCGCCAAGATGCTCGTTGATCGTCGGCTCGACCGGATTGGCCACGACCGCTTTCTCCAGCAGCGCTACCGCATCGGCCACGCGGCCCTGCAGGTAATAGGACCAGCCGAGCGAATCGGTGATCGCGGGATCGTCGGGTCGCAGCGCGCTGGCGCGTGCGATCATGTCGCTCGCCTGCGGCATGTCCTCGCGGTGCGCGATCTCCGAATAGCCGAGCTGGTTGAGCACCAGCGGCTGATCGGGCGCGAGCGCGAGCGCCTGGCGGAGTACGTCACGCGCGCTGTTCCAGTCGCCCGAGCGATCGAGCGCTTCGGCCCGCTGCAGCAGGATCGGCCATTGCTGCTCGGACGGCGCCTTGCCGGCTACAGCGAGGTCGACCGCCTTGCCGTAGGCGTCCGCAGCATCGCGCGGCCGGTCGAGCTGGAAATAGACGTCGCCCAGCCGCGCCCAGCCGATGAACCCGGCGGATCCCGATTCGGCGGTCTTGATCGCGTCGGCCAGCGCCGCCTGCTTGTCGCCGCGCTGCGCAAGCAGGTCGATCCGCATCGACCGCGCGGAAGTGACGAGCGGATCGTCGGGCTGGACATTGTCGACGGCGGCGAGCGCCAGATCGCGCTGGTGGCCCGTCGCCAGCACGTCGGCGGCAAGCACCCACGTTGCGCCATTGGCGGGCGCGGCAAAGGTGGCAAGGCGGGCGAAGGTCAGCGCGACCGGCGCCAGCCGTTGGCGGCCGAGATCGATCGCGACGTTGATGAACAAAGCTGCGACGCCATCCGCCGGCGAGCGCACGCCTTCCGGCAGCCGCGCATTGGCGGCGAGGCGTGCGCGGCCCGCCACCAGTGCCGAGTCATCGCCGCTCAGCACCCCGATTGCCCGATCGCGCTGGTGGCTGGCGGCGAGCGCATCGGCCAGCGCGAGGCGCACCCGCGACGACAGCCGATCGAGCGAGGCCGGACCGGGCCGGCGCAGCGCCGCCACCCCTTCTTCTGTGCGCCCCAGTGCGATCAGCAGCAGCGCCCGCTGCTCCTCGATATAATTGCCCGCCAGCGCGATGGTGCGCGCCTGGTCGAGCGTCGCGAGCGGATCGCCGTCATGCGCGCCCACCATCACCCACGCGCGCAGCATCGGCACGAGGAAGGCGAACAGCCGGTCCTTCTCGATCAGGTCGACCTGAGCGCGCGCGGCGGCCCAATCCTTCGCGCGCAACGCGTCGGTGAACAACAGCAGCCGGCCGTCGGGCGGCAGCGCGCCGCGCCGGTCGAGGAGCCGTGCCGCGCGCCCGGCCAGCGCCGGATCGCCGCCGAGCAATCCCTGGCGAAAGGCGCGCTGCACGATCACCGTGTCGACCGGCTCGCGCGCGATCAGAAGGCCGAAATAGGCGTTGGCCGTCGTCGCATCGCCCGCCACCGATGCGGCGCGGGCACGCACATACAGGCTTTCGGGCGGGTCGAGCCGGCTCGGCGCGCCGAACGACGGCGTGGCGAGCAATGCTGCGGTCACACCGGCGATCACGATACGTGGTGTGGGCATAACGTGTGGCCATAACCGCGCCGGATGCGCACGTAAACGTCGCGTATCGCTGGCGTCGCGGGCGATGTGCGCGCTGTCGCGGCGCGCGAACGCCTCGTCATACGCCTGTCATCCTTTGCTTGACGACGGCTCCGGCAGGCAGCTTAGCTATGGCCGTTGCGGGGATAAGGCGAGGATGAGCGATAGCCTTGCGCTGAGCGCGCTCGACTGGTGGGTCGAGGCCGGGGTCGATACGATCGTGGACGATTGTCCGCGCGATTGGCTGGCGACGGCTGCACCGTCGGTCGTGCCCCCTGCCCCCATCGTCCCACCACCCGCGCCATCGCCACAGGATCTAGCCAGTTTCCGCCGCTGGCTGCTCGCCGACGCGAGCGTGCCGGGGCCGACGACAGCGCGGATCGATGCGATGGGCGACGCCGACAGCGGCATCGCGGTCGTGGTCGACATGCCGGAGGCGGGCGACCGCGCCGCCGGGCAGATCCTGTCGGGCGAGGCAGGCGCGTTGTTCGATCGCATGCTGACGGCGATGGGGCTGGCCCGCACCGGCCTCTATCTGCTGCCGTTCGCGCCCGCCCGGCCGCCTGCCGGCAAGGTGGCCGCGGCGGACGTCATCACGCTGGCACCTTTGCTTCGCCGCCATCTCGCGCTTGCACGGCCGCGCCGGCTGCTGCTGCTGGGCGACGCGCCGACGCGCGCGCTGCTCGATTTGCCGCTGGCGCAGGCGCGCGGCGAGGTGCGCCAGGTCGAGATCGACGGCGCATCCATTCCGACGATCGCCACCGCCCACCCCCGGCTGGTGCTCGACCGGCCCGATTATCGCAAAACAGTGTGGACCGAGCTGCAATTGTTTATGACCCTCGGCGATGCGTAAGCTCGCCTTCATCCTCGCCTGCTCCGCTGCCGCGGCTGGCCCGTTGCGCGCGGAGGCGCCCGCGGCACCGCTTCCACACGTGCTGAGCGACAGCGATCGCGCGACCTATACCCAGGGGTTCGCTGCCCTCCACGCCGCCGATTGGGCCACCGCCGCCGCCGCCTTCGCGCGACTGCGGGGCGGCGCGCTGACCGCGGTCGGCCAGGCCGAACTCTGCCTCGCACGCGGCGCGCCCGTGCCCGATACGACGACGCTGACGGCTTTGCTGGCGACCGCACCCGAACTGCCGCAGGCGCCCGCCGTGGCGCAGCTGGCGCGCAAGCGCGGTGCCGACGCGCTGCCACCGCTGCCCGCCACGCACGATTTGTTCCGCGTCGCCGGCGCGAGCAAGCGGCAGGCGGCGCGCTCGCGCAGCGATGCCGCGGCCCAACGGCTCGCCGGTCAGGTGCAGCCGCTCGTCAAGGCCGGCACGATCGCCGCGGCCGAACCTTTGGTCGAGCAGGCCGCCGCCACGTTGACGCCCGAGGCGCTGACCGAATGGCGCCAGCGCCTCGCCTGGGCCTATTATCAGACGGGCGACGATGCCTCGGCGCGGCGCATGGCCGAGCTGGCGCGCACCGGTGCCGGCGAGTGGGCGGTGCAGGCGGCATGGGTCGCCGGGCTCGCCGCGTGGCGTGCCGCCGATTATGCCGCCGCCGCCGACGCCTTCACTGCGGTTGCCGGCAATGGCGGCGATGCCGAGACGATCGCCGCCGGCCATTTCTGGGCCGCGCGCGCGATGACGGCAGCGGGCAAGCCCGATCGCGTCGCCGCCCACCTGCGCGCCGCGAGCCGGCTGGGCGAGACCTTCTACGGCCTCGTCGCCGGCGCCGCGCTGGGCGTGCCGCCGCCCGCGCCGACCAGCTTGGCCGCCGCCGATCCCGATGCATTGTTGCGCCATCCCGATCTGCGCGCGGCCGCCGCGCTGATGGAGATTGGCGAGCCGCAGCTGGCCGACCAGATGATCCGCCAGCAGGCGCGGATCGGCGCCGCGTCGGAGCATATTCCGCTGATCGCCTTCGCCGGCCGGCTCGGCCTGCCCGCGACCCAATTGTGGCTCGCGCAGAATGCGCCGGCCGGGGTCGTCTCGTCGCCGGCGCAGCGTTATCCGATGCCGGCATGGGCGCCGAGCGGAGGCTGGCGGATCGATCGCGCCTTGCTCTACGCCCATGCGCTGCAGGAATCGCAGTTCCGCACTGATGCGGTCAGCCGTGCCGGCGCGCGCGGGCTGATGCAGATCATGCCGGCGACGGCGCGACTAGTCGCGCGCCATCGGGGCGATCCGATGGCGATGGCCGACCGCATGGGCGAACCCGCGCTCAACTTCGAATATGGCCAATCCTATCTGGAGGAGCTGGCCGCGCATTACGGCACCGGCGGGCTGCTGCCGAAGGTGATCGCCGCCTACAATGCCGGGCCGAACAACGTCGCCTTATGGAACCAGCCGGCGACCCAGCATGATCCTTTGCTGTTCATCGAGTCGATCCCGTTCTCGGAAACCCGCGCTTATGTCGCGATCGTGCTGCGCAATTACTGGATGTACCAGCGCCAGAGCGGCGCCGCGACCGCCAGCCTGAACGAGTTGGCCACCGGCCGCTGGCCACTCTTCCCGCGCCGCGCCACGTCGACCCCCGCCGCCACCGTCGCCGCGCGTGCCGACGATGGCCCAGCGGTCGCGGGCGGCATCGGCAACTGATCGCGTGGCGATCGACGAAAGCCTGCCGTTCCTGCCGGTCCGCATCGCGCTGCTGACCGTCTCCGACACGCGTACCCACGCCGACGACCGTTCCGGCGACACGCTGGCCGAGCGTATTGCCGGCGCCGGGCACATTCTCGCCGACCGCGCGATCGTGCGCGACGATGTCGAACTGATCGTCGCGCGGCTGCACGGCTGGATCGACGATCCGGCGATCGACTGCATCATCACGACCGGCGGCACCGGCGTGACCGGGCGCGACGTCACCCCCGAAGCGTTCGCGCGCGTCCGCGACAAGGAGATTGAGGGCTTCGGCGAACTGTTCCGCTGGCTCAGCTACGCCAAGATCGGCACCTCGACCATCCAGTCGCGCGCCACCGCCGCCGTCGCGCGCGGCACCTACCTGTTCGCTCTGCCCGGCTCGACCGGCGCGGTGAAGGACGGATGGGACGGCATCCTCGCGACCCAGCTCGACAGCCGCCACCGCCCCTGCAACTTCGTCGAATTGATGCCGCGCCTGATGGAGCGCTGATCCGGCGACGCTTGCGTGCGTTCCTTATATGTTCTAGTTTATGCCAATGCCGAGCCAAGCTCGCCCCGGCCGTGGTGCCACGCTCAACGCGACGCCGCAGCGCTTCAACCTGAAGGCGCGCGAGGAAGATGACGACTGGCTCGACGATCGCGAAACGGTCGACGGCGAGGCGCCGCGCCTGCGCACGACGGTCACGGTCGAGCGGCCGAAGACGATCCTCACCACCAACAACTCGCCCGACATCGGTTTCGATCGATCGGTGAATCCCTATCGCGGTTGCGAGCATGGTTGCATCTATTGCTTCGCGCGGCCGACCCACGCCTTCCACGATCTGTCGCCCGGTCTCGATTTCGAGACGCGGCTGTTCGCCAAGCCCGACGCGCCTGCCTTGCTGCGGAGCGAGCTGGGGAAGCGCGGCTATGTCGCGCGGCCGATCGCGTTCGGCACCAACACCGATCCCTACCAGCCGATCGAGGGCGACTGGGGCATCACGCGCGCCTGCCTCGAGGTGCTGGTCGAGACCGGCCATCCCTTCACGATCACGACCAAGTCGGATCGGGTGGTGCGCGATCTCGACCTGGTCGGGCCGGCCGGCGTGCGCGGGCTGGCAGCAGTGGTGATCTCGGTGCCGACGATCGACCCGGCCATCGCGCGGACGCTGGAGCCGCGCGCGCCGCATCCGGCCAAACGGCTCGCCGCGATCGGTGCGCTCGCCGCCGCGGGCGTGCCGGCCTATGTCAGCCTCGCGCCGGTGGTGCCGCAGATCAACGATCACGAGATGGAGCATATCCTCGAGGCGGCGCAGGCGGTTGGCGCGCGCGGTGCCTTCTTCCTGCCGGTGCGGCTGCCGCACGAGGTGGCGCCCTTGTTCCGCGCGTGGCTCGACGAACATCATCCCGATCGCGCGGCGAAGGTGATGGCGACGATCCAGTCGATCCGCGGCGGCCGCGACAACGATCCGAACTTTCACACCCGCATGCGCGGCCAAGGGCCATGGGCGGAGCTGTTGCGCACGCGCTTCCGCATCGCCTGCCGCAAGCTGGGCTTCACCGGCGAGCGGATGGCGCTGCGCACCGATCTGTTCCGTCCGCCCGCGGGCGACCAGCTCAGCCTGCTGTGAACATGTGGCGCGAGACCGGCTCCCACGGGCCGCCGCGATAGCGCCACAGCGCGAGGCCGGCGATCGCGACCGGCCGCGCGACGAAATCGGCCTCCAGCGACCGCTGCAGCCGCCGCGCTTCGTCGGCTGCCACCTTGTTCTGCACGGTGACGTGCGGGCGCCAGCCGGCCCGGTCCTGCGGCGTCAGCAGCCCGGTAAAGGCCTCGGCAAGCTCCGCGCGCATCGCCTCCAGCGCCGGCGAGACGATGCGGATCGCGGTGCCGCCGCCGAGATTCTGGATGCCCGCCGCCTGCGCGCGCGGCGTCGGCATGCCGCGCGTCAGCCCCGCCAGACGCCGTCGCGTCTCGGCCTCGACCGAGGGCGGCAGATGATGGAACAGGGTAAGGTGTGCGGCGAGATGGTTGCGTTCGGGCGGGAAATGCGCGCGCCGCAGCGCATCGAGCCACGCAAAATCATCCGCGCCGAACAGCGCCGAGACGATCAGCGGTGCGGCTTCGTCACCCAATCGCTCAGCCCGGCAGCGCCGCCAGCCATTCGGCGACCAGCGCCCGCCCCGCCACGACCGCGCGCGGGCCATGCGCGGCATAATCCGCGCGGACCCGCGCGGCATCGGTGCCGGCCTCGGCCAGATAGGCGTCGCTGCCGTCGAGCCACGCCTCGATTCGCGGATCCTCGCCCATTTCAGGGTGGAATTGCAGCGCGAGCAGCCATGGATCGATGCGGAACGCCTGATGCGCGTAGAGTTCGGTCTCCGCCAGCCGCTCGACGCCCGTGGGCAGATCGAACGTATCGCCGTGCCAGTGCAGGACGGGAATACCCGCGACATGACGCAGCGGCGATCCCGTCCCTTCCGGCAGCAGCGCGACCGGCGCGAACCCCACCTCCTTGGTCGGCCCCGGAAAGACGCGCGCGCCCAGCGCCGCCGCGATCATCTGGCTGCCGAGGCAGACGCCGATCGTCGGCCGCGCCGCATCGAGCCGCCGGCGCAGGCCGGCAAGCTCGGCGGCGATCCACGGATAGATCGCGTCTTCGTGGACCCCCATCGGCCCGCCCATCAGCGCGACCAGATCGGGCGTCGTCCAATCAAGATCGGCGAAGGCGGGATCGGTCACGTCGATCCGGCTGACCGCATATCCCGCCTGCTCGATCGGCAGGCGGAAGCCGGCAATGCCCTCATAGGGCGTGTGGCGGACGATCAGCGCCGTCTTGGCCATGCGCTCAGTCGCCGGTCAGGATGCGGTCGACCAGTTGCTTGACCGTCGGCACGAAGCCGTTGGAATAGAATGGATCTTGCTTGAACTTGTAGGCCGCGTGGCCGGCGAACATCAGATTCTGGTCGATCGGCGCGCCATGGCCGATGTCCTGCAGCGTCTTCTGGATGCAGAAGCTGCGCGGATCGGCCAGCCGCCCGGTCGAATTGCCCTCGGTATCCGCCCATGACGAGAAGGCACACTGGCTGAGGCAGCCCATGCAATCGGCCTGATCCTTGCGGATCACCTTCATCTCGTCGGTGGTGACGAAGACCAAAGTGTTGTCCGGCGTCTTGAGCGCGGTGGTGAATCCGCGCGCATCCCATTCGCGTGCGCGATGGAGATCGCCCAGCGTCACCCAGAAGCTCTTGCCCTTCACGCCGACGTCGAGCTGGAACTGATGGTCGCCTGCCGCTTCCATCGAGTAGGGGATCTGCCGCTCCGACCGCGCCTCGAGATTGCGCAGGAAGTCGTTGCGGACGGCCGACGAATAGAAGCCGGTCGGCGAGAAGCGGTGCAGTAGCACATCGCCCTCGTCCAGCGACGTCAGCCGCGCCTTCCACTCCTCGGAGATCGGGCTTTCCTGCGTCAGCAACGGCCGCGTGCCGAACTGGAACGCGATCGCGCCGAGCTCGGGATTGTCGATCCAGTCGCTCCAGTCGCGCAGGTGCCACACACCGCCGGCCATGATGATCGGCACGTCTTCGGACACGCCGCCGGCGCGCATCGTCTCGCGCAGCGCCTTGACGCGCGGATAGGGATCCTGCGGCGCGCGCGGGTCTTCGGCATTCGACAGGCCGTTATGGCCGCCGGCAAGCCACGGATCCTCGTAGACCACACCGGCCAGCCATTCGGCCGCCTTGGAATAAGCCCGCTTCCACAATGCGTTAAACGCGCGGCCCGAGCTGACGATCGGCAGATAGTTGACGCCGTAGGAGGCTGCGATCTCGGACAATTTGTAGGGCATGCCCGCGCCGCAGGTGACGCCTGCGACGAGGCCCCTGGTGCGCTCGAGCACGCCGTGCAGCACGCGCTGCGCGCCGCCCATCTCCCACAGCACGTTGATGTTGATCGCGCCCTTGCCGCCGGCAATCTCCCACGCGCGCTTCACCTGCTGGACCGCGCCGTCGATCGCATATTGGACGAGCTCTTCGTGCCGGTCGCGCCGGGTGAGCGCGCGATAGATCTGGGGGATGATCTTCCCCTCGGGATCGTAGCTGTCGGCATTGACCGCGGAGATCGTGCCGATGCCGCCCGCCGCTGCCCACGCACCCGCGCTGGCATGGTTCGACACGGCGACACCCTTGCCACCCTCGATCAGCGGCCAGACCTCACGGCCGCCATACATGATCGGGCGCAGACCTTTGAACAAACCATCCTCCGAACAAATAAGCTTCGGCCTATAAGCCAGCATCGGCCGGATTGCGCGCGAAAATTCTCAGGCGTTGATCCGCTGCAACAGTCGGTCGATCCCGGCGACCGCCTCCGCCTCGTCCAGCGTCGGCGCGTGACCAACGTCCGGCACGGTGACGAGTTCAAGATCGGGCAGGATTGCGGCCATGCGCTCTGCCGTCGCTGCGCTCAGCAGGTCGGACAAGCCACCCCGCACGAGCAAGGCCGGGCTGCCCGCCAGCGCGAGCAAACCGGGCCAGAGGTCGACCGGCGGATCGGGCGGCGGCAGGCGGAATGGCTCGGCGATCCGCCCGTCGTAATCGAACACGATCCGTCCCTGCTCGGTCAGGCGACAGGTACGGTGCGCCATCGCCAGCCAATCCTCCAGCTGCCAATGCGGGAAGAAGGCGGCGTGCGTCTCCTCGATGGACCGCGCGGCGTGCAGCCAGGTCGGCCAGCTCGCCGATTTGCCGACATAGGATCCGATCCGCGCCAGCCCGACCGGCTCCAGCACCGGCCCGACATCGTTCAGCAGCACCCCCGCCAGCACCGGCCGCGCCGCAAGCGCCGCCAGCATCGCCATGATCCCGCCGAGCGAGGTGCCGAACCAGACGACGCGCGGGAGGCCCAGTTCGGCCAGGAGCGTCAGCACATCGTCGACATAGACCGGCGGCACGTAGCTGAGCGGATCGGGCGCCTGGCCGCTCTGACCGCGACCGCGCAGATCGACCGCGATGACGCGGCGGGTGCCCGCCAGCCGCTCCGCCACCGCCGCAAAGTCGCGCGCATTGCGGGTAAGGCCGGGCACGCACAGGATCGGCAGGCGATCGGAGGCGCCCGGATAATCGCGATAATGCAGGCGGATGCCGTCGCGCGAGCGCCACCAGCCGTCGCGCCAAAGGCGGTCGTCCCGAGGTTCCGCGCCGCCCATCCTTGCGCCTCCGCTGCCGAGCCCCTCATATCGACGGATGACCATTTCGCCGCAAGCCACCTCGTCCCGCCCCGAACGCATCTTGCTGGAGGTGGCGGATTTCCTCGCCGATCCGGTGGCCGCGGCGCGCTTTCCACAGACCATCCTGCGCTTCCGCAACGACCGCGCCGCGGCCGAGGTGGGGCTGGACGGGCTGAGCGACGCCGAATGGCTCGCGCATTTCGGCCGGTTCGAGCCGCTGCCGGGATCGCTGCCCGAGCCGCTGGCACTGCGTTATCACGGCCATCAGTTTCGCGCGTACAATCCCGACATCGGCGACGGGCGCGGCTTCACCTTCGCGCAGGTGCGAGACGAGGACGGCCGCCTGCTCGATCTCGGCACCAAGGGTTCGGGCACCACGCCCTACTCGCGCTTCGGCGACGGGCGGCTGACGCTGAAGGGCGGCGTGCGCGAGATCCTGGCGACCGAGATGCTGGAGGCGCTTGGCGTCCGGACGTCGCGCTCCTTCTCGCTGGTCGAGACGGGCGAAGCGCTGCACCGGGGCGACGAGCCGTCGCCGACGCGCTCGGCGGTGCTGGTGCGGCTGAGCCACGGCCATATCCGCATCGGCAGCTTCCAGCGGCTCGCGACGCTCGGCCAGCCCGCGGAGATGGCCCGCCTGGTCGCCTACGTGCTCGAGCAGCTTTACGGCGAGCAGCCGGGCGAGGCACCTGCGCTGCAATTGCTGGAGCATGTCGTCGCCGGCACCGCCCGACTGGCGGCGAGCTACATGGCGGCGGGCTTCGTCCACGGCGTGCTCAACAGCGACAATATCAACGTCACCGCCGAAAGCTTCGATTATGGCCCATGGCGCTTCACCCCCTTTTGGGACACCGGCTTCACCGCAGCCTATTTCGACGCGCAAGGCCTCTATGCCTTCGGGCGGCAGGCGCAGGCGATCCACTGGGACGTCGTCCAACTCGCGATCGCGCTGACCAAGCTCGCCGATGTCGAAGCGCTGGGGGCGATCCTCGATGCCTTTCCGGCACTTTACGAGCAGGCCCACGCCGCGGCGATGCTGGCGCGGCTCGGCGTCACGCCGCGCGGCGAGGCGGAGGATCTCGCGCTGGTGCAGGCGATCGAGGAGAGCCTGACGCCGGGCTCGGTCACGATCGATCGCTTCTTCTTCGACTGGGCCGGCGGTCGCCGCCGCGCACCGTCACCCGCCGACGACGCTTATGCGGCCGATTTCGCAGGATTGGAGGCGCTACTGGCCCCCTATGCGCCCTCGCGCAGGCTCGACCACGCTTACTGGTCGGATGCCGAACCCTGTTCGATGCACATCGCGGAGGTCGAGGCGATCTGGAGCGCGATCGATCGCGACGACGATTGGGCCCCGCTCCACGCCAAGGTCGCCGCGATCCGCCGGATGGGCGAAGCGCTTGCCTAGCGGGGCCAGCTCCGCCCGCGGCCGAGCCCCATGCGCGCGAGTTCGGGCTGCCGGTCGATCAGCTGATGCTTTAGCGCTCCGCCGATGTGGATCACCAGCAGCACGAGCAGGATCCAGCCGCCGAGCAGGTGGAACGTCTCGATCCGCTCGTGCAGCGCGCGCTGCTGCGGCACGCCCTCGGGCGTCCGCCCGATCTCGTTGACCGGGGTGATGAGCGGCAGCTTGAACAGCCCCCATACCATGATCGGCCCATGCTTGCGCGGCGGGGTGCCCCCGCCCTGACCCTGGCCGGCGGGAGCCGGCGGCCCCTTCGTCTCGCGACCCGAGGGCGCGACCTGCGGCTGCACCGGCTCGTGCGCCGCACGCTCCGCATCGGCATAGGCCGCGCCGGGCGAGCCGGCCGGCGGACTGGCCGACACCATCGCCCAGCCGGAGAAGGGCAGCAGCAGCATCGCGGCATAGAGCAAGGCGTGGACTGTGTGCGCGAGCCCCCGCTCCCACGGCGCCATCGGCAGCAAAGGCGGCGGCCGGTGGGTCAGCCGCCACAGCACGCGGACGATGCTGAGCGTCAGGATCGTGATCCCCGACGAGATGTGGAAGATGAAGAAACCGCGCGGCATCACCGGCCGCAGCAGGCCCGAAGCGAGATTGTAGAGGATCGCGATCGCGATCAGCCAATGGAGCGTGATCGCCACGTCGGAGTAACGCGCGGCCTTTGCCGGCCCCAGATCCCATGTCGCGCGCGCCATCGATCGATCTCCCCTGTCGGACCGAACCTCGCTTGGGGCGGCCATGGCGTCAAGCGCTCCGCGAGAAGCTGACCTAGCCGGTCGCAAAGATTGCTTCATTTGCGGATCGGACGCGATTACCCCATGTGGCGAGCATGGCGACGTTGCTGGATCCGATCGGGCGTGGGAAGGTGATCCTCGTGGGCGCGGGGCCGGGTGATCCGGGCCTGCTCACCATTCGCGCGGTCGATGCCCTGCGCCAGGCCGACGTGGTGGTGCATGACGGGCTGATCGATCCGGCTGTGCTGGATCATGCCCCCGCCGCCGCGCAGCGCATCTCGGTCGCCAAGACGCGCGCGCGCCACACCTTGCCGCAGGAGGCGATCAACGCGCTGATCGTCGCGCATGTGAAGGCCGGCTCGATCGTGGTGCGCCTGAAAGGCGGCGATCCGTTCGTGTTCGGCCGCGGCGGCGAAGAGGTCGAGGCGGTGCGCGCAACCGGCCTGCCGGTCGAGGTGGTGCCCGGCGTGTCGGCCGCACTCGGCTGCGCGGCCGAGGCGATGCTCCCACTTACCCATCGCGACTGGTCGAGCGCGGTCAGCTTCGTCGCGGGCCAGTGCAAGGGCCTGTCCGAGCAGGACTGGTCGGGCCTCGCCGGCAAGGGTCGCACGCTCGTGATCTACATGGGCGTCGCCTCCGGCCCGGCGATCGCCGACAAATTGATGATGGACGGGCTCGCCCCCGATCTGCCGGTGGCGGTGATCGAGCGCGGCACGCTGCCGGGTTCGCGCCGGCTGCGCACCGTGCTCGCCGATCTCGGTGGCATGCTCCAGCGCGAGCGGATCGTCAGCCCGGCGATCATCGTCGTCGGCGAGGTGGTGTTGCTGTCCGATGCCGAGGACCGGCTGGCCACCCTATCCCAACAGGCAGAGGCGCTGGCATGAGGCTCGTCACGGGCAACGATCTCGGTAGCGGCGACGTCGTGTGGTGGACCGGCGAAGCCTGGTCGCGCCACATATCCGACGCGGTCGATGCGGGCGACGCCGCCGAGGCGATCGCCAAGCGCGAGGAAGCGGCGCTGCGCGTCAACGTACCCTATGTGGTGGATGCCGCGCCGGGTCCGATCGGGCCGGTGCCGCTCCACATCAAGGACCGGATCCGCGCCACCGGGCCGACGGTTCGCCCCGATCTGGCGGTTGCGCCGGTCGACCCTGCAAGCGGAAGCTGGACGATCTGATGTATCGCTACGACGAATATGACCAGGCGATCGTGGACGCGCGCGTCGACGAGTTTCGCGATCAGGTGGCGCGCCGGCTGTCGGGCGAGATGTCCGAGGATCAGTTCAAGCCGCTGCGGCTGATGAACGGCCTCTATCTGCAGCTCCACGCCTACATGCTGCGCGTCGCCATCCCTTATGGCACGCTCAACGGCCGGCAGATGCGCAAGCTGGCCGATATCGCCCGGCGCTACGACCGCGACTACGGCCATTTCACCACGCGCCAGAACCTCCAGTATAACTGGATCCGGCTGGAGGATGCGCCCGATATCGTGGCCGAGCTGGCGACGGTCGAGATGCACGCCATCCAGACCAGCGGCAACTGCATCCGCAACATCTCGTCGGATCATTATGCCGGCGCCGCGGCGGACGAGGTGGCGGACCCCCGGCCCTATGCCGAGCTGCTGCGCCAGTGGAGCACCTTCCACCCCGAATTCACCTACCTGCCGCGCAAGTTCAAGATCGCGGTGATCGCGAGCGACGACGATCGCGCAGCGATGCGGCTGCACGACATCGGCCTGCTGCTGAAGCGCGATGCGGCGGGCGAGCTGGGCTTTGCCGTCTATGTCGGCGGCGGCCAGGGGCGGACGCCGATGATCGCCCCGCTGATCCGCGATTTTGTGCCCGCGGCCGACTTCGTCAGCTATCTGGAGGCCTGCCTGCGGGTCTACAATCGCTACGGCCGCCGCGATAACATCTACAAGGCGCGGATCAAGATCCTCGTCCACGAGATCGGTGCCGACGAATATCGCCGGCAGGTGGAGGAGGAATTCCTCCACGTGAAGACGCTCGCGCTCGATCCGCCGGCGACGGAACTGGAGCGGATCGCAGCGATGTTCGCGCCGCCACCGTTCGTCGACGGCCCGACCAAGCTGGATCGCAGCGACCCCGATTTCGCGGTGTGGCTCGATCGGCAGACGGCCGCGCACAAGCGCGCCGACCATGCGATCGTGACGATCAGCCTGAAGCCGATCGGCGGCATTCCCGGCGACGCCTCGTCGGCGCAGATGGCGCTGATCGCCGACCTCGCCGAGCAGCTGGGCTATGACGAGCTGCGCATCAGCCACGCGCAGAACATCGTCCTGCCGCACGTGCCCAAGGCGCGACTGCCAGAGCTTTGGGCCGCGCTGGATGCGGCCGGGCTGGCGACGCCCAATCTCGATCTGGTCAGCGACATCATCGCCTGCCCCGGCCTCGATTATTGCAGCCTCGCCAATGCGCGCTCGATCCCGCTCGCGCAGAAGATCGCCGGGCGCTTCGCCGATCTCGAGCGGCAGCGCGATCTGGGCGAGGTGAAGCTCAAGATTTCGGGCTGCATCAACGCCTGCGGCCACCATCATGCCGGTCACATCGGCATCCTCGGCGTCGACAAGAAGGGCGAGGAAAATTACCAGCTCTCGTTCGGCGGATCGGGCGCGGAGGATGCGAGCCTCGCCCGCATCGTCGGCCCCGGCTTCTCCGAGGACGGCGTGGTCGATGCGGTCGAAACCGCGCTCGAAACCTATCGCGGCTTGCGGCTGGAGGGCGAGCGCTTCCTCGACACCTATCGCCGCGTCGGCCTCGATCCGTTCAAGGCAGCGATCTATGGTTGAGCCGTACGTCATCCCAGCGCAGGCTGGGATCTCCAGTTATTCTCGGGCGCGTAATCCTCACGAGATCCCAGCCTTCGCTGGGATGACGGGTGGGAGCGTGTGCGCATGACGCTCATCCGCTTCCGCACCGACGAACCGCACGAGGAGCCTGCCGGCACGCTCGACGACTTCCTCGGCCAGTCCAATGCCACCGCAGTGCGGCTGGAGGCCGGCGAGGATGCGCGCGCTTTGCTGCCGCACCTCGACCGGCTGGCGCTGATCGAGATCGCCTTTCCCGCCTTCCGCGACGGGCGCGGCTATTCGGCCGCGCGCATCCTGCGCGAGGCGGGCTATGACGGCGAACTGCGCGCGGCCGGCGACGTATTGCTCGACCAGGTGGTCGAGATGCGCCGCTGCGGCTTCGACGCGCTGGCGAGCGAGCGGCCGCTCGACCCGGCTGCGGTCGATACCGCGCTCGCGCGCTTCCCGTTCGTCTACCAGAAGGCGGCCGACGGCGCGCAGCCGGTATGGGCGCTGCGTCATGGCTGAGGCGGCACGCATCCTCGACACGCTCGACGTGCGGCCGGCGTTCACCGCCGCCGATGTCGCGGAACTCAACGCACGCTTCATCGGCATGCCCACCGCGGACATGCTGCGCACGTTGCTGACCGGCGAGTTGCACGGCCGGGTCGCGCTGGTCTCCTCGTTCGGGGCCGAAAGCGCGGTGCTGCTGCATCTCGTCTCGGAGATCGACCGCGACGTGCCGTTGGTCTTCACCAACACGCAGAAGATGTTCGGCGAGACCCTAGCCTATCGCGACGAGCTGGCCGAGCGACTGGGCTTCACCGATCTGCGCGTCTTCCGCCCCAATCCGCGCTTGCTCGCGGAAAAGGACAAGACGGGGCTGCGCTGGTCCTACGATCCCGACGGCTGCTGCGCGATCCGCAAGGTCGAGCCGCTGCAGCGCGCGCTTGTGCCGTTCGACGCGTGGATCTCAGGCCGCAAGGGCTTCCAGGCGGGCACGCGCAACGCCCTTCCGATCTTCGAGCTCGACCGGGAGCATCCATCGGGCCCCAAGCTCAAGCTCAATCCGCTCGCCGGCTGGAGCAAGGACGCGCTCAACGCCTATTTCGAGGCGCACGACCTGCCGCGCCACCCGCTGGAAGCCGAGGGCTATCTGTCGATCGGCTGCTCGCCCTGCACCAGCAAGGTCAAGCCCGGCGAGGATCCGCGCGCCGGCCGCTGGCGCGGCTGGGACAAGGTCGAGTGCGGGATGCACTCCGCCGTTCCGCAGGCACCGCAGGAAAACGACCCAATCTTCTGACGCTCCTAAGCCCTCTCCCTGGAGGGAGAGGGTTGGGTGAGGGTTCACCACCTTGATGCAGAATGCGCCGGCTGCGCCGCCGTCCCCTCATCCCGACCTTCTCCCCATCGGGGAGAAGGAGAAGGTCAGAAGAACAGTTTCCGCACGCTCAGCCGGATCGTGCGCCCCAGCGGGTCGAGATAGGCCGGCTGATAGCGCACC
The DNA here is from genome assembly GCF_019930585.1 of Sphingomonas nostoxanthinifaciens. Classification (NCBI taxonomy): domain Bacteria; kingdom Pseudomonadati; phylum Pseudomonadota; class Alphaproteobacteria; order Sphingomonadales; family Sphingomonadaceae; genus Sphingomonas; species Sphingomonas nostoxanthinifaciens. Next base: position 1,873,174 of record NZ_CP082839.1, on the reverse strand, counting down.
GGCGTGTCACCATTGGCGTCGCGCACATGCTGGCGGCTGTCGGTGATGTTGTTCAGCTCCAGCGTGATGCGCGTGCCGCGCGCCCATGGCTTGCCGACGAAGGCCGGCATCTGGGCGAGGTCTGCGAACAGCCGCAGATTGGCCTTGGCCAGCCCCGAGAAATTGAGGTCGCCGGTGGTGCTGCCCGCACCCGCGCGCACGAACGTGCCGGTCTGGTAGCTGCCGCTGATCCGCGCGCCGATTCCGTTATTGGCATAGCCGAGCTGGAGCTGGACATTGTGCGCCGATTGGCCGCCGCCCGAGCCGACCGCCGAACCGTTGAGCAGATCGAGCAACGGCACGCCCCGCCGGATCAGCACCGTGTCCTTGAGCGTCCACGTATCGTAGACCGCGATCTGCAGGCGTCCCTGCCCCTGCCGGCCGCCGATGCCGCCGCGACCGCCACCACCCGGGCCGCCGGGCCCGCCCGGCCCGCCACCGGGAGGACCGCCGAAGCCGCCCCCGCCGGGCGGTCCACCGGAGCCACCGCTGCGCCCGCCCTCGCCGGGGGGCGGGCCATCGGGCGGCGGGCCGCCATCGGGGGGAGGCGGCGGCGCACCATTCGCGCTCTGCTGGCCCTGCGCCTGCTGCTGCCCCTTGGCCTGCGCCTGCTGGCGCTGCTGCTCCATCCGCCGGCGCATCGCCTCGGGGATCGGGAAAGGCGGCGGCACATCCTTGCCGGCGCGACGCTCGGCGATCCACGCCTCGAACTTGCGCTGCAGCGTCGACTTCATCGACAGCGAGACGTTGAAGCCGAAGCGCAGTTCGTCCTGCTGCTCGCGCGCGAAATTGACCGGGCTGGTGTCGATCCGCGTCAGATTGCCATCGGCGTCGCGGACGAAACGGTCGGGAAAGGCGCTCTCGATGTCCGAGGTCGGCTCGGGCAAGGTCGCGATCGCGTTCTTGGTGCGCGTGCGCAGATAATTGGCGATGATGCTGAGGTCGCTCTTGGGCAAAGGCTTGAGCGTGAGCCCCAGCTTCACCACGCGCCGGTCGTCCGCCAGCAGCCCGCGATTGCCGCCGCTGACCTGCGTCACGTCGACGGTCGTGCCACGCAGATAATCGAACACGCGCACCTGCGGCGTCACCACCTGCGGATTGCCGAGCTGCTGGATCGTCGGCGCACCCTGATCGTCGGTCACCGAGGCGATCAGCTCGATCTTCGCGATCGGCACCCAGTGCAGCCCGTAACCGATCGTATGCAACGTGCCGAAGTCGGACAGCTGGCGCACGGCGATGTTGAAATTGGCGTCGAGCTGGCCGAGGAACGGCAGGAAGCCATATTTGCGGCTGGCGAGCGGCAGGTCGAAATTGACCTGCCCATTGGCGTTGCGGCGGCCGAGGCTGCTCGATTGGATCAGGCCCGAGCGGAGCGAGGTGGCGTCGAAGCCGCTATCCTCGAACCCGATCTTGACGTTGGTGCCAAGCGGACCGGCCGGCAGCTTCGACAGGATCGGCCCGCCCGCCACCGCCTGGATGTTGCCCGAGTTCGAGACCGACTTGGCACGATCGACCAGCAGCCCGCCCATGAGCGCCGAGGACGGATCGGCGAACGGGTTCACGGTCGGGTCGAGCGCCGTGATCCGGCTCTGGAAGCCGCTCACGTCGAGCCCGGTCTCGGTGTGCGTGCGCGCGTCGCTATAATCGTAATTGCCGGTCAGCGACCAGCGCCACTTACCCTTGTCGCCATTGACGCTGACGCCGAGATGGCCGGTCAGCGTCTCGGTGCGCTGATGCAGCGGCGTGGTGCCGAGATAGCGGTAGAGCGCGACATCGTCGCCGAACGGCGAGAAAGGATTGCCGTTGGGGATCGTGACCGTCTCGCCCGGCAGGCCCTGCAGCCCGTCGGTGGTGGCGTAGGACAGGCTGCCATTGATCGTCGCGGTCGAGCGCGCGAAAACCGGATGCGCGTAGACGATGTTGGTGCTGGCGGTCTGCCCGCCCGCCTTCAGCGTGCGATAGGGCGAGATATCGGTCGTGTTTGCGTCGTTGGCGGTTTCCGCGAACTGGGCGAGCGTCGGCACCCCCGTCGCCGCCGAGCCGGGCACGCCGGCGACCGTCACGGTGCGGCCGGCGAGTGCCGACAGCGCCGGATCGATCTCGGTCGAAGCCGAACCGCGCGGCGGCGCGATGTTGCCGATCGCATCGAACGGCTGGCCGCTGCCGGTGGAGGTGACACCGCGCTGACTCTCGCGCAGCTTGTCATTCTCCTGATAGCGGACGTTGATCGAGAGGCGCTGGTCGCCCTGAATGCGGACGAGGTTCGCCTCCGGATTGGCGGCAAAGCCGCCGCCGTCGGTCGAGGTGCTGGCTCCGGCTTCGCCCACGACCGCACGGAAACGGCGGCGCAGCACGAAATTGACGACGCGCTGGTCGGCCGAATAGCCGTATTTGAGGCTCACCTCCTCGGGCAGGATCTCGACGCGCAGGATCGCCTCGGTCGGTAGGTCGCGAATCTCCGAGAAGCTGGAGATGCGCCGGCCGTTGAGCAGCACCACCGGCGCGCCACCGCGCCCACGATCGCTGGTCGTCTGCGGCGCCAGTTCGTCGAGCAGGTCCGAGATGTTGTTGACGCCATAAGCGCGCACGTCGGCCGGGTTGAGCGTCACCTCGGGCTCGATGTCGCCGACCACCGATCCGAGCGGCTTCTGCCCGCGCACGACGATGTCCTGCTCCTCCGCGTCCATCGCCGCCTGGCGCGTCGTGGACGTGGATTTGGCAGGCGTCGCCGCCGTCTGCGCATGCAGCACGGCGGGGAGAGCGGAGACGAGAAGCAAAGCGCGACGGTTCAGCACGAACATCCGTCTAGCCATCTTTTGCAAGCGTGCATTGCAGCGCCGCAACGAAGCGGCTCAGCAACAATTTGAAACGGTCTGCCGTGGCGGCCCCGCCACAGTGGCGCTCAGCGCCGCGCCGCCGCGCTGGTCGCCCGCGTTGCCTTGAACTCCGAACCGTTGCTCCACTGCGGCCAGGCGCGGCCGTTCGCCAGCGTCAGCCCGATCGAATAGAACAGATCGACATCCTGTGCCGCGCCGCGCAGATTCCATTGCGGCGACCATGTGTCGCACGGCTGATGATAGCATTTCATGTAGGCGGTCAGCCATGCATCGCCCGCCGCCTTGCCGCCGGCGACCAGATCGCTGCCGCCGCTCATGCCCATCAGCAACAAAGCCGGCACGCCGTGCCGCACGACCGAGAAATGGTCGGCGCGATAGAACAGGCCGCGCTCGGGCAGCCCTTCCGGCGCGACCGTCCGCCCCTGCGCAGCGGCGGCGCGGGCGAGCAGGCCGTCGAGGTCGCTCTGCCCCTCGCCCACCGTCAGCACGTCGTGCGCGGGGCCGGCGGTCTGCAGCACGTCGATCGTCAGGTTGGCCGCGGTCTTCTCCAGCGGCATCACCGGATGCGCCGCATAATATTCGGAGCCGAGCAGGTTGCGCTCCTCCGCCGTCCACAGCGCGAACAGCAAGGTGCGCTGCGGGCGTGGCGCCGCCTTGAACGCGCGTGCCAGTTCCAGCACGCCGGCGACGCCCACCGCATCGTCGGCGGCGCCAGCACGAACAGTGTGCCCGTCGGCATCGGGCGCGCCGACGCCATAGGCATCCCAGTGCGCGCCGAACATCACGGTCTCGTCGGGATGGGCCGTGCCGGTCAGCTTGGCGAGGACGTTGCGGCTCTGGACGGTCTCGTGCGTCACGGCGAGATCGGCCGAGAAGCGCGCGTCGCCAAGCACGACGGGGCGGAAATCGGCGCGCCGCGCCGCGACTCGCAGCGCGTCGAGATCCTGGCCGCTCGCGGAAAACAAGCGCCGCGCCGCCTCGCCCTCGATCCAGCCCTGCATCAGCACCGGCGGCGTCGCCTGCGCGATGGCGTAGCCGATGCCGCCGGGGGCGATGACGGTCGACCAGCCATAGCCCGCACCGGCGGTATCGTGGACGATCAGCGCGGCGACCGCGCCCTGCCGGGCCGCCTCCTCGAACTTGTAGGTCCAGCGGCCATAATAGGTCATCGCTCGCCCGCCGAAGCGGCCCGTCACCGGCTCACCGGCGGCGGCGTTGAAATCGGGATCGTTGACCAGGAAGACCGCGACCTTGCCGTGCAGGTCGACGCCCTTGAAATCGTCCCAGCCGCGCTCGGGTGCCTTCACGCCATAGCCGACGAACACCATCGGCGCGTGCTGGATCGCGATCCGGTCGACCGGGCGCATCGTGCTGACATAGATATCGCTGCGCTGGGCGAGCGGCATCGCCTTGCCGCCCACCTCGACACCAATCGCACCCGCCCCGATTTGAGTACGGAGAAGCGGCACCGCCTGCGTCCACCCGCCATTATCACCGGCGGGCTCGAGCCCGAGCGCCTTCAGCCGCGCGACGAGATAGTCGACCGTGCGCGCCTCGCCCGGCGTGCCCGGCGCGCGCCCCTCGAATGCGTCGGACGCAAGCATCCTCACCGTCGCGCTCATCGCGGCGGGATCGACCGGGCCGACTGACTCCGCCGAAGCGGTTGCTGCCAGCGCGCATGCCGCCAGCCCAATCATCGTCCCGCGCATCGCAATATTCCTCGTCTTGTCCGCGCTCGCCTTAGCGCGGAGCCGCATCTAGGCCAGCCCCTCGCGTTGCGGCGGCCCATATGATGCGCTATATGGATGGCCTTACCGCCCCGCCCGCGCGCGCTCCTCGCGTCCGCGTTCGGGGCGCTTCTCTTTTCGGTCGCTCAGGAGAGCCCATGTCCCGCCGCCGCCAGATTTACGAGGGCAAGGCCAAGATCCTCTACGAGGGCCCCGAGCCCGGCACGCTGATCCAGTATTTCAAGGACGATGCCACCGCGTTCAACGCCCAGAAGAAGGGCACGATCAGCGGCAAGGGCGTGCTCAACAATCGCATTTCCGAGCATGTCTTCACTTTGCTCGGCAATATCGGCGTGCCGACCCACTTCATCCGCCGCCTCAACATGCGCGAGCAGCTGATCCGCCAGGTCGAGATCGTGCCGATCGAGGTGGTGGTGCGCAACGTCGCCGCCGGATCGCTGTCGAAGCGGCTGGGGATCGAGGAAGGCACGCAGCTGCCGCGCACGATCATCGAATATTATTACAAGGACGACGCGCTCGGCGACCCGCTGGTTTCCGAAGAGCATATCGCTTGCTTCGGCTGGGCAAGCCAGGAGGAGATGCACGACATCGCCGACATGGCGATTCGCGTGAACGACTTCATGAGCGGGCTGTTCGCGGGCGTCGGCATCCGGCTGGTCGACTTCAAGCTGGAGTTCGGCCGCGTCTGGGACAATGACTATAGCCGCATCATCCTGGCCGACGAGATCAGCCCCGACGGCTGCCGCCTGTGGGACGTTGCGACCAACGAGAAGCTCGACAAGGATCGTTTCCGCCAGGATCTCGGCGGCGAGGTCGAAGCCTATCAGGAAATCGCGCGCCGGCTGGGCCTGCTGCCCGAAGGCGAGAATACCGTGCTCGACATGGCCGAGCACCGGAAGAATCGCGGCAAGTAAACGCGGTCAAGGGTCGCCCCGCCGGGGCGGCCCGCTTTATGGGGCCAAGCCTTCGGTGCGCGCGGGCGCGCGCCTTGCGCTGGCCGATCCAACTCACGAAAAGTCGTCAGGACGCCAGCCCGGTGCGCTCGCGAGAACGGATCGTTGTGCGCCCGATCCCACCGAGCTAATTGCGATTGACTATCAATAGCAGAGGTGGAAATCTGTCTTCCCATGAGGAGGCACGGATGACCGAACGCACGATTCCCACCGAGGCTTTGCTGCCGCATGCGGTGCCGGCGGATCCCTATGCGCGACTGCTGCTGTTCGGCATCCGTCGGATGGCGGCGGGCGGCATCGCCGATGCGCATGCGGCGCATGCTTTCTTCACCGGCTTCGGCCTCGGCTATCGCCGTCCGTTGGTGTTGCTGCGCGCTCTGATGGCCGAGATGTCCCGCGTCGCGACGACCAAGGTGGCGGTCGCGCCATGCTGCTGCCCGCGCATGACCCGCGCCGAGCGCCACCTGCTCGATGCGATCGTCCAAGCCGGACCGGCGCCCGCCATCGCCCACGCGACGCTGACTGGACTGCTGAAAGTGCATGACTGCCTCGGCCTCGTCACCAGCGCGCAGGCGGTCAGCATCAGCTTCGCCGATGCCGGAATGACCATCAAGGCCTGATGCATTTTCTGCATCTGCGACGAACTGTTTCTGAGTTGCGGCGAGTTGAGCGCCTCACCATATGCGCTGCAGCGCAGCATTTGCTGCCACTCAGGAGAAATCGTTGTGAGATTGTTCGAAGGGGCGACGAGCCTTGTGCTCGCGATCGCCGTCCAGACGCTTGTCGTGGGCGTGATCGTCGCCCTGTAAGATTGCCGGTCCGGGCGGGCATCGCCCGCCGGACCGCCTTTCCGCCTACGTTTCCGCCCTCGTCAGCGCCTCGCGCTGTGCGCCCACGGCGCCGGCCCAGGCATAAAGCGCGAGCAGCGCCAGCCCCGCATCCCACCGGCCGACCAATGCCAGCGGCGCCATCGCCCAGATCAGCCCGTCCGGCCGGGCCAGCCAGATCGGTGCCCAGCCCGGCACCAGCCGCTGCTCGCGGGCCGACGCGATCATGCCGAGCAATGCAGCCCCCCCGACCACCGCCCAGCCCCATTGGCCACTGCCGCTCGCGATGCGCAGCGCCAGCGCCAGCAGAGCCACCGCGGCAAAAACGATCCGCGCCTCGCTAAGCAACCGGCCGTGCGGCACCGGCCGATCGCGAACACGCGCGATCCGCGCCGCGATCGCGGCGAGCGGCCCGCTCGCCAGCAGCAGGACGAGCGCACTGCCGCGCCAATCCATGATCGCCAGCCCCGCCGCCAGTGCGCTGGCGACGCTGCTTCCCAATGCGAGCGACAGCGCCTCGACCCGCCGCTCGAGCAATGGCGGCAGCACCACCTCTTCGAATCGTCCGAATACGCCGCGCTCGATCCAATCGCGACCGGGACGGCGCGCCGCCTCGATCATCGTGCGCTCGGCATCGTCGCGGCGATCGGCCTCGACCATCAGCGCCGGCGGCTGCGCGTCCGCCACCAGCCGGGCCGCATCTTCCTGAACCGCGCGCCGCAGCAGCGTGGAGACCGGATCCCAGTCCCCGATCATCGCCGCCGTCTCGCCGATGCGGTGCCCGTCCAGCAGCGCCAGTCCTGCCCAGCGCGTGACCGCATCGATCCGCTCGTGGCGCTGATGATCGGGGCCGTCCTGCAACGTCGCAAGCGCGGGCACAGGCAGCCACGCGAGTGCCTCGATCAGTTCGATCTCGGGCAGGCAGGCGTCGCCGATCAGCAGCACCGGATCATGTTCGGGCAGCGCGTCCGCTGCCGCGCCGATCGATTCGACGAATGCCAAAGTGATGCCGTCGCGACGCAGCCGCGCCACGGTCTCGGCCAGTTCGGGCGGCACCGTCTCGATCAGCAACAGCACGCGGCCCGCACCCGCCGCCACCGCGCGCCGCACCTGATGCTCGACGAGGGTCGCGCCGGCGAGCGGCAGCAGCGCGCGCAGGCCGCCCGGCCCCGGCCCCGGTTCATAAGCGCCGATCAGCGCGGTCAGGGCAGGATCAGCGGCGGCCACGCAACAGCGATAAGGTGCGGTTGCCCGTTCGATCAAGCGGCGCCTGCGCTTCCGCCCGCCGGCAAAGCTGGTAAGGTCGCGCGATGAATCAGGGGGCGACGGCGAAAGACCATTGGGCGAGCGAGAGCACGCCCGATGAGACCATGGTATCGGTCGACGGCGAAGCCGCGTTCGATCAGACACTTGTGCATGATGGAAAGCGCTGGCGCCGTGCCGCCGCAGGAATCATCCTGCTCGTTGCGGCGGTCGGCTGGATCGCGTTGCTCGCCGTCGGGCTCGCCACAGCCGCGCCGCCCGGTGGCCTCGCGCCGCTCAAGCTCGCCGCGTGGGTCGGGCTCGGCAGCGGCCCGCTCGCATTGCTGGCGGTGCTGTATCTGCTGATCGCGCGCAGCGGCGCCGCCGAGACGCGGCGTCAGGCGCGCATGTCGGCGCAACTGCGGGCGGATGCCGGCCTGGTCGTCGATGCGCTGGATACGCTGAACGAGCGGCTGACGGTCGCACGCGCGGCACTGCAGGTGGAGGCGGAGGCGCTCAACACGCTCGGCAGCGAAACCGGCGCACGCATGACCCGCGCCGCAATCGACCTGCGCAGCGAGGCCGAAGCGTTCGGCCGCGCCGCGGCGACGTTCGACGATGCCACCGGCATCGCCCGCGCCGATCTGGGCGTCCTCATGTCCGATTTGCCTCAGGCGGAGGCGACCGCGCGCATGCTGGCCGAGCGGTTGCGCGAAGGCAGCAGCGAGGTGGACGGCCGTGCGCGCACGCTGGCCGAGCTGCTGGCCGAACTCGATGCGCGCGCGCGCTCGGCGGGCGAGGCGACCGCCGGCGCCGCCGCCCGGCTGGCCGGACAGCTCGACCGGGTCGAGATGAGCGCTGCCGCCGCCGACAAACGGATCGAGGATGCCGCGCTCGGTATCGGCCGCGCGGTCGACATCGCGCTGGACGTTGCCGCCGAAGGCGTCGAGCAGACGCGTCAGGCGGTCTCCGCGCAGAGCGCCGCGCTCACCGCGATGGTGTCGCAGGGACGCGCCTCGCTCGGTGCAGCCGGCGACGATGCGGTCAAGGCGCTGTCGGCGCGGCTCGACGAATTGGTATCGCGCGTGGAGGGGATCGGCGCCGGGCTGCGTGGGCAGGAATTGCAGGCACGCGGGCTGCTCGGCCAGCTCGAACAGGCGGTCGAGGCGGTCGAGGCCCGCTTCGCCAGCCTCGGCGACAAGGGCGCCGAACATACCGCCGATCTCGCCGAGGCGATCGTCGCGCTCGCCGAACATAGCGACGCGATCGGCCGTACTTTGGGCAATAGCAGCCAGAGCGCCGAGACTTTGCTTGGCCGCGTCACCAACCTCCGCCAGCAGAGCGAGGCGAGCGTCGCCACCTTGGCCGACGCCATTCCGGCGGCGCTGGCGCGGGTCAAGATCCACGCCGAGCAAAGCCTCAACGCCATCGCCGCCGCGCATGAGCGGACCGACGGGCTGGAGGCGACCGCGAGCGCCGTCGCGGCACGGCTCGCCGACAGCACCACTTTGCTCGAACGACAGCGGATCGCGTTGCAGGATGCGGGCACGGTCGGCGAGGAGCGGCTGGCGGCGCTGCATGCCCAGGCCGAGGCGCTCGATACGTTGCTTCATCAGGCCGCCGACGAAGCCCGCAGCCTGAGCGAGGGCGCAACCGGCCAGCTGGTCGACGCGCTGCTCCGCGTTCGCGACACCGCGACGCAGGCGTCCGAACATGCCCGCGACGCGCTCTCGGCAGCGATCCCGCGCGTGGCGCAGCGGCTCGGCGAATCCGCCGCGCGCGCGCTCACCACGGCGATGAGCGACGTCGGCCGCGACGAGGTAGCAGCAGTCGCTGCCGCCTCCGAACAGGCGGTCGAGGCCGCACGCTCGGCGGCCGAGCGGCTCAGCCGCCAGCTCGTCACGATCGCCGAGACGGCGACTGCGATCGAGGCGCGGATCGAGGAAAATCGCACCGAAACCGAGGCGCACGACGATGCCAGCTTCGCGCGCAGCGTCAGCCTGCTGATCGAGGCGCTCAACTCCGCCTCGATCGACGTCGCCCGCCTGTTCGCGACCGAGACGAGCGACGAGGATTGGAAGACCTATCTGCGCGGCGATCGCGGCGTCTTCACCCGCCGCACGCTGCGGCTGGTCGAGCGCGCCGAGGCGCAGACGATCGCGACCCGCTATAATGACGAGCCCGACTTCCGCGAGCTCACCAACCGTTACCTTCACGATTTCGAGGCGCTGCTCCGCCGTGTGATGGCCACGCGCGACGGCAATGCCATCGCTACGACGATGCTGTCATCCGACGCGGGCAAGCTCTACGTCGTGCTGGCGCAGGCAATCGAGCGGCTGCGGCGCTAGTCGCAGCCGTTCAAGCGGGCCCGGTCAGGCGACCAGGGCTTCCGGAGCGGTGCTCACCGCGCGGATATCGCGCGCGAGTTCGTCGACGCGCGCCAGCTGGGCATCCCACGCGAACATGAAGCGGGCGCCGCCGCCGATGAAGGTATAGAAGCGCCAGCCGCGCGCACGCAGCCCCTCCAGCACCGGCTGCGGCGCATCGAGGAATACCGCATTGGCCCCGACCGGAAAGATCAGCTCGATTCCGGGCAGGCCACGCACCTGATCGGCGAGGCGCGCGGCGCAGGCATTGCCATGCTCGGCATTGCGCAGCCACGCGCCGCTTTCCATCAGGCCGACCCACGGCGCCGACAGGAAGCGCATCTTCGACGCGAGCTGCCCCGCCTGCTTGCAGCGATAGCCGAAATCCTCCGCCAGTGCGCGATCGAAGAAGATCACCGCATCGCCCACCGCCATGCCGTTCTTGGTGCCGCCGAAGCACAATACGTCGACGCCCGCCTGCCAGCTGATCTCCGCCGGGGTGCAGCCGAGGGTCGCGCAGGCGTGGGCGAAGCGCGCCCCATCCATATGCAATTTCAGATCGAGCTCGCGGCAAACGGCGGCGATCGCCCTCACCTCCTCGATCGAATAGACGAGGCCGGTCTCGGTCGGCTGGGTGATGGTGACGACGCGCGGCTTGGGGAAATGGATGTCCGATCGGCTCGTCGCGAGCGCGCGGATCGCCTCGGGCGTCAGCTTGGCATCGTCCGACTGCACGGTCAGCAGCTTGGATCCGTTCGAGAAGAATTCGGGCGCGCCGCATTCGTCGGTCACGACGTGCGCCGACGCCGCACAGATCACGCTGTGGTAGGATTGGCAGAGCGCCGCCAGCGCGAGCGAGTTGGCCGCGGTGCCGTTGAAAACGAAGAACACCTCGCAGTCGCTGTCGAACAGCTTCCGGAAGGAATCGGCAGCGCGCTGCGTCCACACATCCTCGCCATAAGCGGTTGCAGAGCCGTCATTGGCGCGCAGCATGGCGTCGAGCGCCTCGGGGCACATGCCCGCATAATTGTCGCTGGCGAATTGTTGGGGCTGGTTCGTCACGGCATGATCCCGTCGTTGGACTCTCGCCCAAGGGTCGGATCGACGTCGATGTGGCGTAAGTCCCGTGGTTGCCGGTCCGGCCACATCCCCCCGCTCGCAGGAGGCACCACCTTGCCAGGAGCAGGTTGGTGTCGGACGTCGGCCCGACTCTTGATGCTGGGCAGGCAATTAGTCGTGGTGCCGAAGAGGGTCAAGAAGCCGCGACGCGCCGGACGCCGGGCGTCGACGATTGCACCGCCCGCAGGCGTTCGGCCACGATCGGCATCCACGGCAACAACATCTTGCGGAACGGACATGGCCGCGGTCGGGCCCAGCAACATCGGGGTGAGGAAAGATTGCCGTGCCAATTCCGACGGTTGCGGTCGTGCTGCACCGCACCCACGCTTGCAGCACGCCAACGACGATGGAGCGCATTTCATGTATGACGACGTCATGCATCCCCACCCCGCACCGCTGAGCTGGCGGGACATCGAGGCCCTGCCGTTCATCATGCTGGGCATGCTGGCGCTCGGCGCGGTCGCCTATGCGCTGACCTATGCCGGCCCGGCGCTGCAGGCCGACACGATCAAGGTCGCGTCGATCGCGGCCTTGCTCGGCCTGCGCCACGCCGTGCTCGGCCGCGTCGCGAGCGCGCCCGAATGATCGTCGGCCGCGAACCGCGCGTCCGCCAGACGCTCCACACGGCCTGGCGCCTGCTCGCCATGCTGTTCGTGTGGGACGTGGCGGTGACGCTCTTCTGTTATTTCTCGCCGTTCGCGGCGCCCGCACTGCCGCTCACCCTGTTCGGCACGGTGCTGGCCGCCTTCCTCGGCTTCCGCACCAACTCGGCCTATCAGCGCTGGTGGGAGGGGCGGACCTTGTGGGGGGCGATGATCAACGCGTCGCGCAGCCTGGCGCGCGCGGTCGGCGCATTCCTGCCTGACGACCATCCCTCCGCGCTGGCGATCCGGCGGATCGTGGTCCTGCGCCAGATCGCCTACGTCCATTCGCTGCGCCACCAGCTCCGCCGGCACGATCCGGCACCCGATATCGAGCGGCTGATCGGCGCCGATGCGGCTGTGGCGCCGCTGGCACGCACCAATCCGGCAAACGGGCTGCTCGACGGCACCGGCAGACTGATCGGCGATGCACGCGCCGACGGGCTGATCGACAGCATTCAGCAGGCGCAGATCGAACGCGTGCTGGTCGATATCGCCAATGCGCAGGGCGGGATGGAGCGGCTGAAGAACACGCCGCTGCCGGCACAATATCGCAGTCTGCCCGCCTTCTTCACGCGGCTCTTCTGCCTGCTGCTGCCGATCGGACTGGTGCAGACGCTGGAATGGGCGACGCCGATCGGATCGTCGGTCGCAGGATTCATGTTCCTCGCCGGCCTGTCGATCGGCGACGATCTGGTCGATCCCTTTTCGGATACGGTGCACGACGTACCGCTGGAGGCGATGTGCCGCACGATCGAGATCGACCTGCTGCAGTCGATCGGGGACGATGCGCCGCCGCCGCTGCGGCCAATCGACGGCGTGCTGTGGTGATCCCGGTGACGCTTAAGCCCCATTTCCCTCGATCAGGCGATCGGGGACGAGGTTCAGCATGTCGGGCATGATCCAGCCGTTGACGTAGTTGGCGTAGAACAGGCCGAACAGCCCGAGCGCCACGATCGTCGTCCAGAATGCCGTGCGGCCGAAGCTGAAATGCGGCGGCGCGCTCTCGGCCTGGCCGGCTATCGGGCGATCCCGATCGTGGCGGCGCGGCTGCAGGCGGAAGGGGAGGACGAGGAAGAAGCTCATCGCCCAGAACAGCATGAAGATCGCGCTGATCGAGGCCGGCCGCATCCTTGGCCTTCCCTGCCCGTCAGATCCGGATCAGCGAGACGTCGACGACCGGCTTCTTGCCGGTCCACGCGACGGCGCGGCGCCGGACGGCAAGGCGCACCGCCTCGCGCAGGGCCTTGTCGTCGCGGCCACGCTTGCCGCCGAGCGCCTCGACCGCGGCATCGCGTGCTTCCTCGATGAAGTCGTCGCGATCCTCCTCGACCGGGATGCCCTGCATCGCGATCGCCGGCTCGCCGCGCAGCCGGCCGCGCTCGTCGAGCGCCACCGCGACCGTGATGACGCCGTAAGCGGAAATCCGCCGGCGCTCATTGATGGTCGAGCCGTCGGCCGGCAGGATCACGTCGCCGTCGAGGATCAGCCGCCCGCTCTGCTCTTCGCCCAGCTTGACCGGGCCGTTGGGAGCCAGGCGGATGAGATCGCCATTGGTCTGCACGATCCCGCGCGGTACGCCCTGCGCCAGCGCGAAGCGCGCCTGCTCGGCCATGTGGCGCATCTCGCCATGGACCGGCAGGATGATCTCGGGGCGAATCCACTTGTACATCGCCGCCAGCTCGGGGCGACCGGGATGGCCGGAGACGTGGACGTGCGCCTGGCGATCGGTGATCATGATGACGCCTTTGGTCGCCAGCGCATTCTGGATGCGACCGATCGCCATCTCGTTGCCGGGAATCTGCTTGGACGAGAAGACGACCGTGTCGCCCTCCGAGAGCTTGATCTGGTGGCTGTCGAACGCGATGCGGGCGAGCGCGGCGCGGCTCTCGCCCTGCCCGCCGGTGGCGACGATCATCACGTCGCGCGGGGGCAGCCGCATCGCCGCGTCGAAATCGATGACGCTCGGGAAATCGGTCAGGTAGCCGACGCTCTTGGCGACGCGGATGATGCGGTCGAGCGAGCGGCCCGCGACGCACAATTGGCGGCCGGTGTCGCGCGCGACCTCGCCCAAGGTCTGCAGCCGTGCGGCATTGGAGGCGAAGGTGGTGACGACGACGCGGCCCTTGGCGGCGCGGATGACCTGATCCAACCCCTCGCGCACGTCCGCTTCGGAGCCCGAGGCGGCATCGTTGAACACGTTGGTGGAATCGCAGACGAGCGCCAGCACGCCCTTGTCGCCGATCGCGGTCAGATCCTCGCTCGTCGCAGGCACGCCGAGCAGCGGCTGCTCGTCCAGCTTCCAGTCACCGGTGTGGAAGATGCGACCGTAAGGCGTATCGATCAGCAGGCCGTTGCCCTCGGGAATCGAATGGGCGAGTGGCACATAGGTGAAGCCGAACGGCCCGACCTTGAATGATGCCTCGCGCTCGACCACGATCAACTCGACCTGATCGGTGATCCCCTCTTCCTCCAGCTTGCCCTTGATAAGGCCGGCGGTGAACGGCGTCGCGTAGAGCGGCACGCCCAGATCGCCCGCGAGATACGGGATGGCGCCGATATGATCCTCGTGCCCGTGGGTCAGCACGATGCCGACCAGATCCTTGGCGTGACGCTCGATGAAGTCGAGATCCGGCAATACGAGGTCGATGCCCGGATAGCCCGGATCGCCGAACGTCATGCCCAGGTCCACCATCACCCATTTGCCCTGGGTGCCGTAGAGGTTGACGTTCATTCCGATCTCCCCCGACCCACCAAGGGCCAGGAAAAGCAGTTCGTTGCCGGGTGTGGTCATCGGGTCTCGATCTTGGGGCGGCTCGCCCGGAAGGATGCAGCGGCAATCGAGCCGCCAGTAGCATCCGCATGTAGAGGCTGACGCGTGTGTCGCAAGTGCGAAGGCGGTTGCCACGGGTGGCGATCGTCTCCACGCACGGCGCGCAGCGTTCCCGAACGGAGCCACAATGCCACGCCGCCGGTGCGCGCCAGCGCCGCCCGATCGAGCTTGAGCCAGCGGGGCGTGCAGGCGCGTGGCAGCCGCCGGTCGCTGACGACGATATCCGCCCAGCCGCACGCACGCGTGAGCGCGACCCAGTCGACCGCATAGGCGCTGCGGCTGGCGAGCAGGTGCCAACGCCTGCCACCGCCGGGCACGATCGCGGCGCACATGTCGTCGTTGCAGCGCGCGCCCGGCAGCGCGTCGAGATCGAGCGCCTCCGCCTGCACCCCCGACGCTTCGGATAGCTGACCCCGCACATAATCGCCGGCGCGCGGCCGCAGCAGGTGGAGCGCGCCGTCGGGCGTGCGGACCGCGAGGTGCCGGCCATCGCCGGTCACCAACAGATCGGGCGCGGGCGTCGCGATGGCCCAGGCCGCCCCCAGTATGATTGGTAGCGCCCCCAGCCGCCGCACATGCGTGCGCCACAATGCGAGCCAGAGGCCGCCCGCCGCCATCAGCGCGAAGGCACCGTTCGGCATGCCCGGCAGCGCCGCGACCGCCCCCGGCAGCGCCGCGACCGTCCGCGCGATCCACAGCAGCAGATGGAGCGCCTGTCCCGCGAGCCACCAGAATGGTGATCCGAGCCCGATCATATCGAACAGCAAAGCCGCCGCCTCGGCCGGCATGATGACGAAGGTCGAAAGCGGAATCGCGACGATGTTGGCGAGCGCACCATAGAAGCCGGCACGATGGAAGTGCCACGCCGCGATCGGCGCGAGCGCCGCCTCGACCAGCAATCCGGTCACCAGCAGCACCACGAACTCGCGCAGCAGGCGACGCGGCCAGCTTTCCTCGCGCTTCAGCGCGGCGGCGCGGATCGCGGGATGCTCGTGGAAGGCGACGATCGCGGTGACCGCGGCGAAACTCAGCTGGAAGCTGGGGCCGACCAAAGCCTCCGGCCGGATCAGCAGCACGACCAATGCGCCAGTCGCGACCAGCCGCAGCGTCAGCGCCTCGCGCCCCAGCGCGATGCCGCCCAGCACCAGCAGCGCCGCGACGCACGATCGCACCGTCGGCACCTGCGCGCCCGAGAGCAAAGTGTAGCCGATCCCAGCAGCGGCGCCCGCGGCCGCTGCGATCAGCGGCAATGGCGCGCGCAATGCCAGCCACGGCCACAGCGCCAGCGATCGCAAGGTGAGCAGCATCGTCGCCGCGATCACCGCCGTCACGTGCAGACCGCTGATCGAAAGCAGATGCGCGAGCCCCGAGCGGCGGAATGCCTCATTATCCTCGTCCGCGATCGCGCCGACGTCGCCCGTCACGAACGCCGCCGCGACGCCGCCCGTGCTGCCGCGCAATTGCTGCTGGATATGATCGGTGAGCCGCAGCCGCTGCCGATCGAGCCAGCGCATCGGGCCGCCCTCGGCCCGCGCGGGTGCGGTCACGGTGACCGGCCCGAGCGTCTTGCCGGTGGCGCCAAGCCGCTGGAACCACGCGACCCGCGCGAAATCATAGGCGCCGGGCAGGATCGGACCGGCCGGCGGCTCCAGCCGCACGCGCGCGGCGATGCGTGCGCCGGGCGCGAGGCCATTGGGCGTACCGTCCTGATCGACGTTGATCCGCACGCGCGGCGGCAGGCCCGGCATGGCGTCCGGATCGACCACCAGCCGCACCTTGCCGCGCGCCGGCAGCGGATCGACCTCGACGATACGCCCTGAAATCGTCGTGACCATCGGGCGGTCGAGGCGCGGCGAAGCAACCTCGGTACTGCGCGCCCAGGCGAGCAGGCAGCCGAGCGACGCTGCGATCAGGAAGATCGCGATGGCGCGGCCCAGCCGCCCCCCTCGTCCAACAGCCCATGCGAGCAGCGCGGTCGCCGCCGCCACGCCCACGAACCACAGCCACGACCGCTCGTCGGGCAGGCCGAACCATGCGGTGATGCCCGCGCCCAGCCCGACCGGCAGCCACAGGCCGAGCTGGTCGCGCTCCGCCTCCAGCCAGCGCTCGATCGTGGCGCCCACGCGCCAACCGCCGGCGGCCGGCTTGCGGCCCCGGACCTTTGTGCTAGGGGCGCGCATCACCGTTACGGCCATCAGGTCTCAGCTTGGGAGAGAGGCGCCGTGGGCGCAAGCACCACCACGGGCAGCACTGCCCCCCGCGAGGTCGTCACCCGCTTCGCGCCCTCGCCGACCGGTTTTCTTCACATCGGCGGCGCGCGCACCGCGTTGTTCAACTGGCTCTACGCGCGCCACCATGGCGGCCGCTATCTGCTGCGGATCGAGGATACCGATCGCGCGCGCTCGACCCAGCCGGCGATCGAGGCGATCATCGACGGGCTGAAGTGGCTGGAGTTGGATTGGGACGGCGAGGTCGTCTTCCAGTTTGCCCGCGCCGCGCGCCATGCCGAGGTCGCACAACAGATGGTGGCCAGCGGCCACGCTTATCGCTGCTATGCGACGGCGGCGGAACTGGAGGCGATGCGCGCCGAGCAGAAGGCCAAGGGCCTGCCGCTCCGCTATGATGGCCGCTGGCGTGACCGCGTGCCCGGCCCGGAGCAGGAGGGGGAGCCCTTCGTCGTCCGCCTGCGCGCCGAGCGCGAGGGCGCGACGACCATCGTCGATCAGGTGCAGGGATCGGTCACCGTCCAGAATGTCGAATTGGACGACATGGTGCTGCTGCGCTCGGACGGCACGCCCACCTACATGCTCGCGGTCGTGGTGGACGATCACGACATGGGCGTCACCCACGTCATCCGCGGCGACGATCATCTCAACAACGCCTTCCGCCAGCTCGGCATCATCCGCGCGATGGGCTGGCCCGAGCCGACCTACGCGCACATCCCGCTGATCCACGGCGCCGATGGAGCGAAACTGTCGAAGCGCCACGGCGCGCTCGGCGTCGATGCCTATCGCGACGAGCTTGGCTTCCTGCCTGAGGCGGTCGACAATTATCTGCTGCGGCTCGGCTGGGGCCATGGCGATGCCGAGATCATCGGCCGCGAGCAGGCGATCGAGTGGTTCGATCTCGCCGATGTCGGCCGCTCGCCGTCGCGCTTCGACATCAAGAAGCTCGAGAATTTGAATGGTCACTATCTGCGCGAGGCGGACGATGCCCGACTGGCCGGCCTGATCGGCGCACGGCTCGGCGTTTCGGACGACTCGAACGCCGTCGATCTGCTGCGCCGCGCCATGCCGGTCGCGAAAGTAAGAGCCAAGACAATCAATGAGTTAGCCGATGGCTTGGGCTTCCTGTTTCGCACCCGCCCGATCGACATGGACGAGGGCGCGGCGAAGCTGCTAGACGATTCCGCGCGCCAGCTTCTGGCGCGTGCCCGGGACGTGCTGGACGACATCGGCGAGTGGAGCGCGGAGGCGCTCGAGGCCGCCGTCCGTCAGGTGGCGGAGGAGCATTCGATCGGCCTGGGCAAGGTCGCGCAGCCACTGCGCGCCGCGCTCACCGGACGGACGACCTCGCCGGGCATCTTCGATGTGCTGGCTCTTCTCGGCCGCGAGGAGAGTTTGGCGCGTTTGTCCGATCAGCTCGCCTGAGCGGACGCGTACGAGATTATTGAAGGAGAACGGCGCATGGCCGGTAACAGCACGATCAGCATCGACGGCAAGGACTTCCCCTATCCGACGCTGTCCGGCACCACCGGCCCCGACGTCATCGACATCCGCAAGTTCTACGGCCAGACCGGTCTCTTCACCTACGATCCCGGCTTCACCTCGACCGCGAGCTGCGAAAGCGGCCTGACCTATATCGACGGCGATGCCGGCGTGCTGCTGCACCGTGGCTATCCGATCGACCAGTTGGCCGAGAAGTCGAGCTTCATGGAGGTCGCCTACCTCCTGCTCAACGGCGAGCTGCCGGTGAAGGACGAGCTCGACGCGTTCGTCACCACGATCACGCGTCATACGATGGTGCACGAACAGCTCGCGACCTTCTATCGCGGCTTCCGCCGCGATGCGCACCCGATGGCGATCCTGTGCGGCGTCGTCGGCGCGCTGTCGGCCTTCTATCCGGACTCGACCAATGTCGGCGATCCGCAGGAACGCACCATCTCGATGCATCGGCTGATCGCGAAGATGCCGACGATCGCGGCGATGGCGTACAAATATTCGGTCGGCCAGCCGTTCGTCTATCCGAAGAACGATCTGTCCTACACCGCCAACTTCCTGCGCATGACCTTCTCGGTTCCGGCCGAGGAGTATGAGCCCGATCCGATCATTGTCGATGCGATGGACAAGATCTTCATCCTCCACGCCGACCACGAGCAGAATGCGTCGACCTCGACCGTCCGCCTCGCCGGATCGTCGGGTGCGAACCCGTTCGCATGCGTGGCCGCCGGCATCGCCACCCTGTGGGGCCCGGCGCATGGCGGCGCCAACGAAGCGGCGCTCAACATGCTGCGCGAGATCGGCACGCCCGACCGCATCCCCGAGTACATCGCGCGCGCCAAGAACAAGGACGATCCGTTCCGGCTGATGGGCTTCGGCCACCGCGTCTACAAGAATTTCGATCCGCGCGCGAAGGTGCTGTCGAAGGCGGCGAGCGAAGTGCTCGACAAGCTCAACATCAGCGATCCGGTGCTGGATACCGCGCGCGAGCTGGAGCAGATCGCGCTCAAGGACCAGTATTTCGTCGATCGCAAGCTGTACCCGAACGTCGATTTCTATTCGGGCGTGATCCTGTCGGCGATCGGTTTCCCGACGACGATGTTCACGGTGCTGTTCGCACTCGCCCGCACGGTCGGCTGGGTGGCGCAGTGGAACGAGATGATCTCGGATCCCGAGCAGAAGATCGGCCGCCCGCGCCAGCTCTACACCGGGCCGACCCAGCGCGATTACATCCCCGTCGAAACGCGCTGAGCGATACGTGCGTCACCCCGGAGCGATCCGGGGTGGCGTTCAGCTGATCTGGTCGAACAACGTCGATTGCGACGCCTGGTTGATGAAGCTCTGGTTGCTCGCGCGGAATGAATCCGTCCAGCCGCGCGCCTGACGCTCCTCGGGGCTCATCGAATCATATTCGCTGACGAGCTGCTGGCTGTAGGTCGCCAGTCCGGTCAGCGTGACGCCGCTGCTGCCGATCGCGCCGGTCAGGCTGGTACGCATATCCTGCTGCAGCGCCTGCTTGGCGGCATGCACTTCGGTCGACGAGAACGTCTTGTCCTGGTTGAGCGCGATCGCAGCGAGTGCACGTCCGCTCAGGCCGGTGAGGTTGGGCGTGGCCGTGCTCGTGTCGGTCGTGCCGGCGGCGGCATATTGCGCGTCGAGCGTCGCGCGCGTGTCCTTGCCGAGCTGGGTGAAATCCTTGGCATTGTCGGCCGCTTCCTGTGCCGCGCTGGAGATCGAGACGTCGCTACTGCTCGTCGTGGTGGTGGCCGGTGTAGCGGACGCGGTCGAGGCGCTCTCGGCCGCAAGCAGTTTCTGGATGGCGGCGGAGGTCGTCGCGCTGCTGCCACTATAGCTGAGCGACTGGCTGGTGGTGGCGGTGGACGAGTTCAGCAGCGAGAAGAGCGACATCGACGCACCCGGTTGCGACCGGACGCACCTGCGCGCCCGATCGCATTCTCGCGGATTGTGGTTAACGATTGGCTAAGATGAGGGAACGAGCCTATTCCCGTTCGTCATCCCAGCGAAGGCTGGGATCCCGCGGTGGAGCGGTCCGCTTATCCAACGGAGATCCCAGCCTTCGCTGGGATGACGGTATCGTATGCGGCGGCCCTACTGCCCGTTGGCCAGCGTGATGATCGTCGCCAGATCGACCTGCAGCTCGCGCAGCGTGCCCGCCTTCTCGACCTGGACCCATTCGTCGAGCGCGTGATTGCCGCCGGTCGGGAAACCCGATCCCAACGTCACCGCGGGGATGCCGAGGCTCATCGGGATGTTCGAGTCGCTCGATCCGGCGCCGTAGCGCGGCGTCACGCCGACAACGTTCTGCGCAGCCGTCGCCACGCGCACGATGTTGCTGTCCTCAGGTGTCTGTCCGACGGGGCGCTCGCCGATCTGCTGCAGCGTATAGGTGATCGATCCACGGCTGGTGGACCGCGCCTTGTTCTCCATGTCGACCGCCGGCTGCAGGATCGACTTGAGATACGCATCCTCCTTGTCGAGCTCGGCCTTGCTTTCGGAGCGCATGTCGATCGTCATCGCGACGTCGTGCGGGACCGAATTGACCGAGGTGCCGCCCTCGACGATGCCGACGTTGAAGGTCGTCTTGGGCGTCGCCGGCACCTGCATCTTGCTGAAGGCGGTGATCGCATTGGCCATGGCATAGGCCGGATTGACGATGCCGAAATTGCCATAGCTGTGGCCGCCGGGGCCGTGGAAGATCACCTTGTAGCGCTTCGAGCCGACGCCGCCGGTCGTCACGCTCTCGCGGCTCGGCTCGATCGAGATGAACTGCTTGATGCGGTCCTTATATTTCGACTTCTGGAAGAAATAGCGCGTGCCGCGCAGGTCGCCCGGCCCCTCCTCGCCCACGTTGCCGGCGAACACTATGTCCTGCTTGGTCTTGAAGCCGGCGCGATCGAGCGCGCGCACCAGCGCCAGCAGCACGGCCAGCCCGGTCGTGTCGTCGCCAATGCCGGGCGCGCGCAGCTTGTCGCCCTCATGCTTGACGTGCGTGTCGGTGCCCTCGGGGAACACCGTATCGAGGTGCGCCTGCACCAGCAGCAGCGGCGCGCCGCCGCCCGTGCCCTTGCGGATGCCGCTGGCATTGCCCTCGGCATCGATCTCGACGTCGGTCAGGCCGGCCTCCGTCAGCATCGCGGCATAGGCCTTGGCGCGCGTGGCTTCCTTGAACGGCGGCGCGGGAATCTCGGTCAGCGTGACGAGATCCTTGACGATGCGATCCCAATCGCTGTCGAGGCTGGTCTTGGCTTTGGCGAAAGCTGGGCTGGCCATCAGCGCCTTCATCTTCGCCACCATCGGCGCGGGCGCGGTCTGCGCGGACACGGGCTGAACGAGCATCGGCAGGGCAAAACCGGCGACCAGCGCCAACCGCTTCGACATCAAGAGCTATCCTTCGGGCCAGGGATGAAACGTATACGAAACAAGCCGGGCTGAGTGATGTTGTCAATGGCGAAGGATCAGCGCACCCGCCACCAGCGGCGGAACGCGAAGGCGAGGCCGCCGAGCGCGCCGAGGCCGAGCAGCCCCGCGCCGACCAGTCCGCCGCCGACCCACAGGGCCGAGCTGATGAGGATCAGCATGAAATCCCCGATCGCGGCGGTGGCGTGGACCATCAATCGGGCCGTTCGAATTCGGCGACGACCCGGCCGCCCCCCGGCAGCAGCGTGCCGCCGGCATGATCGCGGCACGCCTGTTCGGCATCGTCGACCGTGTTGAAACGCTCGATCGTGCGCCAGCCCCACCAATGGCCCGATTGCGCGACGTAGCAGTCGCGCGTCGGCCGCCCCTGCGCGATCGCCTTGAGGAGCGACAGCCGCTCGTGGATCACCCGATAGCGCCGCGCCATGCCCCTACTCCGCTGCCAGCAGGCGCTCGGCACCGCCGAGATCGACCGAGACGAGCCGACTCACGCCGCGCTCGATCATGGTGACGCCGAACAGGCGGTGCATTCGGCTCATCGTCACGGCATTGTGGGTGACCGTCAGATAGCGCGTGTCGGTCTCGCGCGTCATCGCGGCAAGCAGGTCGCAGAAGCGTTCGATATTGGCATCGTCCAACGGCGCATCGACCTCGTCCAGCACGCAGATGGGCGCCGGGTTTGTCAGGAACAAGGCGAAGATCAATGCGACTGCAGTCAGCGCCTGCTCGCCGCCCGACAGCAAGGTAAGGCTGCCGAGCCGCTTGCCCGGCGGCTGCGCCATGATCTCCAGCCCCGCCTCAAGCGGATCGTCCGAATCGATCAGCGCGAGGTGGGCCTCGCCGCCGGCGAAGAGCGTGGTGAACAGGCGGCGGAAATGGCCGTCGACCGCCTCGAACGCGGCGAGCAGCCGCTGGCGCCCTTCGCGGTTGAGGCTGCCGATCGATCCGCGCAGGCGGTTGACCGCCTCGCCCAGCTCGTCGCGTTCGGCCGCCGTTATACCCCGCGCCGCCTCGACCTCGGCCAGTTCGCTTTCGGCGACGAGGTTGACGGGGCCGAGCCGGTCGCGATCGGCGGTCAGCCGGTCGTGGCGCGTGCTTTCGTCCGCCGCCGGCTGGAGCGTGGCGGGATCGAAGCCCAGCCGCTCGGCGAGCACGGGCGCCGGACAGGCGAAGCGCTCGCCCGAGACCTGGCTCAGCTCGATGCGGCGTGCCTCGGCATGATCGGCGCGGGCAAGCGCCCCGGCCCGCGCCTCGCGCGCCTGCGCCAGCGCCTCGCCCGCCTGCGCAGTCGCTGCCTCGATCCGGCGCAGTTCGGCATCGGCGGTGGCTTCGGTCGTCCGCGCGGCTTGCGCGCTCGCCTCGGCGGCCTGTGCCTCGGCGGCGAGCGCGTCGATCGCCCCGTCGAGCTCGGCGGGGCGCGTGGCCAACGCGTCGCGTTCGGCGATCACCGCTTCCTCGCGGCGCGCCATCTCGGCGATGCGGCGCGCGGCGTCACCGGCGCGCGAGCGCCAGCCCTTGGCCTCGGCACGCACCGCCTGCAGCCGGCGGCCGTCCGCGTCGATCGACTGGCCGAGCGCCATCGCACGGCCGCGCGCCTCCGCCAGCCGGGCACGCGCCGCATCTGCGCGCGCATTCGCCTCGGCCACCGCGATGCGAGTGGCGGCACCGTCGGGCAGCGCGGCAACGGCGGCGGCGGCCCCATCCTCGGCGGCGCGCGCCTCGGCCAGTTCGCGATCCGCCGTCTCGCGGCGACCATCGAGCGCGGTGACGGCAGCGGTGCGCCGGTCGATCGCGGCCGCGGCGCTATCCTCGTCGCGCCGCGCGTTGCGCAGCGCCTGCTCGGCGCGAGCGATATCGCCGCGCGCCTGATCGATCGCGCCGCGCGCAGCAGCCTGCGCCGCCGCGGCCGCATTCTGCGCATCGGCGGCCGCATTCGCCGCTTCGCGCGCCGGTGGAAGCTGCGCGCGCAATTCGGTGTGGCGGTTCGCGCGGATCAGCCGTTCGGCGGCGGCAGCACCGACGTTGCTGGCGAAATAGCCGTCCCAGCGCCGCATGCGGCCATCGCGCGTGACGAGCCGCTGGCCCACCGCCAACGCAACGCCATCGTCCTGCTCGACGACGCCGACCTGCGCCAGCCGACGGGCGAGAACGTCGCTGCCGGCGACCTGCGCCGCGAGCGATGCGACGCCGGCCGGAAGCGGCGGATCGGCCGGATCCGTGGCCGCACCGCTCCAGCCGCGCGCGCCGTCGCTCGCCGCGGGCGCATCGAGATCGTCGCCCAGCGCCGCTGCCAGCGCGCGTTCAAAACCGGGGGCGACGGTGAGCGCGGGCAGGATGCCGCGCCCCGGCGCATTGGCGAGCGCAGCGGCGAGCGCCCGCTCCTCGCTTTCCAGCGCGGCGAGCGCAGCGCGCGCGGCGGCACCGGCGCTCTCGGCCGCATCGCGTGCGGCGGCGGCGGCATCGCGGCGCGCCTCCGCTGCGGCGAGCGTCTCGGACAGGCCGGCGAGTTGCACCTCCGCCGCGCTGCGTGCAGCGCGCGCCTGCTCCGCCTTCGCGACGAGCGGAGCCTCGTCTCCAAGCGCCGCCAGCTCGCGGTCGAGCCTTGACCGCTCGGCATCGGCCCGCGCCAGCCGCTGGCGCGCTGCAGCGAGCGCGCTTTCGGCAATGCGCGCGTCGGCCTGCTCGGCGGCTGCCCGCGCCAGCGCCTGCGCAGCGGCGACCTCCGCGTCGCGGGCACCACGCTCCGCCTCGACCACGTCGGCATCGAGCGCAGCGCGCTGTCCCTCGCCCGTCATCACGGCGGCGGTGAGCGTTTTGTCCTCGTCGCCCAGCCGTTCGAGCGCGGCGGCGGCGTCGATCGCGAGCTGGTCCTCGCGTCCGCGATCGCGCGCGAGCGTGTCGGCCTGTCCGCGAAGCTCGGCCAGCCGCCGTTCGACCGCCGCACGCTCGCCCCGGAGCGTCTCGAGCCGGTGGCGCAAATTGGCGTTCGCCTCGCGCGCCGCCTCGGCCGCGACGCGCGCCTCGGCGAGCCGGGTCGTCGCCTGGCCGAGATGCGCCGCCGCCGCGCGCTGTGCCTCGGCCGCGTCGGACACCGCTTTCTCGGCGGCGTTCGCCTCGGCGCGCGCACGCTCGGCCGCCGCCGCCGCCTCGCGCCAGCGCGCGAACAGAGTGCGCGCCTCGGCCAGCCGGATCTCGGTCGAGAGCGTGCGATAGCGCTCCGCGGCGCGCGCCTGCCGCCGCAGCACGCCGGTGCGTGCATCCATTTCCGTCATCAGCTCGTCGAGCTTCTGGAGGTTGGCCTCGGTGCCGCGCAGCTTGATCTCGGCCTCGCGCCGACGGACGTGGAGCCCGGCGATGCCTGCAGCCTCCTCCAGCATCTGGCGCCGCTCGACCGGCTTGGCGGCGATCACCGCGGCGATGCGCCCCTGGCTGACGAGCGCGGGCGAATGCGCACCGGTGGCGGCGTCGGCGAACAGCAAGGCAACGTCGCGCTGGCGCACGTCGCGACCGTTGATGCGATAGGCGGAGCCGGCGCCGCGCTCGATCCGGCGCACCACCTCCTGCTCGCCCGCCTCGGTCTCGGCGAGCAGTGACACCTCGGCGAAGGCGCGCGCGGGCCGGCTGGCGGTGCCGGCGAAAATCACGTCCTCCATGCCGCCGCCGCGCAGCGACTTGGCGCTGCCCTCGCCCATCACCCACCGGATCGCCTCCAGCAGGTTGGACTTGCCGCAACCGTTGGGGCCGACGATCCCGGTCAGACCGGGCTCGATCAGCAGTTCGGCGGGCTCGACGAAGCTTTTGAACCCGGCGAGGCGGAGCTTGCGGATACGCATGAGCGGGCCCCCCGGCCGCCTATGCCCTACGGATCAGCCCGCCGTCTGGGCGAGCTTGGCGTCGAGCTGCGGCCAGGTGGCGACATTCTCCTGCCGCTCGCCATTGATGACGAACGTGGGCGTCGAGTTCACATTGTCCTGATTGGCGTAGCGATCCTGCGTCGCGGTGAGCGCGTCGATCGCCTTCTGGTCGGACAGGCACGCTTCGGCCTGCGCCCGCGGCAGGCCGCGCGCGGCGAGCCAGCCGAACAGGCCGCTCTTGTCCGCCATCAACTTGAACTGCGCGACCGGCGGCAACGCCTGCATCTGCTGCTGCTCGGCGGGCGTCATCGCCACGATCTTGCCAAGCCACTCGTCCTGCGCGGCGTAGAGCTGTTGCGACAGCGCGAAAAATGGCTCAGCGCCGCGGCAGTTCATCAGCAAAGTCACCGGCGCATCCGGCCCGTGGATCAGAAACGAGCGGAACTCCCAGCTCACCTTGCCGGTCGAGATGTACTTTTGCTGCAGCGGCTCGGCACCCTCGGTCTCGAACAGCTTGCAGTGCGGGCAGGTGAAGGAGGCATATTCGACGATCTTCACCGGCGCGTCGGGATTGCCCATGCGCATGCCGCCCTCGGGCGTCGCGCTGACGATGTCGGTCCAGCTTTTGCCGGCCGGCGCCGGCACGGCCGCGATCGGCCCGTGCGGCGCGCCCGTCGCCGCGGAGGTGGCATCGCCCGCTTTCTTCGAGCAGCCGGCCAGTGCCAGCGCGGCGGCGAATGCGATCACGATCGGGCGACGGGTCATACGGTCATCCATGCTTGCGGGTTTACTTGCGGAGCGCCGCGGCAAGGCGCTTGTCGAGATCGGGCCACGTCGCCACCCCATCGGCGGCGACGCCGTTGATCAGGAAAGCCGGCGTGCCGGGGAAATTGGGCCGATGCCACGCCTCGTTCGCCATCGCCGAGAGCGTGTCGCGCTCATGCGGGTCGGTCAGGCAGGCCTGCGCCTTGGCCGGGGCGACGCCGTGCGCGGCGAACAAGGCGTCGAGCCCGGCACCGCTGGCCGCCAGCGGCAGCAGCTTCTCCGGCGCCATCTCGTCCTTGGGCGCCGACGTGGTCGACCATTGGCTGGCGCGCTCGGCCCATTGCGGCTGCTGGGCGTAGACGATCGGCATCACGACGAAGAACTGCTCGGGCCCGTTGCATCGCGCCAGCAGCGAGGCGGCGAAGTCGAACGGATCGCGCAGGGCGTGGCGCACCTCGTAGCTGACCAAGCCGGTGCGGACATATTTGGCGGTGAGCGGTGCGATCGCCTCACCCTCGAACTTCGCGCAATGCGGGCAGGTCAGCGAGAGATATTCAACCAACTTCACCTTCGCGTCGGGATTGCCCTCGACGAAGCTACCGTTGGGCGTGCGGCTGGCGACCTTCGACCAGTCGCGCGTCGCGACATGCGCAGGGGCGGCAATGGCGGACGGCACGGCAAGGAGCAGCAGCGCAAGCGCAAGACGGCGCATCAACGGACCTTCCCCATTACAGGAATTTCGGTGCTGGCGGCCAGCGCGTTCGCCAGCGCGCCGAGGCATTCGCGCAGCTCGGGATCGGCGACATCGCGCAGCGAATCGCCCAGCGCCGCCGGCAGCGGGCGGAGCGACGGCGGCGCGCGGCGCGGTGCGGGCGGCGACATCGTACCTTGGCGGATCACCACCTTGGCCACCGCCGGATAGCCGAAGAAGCGATTGACCCGCTCGACGATCGCCGGGCCGACATGCTGCATCATCGGCCCGTGTGCGGCGGCGACCGCGAGTGACAGCGTGCCCCCGCTCTTCTTGCCCGCCGGGAAGCGGATCGATTCGGGCGCGGACACGTCGGCATAGCGTTCGCCGACGATCTCGGCCCAACGGCTCACCACCGCCGACTGGACGAAACCGAAGCGACGGAAGGCCGCGCCCCCCACCTGCGGCAGCATATCCGCGATCGCGCGAGGGCCGCGACCGCGCGGTGGCTCGGGAGCCCGACTCTTTCGTTCCGTCATCCGCTTGCCCATGCCATAGGGCGGGCATGTCCGTCGATAGCGGCGCAGGCGCCGCCGCAATCCTGCTCGCCTGGTATGATCGGCACGCCCGCACTTTGCCGTGGCGCGCGGCGCCGGGCAGCACCGCCGATCCCTATGCCGTGTGGCTTTCGGAGATCATGTTGCAACAGACGACGGTGGCGGCAGTGACGCCGTATTTCCAAGCTTTCCTGCGGCGCTGGCCGACGATCGACGCGCTGGCCGCGGCCGACGATGCCGATGTGATGGCCGCGTGGGCGGGGCTCGGCTATTATGCACGCGCTCGCAATCTGCTCGCCTGCGCCCGAGCGGTAGCGGCGGCGGGCGGCGCCTTCCCCGACGAGGAGACCGGCCTGCGCGCGCTGCCCGGCATCGGCGCCTATACGGCGGCGGCAGTGGCGGCGATCGCGTTCGGGCGGCGCGCGGTGGTGATCGACGGCAATGTCGAGCGGGTCGTGTCGCGACTGTTCGCGGTCGAGACGCCGCTGCCCGCCGCCCGCCCTGAAATTGCACGCCTCGCCGACCGCATCACGCCGACCGCCCGGACCGGCGACTTCGCGCAGGCGATGATGGATCTGGGCGCCACGATCTGTACGCCCCGCTCGCCCGCCTGCGGTGTCTGCCCGCTGATCGGCGAGTGCGCCGCGCGCGCCGGCGGCGCGCCCGAAACCTATCCGCGCAAGGCGGCGAAGACGGCTCGGCCGGTGCGGCAGGGGACGATGTTCTGGCTCGAGCGGAACGACCGAGTATTGCTGGTGCGACGGCCGTCGAGCGGCCTGCTCGGCGGCATGCGCGCGCTGCCGACCGGCCCGTGGCTCGCCGAGCCGCCCGGCCTTGCCGACGCACCCGCCGCCGCCGACTGGCGGGAGGTCGGCGGGGGCCGCCACGTCTTCACCCATTTCGCGCTCGATTATCGCGTGGTCGCCGCGCACGGTGCCGATGCCGACGGCGAATGGTGGCCGATCGACGCGATCGAGGATGCCGGCCTGCCCACCCTGTTCGCGCGCGCCGCCGCGATCGGCCGCGCGGCGATGGTGGCGGCATGAGCGGCGCGCCCGGCTTCACCGGATCGCCGTTGGTGCGGCTGGAGGCGCCGCGTCACGATGCGGCGACGCTGGCATGCCACGTCGCCGATCCGCGCGCATTGCTGCTCGACCTGGCCGAAGATCATGCGCCGATCGTAGCCTGCGGCATGCTCGGCTGGCAGCCATTGCCGTCGCTGCCGCCCGAAGAGCTGGTGATGCTGGGGCTGGTCGACGGCGTGCCGCGCTTCGCGCATGTCGCGCCGGGCTCGGAGCCCGCACGGCGCACGCCGCCGCTGATGACATTGCTCGCCACCCTGCCCGATGGCGAGGCCGCGACCTATGCCGCCGCGCGCAGCCTGATCGACTGGCATGCGCGCCATCGTTTCTGCGCCTTCTGCGGCCACGCCTCGCATCTGTCGCGCGCGGGCTGGGGACGGCTCTGCCCGAATTGCGGGACCGAACATTTCCCGCGCACCGATCCGGTCGTCATCATGCTCGCCCAGCATAGCGTCGGCGCGGCGGCGCGCGTGCTGGTGGGCCGCCAGCCGAGCTTCCCGCCCGGCCGGTATTCGGCGCTGGCCGGCTTCGTCGAGGTCGGCGAGTCGATCGAGGAAGCGGTCGCCCGCGAATTGGGCGAGGAAGCGGGCGTGGTCGCGCGCGACGTGCGCTATCTCGCCAGCCAGCCGTGGCCGTTCCCGTCGCAGTTGATGATCGCCTGCGTGGCGATGGTCGACGACGACGCGCTCGCGATCGACCGGCAGGAACTGGAGGATGCCCGCTGGGTCGGGCGCGATGCGGTGGCCGCCGCGCTGGCCGGGGCCGACGACGCGCCGTTCCTGCCGCCGCCGCCCTATGCGATCGCCCACACATTGTTCCGGCGCTGGCTGAACGAGGGCGAGTAGAGCGCCCGCTATTCTGGACTCCCTGCTCGACAAAGCGCAGTATCGCGAGAGCAACGGAGGGAGGATCCAATGCCGCAATTCGTCATCGAGCGCGACATGCCGGGCGTGGGCAAGCTCGGGGCCGACGATCTTAAGGGAGCGTCGCAGACCTCATGCAGCGTGCTGCGCCAGCTCGGCCCGGAAATACAGTGGGTTCACAGCTACGTGACCGACGACAAGATCTATTGCATCTATCGCGCGCCGAGCGAAGACTTGCTGCGCGAACATGCCACCACCGCCGGCTTTCCCGCCAACAGCATCGCCGAGGTCCGCGCGACGATCGATCCGACCACGGCCGAATAACCGGCCGCGGCCGCGCGCTCAGCCGACGAAGGCGCGCTCGATCACATAGTCGCCGGGGTGGGCGTTAGAGCCTTCGGTGAAGCCCTTCGCCTCGAGATGCTCGGCGGTTTCCTTGATCATCGCCATGCTGCCGCACAGCATCACGCGATCATGCTCGGGATCGAAGCGCGGCGGCTCGGCGGCCGAGCCGGCGAACAGGCGCCCGTCCTCGATCAGCACGGTGATCCGATCGGTGGTGTGGAACGGCTCGCGTGTGACGGTCGGCACGTAATTGAGCTGCGCGGCGGCCATGTCGGCGACGAGCGGATCGTCGGCCAGCTTGCTCTCGAGCAGGTCGCGATAGGCCAGATCGCTCACCTTGCGCACCGAATGGACCACGACGACCTGATCGAACAGGTCGTACACGTCGGGATCGCGGATGATCGACATCCACGGCGCGAGGCCGGTGCCGGTGCCGAGCAGGAACAGCCGCCGCCCCGGCTTGAGCGCATCCGTCACGAGCGTGCCGGTCGGCTTGCGGCCGAGATAGATGTCGTCGCCTTCCTTGATCTGCTGCAGCTTCGACGTCAGCGGGCCGTCGGGCACCTTGATCGACAGGAATTCAAGTTCTTCGGCATAGGCCGGGGACGCGACCGAATAAGCGCGCAGCAGCGGCTTGCCGTTGTCGCCCTGCAGCCCGATCATCACGAACTCGCCAGAGCGGAAGCGGAAGCTCGCCGGCCGCGAGATGGTGAAGCTGAACAGATGCTCGTCCCAATGATGGACCGACAAGACCTTCTCGACCGACAGGCTCGCGGACGGTTCGAGCGAGGCGAGGACGGCGTGGGCGGCAGTCATGGCTTGGGGACGGGCTTTCGGCTGTGATGGGAAGAGCGAGCACTTAGGCAGCAAGGCCAGCACGTGCAACCATCGCTCGCTTGAGCGGCGGCTAGATTAGCTTGGGCGCACGAAACGCCCGCCGCACCGCCCTCAGATCTCGACCTGGCTGCCGAGCTCGACCACGCGATTGTGCGGCAGGCGGAAGAATTCCATCGCGCTTTCGGCGTTGCGCAGCATCCACGCGAACAGTTTCTCGCGCCAGATCGCCATGCCCGGCCGCGACGATGCGATCAGCGTCTGGCGGGCGAGGAAGAAGCTGGTGTCCATCATCTTGAACTGCGGCCCGCACTCGGTGGTGCGCGCCAGCGCGGCAGGCACGTCGGCATCCTCCATGAAGCCGTAATGCAGGATGAAGCGGTAGAAACCCTGCCCCAGATCCTCGGATTCGACCCGCTTGACGTTGCGGACGTATGGGACGTCCTCGATCTTCACCGTCAGGAGCACCACCCGCTCGTGCAGCACCTTGTTGTGTTTGAGGTTGTGGAGCAGCGCGTGCGGCACGCCGCCGGTGGTCGAGGTCATGAACACCGCGGTGCCGGGCACGCGCGTCGCCGAATTGACGGCGGAGCGCACGAACACCTGCACCGGCATCGCCGCCTCCTGCATCCGCGCGATCATCAGCTGGCGTCCGCGCGCCCAGGTGGTGAGCAACGTGAAGGCGATGATGCCGATCAGCAGCGGGAACCAGCCGCCATCAGGGATCTTGGTGAGGTTCGAGGCGAAATAGGCGCCGTCGACCAGCATGAACAATGCGCCGATGCTGGCGGTGGCCCAGATCGGCCATTTCCACACGCTGCGCGTCAGCACCACCAGCATGCACGACGTGATGAACATCGTGCCGGTCACCGCGATGCCGTATGCGGCCGCGAGGTTGGTCGAGTTGCGGAAGCCCAGCACCAGCAGGATCACCAACACCATCAGCAACCAGTTGATGAGTGGGACGTAGATCTGCCCGGCCGCCGACGCGCTGGTATGCTCGATGCGCAGGCGCGGCATCAGGCCGAGCTGCACGCCCTGCTGCACCACCGAATAAGCGCCGGTGATGACCGCCTGGCTGGCGATGACCGTGGCGCAGGTCGCGAGGATGACGAGCGGCAGGCGCAGCCGCTCGGGCGCCATCAGGAAAAAAGGATCGTTGGCCGCGCCCGGATGGCCGAGCAGGAAGGCCGACTGACCGAGATAGTTGAGCATCAGCGCCGGAAACACGATCCACACCCAGGCGAGGCTGATTGGCCGCCGCCCGAAATGGCCCATGTCGGCATAGAGCGCCTCCGCCCCGGTCACCGCTAGCACGACCGAGCCCAGCGCCAGGAAGGCCAGCCGGAAGTCGTCGGCGAAGAAGCGCGCGGCCCACAGCGGGTTGAGCGCCAGCAGGATGTCGGGATGATCGAAGATATGCCACGCACCCAGAGCGGCGACGCATACAAAATAGAGGGCCATCAGCGGGCCGAATAGCTTGCCGACCGCATCGGTGCCGCGCGACTGGAACAGGAACAGGCCGATCAGGATCACGATCGCGATCGGCAGCACGAGCGGGGCGAAGCCCGGCTCGACCGAGGTCAGGCCCTCGACCGCCGACAGCACCGAGATGGCGGGCGTGATGATGCAGTCGCCGAAGAACAAAGCGGTCGCCAGCACCGCCAGCATCACGAGCGGCCCGGTCCAGCGCTTGCTGCCGCTCATCCGCGTGATGAGCGCGAGCAGAGCGAGGCTCCCGCCCTCGCCCTTATTGTCCGCGCGCATGATGAGGACGACATATTTGATCGAGACGACCAGGACGAGCGTCCAGAAGATCAGGCTGAGCACGCCGAACAGATGCAGCCGGTCCACCGCGAGCGGATGGTGACCGACGAACACCTCCTTCAGCGAATAAAGCGGGCTCGTGCCGATATCGCCGAACACCACGCCGATGGCACCGACCGCCAGCCGGGTGGTCGTGTTCTTGCCGTGGCCGTGCGCTTCGGCACCCGGAGCGGGTTCGAGCGGGTCGGCACTCTCATTGACGACAAGGCCGCTGGTGGCCATCGAAACGCTGTTCCTGATGCTGCTGAGGGTAGGAGGCTGCTCTATTCTCGCCCGGCCTCCACGTCCGGCGGCAGCGGCGCGCGATTAGCACGCGCTGAACACGCCCGCAACACGCCACCCACGCAATGCCCTTTGGAACACAAAGTGAACGAGGGGCGTTGGGCCGGGAAAGGAGCGTTACGATGTCCGACAACCCCAAGACCCATCCCGCATCCAATGCCGAAAAGGATCCGGACGACTGGACCACCGGCGGCGAACCGATGACGGGTGCGCAAGCCTCCTACCTCAAGACGCTGAGCGAAGAGGCACACGAGCCGTTCCCCGACGAGCTTACCAAAGCAGAGGCCTCGAAGCGGATCGACGCGCTTCAGGAGGAGACTGGACGCGGCCGCTGAAGCGCGGCACGCGGGCCGGATGACCGCCCATGCCCGCCTGCGCGCCGCAACCGCCGACGACCATGTCCGTACCGATACCGCATTCGGGGCATTCGATCTGGCGGATGCGGGATCCTATGCGGCATTCCTGCGCGCGCACGCCCGGGCACTCCCACCGATCGAGGCGTTGCTGACGCCAGGCGAGCCGGGCTGGACGTTCCGCCCGCGCACGCCCGATCTGCGGGCGGATCTCGCCGCGCTGGACGAAGCATGGCCCGCTCCCCTTTCGGTCGCGATTCCGACCGAGGCGGCGGGCCGGTTGGGCATGCTCTATGTCATCGAAGGCTCCCGGCTGGGCGGCGGCATGCTGGCAGCACGCGTCGCGGACGGACTGCCGCGCGCCTATCTTTCGGCCGTGCACGAGCGTGGCGCGTGGCGCGCTTTCTGCCAGGCACTCGATGCAGCCTATACCGGCGAAGCGTGGTTCGCGTCGTTGCTCGCCGGCGCACGCGCGGCCTTCAGCCTTTATGCGGCGGCCGCCCGCGTGGAACCGGCCGGAGCTTGAACACTGGCGACTTCGCGCGAAGTCAGCGTGCCTCTACCGGCGCAGTGATGATCACGCGCATGCCGGGCAGATTGTCGGCCCGCTCGACCGTGCCCCCCAGCGTTTGCACCATCGCCGCGATCATGCGCGTGCCGAAGCCCGTGCGCAGCTGCGGCGGCGCTTGCCCCGAATCCGCGACCTCCAGCCTGAACGTGCCACGATGCTGTTCCAGCAGGATCTCGATCGGGCCGCTGCCGCCGCCATAGGCATATTTGTTGGCGTTGATGACGAGTTCGGTCAGGATCAGCCCGACATTGACCGCGCGATCTGCCTGAATCAGCATCGGTGCGAGGTCGAGCGAGATTTGGTCCTGCCATTCCGGCCCCATGCTCGTCAGCATGTCGCGGACCAGATCCTCGAGATAGCGGCCGAGATCCGTCGTATCGACCTGCTCGGCCTGATAGAGCCGCCGGTGGACGAGCGCGACCGCCGACAGCCGCCGCTGCGCCTCGGCCAGATGCACCTGCAGACGCTCGTCGGGCTCGGCACGCTCCTGCAGCGCAAGGAACGCCTGGACGAGCTGCAGGCTGTTCTGCACGCGATGATTGACCTCGCGCAGCAGATGCTCCTTCTCCACGATCAGCGCGTCTTTCTCCGCGATCGTGGCGCTCAGTTCACGGTTGAGTTCGCGCAACCGGCGCGATTGGCGCAGTTCGTAGAGCGTACGCCTTAACCGCACGGCCGCATCCAGCTCGCCACGGGTCCAGCGCCGCGCGCGGCCGTGCACCATCTCCTTCCACGCCTCGAACGAGCTGCGCGGTGTCAGCTGGCCGCCTTCCCCGGGCGCATCCTTGTGCGGATTGCCGGCCCAGTTGACGGTCTCCAGTTGCTCGGCGCGAAACCACAGGAGCAAGGCCGGTGGTTCGGCCGCGATCGCCATCGCCAGCAGGCCGCTCGCCGCCTCGCGATACTCCTCGGCTGCCGGAAAATCGCGCGCCAGGTGAAAGGTTGCGAAGGGCTCGACCGTGGCACGTGGCGCGATCCCCGCAGCCAGCGCCGGCAACAGATGCTCGGGCGGACAGGTGCCGGTCTGCGTGCGCCGGTTGCCCTGAACGATGGCGAAGCCATCGGCGTCGAACATGCGCCGCAAATCCTCCGCCGTCTCCTCGATCGCGCGATCGACCGAGATGTCGTCCGCAAAGCGCCCGATCACCGCGTCCTCGCACGCCCGCAGCCGGATGCGCTCGCGATAGGTCTCGCCATCCTCCTTGGCGCGAATCTGGCGGGCAAGACTGCCGGCGAGCGCCGCGCAAGCCACGCGTTGCTCATGCGCGATGCGCAGCGGCGAATGATTGTGGCACGCGACGAGGCCCCACAATGCGCCGTTGCGCACGATCGACACCGATGCCGATGCCGCCACGCCCATGTTGCGCAGATATTGGAGGTGGATGGGCGAAACACTGCGCAACGCCGCATCGCTGAAGTCGAGCATGCCGAGCCCCATGCCCTCCGGGCGCAACGGAGCAGGCTCGTAGGTCACGTCCGGAATGACTCGCACGCGATTGCGCACATAAAGCGCGCGCGCCTGTCGCGGAATGTCGCTCGCCGGAAAATGGTGGTGAAGGAACGACGCCAAGGTCCGATCGCGATCCTCGGCGATCACCATGCCGGCGCCGTCGTCGAGGAAGCGGTAGATCATCACGCGATCGAAGCCGGTCATCTCGCGAAACGCGACCGCCGCGCGCTCGCACAGCGACTGCAGGTCCGTCGCCCGCTCGAACGCCGCGCTGATCGCATCCAGGCGGCCCAGCAACGTCGCCGCCGTCATCGCGGTTTCTGGCTTCGGCTCGAGTTCGACCAGCAGATGCGCTTCGGAACGATGGATGATCGCGTCGAACGCCTCGCGCCGCCCCGGCACTGCCGCCAGCGGCATGACGGTGCCGATCGCGCCATCGAGCTGCATGCGGACGCGGCCGAGATCCTGCGCCACCAGTTCCGACAAAGGCCGGCCGAGCCAAACTGGCGTCAACCGCCCTTCGATATCGCCCGCGCCGGCGACGACGCGGCCGTTGCCGGCATCGGCCACCAGCAACAGACCATGCGGCTGGATCGAGCCCGGAATATGGATCGGCTCGCGATCGCAGACCGTGAGATCGACAGAATCGGCGCCCGTCTGCGGCATACCCGCCCGGTCGATCGTCTCATGCCGTGATGCCACTGGCGTCTCCACGCAATCCGCGGGCTCGTCGCGGCTCACATAGGTTACTTAGGCTACGCCCGAAGGGGTGCAAGCCCGCTGGCGGAATACACGAGAGATCAATCTCGCGGCGCCGCGCCCGCATGCCGCCAACGAGCGAAACTCACCACCTGGTCTGCCACAATCTCGATCTGCCGGGCGATCTTGTCGTCCAGGCACATATTCTCATCGTCGAACAAAGGCTGCGATGCGTTCAGCGCGACGCCATATGGCGTCGGCCAAGCGCGCAACGCATGCGCGATCGAGCGGAGCGTCACCAAGGTCGTGCCGCACGCCAGCCAGCCATAAGCGGTGACGATCGTGCCGAAGGCGCAGCCATCGAGATAGGGGCGCCCGTCGCGCGCCAGATCCTCCAGCAGATCGAGCGCATTCTTGATCGGCCCCGAAATGCTGCCGTGATAGCCCGGCGAGACGACGATGATGCCGTCGCACGCGCGCGCCGCCGCAACCAGCCGGGCTTCGTCGTCGGATCGCTGGGTTTCTCCCGGCACGTACAGCGGCAGCCGGGCGAGTGTCGGTCCATCGATCAGTTCGATCCGTGCGCCAAGCGCCTCGCACGCCGCCAGCGCCGCCCGCGCCGCGCGCTCGCTGGTCGAGTTCGGCCGGGCCGTTCCGCCGAGACCGAGGATCAGGGGAGAATAAGGGTCGGCCATGCACCGCGCCTACCCACGGCGATTGACGCATGCAACCCGGCCAGCCGTGTATTGTTTATGCAATACACTGTGATTATATCCGCGTCAGGAAACGAGCATGTACAGCGAAAGCGATATCGAGGCGGCGGTCGCCACCGGCGCGATCAGCCCCGCCGCGGCGGCCGCGTTGCGCGCGAGCGTGGCGCGCGATCGTGGGGCTCCGTCGGTCGACGAGGAGAGTTTCCGGCTCGTCACCGGCTTCAACGACATCTTCGTGACGATCGCCGCCTTGCTGCTGCTGATCGCGGTCGGTTGGATCGGTGCGACCCTCCTCCCCTTGCCCGACGAGCCCGGCCGCTTCGGGCTGCACATGGGTGGCAGCGTGGCGCTCGGCGGTGCGTGCGTGGCGGCGGCAAGCTGGGGCCTGGCCGAATATTTCACGCGGGTGCGGCGGATGGCGCTGCCCAGCATCGTCCTGCTCGGCGGCTTCGTCTGGGGCGTGGCGGTCGCCTTGTTCGGCATGCTGACGGTACTGATCGGCCATGATGCCGGGCCGCGCGTCGTCGCCGTTGCCGCCGCACTGTCGGCCTTTGCGACCGCCTTGGCCGCTTTCCTGCATTGGCGTCGCTTCCATGTTCCGATCACCGTGGCCGCGCTGACGATCGCCTTGGCCGTAACGGTGATGGCGTTGATGCTGGCGGTCGTGCCGGGGATCAGCAACGCCTTGCTGTGGATCATGCTCGCGGCCGGCCTCGGCGTGTTCGGCTATGCGATGCACTGGGACATGTCGGATCGGACGCGCACCACGCGCCGCTCGGACGTCGCCTTCTGGCTGCACCTCGCCGCGGCGCCAATGATCGTGCATCCGGTCTTCTGGCTGCTCGGCGGCGTCGACAGTCAGCCGGGCGTGGTCACGGCGCTGGCGGTGCTGCTGCTCTACCTGATCTTCGGGCTGGTCGCGCTGGCGGTCGATCGGCGCGCTCTGCTCGTATCGAGCCTCGCTTATGTCCTCACCGCGCTCGGTGGGCTGTTCCACCAGTTCGGCGCGATCAGCCTCAACATGGCGTTCACCGCGCTGGTGATCGGATCGGCGCTGCTGATGCTGTCGGCCTTCTGGCACGGCGCGCGGCGGCTGGTGGTGATGCAGCTGCCCGAGGGTCTGCGGGCGCAGCTGCCGGCGCTCGACCGGGTCGTCAGTCCTCGACCAGCTTGAGCAACTTGCGCTCGATCGGCGCGAGCAGCGGGCCGAGTTCATGTCCGCGCTTCAGCACCACACCGCTCTCGCCCACCAAAGCCCATTGCCCCTGCCGCTGGCGCAGCGCCGGCCTTTTCTCGATCCGATATTCGGGCCGCTCGGCGCTGCGCCGGAAGCAGGCGAACGACGCGATATCGCGCCCGAACTGCATCGCATAATCGCGCCAATGGCCGGCCGCGACCATGCGGCCGTAGAGGTCGAGGATGTGCATCAGTTCGGCCCGGTCGAACGCGACCTGCGCGGGCGGTTTTCCGGGAAAAGGGGTGACGACGCCCATCAGGCGGATGCGCGATCCCGATCGTCGCGCGCGGCCTGGCGCTCCTCGATCAACGTCGCCAGCCGCGTGCGCAGCGTCTCCACCTCGCACTTCAGCAGTTCGAGCTGCTGCGTCTGCGGATCGAACCGCTCCGAGCAGGGCGTGCCGTAAGGGATGAAGCTGTTATAGCTGCCCGCGTCGATCAAAGTGGGCCGCGCGGGAATGCCGACCATCGTTGCGCCGGTCGGCACGTCGCGCGTCACCACCGCATTCGCGCCGATCCGCGCGCCGGGACCAACCGTGATCGGCCCGAGCACCTGCGCGCCCGAGCCGACGATCACACCATCCTCCAGCGTCGGGTGGCGCTTGCCGGCGATGCCGTCGGCCGGGTTGGTGCCGCCCAGCGTGACGTTCTGATAGATGGTGACATCGTCGCCGATCACCGCGGTCTCGCCGATCACGGTGAAGCCATGATCGATGAAGAAGTTGGCGCCGATCGTCGCACCCGGGTGGATGTCGATCGCCGTCAGCATGCGCGAGATGTGGTTGACCAGGCGCGCAAGGAAATACAGCTCGCCGTTGAACAGCCAGTGCGCGACGCGATGCAGCGCCAGCGCCAGCACGCCCGGATAGAGCAATATCTCCCAGCGCGTACGCGGCGCGGGATCGCGCGCCTTGATCGAGTCGAGATAGGCGATCAGTTCGCGCTTCATGGACGATTTACTCCCTGAATCGCCGATTTAGGGAGCGCAGGCGCGGAAGGGAAGGGTCTCGCGTTGCAGCACGCGCGAAGGCGCTTCTCTCCCCCGATGCAAAGGCGGTCAGGCGGGAACAGCGGCGTCCGCGAGCCGTGCCCGCACCGCCGCGACCGCGTCGGGTGCCTTGTCGCCGTCGGGGCCGCCGCCCTGCGCCATGTCGGGTCGGCCGCCGCCGCCCTGCCCGCCCAGCGCGGCGACGCCCGCTCGGACCAGATCGACCGCCGAGAGGCCACCGACCAGATCGTCGGTGACGCCGACCGCGACCGTCGCGCGGCCTTCATTGACCGCGACCAACACGGCCACGCCCGATCCCAGCCGCGCCTTGGCCTCGTCGACCAGCCCGCGCAGCCCTTTCGGATCGAGCCCGTCGATCACCTGGCCGATGAAGGCGTGGCCGCCGACCTGCTCCGGGCCGGCCGCCTCGGCCTTGCCCGCGCCGCCGCTAAGCGCGAGCGCCTTCTTCGCCTCGGCGAGTTCGCGTTCGAGCCGACGCCGCTCCTCGACCAGAGCGGCGACGCGTGCCGGCACCTCCTCGGGCGAGGCCTTCAGGCTGACGGCGGCTTCGCGCAGCCGATCCTCGCGGTGGGTGAGCCACAGCCGCGCCGCCTCGCCGGTCAACGCCTCGATCCGGCGTACGCCCGCCGAGACCGCGCTCTCGGCCACGATCTTGAACAGGCCGATGTCGCCGAGCGCGTTGACGTGGGTGCCGCCGCACAGTTCGACCGACCAGGCGGCGTCCTCGTCGGCGCGGCCCATCGAAAGGACGCGCACCTCGTCGCCATATTTCTCGCCGAACAGCGCCATCGCGCCGGCGGCGATCGCGTCGTCGGGCGTCATCAGGCGCGTGGTGACCGCGTCATTCTCGCGCACGTGGCGGTTCACCTCGGCCTCGACCACCGCGATATCCTCGGGCGTGAGCGGCTTGGGGTGCGAGAAGTCGAAGCGCAGCCGCTCGGGCGCGACGAAGCTGCCCTTCTGCGTGACATGGTTGCCGAGCCGGTGGCGCAGCGCCGCGTGCAGCAAATGGGTCGCCGAATGGTTGGCGCGCAGCTGGCTGCGGCGCGCGACATCGACCGACAGGTGGATCGCGTCGCCGACGCGGATCGTGCCGCCGCGCACCACCGCCTTGTGCGCATGCAGCCGCCCGAGCGGCTTCGACGTGTCGCCGATATCGGCGACGAAGCCGTTGTCGTTGCTGGCAATGCCGGCGTCGCCCATCTGGCCGCCGCTCTCGCCGTAAAAGGGCGTCTGGTTGGTGAGGATCGTCACCTCCTCGCCCTCGCTCGCCTGCTCGACGCGCGCACCGTCCCTGACCAAGGCCAGCACCTGCGCGTCGCCCTCATGGCCCGAATAGCCGATGAATTCGGTGCCACCGTGCGCCTCGGCCAGATCGTACCAGAGATCGTCCGACGCCTTGTCGCCCGACCCCTTCCATGCGGCGCGGGCGGCGGCCTTCTGCTCGGCCATAGCAGCGTCGAAGCCGGCACGATCAACCATCAGGCCCTGCGTCCGCAGCGCATCCTCGGTCAGATCGTAGGGGAAGCCGAACGTGTCGTAGAGCTTGAAGGCGACCTGCCCCGGCAGCGTGGCGCCCTCGCCCATGCCGGTCGTCGCCTCGTCGAGCAGGCGCAGGCCGTTCGACAGCGTCTGACGGAAGCGGGTTTCCTCCAGCCGCAGCGTCTCCTCGATCAACGGCTGCGCGCGCACCAGTTCGGGGAAGGCCGCGCCCATCTCGGCGACGAGCGCGGGGACGAGGCGATGCATCAAAGGCTCGGCGGCGCCGAGCAGGTGGGCGTGGCGCATCGCGCGGCGCATGATGCGGCGGAGAACGTAGCCGCGGCCTTCATTGGCCGGCAGCACGCCGTCGGCGACGAGGAAACCCGAAGCGCGGAGGTGATCGGCGATCACGCGGTGCGACGCCTGGTTGGCGCCGTCGGTGGCGCTCTTGGTCAGCGCGCCCGAGGCGGCGATCAGTGCCTTGAACGTGTCCGTGTCGTAATTGTCGTGCACGCCCTGGAGCAGGGCAGCGACGCGCTCCAGCCCCATGCCGGTGTCGATCGACGGCCGCGGCAGATTGCCGACGATCTCGTTCGCCTCCTGCTCGAACTGCATGAAGACGAGGTTCCAGATCTCGACGAAACGGTCGCCATCCTCCTCGGGCGAACCCGGCGGGCCGCCATAGATATGGTCGCCATGATCGTAGAAGATTTCCGAGCAGGGCCCGCACGGGCCGCTGTCGCCCATCGCCCAGAAATTATCCTTGGTCGCGATGCGGATGATCCGATGGTCGGGCAGGCCGGCGATCTTCTTCCACAGGTCGAACGCCTCGTCGTCGGTGTGGTAGACGGTGACGGTCAGCCGGTCCGGATTGATCCCCCATTCCCTGGTGATCAGGTTCCAGGCGAGCCCGATCGCACGTTCCTTGAAATAATCGCCAAACGAGAAATTGCCGAGCATCTCGAAGAAGGTGTGGTGGCGCGCGGTGTAGCCGACATTGTCGAGATCGTTATGCTTGCCGCCGGCGCGCACGCACTTCTGGCTCGACGTGGCGGTGCTGTACGGCCGCGTCTCGAGCCCGGTGAAGACGTTCTTGAACGGCACCATGCCGGCGTTGACGAACATCAGGGTCGGATCGTTGTGCGGCACCAACGGCGCCGACGGCACGATGCGATGGCCCTCCCGCCCGAAATAGTCGAGGAATGAACGGCGGATGTCGTTGGTCGAGATCATGCAGGCGATGTAAGCGAGCCGACGCACGCGCTCAAGCGGCGTGGCGCGTCGCCGGTCACGCCCGTGCGGTCCAGATCCAGGCGGCGGCGGGCAAGGCGACACGGCCGTCGGCGTGATAGGGCTCCAGCGCCGCACGCAGCCGGTCGACCATGCCGCCGCGCGCGGCCGGATCGGCCGCGGCGAGGATCGATGCGACCGGGCCGATCAGGCTGAAGGTGCGCACAGCATCCGCGATCGGATCGTCGCCCTCGCCCGCCAGATAGTCATAGTCGACGATGGTCGTGTCCGCGTCGCACCAGCCTGCCGCTTCGAGGATGGAGAGGGTGAAGGCGCGATCGGCGAAGGCGAAGGGGCTCGGCGCATAGCCGGTCGGCGGCGTCGGTGCCTTGCCGGTCAGGCATTCGACGAGTTCCGCCACCCAAGGATTGAGCGGCGTCGGGCGGAAGCAGGAGAAGACCAAAGCCGCGCCCGGCCGCGCCGCCGCCCGCAGTGCGGCGAAGGCGGCGACCGGATCGTCGAAGAACATGACCCCGTGGCGCGAGACGATCAGGTCGAACGGATCGAGCGCGGGCGGTGCGGCGGCGTTGCCCGCGACGAAGCGCGCATTGGCGAGGCCGTCCGCCTCGGCGCGCGCGGTCGCGACCGCCGCCAGCCGCTGCGAGATGTCGAGCCCGGTGATGGTGAGACCGGGCCAGCGACGGGCGAGCGCGAGGCTGGTCGAACCCGCGCCGCAACCGACGTCGAGCGCGGTGCTGCTATCTTGCGAAACCTGTGCGTCGATCGCGGCGTCCAGCGCCGGGGCGAGCCCGGCGAAGGTGCGGTCGGTCCGCCGCCATTCGTCGGCCCAGACGTCGCCGACCCGAGTCGCCCATTCCGCCCCGCTGGTCATGCCGCCTTATCGCGTGGGCAGGAGCCCGCGTCGAGCGTGGCAATGCCTGGAACGCGAGAGCGATGTCCAAGCGAAGTTGAGGAAGTTGAGGATGTTGAGGGTTGCGGCCGCTTTCCCAGCGGCAAAGGCGCATCCCCGACAACACCCCCTTTTCCGTCATCCCGGCGCAGGCCGGGATCCACCCAACTCCGCGCACCGGCTGGGGCTCACTGGATCCCGGCCTGCGCCGGGATGACGGGGAGAAATCAACGAGAGACGAGGATGCGCCCGGTCTTAAGCGTCGTCGTCTTCGCTCGGGCCGGCCATCAGCGCTTCGCTCACCTCGGCGGCGTTGCCGCGGATCGCCTTTTCCAGCCGCGCGCAGACCTCGGGGTTCTCGCGCAGATAGGTCTTGGAATTCTCGCGCCCCTGGCCGATGCGGATGCTGTCATAGCTGAACCAGGCGCCGGACTTCTCGACCAACCCCGCCTTGACGCCGAGATCGAGGATCTCGCCGACCTTCGAGATGCCTTCGCCATACATGATGTCGAACTCGACCTGCTTGAACGGCGGTGCGACCTTGTTCTTGACCACCTTCACGCGGGTCGCGTTGCCGACGATATCGTCGCGATCCTTGATCTGGCCGGTGCGGCGGATGTCGAGGCGGACCGATGCGTAGAATTTGAGCGCGTTGCCGCCGGTGGTCGTCTCCGGATTGCCGTACATCACGCCGATCTTCATGCGGATCTGGTTGATGAAGATGACGAGCGTGCGCGAGCGGCTGATCGAGCCGGTGATCTTGCGCAGCGCCTGGCTCATCAGGCGCGCCTGCAGGCCGACATGGCTGTCGCCCATCTCGCCCTCGATCTCCGCACGCGGCACCAGCGCCGCGACCGAGTCGATCACCAGCACGTCGATCGCGTTCGAGCGGACGAGCGTGTCGGTGATCTCGAGCGCCTGCTCGCCCGTGTCGGGCTGGCTGACGATGAGTTCGTCAATATCGACGCCCAGCTTCTTGGCGTAGACCGGATCGAGCGCATGCTCGGCATCGACGAACGCCGCCGTGCCGCCATTGCGCTGCGCCTCGGCGATGGCGTGGAGCGCCAGCGTGG
Organism: Sphingomonas nostoxanthinifaciens; assembly: GCF_019930585.1. Classification (NCBI taxonomy): domain Bacteria; kingdom Pseudomonadati; phylum Pseudomonadota; class Alphaproteobacteria; order Sphingomonadales; family Sphingomonadaceae; genus Sphingomonas; species Sphingomonas nostoxanthinifaciens. The sequence goes on along the minus strand of NZ_CP082839.1, from coordinate 1,829,586 downwards.
TCTTGCCCGAGCTTTCCGGCCCGTAAATCTCGACGATACGGCCGCGCGGCAGCCCGCCGATGCCGAGCGCGATGTCGAGGCCGAGCGACCCCGTCGAGATCGCCTCGATCTCGAGCTTGTCGCGCGAGCCGAGCTTCATCGCCGAGCCCTTGCCGAACGCGCGATCGATCTGCGCGAGCGCGGCGTCGAGCGCCTTCTGCCTGTCCATCTCGGCCTTTTCCTTATCTGAACCGATCAGCTTCAACTGTGCCGCCATGATGTCGCTCCGCCCGTTGATCGTCCAGCGCCGAGATAGCGCCAGCGATCATGTACACGAGATGTTCCACAGGAACAAGAGCAGAACTTTAACGCGCGGCAAGCGTCTCCAGCGCCTGCTTGATGCCGTCCAGCGTGAACGGCTTGGGCAGTTGCGGCGCGTCGGCATGCGCGGCGGGCGGCGGCACGACATGCCCGCCAGTCGCCAGCACGAACGGCACGTCCCGCGCGCTCAACGCATCCGCGACGCGCCAGCACGGGCCATCGCGCAGGTTGACGTCGAGGATCGCCGCGTCGGCGACACCCTCGTCCAGCCGCGCCAACGCGTCGGTCGTGTTGTCGGCAGTACCGGCGACGACGTGGCCGAGAAGGTCCAGATAATCCTCGATCATCATCGCGATGAGCGGTTCGTCCTCGATCACGAGGATGCGCAGGGGTGCGGTCATGCGCGGCCCATAAGGAGGGCGACCCGCTTAGCCTAGCCGATTCTTCCTGAGCGGCGCGATTCGGTCATCCCGCCTGCGCCAGCAGCACGTCGCGCGCGGCCTGCGCAAGCTGGTGGACCGAAAAGGGCTTGGGCAGGAAGGCCACGCGATCGATATCGATCGACTTGCGCAATTGCTCCTCGGCATAGCCGGACATGAACAGGATGGGCAGATCGGGAAACTTGGCGCGCGCCGCCCGAACCAATGTAGGGCCGTCCATCGTCGGCATCACCACGTCCGATATGAGCAGATCGGGCGCGTCGCCATTCTCCAGCAGTTCGAGAGCCTCTTCGCCGTTGGTGGCGGTCAGCACGGTATAGCCCTGGCGGGTCAGCGCACGTTCCGCGACGGCGCGCACCATCGCCTCATCCTCGACCAGCAGGATCGTGCCGGTGCCCCAGGTCTCGCTGGGCGCCTCGACCCGCGCCTGCGCCGCCGGCGTGGGAAGCTCGGCGGCGGCATGATGGATCGGCAGGTAGATGACGAAGGTCGTGCCCCGACCCAATTCGCTCTCCGCGAAGATCCAGCCATCGGTCTGCTTGACGATGCCGTAGACGGTCGACAGGCCGAGCCCCGTGCCCTTCCCCACTTCCTTGGTGGTGAAGAACGGTTCGAAGATCTTGCCGATGATGTCGGGCGGGATGCCCGTTCCGGTGTCGGAAACGCGCAGCGCGGTATAATCCGCCACCGGCAGGATCTCGCTCCGCATCCGCCGCACCTCGGCCGCGGTGACCGGCAGCGTCTGCAGCGTGAGCGTGCCGCCATTCGGCATCGCGTCGCGCCCGTTCACGGCAAGGTTGACGATCACCTGCTCGAGCTGGCCGGGATCGGCGCGGACGAGGCCCAGGTTGCGGCCATGCTTAACCTCCAGCTTTACCGTCTCGCCGAGCAGGCGGCGTAGCAGGTTCGACACTTCGGAGATGACGTCGGGCAACTGCAGGATCTGCGGCCGCAGCGTCTGCTGACGCGAGAAAGCGAGCAATTGCCGCGTCAGCGAGGCGGCGCGGTTGGAGTTATGCTTGATCTGCTGGATGTCGTCATAGTCGATGTCGCCGGGCGTATGGCGCATCAGCATCAGGTCGCAATGACCCATGATCGCGGTAAGGATGTTGTTGAAATCGTGCGCGACGCCGCCGGCGAGCTGGCCGACCGCCTGCATCTTGGTGGCCTGCGCGATCTGGCGCTTGAGCTTCGATTCCTCGCTGTCGTCCTTCAGGCTCAGCAGCACGGCCGCGTCGCCCAGCCCCTTGGCGTTGGCGATGGTGAGCGCCACCGGTTCCTCGGGAAGATGCTTCAACTGGATCGCAAGATCGCCCGGCAAAGCGCGTCCGGCGGCGAAGCGGCGCACCGCATCGGACACGATCGGCTTGTCCTCCTCCAGCACCAGATCGCTGGGATAGACCGCCACCTCGCCCGGCCCAATCCGCGCGGCGCGGCGGAAGGCGTCGTTCATGAACAGGAAGCGCCCGTCGCGCTCCAGCAAAGCGAGCCCCAGCGGCAGCATCGCCAGCAGGCCGTGAAGATGGACGGTGGCGGCGCCGCGCGCTGCGGCGACGCTGATCGCCTCCGGATCTTCGTCAAGCAGCAGGAACACGGCCGGCCCGTGCGCGGCATCGTCGCCGACCGGCACGGGAATGACGCGCAGCTGCGGCACGTCATCGCCGTCGCGCGCGATCCGGACCGCGCCATCCTCGCTGGTGCGCAGCAGATCGGCGAGATTCTGCCCTGCGACCTTCTCCTTCCGCTCGCCCAGCGCGCGATAGGCGAAGACGTCGTTGGCGGCGACGATCGTGCCGTCGGGATCGGCCAGCACCAGCATCACGCCGGCATCGCCGAGCCGCTCGCCCGATCGACCGTCGAGCAATGCGCGCGCGACGCCGTAGGGGTTGCGCGCGCCCGCGCGGCGGAAGCGCCACGCAAGATGATCGTCACGCCGGCCGGCACGCCGCAGGATGGCGATTGCCGGCCCGTCATCCAGCAAAAGATTATGCACCTCGACCCGCCCCTCGCGCATCGCGGCGCGCGCGGCCTCGGTCAGTCGCGCCATGTCCTCGACCGAGAAAGGCAGATTCGACGGGTGGAGCGCGCTGCCGAACAGCGCCCGATAGGCGGGATTGGCGCCCAGCAGCACTCCGGCGCGATCGGTGATCGCCAACGGATCGAGGCCGTCGCTCATCACGTCGCGCAGCAGCGACCAGTCGGTGACCTCGACCCGCTCCGTCTTGTCGGGTCGACCCGCGGCGGCGCCGGCAGCGAAGGCGCCGGCCAGCAGCAGCGCGACGATCGCGCCGGCCAGCGGCGCACCGCCGAGCAGGATCCAGCATGCGAAGACGGTGACGACCGCAAGCGCGGCGACGCCGATCATCAATAGCCCACCGGACGGCCGATGGCGGTGCAGCGCGAGCGGCGCCGATGCCGATCCGGAGCCGCCCATCGCCATGCTTATCCGCGCTCGCGCATCAGGCGCTGCTGGTCGCGCTTCCAGTCGCGCTCCTGCTGGGTGGCGCGCTTGTCGTGCAGCTTCTTGCCCTTGGCCAGCGCCAGCTCGACCTTCGCCCGCCCGCGCCCATTGAAATAGACCGCCAGCGGGATGAGCGTCATGCCCTCGCGGCCGATGCCGGTCGCGATCTTGGCGATCTCGCGTTCGTGCAGCAGCAGGCGGCGTGGACGCTTGGGTTCGTGGTTGAAGCGGTTGCCGTGGCTGAATTCGGGGATGTTGGCGTTGATGAGGCTGACCTCGCCATCCTTCACCTCGGCATAGGATTCGGCGATCGAGCCCTCGCCAAAGCGCAGCGATTTCACCTCGGTGCCGGTCAGCGCAATGCCGGCCTCGTAAAAGGTCTCAAGGAAATAGTCGAAGCGCGCGCGCCGGTTCTCGGCGACGATCTTCTTCTTCTCGAACTCAAGTGGACGGGGACGGGCCATGAACTCTCGCGGATAACGATCGTCGCGCGCGACGGAAAGAGGGCGTGAACGATCGGCTGCGCGGGATCGCCTCACGCCCCGCATTCGCGGCGGCGATCCGCCGGCCGCTCAGCCCCTCACATCGTCCGCCTCAGACCAGACCGGCCCACGCGAGCGCCTCGTCGACCGCCTTGCGGCTGGCGGCGGACGGCGGGGTCATCGGCAGGCGCAACTCGGTCGGAAAATCGGGCCGCACCCGCGCCAGCGCATATTTGACCGGCCCAGGCGACGCATCGCTGAACAGCGCGGCGTGGAGCGGATAGAGCCGGTCCTGCAGCGCCAGCGCCGCGTCCCAGCGCCCCTCGCGACAAGCCGCCTGGAAGTCGGCGCACAGCCGCGGAGCGACATTGGCGGTGACCGAGATGCAGCCGACGCCGCCCATCGCCATGAAGCCGAGCGCCATGTCGTCATTGCCCGACAGCTGGCAGAAATCGGTGCCGCAGGCGAGTCGCTGCGCGGTGACGCGCTCGACCTTGCCGCTCGCATCCTTGACGCCGACGATGGTGGGCAGCCGCGCGAGCGTCGCCAGCGTCTCGACGGCGATGTCGGTCACCGTCCGGCCAGGGACGTTGTAGACGATGATCGGCAGGTCGCACCGCTCGGCCAGATAGGTGAAGTGCGCGATCAGCCCGTCCTGGTTGGGGCGGTTGTAATAAGGCAGCACCACCAGCGCCGCATCGGCCCCCGCCGCCTGCGCCGAGCGCATGTGCGCGAGCGCCACCACCGTGTCGTTCGATCCGCAGCCGGCGATGACCGGCACGCGACCCGCTGCCGCCTCGATGCACAAGGCGACCACCCGATCATGCTCGGCAATCGACATGGTCGCGCTTTCGCCGGTGGTGCCGCACGGCACGAGCGCCGACGAGCCCTCCGCCACCTGCCAATCGACCAGCGCGCGGAACGCCGTCTCGTCGATCGCGCCGTCGCGCATGGGGGTGACCAGTGCCGGGATCGAGCCCTTGAACATCTCCGCTCCCTTCACTTCCCAGGTTCCGTCGTCATATAGGCACCATGGCCCAGACCGAGCATGATCGCCCCGCCAAGCCAGGCGCGCCTGATAGGGAAAGGTCGCGCCGTCTGTCCAGCATCGCCCGCCGGCTGACCCCTCCCGCCTTGCTCGCGCTGTCGGTCGCGGCGGCGGCGGCAACCCTTACCTTCCACCCGATACGCCGCGCTGCGCCCGAAGAGTCGGTGGCGGCGACCGCGCCGACGCCGGCGCCGGGGCTGCCCGGCCGCACTGACCCGCTGTGGCGCGCGATCGACCAGTGGACGCGGCTGCGCCAGAGCGACCGCCTGCCGTTCGACGATTATGCGAGCTTCCTGACCGCGCATCCCGGCTGGCCGGGCGAATCGGGGCTGCGTCGCGCCGCCGAGCGCCAGATCATGCCGGATCAGGCCGATCCGACGCGGGTTGCCGCTTATTTCACCGCGATGCCGCCGACCACCGCGGCCGGCCGCGTGCGCTATGCCGAAGCGCTGGCGGCGCTCGGCCGCACGCCCGAGGCGCGCGATGCGGCGGCGGCGGCGTGGACCGGCGGCGCGCTCTCGCCCGACGACGAGGGGCGGCTGACCGCGCGCTTCGCCGGCCAGTTCACGCCGGCCGAGCAGGACCAACGGATGGAACGGCTGCTGTGGGATCGCGCCACGCTCTCGGCGCAGCGCCAGCTCAACCTCGTCACGCCCGGTCGCCGGCCGCTCTACGCCGCGCGGCTCGCCTTCCAGCTCAAGGCAGCCGATGCGGCGGCGCAATCGGCGGCGCTCGGCCCCACTGCGGAGCGCGACGCCGGTTTCGTCGTCGATCGCGCCGCGTGGCTGCGTGACACCGGCGCGTGGGGCACGGCGCGCACCTGGCTCGCGCAGCCGCGCACGCTCGATGCTCCGCCGTTCGACGCGCAGAAATATCTGGAGGCCCTGCTCGGCTTCGCGCGGGCGGCGGCGAACGATCATCAGGACGCGACCGTCTACGGCATCGCGCTGCAGGCCGACGCCGCCTTCGCCGCCGGCACCGACATCAGCGGGCGGCCGCTGGCAGAGCGCGATCCCTATACCAGTCTCGTCTGGCTGGGTGGCTGGACCGCGCTGAAGGGGCTCGAGCATCCCAAAGACGCCGAGGCGATGTTCGTACGCTATGCGCGCGGCTCGGCCACGCCGGGCACGCAGGCCAAGGGCAATTATTGGGCCGGGCGCGCGGCGCAGGCAGCAGGCGACGCGGCGGGTGCCGACATCCATCTTGCCGCTGCGGCCGCCAACGTCGATCAATTCTACGGCCAGCTCGCGACCGAGCGGCTCGGCCGCACCATATCCGTGCCGCCCGATCCCGCCGCGCCCGCCATCGCGCCGGCGACGCGCGCCACTTTCTATGACGGCGAACTGGTCCACGCCGCGCGCCTGCTCGGCCAGCAGCGCATGTGGCCCGAGCAGACCACCTTCGTCCGCCAGATCGCGCTGGGCGCCAAGAGCGATCAGGATCATGTTCTCGTCGGCGAACTGTCCCGTTCGATGGGGCGCCCCGATCTCGGCGTGATCGTCTCGCGCCAGGCGCGCGCCAGCGGCTCGCGCGACCCGATCCGCATCGGCTTTCCGCAGGTGACCGTGCCGCCGGCAATGCAGAGCCAGTGGACGATGGTCCACGCCATCGCCCGCCAGGAAAGCCAGTTCGATCGCGAGGCGATGAGCCCGGTGGGCGCGCGCGGCCTGCTCCAGCTCATGCCGGCGACCGCCAAGGAGCAAGCGGGCAAGCTCGGCCTGCCGTGGGAGCCGAGCCGGCTGACCGAGGATATCGGCTACAACGTCATGATCGGATCGGCCTTCTTCGACCGGATGCTGACTTATTATGACGGCAATTACGTGCTGGCGGTGGCGAGCTACAATGCCGGGCCGGGCAACGTGAACCGCTTCATCCGCAACAATGGCGACCCGCGCACGCCGCAGGTCGACGTGGTCGACTGGATCGAGAAGATCCCGCTCGCCGAGACGCGCGGCTATGTGCAGAAGGTGCTGGAGAATGCGGTCGTCTACGACCTGTTCAACCCCGCCCGCGCACGCACGCCGGAGAAAGACCGCCTGTCTTATTATCTCGGCAAGAAAAGCGCGGGCTGAATCTTGGCCGACGAACAGCCGATCACCCCGGCGGGATTCGCGGCGATGCGCACGCGCTACGAGGCCCTGTTCTCGTCCGAGCGGCCCAAACTGGTCGAGGTGATCTCGTGGGCGGCCGGCAATGGCGACCGATCGGAGAATGGCGACTATATCTATGGCCGCAAACGGCTGCGCGAGATCGATCGCGAGCTGTCGCACCTCGCGCGACGCATGAAGGCGGTGAAGGTGATCGATCCCGCCAGCCAGCAGGATCGCACCCGGGCGTGGTTCGGCGCGACGGTGACGATCGTGGATGAGGACGATCGTGCGCGCGTGCTGACGTTGGTTGGCGAGGACGAGGCCGATGCCACCGCCGGCCGGATCAGCTGGCGCTCGCCGCTCGCCCGAGCGCTGCGCGGCGCTGTGGTAGGCGACCTGCGTCGCGTCGAGTTGCCCGCCGGCACGAAAGACTATGAAATCACCGAGATCGCCTATCCCGAAGGCGAACTGTTCGGCTAACAGTCATCTTGTATGCAATATCGCGGGCAGGATGCGAATCGTGTCTACCGAATCACGACGTGGAGGATGCCGAATGAAGAAGTCGCTGGGATTTGCCTGCCTCGCCATCGCTGCGCCGGCATTGGCCGCGCCCCTGCCGAAGCCGGCCTCCTTCGCGATCTGCGGCGCGTGCCACAAGGTCGAGGCGGGCGCGCCGTCGGGCGTCGGGCCGAACCTGTGGCAGGTCGGCGGTCGCACGTCGGGTACGCTCGATGGCTATGATTACTCGCCGGCGATGAAGGCCGCGAAGATCAAGTGGACCAAGGCGGAGCTGGTGAGCTTCATCTCTGGCCCGCAGGCGCGCGTGCCCGGCACGAAGATGGCGTTCGGCGGCATCAAGAACCCCGCCGATGCGTCGGCCGTCGCCGATTATCTGCTGTCGCTGAAGTAAGGCGCATCGCCGCGCTCCGGTGGGGCGCGGCCTTTGCGCGGTCATGATGCGCGGTTAAGGCGGGGCATGACCCTCGCCCAGCTGATCGCCGCCAAGGCCCCGCCCATCGTCGCCATCCTGCGCGGCATCCGCCCCGAAGAGACCGAGGCGACCGTCGAGGCGCTGATCGCGGCGGGCATCCGCTTCATCGAGATTCCGCTCAACTCGCCCGATCCGCTGACCAGCATCGCCACCATGGCGCGCGTCGCCGGCGATCGGGCCTTGTGCGGCGCGGGCACGGTGCTGCTGCCCGATCAGGTCGATCAGGTCGCCAAGGCAGGTGGCCGGCTGATCGTGACGCCCAACACCAACCCGCATGTGATCGAACGCGCCGTGTCGCTGGAGCTCGACATCCTGCCCGGCTTCATGACGCCGACCGAGGCGTTCGCTGCACTGGCTGCGGGCGCCACCCGCCTCAAGCTGTTCCCGGCGGCGCAACAGGGCATGCCGTTCCTGAAGGCGGTGCGCGAGGTGCTGCCGAAGGACGTCCGGTTGTGGGCGGTGGGCGGCACCGGCGCGGCCAATTTCGGCGAATGGATCGCGGCAGGCGCCGAGGGCATCGGCGTCGGCGGCGCGCTCTACCGTCCGGGCGACAGCGCCGAGACGGTCGGCACCCGCGCGGCCGAGCTGGTCGCGGCGTGGGAGAAGGTGGCGGGCTGAGCCTTACGCGCCACCCCTCCCTTGTTCCGTCACCCCAGCGGATAATCCGTCACCCCAGCGAAGGCTGGGGTCTCCCGCTTCTGGCGCGCCGCCCGCCGCACGGGATGTCAGCCTGCGCTGGCATGACGGTGGATGTTACCGCCGAACGTCGAGATTGCCCGGATCGAACGCGTCCAGCTCGGCCAGGGTCGTCGCGCTGAAGTCGCCCGGGGTGAAATGCTTGAGCGCGGCGAGATGCAGCGCGCGCTGGACGTCGATCCCGCCGCCCAGCAGCCCGTGCAGCACGCCGGCCGCGAAGGCGTCGCCGGTGCCGAGCCGATCGACGATGCCGTCGAGCGTCACCTCGTCGGTGTGAACCTCGCCCTCCCGCGTGTCGAGCCGCGCCGCCAGATAATGGCGCGCGCTGCTTTCGACGCGACGGCAGGTCGATGCGATCGCCTCGAGCTGCGGATAGGCCTCGAACGCCGCCAGCGCCGCCGCGCGCCGGTCGGCGCGCTCGCCGGAGAAGCTGCGGCCGAGCAACAGCGACACGTCGCGATGATTGCCGATCAGCAGGCTGGCGGTGGACACCAGGGCATGCAGGATCGCGCGCGGATCGCTGTCCCACGCCTCCCACAGATTGGCGCGGTAATTGCCGTCGAGCGAGACGCGCACGCCCAGCGCGCGTGCCGCAGTCGCCGCCTCGATCGCCAGTTCGGCCGAACGCTGCCCGAGCGCGGGCGTGATGCCCGATAGATGCAGCCACTCCGCCCCGGCCAGCAGGCTCGGCCAGTCATAGTCGCCCGCGCCGGAGCGCGCGAACACGCTGTCGGCACGGTCGTACAGCACGGTCGATGCACGCAGGCCGGCGCCCGGCGTCAGGAAATACAGGCCGAGCCGGCCGCGCGCGCGCTGGATGCGGTCTGTCGCAACGCCGGCACGGCGCAACGCTGCGATCGCCGCGTCGCCGAGCGGGTTCTGGGGCAAGGCCGTCACCACCGCCGCCGCATCGCCGAGCTGCGCCAGAGCGACCGCGACATTGGCCTCCGCCCCCCCGAAATTGGCGTCGAGCGTGGGCCAGGCGAGCAAGGGCGTGCCGTTGGGCGGCGACAGCCGCAGCATCAGCTCTCCAAAACACACGATCTTCGGCGCAGTCATGCCGTTCTTTCTCCTTGCCCAACCAGTGCCGCGCGCGCTGCCAGATAAAGCCGGCGAGGGCCAGCTTGACAGCGTGCCGCCTTTGCGCCGATTGGTAGAAGCCGCAGGTTGATAGCGCTATCAACGATACAGCCGGCCGGTCGAGCGAGGGGATACTGCATGGCAAATCTGGATCCGTCGGCCGAGTTGCCGGGCGATTGGCGCGAGGCCACGCTCGTCGGTCGCATCGCCACAGCCGAGGGGCCGAGCCCGATCGTGGTGCGGGGCGGCGTCGTTTTCGACATGAGCGTGGTCGCCCCCACCGTCTCCGAACTGCTCGACCAGGGCCTGTGGCGCGAAGGCGGCCGCGAGATCGGCGCGCTGGAGACGCTCGACCTGCTGAGCCCGGTCGACCTGCAGGTGGTGAAGGCCTCGGGCGTGACCTTCGCGGTCTCGGCGCTGGAGCGCGTGATCGAGGAGCGTGCGCGCGGCGACGCCGATGCCGCCGCCGCGGTGCGCGGCCGGCTGGAGGCCGCGATCGGCGGCAGCATCCGCAGCGTGACGCCGGGCAGCCCGGAGGCCGAGGCGCTGAAGCAGGCGCTGATCGGCGACGGCATGTGGTCGCAATATCTCGAGGTCGCGATCGGCCCGGACGCCGAGATCTTCACCAAGTCGCCGGTGCTCTCCACCGTCGGCTGGGGCGCGCCGGTGGGCATCCGCTCCGACAGTTCGTGGAACAATCCCGAGCCCGAGGTGGTGCTGATCGTCGACAGCCGCGGCAAGGCGGTCGGCGCGACGTTGGGCAACGACGTCAATCTGCGCGATTTCGAGGGGCGCTCGGCGCTGCTGCTCGGCAAGGCCAAGGACAATAACGCATCCTGCTCGCTCGGGCCGCTGATCCGGCTGTTCGACGACGGCTTCACGATGGACGACGTCCGCGATGCCGAGCTCGATCTGCTGATCGAGGGCACCGACGGTTACCGCCTGACCGGCCACAGCTCGATGCGCGAGATCAGCCGCGATCCGGAGGAGCTGGTGCGGCAGGCTCTGTCCGAGCATCATTATCCCGACGGTTTCGCCTTGTTCCTCGGCACCCTGTTCGCGCCGACCGAGGATCGCGATACGCCCGGCCGCGGCTTTACCCACAAACTGGGCGACCGGGTCAGCATCGCCACGCCGCGCCTCGGCCGGCTGGTCAACGAGGTCGCCACCAGCAAGGACGCGCCGGCCTGGTCGTTCGGCATCGGCAATCTGATGCGCAACCTCGCCGGCCGCGGATTGCTCACGGCAGGCGCGACGGCATGAGCGGAGGCGCGAGCTATCCCAGCCTCGTCGGGCGTGCGGTGCTGATCACCGGCGGCGGCTCGGGCATCGGCGAAGGGCTGGTCGAGGCGTTCGTGGCGCAGGGCGCGCGCGTCGCGTTCGTCGACATTGCGCGCGACGCATCCGAGGCGCTGGTCGCGCGGCTCGGCGAGGGTGCGGCGCACAAGCCGGTCTTCTTCCCCTGCGACCTGACCGACATCGCCGCGCTCAAGCAGACCGTCGCCGACGTCGCGACCGCCTTGGGCGGCAGCATCGAGGTGCTGGTCAACAATGCCGCCAACGACGATCGCCACACGGTCGACGAGGTCACGCCCGAATATTGGGAAGACCGGATGGCGGTCAATCTGCGCCACCTGTTCTTCGCCGCGCAGGCGGTGATCCCGGGGATGAAGGACGCCGGATGCGGCTCGATCATCAACTTCGGCTCGATCAGCTGGCACCTCGCCTTGCCCGAGATCGTGCTTTATCAGACCGCCAAGGCCGGGATCGAAGGCATGACCCGCGCCCTCGCCCGCGATCTCGGCCCGTCCGGGATCCGGGTGAACACGATCGTGCCGGGCAACGTGCAGACGGAGCGGCAGATGAAATGGTACACGCCCGAGGGCGAGGCGGAGATCGTTTCCGCCCAGTGCCTCGCCGGCCGTATCCAGCCATCCGACGTCGCGGCGATGGCGCTGTTCCTCGCCTCCGATGATGCGCGAATGTGCACCGGCCACGATTATTTCGTCGATGCAGGATGGCGCTGACATGACGATCGAGGTCATCGACGTGCTGACGCTTGGCGCCACTCTGGGCGAAGGGCCGATGTGGTCGGCGGCCGAGAATGCGTTGTGGTTCGTCGACATCAAGCAGTTTCGCCTCCACCGCTTCGATCCCGACACGCAGGCACTGCGCACGTGGACCGCGCCCGAACAGCCCGGCTGGATCCTGCCCGCCGATGGCGGCGGGCTCGCGGTGGGCATGCAGAGCGGCATCCACCGTTTCGATCCGAAGACGGGTCAGTTCGATTTCGTCGCCCATCCCGAGGCGCATCTGCCCGGCAACCGCTTCAATGACGCCACGGTCGATCCGACCGGCGCGATCTGGTTCGGCACGATGCACGATGCCGAGGGCGAGGCGAGCGGCCGCTTCTATCGCCATCGCGACGGCGAGACCGTCGATGCCGGCATCACGCCGATCACGATCACCAACGGCCCGGCCGTGTCGCCCGACGGCGCGACGCTCTATCATGTCGACACGCTCGGCAACACAATCCAGGCGAGCGCGATCAACGACGACGGCACGCTCGGCCCCGCGCGCCCGTTCGCGATGATCGAGGATGGCGCCGGCCATCCCGACGGGCCGACGGTCGATGCCGAGGGCCATGTGTGGATCGGGCTGTTCGGCGGCTGGGCGGTGCGCCGCTACGATCCGGCGGGGCAACTGGCGCTGACGGTGCCCTTCCCCGTCGCCAACATCACCAAGATCGCTTTCGGCGGCGACGGCCTGCGCACGGCCTATGCCACCACCGCGCGGCTCGGGCTCGAGCCCGACGCGCTCGCCGCGCAGCCGATGGCGGGCGACCTGTTTGCATTCGAACCCGGCGTCGCCGGCCTGACCCTTCCAGCAGCGAGGATATAATCATGGCCGGCGGGCCGATGCACAGTGGAGAGAGTGTTTCGTTAGGCGCCGGAGAGCGCGTCAATGTCGCCTTCATCGTCCTGATCGTCGCGGTCGCGACCATCGGCGGCTTCATGTTCGGCTATGACAGCGGCGTCATCAACGGCACGCAGGAAGGGCTGGAGAAGGCGTTCGGCCTGTCCAAGTTCGGCACCGGCTTCAACGTCGGCGCGATCCTGATCGGCTGCGCGGTGGGCGCATTCCTCGCCGGCCGCCTCGCCGATCGGCTCGGCCGCCGCAACGTGATGATCATCGCCGCGGGCCTGTTCCTCGTCAGCGCATTGGGCGCGGGCGCGGCCTCGTCGTCGGTCTTCTTCGTCTGCGCGCGGCTGCTGGGCGGGCTCGGCGTCGGCGCGGCGAGCGTGCTGACCCCGGTCTATATCAGCGAAGTGACGCCCGCGGCGATCCGCGGCCGCCTGTCGAGCCTGCAGCAGATCATGATCATCACCGGCCTGACCGGCGCGTTCGTGGCGAATTACGTGCTGGCGCAGTGGGCCGGCAACTCGACCAGCCTGCTCTGGTTCGATCAGCCGGCGTGGCGCTGGATGTTCTGGATGCAGGCGATCCCCGCCGCCGTCTATCTGATCGCCCTGATGTTCATTCCGGAAAGCCCGCGCTTCCTGGTCGCCCGCGGCCGGATCGACGAGGCGACGGCCGTGCTGACCCGCCTGTTCGGCCCCACCACCGCCAAACGGACGGTGGGCGACATCCAGCGCTCGCTTTCGGCCGACCATCGCCCGCGCTTCTCCGACCTGCGCGACCGCACGACCGGCCGCATCCGCCCGATCGTGTGGGCGGGCGTGGTCATCGCGATCTTCCAGCAGTTCGTCGGCATCAACATCGTCTTCTATTACGGCGCGGTGCTGTGGCAGTCGGTCGGCTTCAGCGAGGGCGACTCGCTGAAGATCAACATCCTGTCGGGCGTGCTGTCGATCGGCGCGTGCCTGTTCACCGTCGCCACCGTCGACAAGATCGGGCGCAAGCCGCTGCTGCTGGTCGGATCGGCCGGCATGACGGTCACGCTGGCGACGGTCGCGTTCTGCTTCGCCTCGGCGACGCTCGGCGCCGACGGCGGCCTCCATCTGGCGACCGGCACCGGACGCATCGCGCTGGTGGCGGCGAACCTCTACGTCATCTTCTTCAACGCGACGTGGGGCCCGATCGTGTGGGTGATGCTGGGCGAGATGTTCCCCAACCAGATCCGCGGATCCGGCCTGGCGGTGGCGGGTGCGGCGCAGTGGGCGGCCAACTTCTTCATCTCGGTCAGCTTTCCGCCCGCGGCGGCCAATCTCGGCCTCGCGATCACCTACGGCTTCTACGCCGTCAGCGCGTTCGTCTCGTTCTTCCTGGTGCGAACCTTGATCCACGAAACGCGCGGCCGCGAACTGGAGGAGATGTAGGCATGGCACGCTCCGTTGCACGCAGCGCGGGGCTCGCCCTGCTGGCCGGGACGATGATCGGCGCGGCGCCGGTGCCGACGACGGCGCCCGACGGGCGGCATTATCTGTCGCAGCCGCTGGTTACGTCGATCTTCACCGCCGATCCGTCGGCGCACGTCTTCGGTGGCAAGATCTACGTCTATCCAAGCCACGACGTGCCGACGAACATCCCCGACGACGATCTCGGCAACGAATATGCGATGCACGATTATCGCGTGCTGCGCATGGACCGGATCGGTGGCCCGGTGACGGTCGGACCCGTCGCGCTCGACGTGAAGGACGTGCCGTGGGCGTCGAAGCAGATGTGGGCGCCCGACGCCGCCTATAAGAACGGCACCTACTTCCTGTACTTCCCCGCGCGCGACAAGAGCGTGGACAAGAACAAGCTCGGCGCGTTCCGCATCGGCGTCGCCACGTCGAAGAATCCGATGGGTCCGTTCAAGGCCGAGCCGCTGCCGATCAAGGGCAGCTTCAGCATGGATCCGGCGGTGTTCTCCGACACCGACGGCAAGAGCTACATGACGTTCGGCGGCATCTGGGGCGGCCAGCTTCAGCGCTGGAAGAACGGCAAGTACGATCCGAACGGCTCCGACACCGATCTGCATCAGGACGACAAGCCGGCCCTTGCCCCCAAGATCGCGATGCTCGCGCCCGGCATGACGCAGTTCGCCGAGCCGCCGCGCGACATCGTCATCCTCGACGAGCATGGCAAGCCGGTGCTCGGCGGCGACCACACACGACGCTTCTTCGAAGGGTCGTGGATGTTCAAGCGTAACGGCACTTACTATTTTACCTATTCGACCGGCGACACACATTTCCTGGCCTATGCGACCGGCGCGAGCCCCTATGGGCCGTTCCATTACAAGGGCCATTTCCTGCTGCCGGTGCAGGGCTGGACGACGCATCATTCGATCATCGCGTGGAACGGCAAATGGTGGCTGTTCTATGCCGACACGCAGCTGTCCAACAAGAACCACCTGCGCGACGTGAAGGTGACCGAATTGTTCTTCAATCCGGACGGCTCGATCCGCCCGGTCGATCCGTTCGTGAAGTAAGCTTATGTTCCTCGGCATCGATATCGGCACGTCGGGGGTGAAGGCGGTCGCCATCGCCCCCGACGGCAGCGTCACCGGCCAGGGCACCGCCGCCCTCTCCGTATCGCGCCCCCACCCGCTCTGGTCCGAGCAGGATCCGGATGCGTGGTGGCGCGCGACCGAGGCAGCGGTGCTGGCGATCGATCCGGCGGTGCGGCGCGCGGTGCGCGGCGTCGGCCTCGCCGGGCAGATGCACGGCGCCACCTTGCTCGGCGCCGACGACCGGCCGCTGCGTCCCGCTATCCTGTGGAATGACGGCCGCAGCCACGCCGAGTGCGAGGAGCTGACCGCGGCGACCGACGCCTTCCACACGGTGGCCGGCAATCTCGTCATGCCGGGCTTCACCGCGCCCAAACTGCAATGGGTGCGGCATCACGAGCCCGACATCTTCGCGGCGACGCGCACCGTGTTGCTGCCCAAGGATTTCGTGCGGCTGCGCATGACTGGCGAGAAAGCGTCGGATATGTCCGATGCCGCCGGCACGCTCTGGCTCGACGTGGCGAAGCGCGCGTGGAGCGAGGAATTGCTGGCTGCGACCGGGCTCGATCTGTCGCACATGCCGCGCGTGGTGGAAGGCTCCGCCATCGCGGGCACCTTGCTCGCCGATGTCGCCGCGCGCTGGGGCATGGCGCAGGTACCCGTGGCGGGCGGTGCGGGCGACAATGCCGGCGGCGCGGTCGGCGTCGGCGTAGTGTCCGACGGCGATGCCTTGCTCTCGCTCGGCACGTCGGGCGTGATCTTCGTCGCGACGTCCGATTTCCGGCCCGATCCCGAAAATGCGGTCCACGCATTCTGCCACTGCCTGCCCGATCTGTGGCACCAGATGTCGGTCCACCTGTCGGCGGCATCGTGCATCGACTGGATCGCGCGCATCACCGCCACGCCCAATGCCGCCGAACTTTTCGCGCGTGCCGAGGCGATCGGGCCGGGCGCGGGCGGCGAACTGT
Organism: Sphingomonas nostoxanthinifaciens; assembly: GCF_019930585.1. Taxonomy (NCBI): domain Bacteria; kingdom Pseudomonadati; phylum Pseudomonadota; class Alphaproteobacteria; order Sphingomonadales; family Sphingomonadaceae; genus Sphingomonas; species Sphingomonas nostoxanthinifaciens. Next base: position 1,813,578 of record NZ_CP082839.1, on the reverse strand, counting down.
TCCTCCCCTATCTGTCGGGCGAGCGCACGCCCTACAACGACGCGCTGGTGCGCGGCGCCTTTCTCAACCTCGACAATGACAGCGACGCCGGCCGGATGGCGCAGGCGGTGCTGGAGGGCGTCGCCTTCGCGCTCGCCGACGGGCTCGACGTGCTGAAGGGCGCGGGCAGCACGATCGAGCGGCTGGCGGTGATCGGCGGCGGCGCGCGCTCGCGTTACTGGGGTCGCATCCTGTCCGCCGCGATGGAGACGCCGCTCGTCTATCTGCGCGGCGGCGAGGTCGGCCCCGCGATGGGCGCCGCGCGCCTCGCCCAGCTGGCGGTCGACGGCGGCGATCCGCGCGACGTGTGCACCGCACCGCCGGTCGAGCGCGTGATCGAGCCCCTCCCCGCCGACGTCGCCATCCTCGCTCCCAAGAAGGCGGCGTTCCGCGCCGCTTATCCCCGCATCACTCCCAAGACGAGTAAGCTCCCATGAACCCCACCGATTATTTCGCCGATATCGCGCCGGTCACCTTCAAGGGTCCGGATACCGACGACGAGCTGGCCTATCGCTTCTACGACAAGGACCGGGTCGTCCTCGGCAAGCGGATGGAGGACCATCTCCGCTTCGCCGTCTGTTTCTGGCACAGCTTCTGCTGGAACGGCTTCGACGTGTTCGGCGCGGGCACGTTCGATCGGCCTTGGCATGCCGGCGCCAACGACAGCGCCGCCGCCACGCTGAAGCGCGCGGTGGCGTTCGACTTCTTCAAGAAGCTCGATCTGCCCTTCTACGCCTTCCACGACGTCGACGTGATGGCGAACGCCACCAACGTCAGCGAATATCAGCGCTTCTTCGCCGAGGCGGTGGACGATCTCGAGAAGCATCAGGCGGCGTCGGGCCGCAAATTGCTGTGGGGCACCGCCAACCTGTTCAGCCACCCGCGCTACATGTCGGGCGGCGCCACCAATCCCGATCCCGAGGTGGTCGCGTTCGGCGCGCTGCAGGTGCGCTCGGCGCTGGAGGCGACGCATCGCCTCGGCGGCTCCAACTATGTGCTGTGGGGCGGCCGCGAGGGCTATGAGACGTTGCTCAACACCGACATCGGGCAAGAGCTGAACCAGTTCGGCCGCTTCCTCAGCCTCGTCGTCGAGCACAAGCACAAGATCGGCTTCAAGGGCACGATCCTGATCGAGCCGAAGCCGTTCGAGCCGACCAAGCATCAGTACGACTTCGACACCGCCACCGTGTACGGCTTCCTCAAGCGCTACGGCCTCGAGAATGAGGTGAAGGTCAACATCGAGGCGAACCACGCGACGCTCGCCAGCCACACGTTCGAGCATGAGATCGCGACCGCGCGCGCGCTCGGCCTGTTCGGCTCGATCGACGCCAATCGCGGCGACCACCAGAATGGCTGGGACACCGATCAATTCCCGAACTCGGTCGAGGAAATGACGCTGGCGGTGATCGAGATCCTGCGGTCGGGCGGCTTCACCGACGGCGGCTTCAACTTCGACGCCAAGGTGCGCCGCCAGAGCATCAACCCGGCGGACATGTTCCACGGCCACGTCGGCGCGGTCGACGTGATCGCGCGCGCGCTGCTGGTGGCGGCGGCGATCATCGAGGACGGCACGTTCGACGCCATCCGCACCGAGCGTTATGCCGGCTGGCAGGGCGAATATGGCCAGGCGATCATGGGCGAAGGCGCATCGCTCGCCTCGATCGCCGATCTGGCGGTGGCGAACGACATCCTGCCGCAGCACAAGTCCGGTCAGCAGGAGCGGCTGGAGAACCTCATCAACCGCTTCGTCGCCAAGGCGCTCTGATCGTGGGCGCCGGTCGCTCCTTTCCGGGACGCGGGCGGCGCACGCTGCTGATCGCGGGCGCGCTGGCGGCGATCGGCGCGGCGCCCCCGCCCGATCGCGCCGCGCACTTTGCGTGGGTCGATTATCGCGGTGCCGATCCGGTCGACGCGGTGCGCCGGCCCGGCGCTGGCGAGTATCGCAACCCGATCATCCAGGGTTTCTATTCCGATCCGAGCGTCGAGCGGGTCGGCAACACCTACTATCTGGTCACCTCGACCTTCAGCTATTTCCCCGGCATCCCGGTGTTCCGCAGCACCGATCTGGTCCACTGGACGCAGATCGGCAACGTGATCGACCGTCCCGGCCAGCTGAACTTCACCGAGCGCAAGATCTCCGAAGGCGTATTCGCGGCGACGATCCGCCACCATGCCGGCCGTTTCTACGTCATCAACACCTGCGTGAATTGCGGCGGCAACTTCATCGTCACCGCCGCCAACCCGGCCGGGCCGTGGTCCAACCCCGTGTGGCTGAAGGAGGTCGACGGCATCGACCCGTCGATCTTCTTCGACGATGACGGCCGCGCCTGGATCGTCAACAACGGCGCCCCGGTCGAGACGCCGCGCTATGACGGGCATCGCGCGATCTGGATCCAGGAATATGATCCGCGCGCGCAGAAGATGATCGGCCCGCGCAAGGTGCTGCTCGACGCGGGCGTCGATCCTTCGACCAACCCGGCGTGGATCGAGGGGCCGCACCTCTACAAGCATGACGGCCATTATTATCTGATGGCGGCCGAGGGCGGCACCAGCGTCAAGCACAGCGAGGTGATCCTCCGCGCCGACCGCGTCACCGGCCCCTATGTGCCGTGGACGGGCAACCCAATCCTGACGCAGCGCGACCTGCCCGCCGACCGCCCCTACCCCGTCACCTCGACCGGCCATGCCGACCTGATCGAGACGCCGTCGGGCGACTGGTGGTCGGTGTTCCTCGGCACGCGGCCTTATGCGGGCGACCTCTACAATACCGGGCGCGAGACCTTCCTGCTGCCGGTCAAATGGACCGACGGCTGGCCGGTGATCCTGCCGCACGGTCAGGCGGTGCCGATGACGGCGCCCGCGCCGAAGCTGCCGCACGGCCCCACCGCCCCGCCGACGAGCGGCCCGCTCCACATCCGCACCGACTTTGCGGGCGCATCGCTGCCGCCCGAATGGATGATGATGCGCAACCCGGCGACGCGCTGGTATCGCACCGGCGGCGGGCTGACGCTGCAGCCGCGCCCAGAACGGCTCGGCGACATGGCCAACCCCTCGTTCGTCGGCCGACGCCAGCAGCATATCAAAGCACATGTCGAGACCGCGCTCAGCTTCGCCCCCGCGCGCGACGGCGACAAAGCCGGGCTGGCGGCGGTGCAGAATGACGATTTCTATTATTTCGTCGGCCTCGCCCGCGATCATGGGAAGACCGAGCTGCACGTCGAACGCCGCGCAGGGCCCGGCGACGACAAGGACGGCGTGGTGATTGCGCGCGTGCCCTTCACGGGCAGTCCGGGCGCGCCATTGTATCTGGGGATCGACGCGAACGGCGGCGCGTACAGCTTCCGCTACGCGACGACGCCGGGCCAGTGGCACGTCCTGCTCAGGGACGCCGACGGCACGATCCTGTCGACCAACAAGGCCGGCGGCTTCGTCGGCACCCTGATCGGACCCTACGCAGTGTCGCGGCCGGGATCTTAGGTACGCGCTTTTGAGCCGTGTGCCGGTCGCTCGAGGTTAGCGTCCGTTACTGGTGGGAAGTAGCCAGTCAAGCGCCTCCCACTCCCGGTGCGATTGGAAACTCAGTGCCAAGGAGGTATGCCTTGAAAAGGCCCTCCACATGTTTCGCCGTCAGCGCGTTCTCTGGAGCGGGCGCGACCAACGCCGTCTTGAGCCTGTTCCAAGGTGAGCCAGCATTGCGGCTCTCTTTGACCATGCGATCACTGTATTCTGTCTCGCCAAGCGAAAAGCCGTTCAATGTCCAGATTGGGCCTTTGCGAAAGGATACAGACCAAAAAGCGCCCGCGCCCCTGCGGCTCGCCTTGATGTAGTGCTTCGGCTGTCTCTCAAGCGCAACGAAAGCACCGTCGCGAAGGTCGTCGATCTGACTGAGTCCTGCGATCAGGCTTTCCTCACTCGCGATCAAAAGTGCCGGTCGATCTCCGACGATGAGCATCGCAGGCACAATCTGCTCCGCATGTTCGGTAACGCTCATAAGTTGAGCTTCGACAATCTCGGGAATGTCCGCAAGTGGGGCGTTAGCAACCGCTCAAACGGTGAGGCTCGAAAGCAAAATAACGGTCACCTTGGGGGCCGTGATTAGTAGGGCAAGCGCCGCAGCGGCCACCCCTTCCTCCTCTACAACGTCCTCGTTCCCGGCTGCCGTCGACCTTATGATCTCAACCACACAGAGCCATACTAGGGAGCTCGCCACGCAGGGAGCCGCTACGATCAAAGGAAGTTTCGTCATGGCGGCCAATTGCCAGAACGTAGGCATCGATATGCCGAGGGAGACCAGGTACGAACAAGCGGTGACGCGTTTGTTCCGACAGGATCGGAACATGCTGAGCCGCGCGTCCGGGTGCAGAAGCACTTTTGAAGCAATCCGCATGAAAGGATATGCGAAGGCGAAGGCGATTATCCAGCCCGTCAACGCCCCGAGCCCGTGGTAGTCGAATTTGGCGTAAGGAGTGCCACCGTAGGGATCGAACCTTCCCAGCGTTGTGCCATATGACCAAGGGCGCCAGAAGTAAGCCGCCACCACGGCGGCAAAAGCGAAGCCGTTAAGGATGCGTCGCGTATTTGGATTACTCACACTGATCGTGTGCCAACCTTTAGCGAAACAGACAATCTATCGATGCGAGCAGACGCGGCGGGTTCGACGGCATGCGCCGCTAGTTAGGCCTGCGGTTGGTGGTTAGTTGCCGTTGGCGAGGGGCGGCCTGTGTTGTAATTAGTCCGGTATGCCGCTCTATCCCAAAGCATGGCTGTTCGTTGCTTGGAGCGTGCTTGTTTTGGCGGCCTCACCGTTATGGCTATTCTGGCCGTTAACCCGTTGGGGTTTCGTAGGGGCATTCCCCGGAATGGTGTTTTGGCTCGCTCATGGGGTGGCTTCCATGTGGCTCTTCCGCTGCCCCGAATGCGGGACCTCCCCGTTCACCACGAGAGTGGGATTCATGCACATCCACCATCCGTGGCCACGCCAGTTCTGTTCGAAATGCCGCCGCGATCTGACCTCGCCTTGAAGGCTGCAACTGGGGCGGTTGCTGCCCTCCTACTTCGAATGGATCATGCGTAAGACGGCCCCGTTCCGCTGACACAAGACAATCGTTGCATTACCGCCAATCGAGCCTTGCTTAGGCACTCCCTCTACCGTCCATACCTCGTCGTGCAGGGTAGCGCGCAACGGCAGTTGGCGATCAATGACATCGCGGCCGTAGACAGGGAGAAGGTACGCGAGAGCAACCGCGCTCGCAATCTGCGCATTGCTTATGATGCCGTGTCGGGGCTGAACCAGATCAATCGACTTATCGCAGCGAGCATCATGGGCGTGCGCTGGAACAGCGATTCCAAGGCCCAACGCCAGGACCACTGATCGCGGGTAACGCATGCATCCTCCGTCCGCTTTCGGGGATGCTGCACGGTCATGCTGACGTTAGCAACTGAGGCGAAAGCGGTCGTGCCGATCTCTCTCGCGAATCGGCTGGCGCGGCCCGGAAGGTGACAAAGGTGGCACCACGTCGGGGGTCGACACCCCTTCCCCCGAAGCGGCCGGCGGCGATTCGGGGTGGGATCGACGATATCAAAGAGCGGACTTACGCCTACGCCAGTATTTGTACTGTTTTTGTTCCAGCTTGTCAAGAGCGGGCGACTGCCGACACTTGCTCCCCCCTCACCCGCCCGGATGGCCTGGCGCGAAGGGGAATTGCAGCGCCTCGTAATAATCGAGGCTGTGCGCGGGCGGCGCCGCACCGGCCGGCAGCGGGCGTTGCGACTTGGTGCTGAACCACGCGATGCTGGCGTCGCGCCACCACACGGCCTCGTCATGTTGGGCGATGAGGAAGGCTTCCGCCTGGGCGTAGCGCTCCGGGTCGACATAGGGGCGCAGGGTCGCCCACGTGCGCTGCATCGCCGCCACGTCCGCGACGCCGCGATCATAATGCGTCACCATCTCGTCCCACAAGGTGCGGCCGGACTGCATCCGGTAATCCCAGCCGACATGGTGGAACCACAACAGGTCGCGTTCGGGCGTGGTCTTCGGATCGGCCAGCAGCCGGGCGAGCGCGGGGGCATATTGGTCCACCGCGTCGCTGCCGCTCTTCGTCCGGTCGAAGCCGATGCCGCTCGCATCGGCGTGCGCATAATAAGTCGGGTTCCAGTCGGGCCGGGCGAGATTGCCGACCCACGGCCCCGGCCCATAATGGTGCCCGGTCGCCATCTGGTGGGCAAGGCCGAGCGGGGTCATGTAGTCGACCGCCGCCTCGCGCGAGCCCATCATCATCGCCACCACCGGGCCGACGAAACGCGGATCGGGAGTGAAGGTCATCGCGGTCCATTCGCGCGCGACCGCCTCGGCCGAGACCTCGGGATCCCACGCGAAGCGGCCATAGGCGTACCAATTGGCCTGGTTGAAGGTCGATCCGCTCCAGTCGCGATCGTCGCCGATATTGGCGACGCCGGCCATGCCGGTCAGCCGCTCGGGCGCGACCTTGCCCTCCAGCACGCGCGCGACGGTGCTGCCGCGGCCGTTCGCCAGCGTGTCGCTGCGCAACACCTCTTCGAACAATGGCCCGAGATAGACGAGGTGGGTGGCGAAGCCGAGATACTCCTTAGTGATCTGGAACTCGGCCATCAGCGGCGTCTTGGGCATGCCGCCGAACAAGGGATGGAACGGCTCGCGCGGCTGGAAGTCGATTGCGCCATTCTTCACCTGCACGATCACATTCGGATCGAACTGCCCGTCAAGCGGCTTGAAATCGTCATAGGCCTGGCGGGCGCGATCCTTGGGATTATCCTGCGAGTAGACGAAGGCCCGATAGATCACGATGCCGCCGTGCGGCGCGACCGCGCGGGCGAGCAGGTTGGCGCCCTCGGCGTGGGTGCGGTGATAATCCTGCGGGCCGGGCTGCCCCTCCGAATTGGCCTTGACGAGGAAGCCGCCGAAATCGGGGATGGCGCGATAGAGTTCGTCGGCCTTGTCCTTCCACCATGCCTGCACCGCCGGATCGAGCGGATCGGCGGTCTTGAGATGGCCGAGCTCGATCGGCGCGGAGAAGCGCGCCGAGAGGTAGACGCGGATATGATAGGGGCGGAAGATGTCGGCCAGCTTCGCCGCCTTGGCGATGTAGCGCGGCGTCAGGCTTTCCTTCACCGCATTGACGTTGTTGAGCACCGTGCCGTTGATGCCGATCGAGGCGTTGGCACGCGCATAATCGGTGTAGCGCGGATCGGCATAGCCCGGCAGCTTCCACCAGTCCCAGATCGATTGGCCGGCATAGCCGCGCTCGACCGAGCGATCGAGATTGTCCCAGTGGTTGAGCATGCGCAGCTGCAGCTTGGGCGCGCTCGTCACGTCGATCGTGTCGAGCGGCGTGCCCATCTCGGCCAGTTCGAGCAGGCGGAAGGCGCCGTAGAGCAGCCCGGCATCTTTATTGGCGACGATCACCAGCGCCGGCTTGCCCGCGACGCTGCGGCTGACGATGCGGAAGCCCTCTTCGCCCAGCGGCGCCGCGTCGAGCCCGCCAATGCCCAGCCGTGCCGCCTCGGGCACCGTCGCGAGGACGATGGCATTGCCCTGCGGCTGGCTGAGCACGGCGGGTGCGGAACCGGTGAGGCCGGCCAGTCCGCGCTGCACTTCCGCGACGGCAACGTCGATCGTCGGCGAGCGATGCAGTGCGACGATCGCACCCGCGCGCGCGGCAAGCGCGGCGCGCGGCGCCTCCGCCAGACGGGGATAGCGCAGCCACAATTGATAGCCATCCTCGGCGCGCGCGGCGCCCAGCGGCGCAAGCAAGGCGGCCGATGCCAGCATCGCGGCCATCGCCCGACGGAACATGCCCTTCATCCTCTCTTCCCTTCGATGCCGGTGGCATTCGCGTCGCGGAGGAGGCATTGACAAAGCCGCCGACGCGCGTGAGATGGTAGCGCTATCACAATAAAGACGCCAGTCAACGGCGCGACATGCACCGAGAGGACAGGATGAAAGCCAATCGCGGAAAAGCAAGCGTGACGCCCACCGGACGGGCCGCGCGCGCTTGATTCCCCCGATCGATAATGCCGGCCTCAGCCGTCGTGGCATGATCGCGGCGCTCGCCGGCACGTCGCTGCTCGCCTTCGGCGGCCGGCCGTTGCTCGCCGCGCCCAAGGGCGCCGTGCCGCTCTACAAGCAACCAACCGCGCCGATCGACCTGCGCGTCGCCGACCTGATGGATCGCATGACGCTGGCCGAAAAGGTCGCGCAGATCACGACCATCTCGACGCGGAAGCGGCTGGTGATGGGTGCGGACCTGCGCTTCGATCCCGCCATGGCCGACACGGCCTTCCCCGACGGCATCGGGCAGGTCGCGCGCCCGTCCGACCGCGCTGGGGCGGCGACCGCCGCCAACACCGGCACCGACGTCAGCGGCCATTATCGCACGCCCGCCGAGACGATCGCGTGGGTCAATGCCGCGCAGCACTGGGCGATGTCGCGCACCCGCCTCGGCATCCCGATCCTGTTTCACGAGGAAGCGCTGCACGGCTATATGGCGCCCGACGCGACCAGCTTCCCCCAGGCGATCGCGCTGGCGGGCACGTTCGATCGCGATCTGGTCGAGCGCGTCAATGCGGTGATCGCCAGCGAGGTGCGCGCGCACGGCACCGTGCTGGCGCTCTCCCCCGTCGTCGACATTGCGCGCGATCCGCGCTGGGGGCGGATCGAGGAGACGTTCGGCGAGGATCCCTATCTGTGCGGCGAGATGGGCGTCGCCGCGGTCACCGGCCTGCAGGGCAAAGCCAAGGAACTGGCGCCGGGCAAGGTGTTCGCGACGCTGAAGCACATGACCGGCCACGGCCAGCCCGAGAGCGGCGAGAATACCGCGCCCGCGCCGGTGGCCGAGCGCGAGCTGCGCGACTTCTTCTTCCCGCCGTTCCGCGCGGTGGTGACGCGCACCGGGATCGGCGCGGTCATGCCCTCCTATAACGAGATCGATGGCGTGCCGAGCCACGCGAACCGCTGGCTGCTGACGAAGGTGCTGCGCGGCGAGTGGGGCTTCGACGGCGCGATCGTGAGCGACTATGCCGCGATTCCCGAGCTTGCCACCAACCACCATGTCGCGGCCGATATTCCGGGCGCGGCGGCGCTGGCGCTGGCGGCGGGCGTCGATTGCGACCTGCCCGATGGCGAGGCGTATCGCACGCTGGGCGCATCGGCCGCGGCCGGCCGCGTGCCGATGGCGGCGATCGACACCGCCTGCCGCCGCATGCTGACGATGAAGTTCCGCGCCGGCCTGTTCGAGCAGCCGTTCGCCGATGCCGCTGCCGCCGCGAAGCTGACCGGCAACGCCGCCGCGCGCGCGCTGGCGCTGGAGGCGGCGCGCAAGTCGATCGCCTTGCTGGTCAACGATGGCACGCTGCCGCTCGCCGCCGGCGCGCACAAGCGCGTCGCGGTGATCGGGCCCAACGCGGCGATCGCCCGGCTCGGCGGCTATTCGTCCGAGCCGAAGCAGGCGGTGTCGCTGCTCGACGGCGTTCGCGCGCGGCTGAAGGGCAAGGCGGAAATCGTCCACGCGCAGGGCGTGTTCATCACCCGCAGCGAGGATCGCGGCGCCAATCTTGTCGAGCTGGCCGACCCGGCGCGCAACCATCAACTGATCGCCGAGGCGGTGGAGGCGGCGCGCGGCTGCGACCTGATTCTGCTCGCCATCGGCGACACCGAGCAGACCAGCCGCGAGGGCTATGCCAAGAGCCATCTGGGCGACCGCACCGGGCTCGACCTGATCGGCGAGCAGAATGATCTGTTCGATGCGCTACACGCGCTCGGCAAGCCGATCGTGGTGGTCGCGATCAACGGCCGGCCACCGTCGTGGCCGACCGTCGTCGGCCGCGCCAACGCGCTGATCGAATGCTGGTATGCCGGGCAGGAAGGCGGCACCGCGATCGCGGAGATCCTGTTCGGGGATGCCGATCCGGGCGCGCGCCTGCCGGTCACCGTGGCACGCCATGTCGGCCAGCTGCCGGTCTTCTACGATGCCAAGCCATCGGCCCGGCGCGGCTATCTGTTCGACACGACCGAGCCGCTCTTTCCGTTCGGCTTCGGCCTGTCCTACACCCGCTTCACCCAGTCCGCGCCGCGCCTGTCCGCCGCCACGATCGGCCCGGCCGGCACGGTGACGGTCGAGGTCGACATCGCTAATGTCGGCGCGCGTTCGGGCGACGAGGTGGTGCAATTGTACGTGCATGACGAGGTCGCCAGCGTCACCCGGCCGATCAAGGCGCTCAAGGGGTTCGAGCGCGTCACGCTTGCGCCCGGCGCGCGCCGCACGGTGCGCTTCACGCTCGGCCCCGACGCCTTCGCCTTGTGGAATCTCGACATGCGCGAGGTGGTCGAGCCCGGCACCTTCGCGATCATGACCGGCCCCAATAGCCGCGACCTCCAGTCCGTATCCCTCACCATCGCCTGAAGAGAGATTCAATGCCGCGCATCACCAATGCCAAGGTCATCGTCACCAGCCCCGGCCGCAACTTCGTCACGCTGAAGATCGAGACGGACGAAGGGGTCTACGGTCTCGGCGACGCGACGCTGAACGGCCGCGAGCTTTCGGTGGCGAGCTACCTCACCGATCACGTCATCCCGTGCCTGATCGGCCGCGACGCGCACCGCATCGAGGATGTGTGGCAATATCTGTACAAGGGCGCCTATTGGCGGCGCGGCCCGGTGACGATGAGCGCGATCGCCGCGGTCGACACCGCCTTGTGGGATATCAAGGGCAAGATCGCCGGCCTGCCGGTCTACCAATTGCTCGGCGGCGCCAGCCGCGAGGGCGTGATGGTCTATGGCCACGCCAACGGCACCTCGATCGACGACACGATCGCGGCCGCGCTCGAATATCAGGCGCAGGGCTACAAGGCGATCCGCATCCAGTGCGGCGTGCCGGGCATGGCCTCCACCTACGGCGTGTCGAAGGACAAATATTTCTACGAGCCGGCCGACGCCGACCTGCCGACCGAGAATGTCTGGAACACCAGCAAATATCTCCGCATCGTGCCCGAATTGTTCAAGGCGGCGCGCGAGGCGCTCGGCTGGGACGTGCACCTGCTGCACGACATCCACCACCGCCTGACACCGATCGAGGCGGGCCGGCTCGGCAAGGATCTGGAACAATATCGCCCCTTCTGGCTGGAGGATGCGACCCCGGCCGAGAATCAGGAGGCGTTCCGCCTGATCCGCCAGCACACCACCAGCCCGCTGGCGGTCGGCGAGATCTTCAACACGATCTGGGACTGCAAGGATCTGATCCAGAACCAGCTGATCGACTATATCCGTGCGACCGTGGTGCATGCCGGCGGCATCACCCACCTGCGCCGCATCGCCGCGCTCGCCGACCTCTATCAGGTGAAGACCGGCTGCCACGGCGCGACCGATCTGTCGCCGGTGTGCATGGCGGCGGCGCTGCACTTCGACCTGTCGGTGCCCAATTTCGGCGTGCAGGAATATATGCGCCATACGCCCGAGACCGACGCGGTCTTCCCGCATGCCTACACCTTCGAGGACGGCATGATGCATCCGGGCGACAAGCCAGGCCTCGGCGTTGGCATCGACGAGGTGCTGGCGGCGCAGCATGACTATAAGCGCGCCTTCCTGCCGGTGAACCGGCTGGAAGACGGCACGATGACCAATTGGTGAGCATGGCCGACGACCCGTTCGTCAAGCCGCGCGGCCGCGTGCGGTGGATCGTGTGCGGGCTGCTCTTCGCGGCGGTCGTGTTGAGCTATGTCGACCGGCTGGTCCTGCCGACGCTGAAGCCGTTCCTGCAGGAGCGATATGGCTGGAGCGAGACCGGCTATGCCGATCTCGCCATCTGGTTTTCGGGCGCCTACGGCATCGCCTACGTCCTGTTCGGGCGGCTGGTCGACCGCTTCGGCGCGCGCATCGGCTATACGCTGGCGGTGAGCCTGTGGACCGTCGGCCATATGGCGCATGCCCTCTTCACCACCACCGCCGGCATGGCGCTCGCGCGCGTGCCGCTGGCGATCGGTGAGGCGGGCGCCTTTCCCGCGGCGCTCGCCGCCACCAACGAATGGTTTCCGCGCCGCGAGCGCGCGCTGGCGATCGGCATCTTCAATGCGGGCTCCAATGTCGGCGCGATCGCGACGCCGCTGATCGTGCCGATCATCGCGGTTACCTGGGGCTGGCGGATGGCGTTCATCCTCACCGGCCTGCTGACCGTGATCTGGCTGGCGGCGTGGCTGGGCTTCTACCGCCCTGCCGCGCACCATCCGCGCCTGACGGACGAGGAGCGCGCGTGGATCGAGAGCGAACCGGCCGAGCTGCTGCGCCCCGCCCCGTTCCGCAAGGTGCTGAGGCTGCGCCAGACCTGGGCCTATATCACCGGCCGCTTCCTGATCGATCCGGTGTGGTGGACCTTCCTGTTCTGGCTGCCCGATTTCTTCAACCGGCAGTTCCACATGAAGATGCTGGAGTTCGGGCCGCCGCTCGTCGCGGTCTATCTGATGGCGGACGTCGGCTCGATCGGCGGCGGCTGGCTGTCGTCGCGCCTGCTGGCGCGCGGACGCACCGCCAATCGCGCGCGCAAGACCGCGATGTTCGCCTGCGCGCTATTCGCGCTGCCGATCGCCTTCGCCACCCACGCGCCGGGCCTGTGGTCGGCGGTGCTGCTGATCGGGCTCGCCTGCGCCTGCCACCAGGGCTTCTCGGCCAATGTCTATGCGCTACCGGGCGACCTGTTCCCGCGCGGCCAGGCGGGATCGGTGATCGGCCTCGGCGGGCTGGCCGGGGCGATCGGCGGGATGCTGATGGCGAAGTTCGCCGGCGCGATCCTGCAAGGTGTCGGCAGCTACCAGCCGATCTTCATCGTCGCCGCCTGCGCCTACTTGTTAGCGCTGTTGGCGATCCACCTGCTCGTGCCACGCTACGATCCGGTCCGCCCGGATGATCTCGCTTGAGGAAGGCCCGCTTATCATGACCCGCTTGTCGCGCGCCGCGCTGGCGGCGCTGCCGTCCGACGTGACGACGCCGCGCTATGATCTCGATGCGGTGCGCATCGGCGTCGTCCATCTCGGCATCGGTGCGTTCCACCGCGCGCATCAGGCGGCGATCTTCGACCGCATGCTGGCCGACGGTGACCTGCGCTGGGGCGTATCCGGGGTGTCGCTACGCTCGCCGGCGGTGCGCGAACAGCTCGCGCCGCAGGACGGGCTCTACACATTGGTCGTGCGCGATGGCGAGGATGAGCGGCTGCGCGTCATCGGCGCGGTGCGCGAGGTCTTGGTCGCGCCCGAAGATCCCGAGGCGGTGATCGCGCGGCTGGCGTCGCCCGACCTCCACCTCGTCACGCTGACGATCACCGAGAAGGGCTACAAGCTCGTCGGCGGGCAATTGAACCGCGACGATCCGGACGTGGCGCACGATCTTGCCGATCCCGCGCATCCGACGACCGCGGTCGGCTTTCTCGTCGCGGGCCTCGCGCGCCGCCGCGCCGCCGGGCTCGGTCCGGTCACGATCCTGTCGTGCGACAATCTGCCGCATAACGGCGTGCTGCTGGGCCGGGCGGCGATCGACTTCGCCGCCGCGACCGACCCCGCGCTGGCCCGGTGGATCGAAGGCGAAGTGCGCTTCCCCCAGTCGATGGTCGACCGGATCGTGCCCGCTACCACCGATGCCGACATTGCCGCGCTCGCGCAGCGGCTCGGCGTCGAGGATCGCGCGATGGTGAAGGCCGAACCCTTCCTGCAATGGGTGATCGAGGATCGGTTCAGCGGCGAGGCGCCACCGTTCGCACGTCACGGCGTGCAGCTCACCGACGCGATCGCGCCGTGGGAGGAGGCGAAGTTGCGCCTGCTCAACGGCGCGCATTCGGCGATCGCCTATCTCGGCGGCCTTGCGGGCATCGAGTTCGTTCATCAGGTCGTCGCGCGCGTCGAGGGGCGGCTGCTGGTCGAGGCGATCTGGGACGAGAGCGCCGCGACCCTGTCGCCGCCGCCCGAACTCGACGTGGAGAATTACCGCACCGCGCTGATGGCGCGCTTCGCCAACGGCGCGCTGGAGCATCGCACGCACCAGATCGCGATGGACGGATCGCAGAAGCTGCCGCAGCGGCTGCTCGCGCCGATCGCGGTGCGGCTGGAGCGCGCGCTGCCGATCCCGATGCTGGCGCTCGCGGTGGCGGCGTGGATGCGCTGGCAATCGGGCGTCGATGATGCCGGTCACCCCTTCACCGTGGATGATCCGCTGGCAGCCCAGCTTGCCGCCGCAAGCGCGGGTGCCGAGAGCACGGCGGCGCGGGTCGCCGCGCTATCCGCGGTCGAGGGTGTCGTCCCGCTCGCGCTGGCCGCCGACCCCCGCTTCCGCGACGCCGTCACGCACGCGCTCGCCTCGATCGAGGCGAGCGGCGCATGGGCGACGCTTGCCCACATGCTGCCCGGGAAGGCCCACTTATGATCGCTCGTCCCCTCGCCGCGCTGATGCTGGCAGCCCTCGCTGCGAATGCCGACGCCGCGCCGCCGCGCATCGAAGCGCAGGGCGACGCCTATCGCCTGATCGTGCAGGGCAAGCCGATGCTGATGCTGGGCGGCGAGCTCGGCAATTCGAGCGCGTCGAGCGAGGCCTATATGGCGCCGCATTGGGCGCGATTGCGCGCCATGCACCTCAACACCGTGCTCTCGCCGGTCTCGTGGGAATTGATCGAGCCGAGCGAGGGCAAGTTCGACTTTGCCTCGGTCGACATGCTGATCCGCAATGCGCGCGCGCACGATCTGCACCTCGTCTTCCTGTGGTTCGGCGCGTGGAAGAACAGCATGTCGAGCTATGTGCCGGCGTGGGTGAAGCGCGATCAGGCCCGCTTCCCGCGCGCCGAACTGCCCGACGGATCGGGCGTCGAGATTCTCTCGCCGCTCGCTACCGCCAGCCGCGACGCCGACGCCAAGGCGTTTGCCGCGCTCATGGCGCACATCAAGGCGGTCGATGGCGATCGCAACACCGTGCTGATGGTGCAGGTCGAGAATGAAATCGCGATGCTGCCGGTCGCGCGCGATTATTCGGCCGCCGCCACCGCTGCCTTCCATGCGCCCGTCCCGCAGGCATTGACCGACTATCTCGTCGCGCACCGCGCCACGTTGGTGCCGTGGCTCAAGGCGACGTGGGAGGCGAACGGCGCGCGCACGCAGGGCGACTGGACCGCTTTGTTCGGCCGGGGCGACACCAGCGCCGAGATCTTCACTGCCTGGAATTTCGCGCGCTACACCGACGCGATCACGCGTGCGGGCAAGCAGCACTATGCGCTGCCGATGTACGTCAACGTCGCGCTCAACCGCCCCGGCAAGCTGCCCGGCGAGTATCCGAGCGGCGGCCCGCTGCCGCATCTGATCGACGTGTGGAAGGCCGGCGCACCCGCGCTCGATATGCTGTCGCCCGACGTCTATTTCCCGAACTTCGTCGATCTCGCCGCCAATTATCGACGCCCGGACAATCCGATGTTCATCCCGGAAGCGAACAACGCCGAGATTCCGGAGGCCGGCGCCAACGGCTTCTATGCGGTCGGCGCGCTGCAGACGATGGGCTACAGCCCGTTTCAGATCGAGACGATCGATGACAAGCCGGACAATAGCCTTGCGCAGGCCTATTCCGTGCTCGAACAACTGAGCCCGGCGATCCTGTCGGCGACCGGCACGGGCAAGCTCGCCGGGTTCAAGCCGCGCGTGCTGTTCGATGGCACCGTGCTCGACGCGCCGGTGACGCAGACGATGGGCGATTACGCCCTGACGGCGACCTTCGTCGTGCCGTTCATGGGGGATGCCAAGCAGCAGACCTCCGCCCATGGCGCGATCGCGATCCAGACCGGGCCGGAGGAGTATCTGCTCGCCGGCAGCGGCGTGGTGTTCACCTTCAAACCGGTCGGCCCCGGCGCGCCCATCGCGGGCATCGACAGCGCGTGGGAAGGCACGTTCGACGCCAGCGGCACATGGGTCGACGGCCGCCGCCTGAATGGTGACCAGATCCATCAGGGCCGCCACATTCGGCTCGAGCCGGGGCGGTGGCAGATCCAGAAGGTGCGGCTCTACCGCTACCGCTGAAGCACGCGTTTTTCGTCGCACCTACGGAAAAGCCGATTGACAATCGGACACGTTTTGTCGGAGTAGCGCTGGTAACGGTAACATGCCGTAGCAAACTGAAATGAGAGCCCGCAGCAAGCGTGGCCCATAGGGAGGGGAACTGAAATGAACGTCCGTACTTCGTCGATCCGCGTCACCTTGCTGAGCGCCGCTGCGCTCGGCAGCATCGTCACCGCCTCGGCGGCGATGGCACAGGCCGGCCCGCCGGCTCCTGCGCAGGCCGCCAAGCCGTCCGACCAATCCAATCCCGTCGCGAGCGGCGTGTCGTCGAACGATCCCGCTGCATCGCCCGCCGGTGCTCCGGTGGCCGCGCCGATCGATGCCCGCGCGGTGCAGGACATCGTCGTCACCGGCATCCGCCGCAGCCTCGCCAGCGCCACCAACGCCAAGAAGGCGTCGGTCTCGTTCGGCGACTCGATCTTCGCCGAGGATATCGGCAAGCTGCCGGCGACCAACCTCGCCGAGACGCTGAACCGCATCCCCGGCGTCAACATCAACCGCGACATCGACGGCGAAGGCCTGCAGGTCTCGATCCGCGGCCTCGGCCCGAGCTTCACCAAGGTGCTGCTCAACGGTACGAACATCGCGGTCGCCTCCGATGGCGGTACGAACGGCGGCAGCGCCAATCGCGAGGTCGATCTCGACCTGTTCCCGTCGGAGCTGTTCACGCGGCTCGACGTGTCGAAGACCCCGGTCGCCTCGACGCTGGAAGGCGGCATCGCCGGCGTGGTCAACCTGCGCAATGCGCGGCCGTTCGATCGCCCCGGCACGCACGTCAACGTCATCGCGCAGGCCGATGGCCACGACAGCAACAGCAAGTGGGGGCCGCGCGGCGCGGTGATCGCCAGCACGACCTTCGGCGACACGTTCGGCATCCTCGCAGGCTTTTCGGGCTATAAGCAGAAAGAGCGGATCGACGGGTTCGAAACGGTCGGCTGGACCGACGGCAACCTCGCCTGCGGCACCGGCTGCAACAACACCGCGTTCGACGGCAACGGTTTCAGCTACGCCTCGACCGTGCCGAACAATACCGGCCACGGCCTGACGCCGGGCACCCCGCTGAACCTCGCCGCGACGTCGGGCCTGTCGCTGCAGCAGCTCTCGCTTGCCAAGATCCCCCGCCTCGGCCGGGACAGCATCACGATCGGCGACCGGTCGCGCATCTCGGCATTGCTGTCGGTCGAGTGGCGGCCCAGCGACACGCTGCACTTCGCGGTCGATGGCCTCTACGACGTCTCGAAGCGCGACTATAACCGCTTCAACATGAACTGGCAGGTCCGCAACTCCGGCCCGGGCACCGGGCCGACCGCGACCGGCGGCATGGTGCCGTTCAACATCGTCACCGACGCCAACAACATCGTCACTTCGGGCACCTTCGCCAATTCGAGCTTCTTCCTCGAGAACGACATCTTCAATCAGAAGACCAAGTTCTGGAACATCAACCCGAATGCCGAGTGGACGCCGACCAGCAAGATCAAGGTCCAGGCGCAGCTCAACTACGGCCACTCGACTTTCTTCCGCGAGCAGCCGCAGTTCGATTTCCAGACGACGCCGCAATCGGGCGTCGAGGTCGCCTACACCAACAATGGCGGCGACGTGCCGACGATCACGCCGAACGTGAACCTGAACGACCCGAACCTCGGGTGGAAATGGTATCGCGTCAACGTCCAGAACATCTCTCGCGAGACGACCACCAAGGGTGCGCATCTCGACACGACGTTCGGCGACGACCACGCCAACATCAAGGCGGGCTTCGCCTATGACGACGCCAAGCGCATCATCAAGGCGTATGACAATTCGACCGCGTTCCAGACCGCGGTGTGCGGCGCGACCTGCGACGGCACCACCGGATCGGTGCCGAACTCCCAGCTCGCGCAATATCTGATGCCGACGACCGTCAGCGACTTCGGCCACCTGTCCGGCAGCAACTTCGGTTATTCGAAGTATATCATGGACAATATCGCCGCCCTGGAGAAGGCGACGAACTACGCTTATTATTCGGCCAACGCGCCGGAGACCAAGGGTGCCGTCACCGGCGGATCGGTCGGCAACATTCGCGAGAAGACGTGGGCGGCCTATGTCGAGGCGAACGCGGTCGCCAAGATCCTCGATCGCGACATGCACTTCAACTTCGGCGTGCGCTATTTCCACACCGATCAGACCGTGGCGAGCCCGGTGCAGGTCGCCAGCGGCTTCATCCAGACCACGATCAACGCCAGCTATGACGACTGGCTGCCGACGGTGAACGTCAGCTACGACGTCAGCAGCAAGCTGAAGCTGCGCGCCGCCGCATCGAAGACGATGACGCGTGCGGATGCCGGCCTGCTGCTGCCGGGCACGACCTTCTCCGATCCGTCGGCGCAGGTCGCGAGCGCGGGCAACCCGAATCTGAAGCCTTATACGTCCAACAATATCGACGTCGGCGGCGAATATTATACTGGCGGCATCGGCTATATCGGCCTCGATCTGTTCCGGAAGGATATTGACGGCTATACCGTCAACACGACCCAGAACGTCACGTTCGGCTCGCTCGGTATCCCTTATTCGGCGCTGGTGACGACCCAGCAGGCAGCGCTCACCAATCGCGCCGCCAATACGGGCGTCAGCATCGACAATCTGCCCGTCCAGCTCACCTTGCCGATCAACAACGGCAAATTGCTGATCAAGGGCATCGAGGCGACGTGGGTGCAGCCGCTCGACTTCCTCATCAAGGGGATCGGCCTGCGCACCAACGCGACCTATCTGCACCAGAGCTCGTCGACCGGGCTGATCGCGCCGGGCGTGTCTCCGTGGAGCTACAACCTCCAGGGCTTCTACGAAGCGCACGGCATCTCGCTGAGCGTGAACTATGTCTGGACCGACAAGTCGATCGCGATCAACGGCCCGCAGAACGGCATCAACGTGCCGTTGCGCAACGATGCACGCGGCCAGCTCGATCTGTCGGCCGGCTACCAGCTGCCCTTCATGAACAAGGCGTTCCGCCTGACGTTCGACATGCTGAACATCACCAATTCGCCGATCCGCACGACGTTCGGCTACGACAATGCGCCCTACAGCGTCTATTATCCGGGTCGCGAATATCTGTTCGGCATCCGCGCCTCGTTCTGAGCGCGGCCTCAACGCCAACCCCTGCTGGGCCGGTCTTCGCGAGAAGGCCGGCCTTTTTGTTATGCAGCAAAGGATCGCTTATGCATCGTTCGATGGGCCGCATGACGCTGACGCTCGGGGCGGCGCTCATCGCATCCGGGGCGATGGGAGCGCCGTGCGCCGGCACGTGGCACGGCGTGTGGAGCGCCGCACCGATGGCAGTCGCCGGGGATGATCCGCTCAAGCCCGCCGACCTTGCCGACGCTACATTGCGCCAGACGGTGAAGCTCACCGGCGGCGCTACCCGCATGCGCATCCGCCTGTCGAACCTGATGGGCACCGCCCCGCTTCGCCTGGACCATATTCGGCTGAGCGTCGCCCCGGCCAGCGGTGCGGCAGCGGTCGACCCCGCGCGGATGCGGGCCGTATCGTTCGGCGGCGGCGACGCGGTCGTGATTCCCGCCGGCGCGGATTATCTGTCCGATCCGATCGCGCTGGACGCACCGGCGGGCACGGTGCTGTCGATCAGCCTGCACAGCCCGGAGGCGCCCGCGGGCATCACCAGCCACCCCGGCGCGCGTACCACCACCCGACTGGTACCGGGCAACGAGGCCGACCGGCCGGCGCTCACCGGTGGACGCACGATGGAACATTGGTATTTCGTCGCAGGGGTCGAGGGCGAAGGCTGCGGCGGCGCGATCGTCGCGCTGGGCGACTCGATCACCGACGGCCACGGCGCGACCACCGACGGCGACGACCGCTGGACCGACCGGCTTGCCGCGCGCCTGCAGGCAACGGGTGGCGATGCCCCGGCGATCCTCAACCTCGGCATCGGCGGCAATCGCGTGCTGCTCGACGGGCTCGGCCCGAACGCGCTCGCGCGGTTCGATCGCGACGTGGTGGCGCAGCCGGGCGCGCGCGCCGTGATCGTGCTGGAGGGCATCAACGATCTCGGCACCCTCACCCGCGATCATCCCGTGTCGCCGGCCGAGCATGCCGCCCTGGTTCGCCGGCTGACCGAAGCCTATGCGCAGATCGTCGCCCGCGCGCACGCCCATGGCATCAAGGCAATCGGCGCGACGATCACGCCCGATGGCGGCTCGACCTATTATCATCCCGACGCCGCCAACGAGGCCGACCGCCAGGCGGTGAATGCGTGGATCCGCGCGCCCGGTCATTTCGACAGCGTGGTGGATTTCGACGCTGCGCTGCGCGACCCGGCCGATGCCTCCCGGTTGCGGTCGGACTATGACAGCGGCGACCATCTCCATCCCAATCCCCAAGGCTATCGCCGCATGGGGGAGGTCGTCCCGCTCGCGCTTTTGCGCTAGCGGCGCTTGTCCTCGCGGCAGCCCGCCGCTATTTATTGTCTGAGTATTCGAGAGGAACGACCATGATCACCGGATCCATCCTGATCGGCGCGGCCGAGCAGCAGTCGGCCGAACTCTTCTCGGCGGTCGATCCCGCCACCGGCGCGCAGATCGAGCCCGAATTCGCCTCGGCCGGCCCGGCCGAAGTCGACGCCGCCTGCGCGCTGGCCGCCGCGGCGTTCCCGTCCTTCTCCACGACGGCTCCCGAGGAGCGCGCGCGTTTCCTCGAAGCGATCGCGGACAAGATCGTCGCGATCGGCGACGCGCTGATCGAGCGCGCGATGAAGGAAACCGGCCTGCCGCGTCCGCGGCTCGAGGGCGAGCGCGGCCGCACCACCGGCCAGCTGCGCCTGTTCGCCACATTGCTGCGCGAGGGCAGCTGGCTCGACGCGACGATCGATCCGGCGATGCCCGATCGTGCGCCGCTGCCGCGCGCCGACCTGCGCCGCGCCAATGTCGGCCTCGGCCCGGTGGCGGTGTTCGGCGCGTCCAACTTCCCGCTCGCTTTCTCGGTCGCCGGCGGCGACACCTGCTCGGCGCTCGCCGCCGGCTGCCCGGTGGTGGTGAAGGGCCATCCCGCGCACCCCGGAACCGGTGAGCTCGTCGCGCGCGCGATCCGCGAGGCGGTCGCCGAGAGCGGCCTGCACGAGGGCGTCTTCTCCTATTTGCCCGGCCCGACGATCGCGCTCGGCCAGGCGCTGGTCGCCGATCCGCGCATCAAGGCGGTCGGCTTCACCGGCTCGCGCGGCGGCGGCCTCGCTCTGCTGGCGACTGCTTCGAGCCGCGCCGAGCCGATCCCGGTCTATGCCGAGATGTCGAGCATCAATCCGGTCGTGCTGATGCCTGCCGCGCTCGAGGCGCGCGGCGCGGCGCTCGCGCCCGCCTTCGTCGGTTCGCTGACGATGGGCGCGGGTCAGTTCTGCACCAATCCGGGCCTGCTGATCGGCATCGAGAGCGAGGCACTCGACACCTTCGCCAAGGCGGCCGGCGAGGCGCTGACGGCGAGCAAGCCGATCACGATGCTGAGCCCCGGCATCCACGCCAGCTTCGAGAAGGGCGTCGAGGCGCTGGAGGCCAATGATGCGGTCGACACGCTCGCGCGCGGCTGCGTCGGCGAAGGCGTCAACCAGGCACGCGGCGCTCTGTTCTCGACCGACGCCGCCAGCTTCCTCGCCGATCAGGCGCTGGGGCATGAGGTGTTCGGCTCGTCCTCGCTGCTGATCCGCTGCCAGGACATGGACGAGCTGAAGCGCGTGATCGTGTCGCTGGAAGGCCAGCTGACCGCGACGCTGATGATGGACGAGGCCGATCATGCCGCCGCCGCCGAGCTGGTGCCGTTGCTCGCCGCCAAGGCCGGCCGCGTGCTCGCCAATGGCTGGCCGACCGGCGTCGATGTCGGCTATGCGATGGTGCATGGCGGCCCCTTCCCCGCCACCTCCGACGTGCGCACTACCTCGGTCGGCACGCTGGCGATCGCGCGCTACCTGCGCCCGGTCTGCTATCAGGACATCCCCGATGCGCTTCTGCCCGCGGCGCTGCGCCAGGACAATCCGTGGTCGCTGCCGCGTCGCATCGACGGAACGCTGAAGCTGGCCGACTAAGTCGCCCAAAACCATAATCAGGATGCGCCGATGACCCTGTCTCTCGTCCAGTTTCGTGATCCGTCGGGCACCCGTGGGGTGGCGCTGCTGGACGAGGGAGGGCAGGCGCATCGCCTCTCAGGCGTGTGGACCACGCTGGAGTTGGCGCAGGGTGCGCTCGTCGGCGGACGCACGCTGGCCGAGGCCGCGCAGGCGGCGGCAGGCGAGCCGGTCGACCTGACCGCGGTCGAGTTGCTCGCGCCGATCGATCATCCCGATGCGGCGCATCTTTATCTGACCGGCACCGGCCTGACCCATCTCGGCTCGGCCGAGGGGCGCGACAAGATGCATCGTGCGGCGAAGGAAAATCCCGAGCCGACCGATTCGATGAAGATGTTCCTGATGGGCGTCGAGGGCGGCAAGCCCGCCGACGGCGCGCTCGGGGCGCAGCCCGAATGGTTCTACAAGGGCGACGGATCGTCGCTGGTCGCGCCCGACCAGCCGATCCCCTCCCCCTCTTTCGCGCTCGACGCTGGCGAGGAGCCGGAGATTGCCGGCGTCTATCTGATCGACGCGAAGGGCCAGCCGGTGCGGCTGGGCTATGCGCTGGCCAACGAATTTTCGGACCATGTGACCGAGCGCGGCAATTATTTGTGGCTCGCCCACTCCAAGCTGCGCCACGCGGCGCTGGGGCCCGAGCTGCTGCTGGGCGAACTGCCGCAGGACGTGCGCGGCACCAGCCGCATCCTGCGCGACGGCGCGGTGCTGTGGGAGAAGCCGTTCCTGTCGGGCGAGGCGAACATGTCGCACAGCCTCGACAATCTGGAGCATCACCATTTCAAATACGGCCTGTTTCGCCGGCCGGGCGACCTCCACGTCCACTTCTTCGGCACCGCCACGCTGTCGTTCAGCGAGGGCGTGAAGACCCAGCCGGGCGACGTGTTCGAGATCGAGGCGGCGCCCTTCCGTCTGCCGGTACGCAACCCCATCGCGATCGCGCCCGAGGCGCCCGTCAGCGTGCGCGCACTGTGATGCCGCTGCGCGTCGGCATCGTCGGCCTCGGCAAGATCGCGCGCGACCAGCATCTGCCCGCCATCGCCGCCTCGCCCGATCTCGAGCTGGCCGCGATCGCCACCCGCGCCGCCGATCCCGCCGCGAAATATTCCTCGATCGCGGAATTGCTGGCGGGCGAGCCCGATCTCGACGCGGTCGCGCTCTGCCAGCCGCCGCAGGCGCGCTTCGACGCGGCACGCACCGCCATCGCCGCGGGCAAGCACGTCTTCCTCGAAAAGCCGCCGGGCACCACGCTGGGCGAGGTCGCGGCGCTGGCCGCGCTCGCCGACGCGCAGGGCGTCACGCTCTTCGCCAGCTGGCATAGCCGCTACGCCTCGGGCGTCGAAGCGGCACGCAGCTGGCTCGCCGGCAAGACGATCAGCGCGGTCTCGATCGAGTGGAAGGAGGATGTCCGCCACTGGCATCCCGGGCAGGACTGGATCTGGCAGCCGGGCGGCTTCGGCGTGTTCGATCCCGGCATCAACGCATTGTCGATCGCGACCGCGATCCTGCCCGATTTCTTCCTGCTCGACGGCACGATGCTGTTCCCCGCCAACCGCGCCGCGCCGATCGCCGCCGACCTGCGCTTTCGCCTGGTCGAGGGCGCGCCCGTGCGCGCCGTGTTCGACTGGCGCCAGACCGGCCCGCAAACGTGGGACATCACGGTCGAGACCGGCGACGGCACGCTGACGCTCGGCCATGGCGGCAACACGCTGGCGATCGACGGCGCGGCGGTGACGCTGCCGGCCGAGGCCGAATATCCGAACCTCTATCGCCGCTTCGTCGAATTGGTCCGGGCAGGCGAAAGCGACGTCGACGTGCGTCCGCTGCGCCATGTGGCGGACGCGTTCCTCGCCTGCACGCACGAACGTGGCGAGGCGTTCGACTGATCGACAAGGGGGCACAGGCAGCGGTGGAGGATGGATCAGCGATCGACCGACGCCCGCGCCCCCCGCTTGGTGGCCCGCGCTTCCACGGCTCGATCGCGCGCGAATTGGGGACGGCGATCCTCTCCGGCCGCTATCCGCCCGGCACCGTCTTCTCAGGCGAGATCGCATTCGCCGAGCGGCTGAACGTCTCGCGCAGCGTCTATCGCGAGGCGGTGCGGATGCTCGTCGCCAAGGGACTGGTCGAGAGCCGGCCGAAGGCGGGGACGATGGTCACCGATCGCGGCCGCTGGAACCTGCTCGACCCCGAAGTGCTCGCGTGGAGCTTCGAGCAGGAGCCGAGCCCGGAGTTCGTGCGCGACCTGTTCGAGCTGCGCTTCATCATCGAGCCCGCCGCGGCCGCGCTGGCGGCACGGCGGCGGACCGAGCCGCAACTGGCCGAGATGACCGAGGCGCTCGAGACAATGGCGCGGCACAGCCTGAAGCATCCCGAGGGGCAGCAGGCCGACCAGCGCTTCCACCGCGCGGTGCTGCGCGCCACCGGCAACGCGCCGCTGGCCTCGCTGTCGAGCGGGATCGAGGCGGCGGTGAGCTGGACCACGATCTACAAGCAGCGCAAGCACGCGCTCCCGCGCGACGCGGTGCCCGACCATCGCCGCCTGCTCGCCGCGATCGGCGACGCCGATCCCGAGGCGGCGCGTGCCGCGATGACGGCACTGATCGCGCTGGCGCTGGAGGATACCGAGGTCGCGCTGGGCGACTGAGGGCGAAACCACTGTCGTGCTCCTGCGCAGGCAGGAGCCCAGGGCTGCAAGCGATGATGCTCGACGCACCGTGCTCCTGCTTTCGCAGGAGCACGGTGGTTTCGTCCTAGTGGTTGTCGCGCGGCAGACCCATCGTCTGGGCGATGCGTTGATACTTCTCCGCACCCTCCAGGATCGCGCCGGTCGACATCTGGCCGACCACCGAACGCTGGATCTCCTGCCACGGCGTCTGCGACGGCGGATAGGGATAGCCGCCGGCCTCGACCAGCGCCTGGCGGCGCGCGTCGAGTTCCTCGTCCGAGATCAGGATGTTGGCGGTGCCCTTGCCGAGATCGATGCGGACGCGATCACCCGTCTTGATCAGCGCGAGGCCGCCCATCGCCGCCGCTTCGGGCGAGGCGTTGAGGATCGAGGGACTGCCGCTGGTGCCCGACTGACGGCCATCGCCGATGCACGGCAGAGCGTGGACGCCTTCGGTGATGAGATAAGCGGGCGGGCGCATGTTCACCACTTCCGCCGCACCCGGATAGCCGATCGGGCCGGCGCCGCGCATGAACAGCAAAGTTTCGGTGGTGATGCCGACCGAGGGATCGTCGATGCGATGATGATAATCCTCGGGACCATCGAACACGACGGCCGGCCCCTCGAACGCGTCGGGATCCTCGGGGTTTGAGAGATAGCGATCGCGGAATTCGGGGCTGATGACGCTGGTCTTCATGATCGCCGCGTCGAACAGATTGCCCTTCAGGACGATGAAGCCCGCATCCTCGACCAGCGGCGCGGCGAAGGGACGGATCACCTTCTCGTCCTCGATCTGAGTGCCGCGATAATTCTCGCCGATCGTCTTGCCGTTGGCGGTGATCGCGCTCTCGTCGATCAGCCCCTGCTCGATCAGCTGGCCGTACACCGCCGGTACGCCGCCGGCGCGATAATAATCCTCGCCGAGATATTCGCCGGCGGGCTGCAGGTTCACCAGCAGCGGGATATTGTGGCCATGCTCCTGCCAATCCTCGATCTTGAGATCGACGCCGAGATGGCGCGCGATCGCGTTGAGGTGGATCGGTGCGTTGGTCGATCCGCCGATCGCCGAATTGACCTTGATCGCGTTGAGGAACGACGCGCGCGTCATGATGTCGGAGGGCTTGAGATCCTCGTGCACCATCTCGACGATGCGCTTGCCGGTGCGGTACGACACTTCCTGCCGGTCGCGATACGGCGCCGGGATCGCGGCCGAACCGGGCAACTGCATGCCGAGCGCCTCGGCGAGGCTGTTCATCGTCGATGCCGTGCCCATCGTGTTGCAATAGCCGGTCGACGGCGCCGACGAGGCGACCAGCTCGATGAACTTGTTGTCGTCGATCTCGCCGGCGGCGAGCATCTGGCGCGCCTTCCACACGATCGTGCCCGATCCGGTGCGCTCGCCCTTGTGCCAGCCGTTGAGCATCGGGCCGACCGACAATGCGATCGCCGGAATGTTGACCGTTGCCGCCGCCATCAGGCAGGCCGGCGTCGTCTTGTCGCAGCCGATCGTCAGGACCACGCCGTCGAGCGGGTAGCCGTACAGCAGCTCCACCAGGGCCATATAGGACAGGTTGCGGTCGAGGCCGGCGGTAGGCCGCTTGCCGGTCTCCTGGATCGGATGGACCGGGAATTCGATGGCGATGCCGCCGGCCTCGCGGATGCCCTCGCGCACCCGCTCGGCCAGCACGATGTGATGGCGGTTGCAGGGGCTCAGGTCGGAGCCGGTCTGGGCGATGCCGATGATCGGCCTGCCCGATCGCAACTCCTCCAGCGACAGACCGAAATTGAGATAGCGCTCCAGATAGAGCGCGGTCATGTCGATATTGTCGGGGTTGTCGAACCAGGCACGCGACCGGAGCTTGCGCTCCGAACTGGGATTGATCATGCGATCGTCTTTCGGTGAGGCAGCGGCGGAGAACAGGACGAAGCCGCCATTCGGACAGGGCTCGCCACGGCAAAGCCCGGATGACCGGGGCCAGCTGCCCATGACGAACCTACATCCACCCGCACTTCCTCCCCGGCCCTATCGGCAGCGGCGTTGACGGCGACAAGGCGGCTATATACTCAGACAACTCGCGAGAGGGCAAGCATTTGCGCTCCCCGCCGGCAGGAGAGATTGCTCGATGGCACTACCGACCACCCCCGCCAGCGGCATGGCCGCGACCGGGCAGAGCGCCTCCTATCGGCCGGCGCTCACCCTGCTCGCCAGCCTGTTCTTCATGTGGGGCTTCATCACGGTCATCAACGGGACGCTGCTGCCCCACCTGCGCAGCGTGTTCGATCTCTCCTATTTCCAGGCCGCGCTGATCGAGAGCGTGTTCTTCATCGCCTATTTCTTCGCCTCGATCCCGTCCGCCAAGATCATCGAGCGGATCGGCTATCAGAAGGCACTGGTGACCGGCCTGCTTATCATGGCGGCGGGCGCGCTGGGGATGATGCTGGCCGCGAGCATTCCGTCCTATGGCGTGACGCTTTTGATGCTGTTCGTGATCGCGAGCGGCATCACCCTGCTGCAGGTCGCGGCCAACCCCTATGTCGCGGTGATCGGCCCGGCGGAGACGGCCTCGTCGCGCCTCAACCTCGTCCAGGCGATGAACTCGGCGGGCACGATGCTGGCGCCTCTGTTCGGCGCCTATCTGATCCTCGGCCGCTCGAAGGGCGGCACGGCCAAGGCCGGCACGGTGCTGACCTCGGCCGAGCGCCTCGCCGACGCGCATTCGGTGGTCCTGCCCTACGCGCTGGTCGCGGTAGTGCTGGTGGTGCTGGCGATCATCATCGCCCGCTTCCCGCTGCCGGCGATGGGATCCGCCACCAAGCGGCTCGCCAAGGAAGAGCGGCAGCATCATTCGCTGTGGCGCCACCCGAACCTGATCTTCGGCATGGGCGCGATCTTCATCTACCTGATCGCCGAGATCGGCGTCGGCAACCTGTTCGTGAACTTCATCAGCCGCCCCGAGATCGGCAACATGACGACCGAGCAGGGCGGCCGCTACCTCACTTTGCTGTGGGGCGGCATGATGGTCGGGCGGTTCATCGGCTCGGCGTTGATGCAGAAGATCCCGGCGCAGCACGTGCTGGCCGGCTTCGCGATCGGCGCGTGCGCGACGATGCTGGTGACGGTGTTCACCAGCGGCCCGGTCGCGATGTGGTCGCTGATCCTGGTGGGCCTGTTCCACTCGATCATGTTCCCGACGATCTTCACGCTCGGCATCCGTGGCCTCGGCCCACTGACCGAGGAGGGCTCGGGCCTGCTCATCATGTCGATCGCCGGCGGCGCGCTGGTGGCAGTGCAGGGCTGGCTGGCGGATACGGTCGGCCTGCAGAACAGCTTCCTGCTGACCGCGGCGTGCGAACTCTACGTGCTGTTCTACGCGGTTTGGGGCTCGAGAGTGCGCGAATCCGCCGATACGGTCTGAGGCGCGCCTAACTCAAACGTCATGCCAGCGAAGGCTGGCATCTCCCGCGGCAGGCCGCGCGCTTGCCGCACGAGACCCCAGCGTTTGCTTGGGTGACGGGACTTGGGGAGAAGGCCTGGCCGGCGAGACCTACCCCCCCGCCAGCTTCTTCGCTGCCTCGATCAGCTCGACCGGCATCATCGCGATGATGGTGGAGTTATGCTCCACCCCGATCTCGGTCAGCGTCTGCAGGCGGCGCAGTTCCAGCGCACCGGGCGTGCCGCCGATCATCGCGGCGGCGGCGGCGAGCGTCTCGGCCGCCTCCTTCTCGCCCTCGGCCTTGATGATGCGCGCACGCTTTTCGCGGATCGCCTCGGCCTCGCGGCCGATCGCTCGCTGCATGTTCTCGGGAATGTCGAGATCTTTCATCTCGATCGAGTCGACCACGATGCCCCAATGCTCGCACGCGCGCGCCAGCATCTCCTGCAGGCGCTGGTTGATGAGCACGCGATCCTTGAGCATCCCGTCGAGGTCGCTCTGGCCGATCACGTCGCGCATCGCCGTCTCGGCCGCCTGGATCACCGCGCTCTGCCAGTTCTGGACGGTGGTGACGACGCGCACCGCCTCCTTGGCGCGAAACCACAGGACGGCATTGACCTTCACCGGCACGCCGTCGCGGGTGACGGTTTCCTGCGTCTCCAGCACGCTGGTGACGGTGCGCAGGTCGACCTTCACGACGCGGTCGACCCACGGCAGCAGCCAGTACCAGCCCGGCCCCTTGCTTTCGCCCAGCCGGCCGAGGCGGAACAGCACCGCGCGTTCATATTCCTGGTTGATGCCGAACGCCTTCAGCAGCGTCGGCAACAAAATCACCAGCAGGATCACAAGGACGATCAGGCCACCCGACAGCATCGCGCGTCTCCCGCCGGTTTGCATTGCCGGCGGATCATCCTAGGCGCTTGGCGGATGACCTACCAGATTCACATTATCGGCGGCGGCCTCGCCGGATCGGAAGCGGCATGGCAGTTGGCCGAGGCGGGAATCGCCGTACGCCTGTCGGAGATGCGCGGGATCGAGGCCACGGCCGCCCACCACACCGATGCGCTGGCCGAACTCGTCTGCTCGAACAGCTTCCGCTCGGATGACGAGCATAATGCGGTCGGGCTGCTCCACGCCGAGATGCGCGCGCTGGGCTCGCTGATCCTGATGCAGGCCGACGCGCACCGCGTGCCGGCGGGATCGGCGCTGGCGGTCGACCGCGACGGCTTCGCCGAGGGCGTGACGCAGGCGATCGCGAACCATCCCAGGATCGAGCTGGTGCGCGAGCGGGTCGACCACCTGCCCGACGGCCCGACGATCATCGCGACCGGCCCGCTGACGGCAGCCCCCTTGGCCGAGGCGATCCGCGCCGAGACGGGCGAGGATGCGCTCGCTTTCTTCGATGCGATCGCACCGATCGTCCATCGCGACAGCATCGACATGGAGACCGCATGGTTCCAGTCGCGCTGGAACAAGGGCGACGGCCACGATTACATCAACTGCGCGATGAACAAGGACGAATATCTCGCCTTCCACGCCGCTTTGCTCGCAGGCGAGAAAGGCGAATTCCGCGAATGGGAGAAGGATACGCCCTATTTCGAGGGCTGCATGCCGATCGAGGTGATGGCCGAGCGCGGGGTCGATACCTTGCGCTACGGCCCGATGAAGCCAGTCGGCCTTGATGATCCGCGCACTGGGCGCTGGCCCTATGCGGTGGTGCAGCTGCGCCAGGACAATGCGCTGGGCACGTTGTGGAACATCGTCGGCTTCCAGACCAAGCTGAAGCATGCCGAGCAGGTACGCGTGTTCCGCACGATTCCCGGCCTGCAGAATGCCGAGTTTGCGCGGCTGGGCGGGCTGCACCGCAACACCTTCATCCAGAGCCCCAAGCTGCTCGACGGCGAATTGCGGCTGCGCGCGCGCTCGCACGTGCGCTTCGCCGGGCAGATCACCGGCTGCGAAGGCTATGTCGAGAGCGCCGCGATCGGCCTGCTCGCCGGGCGCTTCGCCGCGGCCGAGCTGCTGGGCGGCACGCTCGCGCCGCCGCCGGCCGAGACAGCGCTCGGCGCGCTGCTGGGTCACATCACCGGTGGCGCCACGGCCGAGACCTACCAGCCGATGAACGTCAATTTCGGCCTGTTCCCGCCGCTCGCTGAGCGCTCGAAGAAGGCTGATCGCAAGGGCTTGATGGCGGCGCGGGCGCGAACCGCGCTGACGGCGTGGACCGAGGGCGATCGGTCTGTCGCAAGTGCGAACGGCTCCATTGCCGAGGCCGCGACGCCCCGCTAGGCGACGGCTGATGCGCCCGGCGGCCGACCAGCAATCGTCCTACCTGACCGAGGCGTCGCCGCGACGCCGCGCGATCGGGCTTATCTTCGCGGTGATCGCCAATCTGGCGTTGCTGCTGTTGCTGCTGACGCTGTCGCCCTCGCAGATCTTCCGCCGGCCGCCCGGCGGGGTGCGCACGATCACCTACGCGCTGCCCAACGCCAAGCAGCAGAGCTCCGCCGCGCGTTCGGCGTCGGTGTCGAAGCCGCACGTCGTCCACGAGAGCCGGCCGCCCGTGACGCCGCCGCCGATCAAGCCGCCCGTCATCCCCCTGCCCCAGCAGCCGGCGCAGCTGACCGGCTTGCTGCCGATGACCAAGGAAGAGATCGCACAGGCCGACATCTCCAAGCTGCCCAACCATTCCGACGAGCGCGCCGGCGGCAGCAACGGCGCCGCCACCGGCGCGACCGGCGAATCCGACACGAGCTATACGACCGGCCCCGGCGGCGAGAAGCTGTACGCGGTGGAATGGTATCGTGAGCCGACCGACGCCGAACTGCACACCTACATGCCGCGCGCCTCACCCGGATCGTGGGGCGAGATCATGTGCCAGACGATCGAGCGCTTCCACGTCGACAATTGTCGCGAGCTGGCGGATTCGCCCCCCGGATCGGGGCTCGCCCGCGGCATGCGCGAGGCGGCGTTCCAGTTCCTGGTGCGCCCGCCGCGCATCGGCGGCCACATCCTGCTCGGCACCTGGGTGCGGATCCGCATCACCTTCGCCGATCACCCGCGCGAACAGAACTGAGGGCGTTCCTAGCGAGTTCGTCACGCCCGCTTTCGCCACCCTTGGCTCCTGCGCAAGCGGGAGCCTCGGCGCGGCGAGCATTGCGTTCCAGAGCCTTAGGCTCCTGCCTGCGCAGGAGCACGGCGTGGCTAGACGAGGAAGACGTCGCCCGCCCGCACCTCTTCTAGACTACCATCCGCGAGAACCAGACGCAGGGCGCCATCCGCGGAAAGCCCACCAAACGCGCCCTCTACCGTCCCCGCCGCGGTCGCAGCGCGGAGTGGCGTGCCCAGCGGATGCGCGCGCTCCAACCACGCCGCACGTACCGACGCGAACCCCTCCCCACGCCAGCGCGCCACCCAGCGCGCGAGCGCGTCACGCAGCCTCGTGGCGAAGTCGTCGGGCGGCGGCGCTGTCCCCGACAGCGCAAGCAGGCTGGTCACCGGTCGGTCGAGCCCCTCGGGATGGTGGGCGAGGTTGACCCCAAAACCGATCACCAGCGCATCGCCGGTCCGCTCGACGAGAATACCGGCCAGCTTCGCGCCATCCGCGGTCAGGTCGTTGGGCCATTTGAGCCTGATCGCCCCACCATCGGCAAAGGTGCTCGCAGCGTCGTGCAGCGCCACGCCCGCAACCAGCGCCAGCTCCGGCGCCGGCGGATCGGCCATGCCCAGCCGGACGATCGTGCTGGCGTAGAGATTGCCCGGCGGCGACTGCCACACCCGCCCGAGCCGACCGCGCCCGCCGCTCTGCCGCTCGGCCCGAAGCCACGTGCCCTCGAGCGCACCCGCCGCCGCTGCCTCCAGCAGGTCGGCATTGGTCGAGCCGGTCTCGGCGACGACCGCGATCGTCACACGGGCCTCCGGCCCGGCGTCATCGTCAGAACAGCGCGCTCGCCGCCGCCAGGGACGCCGCACCCAAGAACGGGATGGCGAGGTAGCCGAGCGGCGAGATCGCCGCCACCGCCAGCACGATCAGCCCGCTCTCGACCTTGCCCTCGGCCGGCGCGAACGCCGGGGCGGGATCGTCGAAATACATCCGCTTGACGATGCTGAGATAGTAGAAGGCGCCGATCACCGAGGTGGTGATGCCGATCGCCGCCAGCGGCCACATGCCGAACCGGACCAAAGCATCGAACACCACGAACTTGGGCCAGAAGCCGAAGAGCGGCGGGATGCCGGCGAGGCTGAACATGAACATCGCCAGCGCCGCCGCCAGCGCCGGGCGCGTGCGCGACAGGCCGGAGAGCGCGGCGATATCCTCGACCGGGTGGCCGTCGGCATTGCGCATCCGCATCACGCACAGGAACGAGCCCAAGGTCATGATGACGTAGACCGTCATGTAGGTCAGCACCGAGGCGACGCCCTCGCGCGTCCCCGGGATCAAGCCCATCAGCGCGAAGCCGACATTGTTGATCGAGGAGTAAGCCAGCAGCCGCTTCATATTCTTCTGGCCGATCGCCGCGACGCCGCCGAGGATGGTCGAGGCGAGCGCGCAGAACACCATCACCTGACGCCACGCGTCGCTCGCCGGCCCAAGCGCCTCGACACCGACGCGCACCAGCAAGGCCATCGCCGCCACCTTGGGTGCCGACGCGAAGAAGGCGGTGACCGGGGTCGGCGCGCCTTCGTACACGTCGGGCGTCCACATGTGGAACGGCACCGCCGCGATCTTGAAGATGAGCCCGGCCAGCGTGAAGACGAGGCCGAACAGCAGGCCCATGCCGAGCCCGTTGGCGGCGATACCCGCGCTGATGCCGTCGAACTGGGTCGTACCCGAAAAGCCGTAGAGCAAGGCGATGCCGTAGAGCAGGATACCGCTCGCGAGCGCGCCGAGGATGAAATATTTCAGCCCCGCCTCGGCCGAGCGCAGATCGCGCCGCATGAAGCTCGCCAGCACATAGGCCGCGAGGCTCTGCAGCTCGAGCCCAACATAGAGGGTGAGCAGGTCGGCCGCCGACACCATCATGCCCATGCCGACCGAGGACAGCAGGATCAGAATGGGATATTCGGCACGCAACACGCCGCCGCGCTCGAACCAGCGCGGCGCGGCGATGATCGAGACCGCCGCGGCCGCATCGATCAACACCTTGGCGAATGCGGCGAAGCTATCGGCGCGATAGAGGCCGTCGAACGCCACGCCGGCATGGCCCGCGGGGCCCAACAGCGAGAATGCCGACAGCGCCAGCAACGCGACCGACGCCCAGCTGATCGCCTTGGTCGCGCCGTCACCGGCCCAAGCGGCGACCAGCAGCAGCAGCAGCGCGCCGACCGAGAGGATCAGTTCGGGCATCGTCGCCCAGAGCGAGCCGCTCATCGGCCGGCCTCCGTCGAAGCGGCAAACGTCACCGGCTTGCCATTCTTCGCCAGTCGGCTGTCGCCGCCCGGCCATGCACGATCGACCCGCGCCAGCACGACGCCTACATCCTTGCGCATCGGCGCCATGAAGCTCTCCGGATAGACGCCCATCCACAATACTGCGAGCGCGACCGGGATCAGAATCACCAGCTCGCGCGCCGACAGGTCGGTCATCGCCGCCACGTCGGGCTTGTCGAGCGGACCCTGCACCACGCGACGGTAGAGATAGAGCATGTAGGCCGCGCCGAGGATGATGCCGGTCGTCGCGACGAACGCCGCCCAAGTCGATGCGCCGTAAATGCCCATCATGCTCAGGAACTCGCCGACGAAGTTCGACGTGCCGGGCAGGCCGACCGACGCCATCGTGAACAGCATGAAGAACAGAGCGTAGCGCGGCATGTTGTTGGCGAGCCCGCCGTAGCGCGCAATCTCGCGGGTGTGCAGGCGATCATAGACCACGCCGACGCACAGGAAGAGCGCGCCCGAGACGAGGCCGTGGCCGAGCATCACCATCAGGCCGCCCTCGATCCCCTGCCGGTTGAAGGCGAACAGGCCGAACGTGACGAACGCCATGTGCGCGACCGACGAATAAGCGATCAGCTTCTTCATGTCGTGCTGCACCAGCGCGACGAGGCTGGTGTAGACGATCGCGATGCCCGACAGCATGGCGACCAGCCAGAACAGCTGCGCCGACGCCTCGGGGAACATCGGCAGCGAGAAACGGATGAAGCCGTAGCCGCCCATCTTCAGCAGCACGCCCGCCAGGATCACCGATCCCGCCGTCGGCGCCTGCACGTGCGCATCGGGCAGCCAGGTGTGGACCGGCCACATCGGCATCTTCACCGCGAAGCTGGCGAAGAAAGCGAGGAACAGCCACGTCTGCGCACGCACCGGGAAATCGGTCAGCATCAGCACGGGGATGCTGGTCGAATTGGCAAAGTTCGCCATCCACAGCATCGCGATCAGCATCAGCAGCGAGCCGAGCAATGTGTAGAGGAAGAATTTGTAGCTCGCGTAGATGCGGTCCTGCCCACCCCAGATGCCGATCAGCAGATACATCGGGATCAGGCCGGCTTCGAAGAAGATGTAAAACAGGAACAGATCCTGCGCCATGAACACGCCGAGCATCAGCGTCTCGATCAGCAGCAGCGCCGCCATATATTCGGGAACGCGCTTCTCGATCGATTTCCAGCTCGCCAGGATGCAGAGCGGCATCAGGAACACCGACAGCTCGATCAGCATCAGCGCGATGCCGTCGATGCCCAGCGCCCAGGCAAAGCGCCCGAACAGCGGCACATTCTCGACGAACTGCCACTGGTCGCCGCCGACCTGGTAACCGAGCCACAGCACGATCCCCAGCGCGAAATCGAGCAGGGTCGCGGCGAGCGCGATCCAGCGCGCCGCCTTGGCGTCGGCGAACAGGCAGGCGATCGCCGCAAAGGTCGGGATCGCGATGAGCAAAGTGAGGATGGGGAAGCCGAGCTGGTTCATATCTTCAATTCTTCGTCATCCCGGCGCAGGCCGGGATCAAGGTTGCGATGAACCCTCGGATCGAGAGCGAGTCTCCGTCTTGGATCTCGACCTTCGCCGGGATGACGGCAGAGTAAAGCGCGCGTCCGATCATACCGCCATGGCCCAGGTGGCGGCGGCAGCCAGGCCGAGCAGCATCACCAACGCATAGGTGTAGACATAACCCGACTGGAGCCGGTGGCTGATGCGGCTGCCGAACTCGACCACCGCCGCGGCACCGTTCGGCCCGAAGCGGTCGATCGTCCCCTGATCGCCCTTGGTCCACAGGAAGCGGCCAAGCGCAAAGGCCGGGCGGACGAACAGGATGTCGTAGAGCTCGTCGAAATACCACTTGTTCAACAGGAACTTGTACAGTCCGTTGAAGGTCGCGGCGAAACGCGCCGGGACGGTGCGATCCAGCATGTAAGCCCACAAGGCGATCACGAAGCCCGCCAGCATCACGAACGTCGCCGCCATCTTGGCGAGGAACGGCACATGCTCGACCGCCTCCATGAACTCGGCGTTGAAGACGAGGCTGCCGCGCCAGAAGGCCGAGCCGCCCGCGCCGATGAACGGGGTCGCGAAGACGAAGCCGGCGAACACCGCGCCGATGCTGAGCACGATCAGCGGGATCAGCATGACCAGCGGGCTTTCGTGCGGGTGATAGCCCGCAGTGCCCTTCGGCATGTCCTCGGCACCGCGCGTATCGACGGCAGGCTCCGATCCGGCGCCCTCGTCCGGCGCGTCGTGCGCGTGAGCGACGGCGTGCGTGTCCGCGTGATCGTGCGCGGCATGATCGTGATCATGTGCGTGGCCGTGATCGTGCGCGTGGTCATGGTCGTGACCATGCGCGTCGTGCACCGCATGCTGGATATGCTCCGAACCCGCCCAGCGCGGCTGGCCAAAGAAGGTCAGGAACACCAGGCGCCACGAATAGAAGCTGGTCAGCAATGCCGCCGTCACGCCGACGATGAAGGCGATGCCGCCGGCAGTGGTGCCGCGCGCGTAAGCCGCCTCGATGATCGCGTCCTTCGAATAGAAGCCCGCAAAGCCGAACAGATCCTCGATGCCGACGCCGGTGATCGCGAGCGTGCCCGCCATCATCGCGAAGAAGGTGATCGGGATCGATTTCCGCAGGCCGCCATAGAAGCGCATGTCCTGCTCGTGGTGCATCGCGTGGATCACCGAGCCCGCACCGAGGAACAGCAGCGCCTTGAAGAAAGCGTGCGTGAACAGGTGGAACATCGCCGCGCCATAGGCGCCGACGCCGGCGGCGAAGAACATGTAGCCGAGCTGCGAACAGGTCGAATAGGCGATCACGCGCTTGATGTCGGTCTGCACCGTGCCGACCGTCGCCGCGAACAGGCAGGTCGCGGCGCCGACATAGGTGACCACGGTCAGCGCGGTCGGGCTCATCTCGAACATCGGCGACAGGCGGCACACCATGAACACGCCCGCCGTGACCATCGTCGCGGCGTGGATCAGCGCGGAGACCGGGGTCGGGCCTTCCATCGCGTCCGGCAGCCAGACGTGCAGACCGAGCTGCGCCGACTTGCCCATCGCACCGATGAACAGCAGCAGGCAGAGCAGGGTCATCGTGTCGACGCGGCAGCCGAGGAAGCCGATCGTCGTCCCCGCCATCTGCGGCGCCATGCCGAGGATGGTCGGGATCGAGACGGTGCCGAACACGAGGAAGGTGCCGAAGATGCCGAGCGAGAAGCCGAAATCGCCGACGCGATTGACCACGAACGCCTTGATCGCCGCCTTCTGCGCCGACGGCTTCTCATACCAGAAGCCGATCAGCAGGTAGGAGGCGAGGCCGACGCCTTCCCAGCCGAAGAACATCTGGATCAGGCTGTCGCTGGTCACCAGCATCAGCATCGCGAAGGTGAACAGCGAAAGGTAAGCGAAGAAGCGCGGCTGCGACGGATCCTCCGCCATATAGCCCCAGCTGTAGAGGTGGACGAGCGCCGAGACGCTCGTCACCACCACCAGCATCACCGCGGTGAGCGTGTCGACGCGCAGCGCCCAGTCGACCTGCAAATTGCCCGAGGCGATGAACTTCAGAACGTGCGCGACATAAGGCTGCGACGTGCCCGCGAGATAGCCGGGGAAGATCGTCCAGGCGATGCCGCACGATACGAACAGCGCGCCGGTGGTGACGATCTTGGCCGGCACGTTGCCGATCGCGCGATTGCCCAGGCCGGCGATGATCGCGGCGAGCAGCGGCAGGAAGACGAGGAGCGTGATCATTGGAGGCGGATCACCCCTTCATCCGGTTGACGTCGTCGACCGCGATGGTGCCGCGGCCACGGAAATAGATGACGAGGATGGCAAGGCCGATCGCGGCCTCGCCCGCCGCGACGGTCAGCACGAACATCGCGAACACCTGTCCGACCAGATCGTGCAGATAGGCCGAGAAGGCGACGAGGTTGATGTTCACGCTCAACAGGATGAGCTCGATCGCCATCAGGATGATGATCAGGTTCTTCCGGTTGATGAAGATGCCGAACACGCCCGTCACAAACAGGATCGCGGAAACGGCGAGGAAATGGTTCAGACCGATCACAGCTCGACCCCCTGGCCGATCGTCGGCCGCACGTTGCGGGTGGCATCCTGCGGGCGCCGGCGATTCTGGTCGGAGATGCGCTGGTGGCGGACGTCGCCGCGCTTGCGGTGCGTCAGCACGATCGCGCCGATCAGCGCGACCAGCAGCACCAGGCCCGCGCCCTCGAAGATGTAGAGGTAGCGCGTGTAGATGAGGATGCCGAGCGCCTGGATGTTGGGGACGCTCGCCGCGTCGGGCGTCGGCGCGATACGCGCCAGCTCGATCCCGCCGGCATTCCATGCACTCGTCGCGAAGATGATCTCGCCCGCCAGCAGCGCGACCAGCGCCAGGCCGAGCGGCAGGTAGCGCGCGAAGCCCGAGCGTAGTTCGGCGAAGTCGATGTCGAGCATCATCACAACGAACAGGAACAGCACCGCGACCGCACCGACATAGACGATGACGAGCAGCATCGCGATGAACTCGGCGCCGACCAAGACCATCAGCCCCGCCGCGTTGAAGAAGGCGAGGATCAGCCACATGACCGAATGAACGGGATTGCGCCCTGTCACGCACAATATGCCCGACAGTACGGTCACCGCCGCGAACAGGTAGAAGGCTAGGATCTGGATCACGGCTGGATTGGT
Source organism: Sphingomonas nostoxanthinifaciens (assembly GCF_019930585.1). NCBI lineage: Bacteria > Pseudomonadati > Pseudomonadota > Alphaproteobacteria > Sphingomonadales > Sphingomonadaceae > Sphingomonas > Sphingomonas nostoxanthinifaciens. The sequence goes on along the minus strand of NZ_CP082839.1, from coordinate 1,775,126 downwards.
GCCCCCAGGGATTCGGTGCGCGGCTTAACGGTAGGGTGCATCGGCGGCAAGGTTCTGGGCGATCGCCCGTTCCCACCGGTCGCCGTTGGCGATGAGCTTGGCCTTGTCGTAGATCAGCTCCTCGCGCGTCTCGGTCGAATATTCGAAGTTCGGGCCTTCGACGATCGCGTCGACCGGGCACGCTTCCTGGCAGAAGCCGCAGAAGATGCACTTGGTCATGTCGATGTCGTAGCGCGTCGTGCGGCGGCTGCCGTCGTCGCGCGGCTCGGCTTCGATCGTGATCGCCTGCGCGGGGCACACGGCCTCGCACAATTTGCACGCGATGCAGCGTTCCTCGCCGTTCGGATAGCGACGCAGCGCATGCTCGCCGCGGAAGCGGGGCGAGAGCGGGTTCTTCTCGAACGGATAGTTGATCGTCGCCTTCTTCTTGAAGAAGTAGCGCAGCGTCTTGGCGTGCGCCTTCACGAACTCCCAGAGGGTGAACGACTTGACGTAATATGCGAGGCTCATCGTCCTCAGACTCCGTAACGGGTCAGCATGAGATAGCCCGACACCAGGAACACCCAGAATAGCGACATCGGCAGGAAGATCTTCCAGCCCAGCCGCATCAGCTGGTCGTAACGGTAGCGCGGCACCGTCGCCTTCACCCACGAGAAGACGAAGAAGCCGAACAGGATCTTGGCGAACAGCCAGATGATCCCCGGCACATGGTAGAGGAACGGGATGTCGAGCGGCGGCAGCCACCCGCCCCAGAAGAGCGTGGCGTTGAGCGCGCACATCAGCAGTACGTTGCCATATTCGCCGAGCCAGAAGAGCGCGAAGCTCATCGACGAATATTCGGTCTGGTAACCGGCGACGATCTCGCTCTCCGCCTCGGTCAGGTCGAACGGGGCGCGCTGCGTCTCCGCCATCGACGAGATCAGGAACACCACCGCCATCGGAAACAGCAGCGGGTTGAACGCGTAGAAGTTGATGAAGTGGAAGATGTGCCCGCGCTGCGCGTTGACGATCGCCGACAGGTTGAAGCTGCCGGTCCACAGCACGACCGAGATCAGCACGAAGCCGATCGACACTTCATAGCTCACCATCTGCGCCGCGGCGCGGATGGCGGAGTAGAAGGGATATTTCGAGTTGGACGCCCAGCCCGACAGGATCACGCCGTAGACGCCCATCGAGCTGATCGCGAGCAGGTAAAGCAGGCCGACATTGATGTTGGCCAGCACCATGTTCGGGCCGAACGGGATCACCGCCCACGCCGCGAGCGCCACCGTGAAGGTGATGATCGGCGCGATCAGGAACAGGCCGCGATTGGCGGCGGCCGGCACGATCGTTTCCTGCAGGAACACCTTCAGGCCGTCGGCGAAGCTCTGCAGCAGGCCGAACGGGCCGACCACATTGGGGCCGCGGCGCAGCGCCATCGCCGCCCAGATCTTGCGATCGGCATAGATGATCATCGCCACCGCCAGCATCAGCGGCAGCGCAATCAGCAGGATGCAGATCAGGGTCGCGACGAACCAGCCGAAGCCGAAGCCGATATGCGATTGGAAGAAAGCGGTCATGCGCGCAGGGCCTTAAAGCCCTCTCCCTTGAGGGAGAGGGTTGGGTGAGGGTGAACCACGCCGAAGTCGATCACACCCCATGCGCCGTCGCCGCCCCTCATCCCAGCCTTCTCCCCACGGGGGAGAAGGAGCAGGTTGCCAGCAACCATCACTCCGCCGCCTCCGCAAAATCCTGCCCGTGCAGCAGCTCGGCCGAGCAGCGCTGCATCGTGTCGCTCGCGCGCGCAATCGCGTTGGTCAGATAGAAATCCTTGATCGGATAGCCGATCTCGCCCGCGGCGGCGCGATCGAGCGCCGGAACCGACCAGTCGTAGCGCGCAAGCTCGCCGGTCTTGCCGAGATCGGGCACCTCGGCGATCATCTTGGCGCGCAGCGCGTCGATCGTATCGAACGGCAAAGTCACGCCGAGGACATCGGAAAGCGCCCGGAAGATCGCCCAATCCTCGCGCGCGTCGCCCGGCGGGAAGACCGCGCGGTCACCACGCTGCACGCGGCCCTCGAGATTGACGTAGGTGCCGCTCTTCTCGGCATAGGAGGCCGCCGGCAGGATCACGTCGGCCTGCGCCGCGCCGCGATCGCCATGATGGCCGACATAGACCTTGAACGCACCGGCGAAGCGATCCTCGGCCACCTCGTCGGCGCCAAGCAGGAAGACGAGTTTCGGCGCCTTTGCCGCCAGCGCGGCGATGCCGCCGTCATGCGCATAGCCGAGCATCAGCCCGCCCATGCGGCTCGCCGCCATGTGGAGCACGTTATAGCCGTTCCAGCCGTCGCGGATCAGGCCGAGCGTCTCGACCAGGCCGAGCGATGCGCCCTGCCCCTTGTTGAGCGCACCGCCGCCGACGATCACCGCCGGCACCTTCGCGTCGGCAAACGCCTTGGTCACCGCCTCGGGAAGCGCACCGATAAGGTTGAGATCGTTGCCGAGCCATTCGACCGGATAGGTCAGATCGATCTCAGGGCCGATCGCCCACACCTTGGCGCCGCGCTTCACCGCCTTGCGGATACGCGTGTTGACGAGCGGCGCTTCCCAGCGGACGTTCGAGCCCACCAGCAGGATCGCATCCGCCAGCTCGATGCCGGCGATGGTCGAGTTGAAGTTGACCGCGCCGATGCTCGACGTGTCGTAGGCGAGCCCGGTCTGGCGCCCCTCGATCAGGTCCGACCCCAACGACCGCAGCAGCGCCTTGGCGGCGTACATCGTCTCGCAATCGACCAGATCGCCGGCGATCGCCGCGACGCTCGCGCCGGCATTGACCGCCTTGATCGCATCGAACGCCTCGGCCCAGCTCGCGGCGACGAGCTTGCCGTCCTTGCGGACATAGGGCCGGTCGAGCCGACGCCGGACGAGCCCGTCGACCGCGTGGCGCGTCTTGTCCGACGCCCACTCCTCGTTCACGTCCTCGTTGACGCGCGGCAATGCACGCAACACCTGCCGGCCGCGGCTGTCGAGGCGGATGTTGGTGCCGACCGCGTCCATCACGTCGATCGCGAAGGTCTTCTTCAGCTCCCACGGCCGCGCTTCGAACGCATAGGGCTTCGAGGTCAGCGCGCCGACCGGGCAGAGATCGACCACGTTGCCCGACAGTTCGGACGTGATCGCCTTCTCCAGATAAGAGGTGATCTGCATATTCTCGCCGCGATAGAGCGCGCCGATCTCCTCGACGCCGGCGACTTCCTCGGCGAAGCGCACGCAGCGCGTGCACTGGATGCAGCGGGTCATGACCGTCTTGACGATCGGGCCCATATATTTCTCGGTCACGGCTCGCTTGTTCTCGCCGAAGCGCGAGAAGCCGCGCCCGTAGGCGAGCGACTGATCCTGCAGGTCGCACTCGCCGCCCTGGTCGCAGATCGGGCAATCGAGCGGGTGGTTGATGAGCAGGAACTCCATCACCCCCTCGCGCGCCTTCTTCACCATTGGCGTGTCGGTGCGGATTTCCTGATTGTCGGCGGCGGGCAGCGCGCACGAAGCCTGCGGCTTCGGCGGCCCGGGCTTCACCTCGACCAGGCACATGCGGCAATTGCCGGCGATCGACAGCCGCTCGTGATAACAGAAGCGCGGGATCTCCTTGCCGGCGGCTTCGCACGCCTGCAGCACGGTCGCGCCCGCGGGCACCTCGACCTCGATCCCATCGACGGTAAGTTTAGGCATGCTCGATTACTCCGCCGCGACCGCGAAGTCGGGTGCGTCCCGGCGTTCGGTGATCCGCCGCTCGATCTCCGGGCGGAAGTGGCGGATGAGGCCCTGGATCGGCCATGCCGCCGCGTCGCCCAGCGCGCAGATGGTGTGACCCTCGACCTGCTTGGTGACTTCCTGCAGCATGTCGATCTCGTGCATCTCGGCCTCGCCGGTGCGCAGCCGCTCCATCACGCGCCACATCCAACCGGTGCCTTCGCGGCACGGCGTGCACTGGCCGCAGCTCTCATGCTTGTAGAAATAGCTGATGCGGCTGATCGCGCGGACGATGTCGGTCGACTTGTCCATGACGATCACCGCCGCGGTGCCGAGGCCCGAGCCGAGCTCGCGCAGACCGTCGAAATCCATCGGCGCGTCCATGATCTGCGCCGCCGGCACCAAAGGCACCGACGAGCCGCCGGGGATCACGGCGAGCAGATTGTCCCAGCCGCCGCGGATGCCGCCGGCATGCTTCTCGATCAGTTCGCGGAAGCTGATGCCCATCGCCTCCTCGACGACGGTCGGCGTGTTCACGTGGCCGCTGATCTGGAAAAGCTTGGTGCCCTGGTTCTTGTCACGGCCGATGCCGGCAAACCAGGCGGCGCCGCGCCGCAGGATGGTCGGCACAACCGCGATCGATTCGACGTTGTTGACCGTCGTCGGGCAGCCGAACAGGCCGACGCCGGCCGGGAAAGGCGGCTTCAGGCGCGGCTGGCCCTTCTTGCCCTCGAGGCTCTCGATCTGCGCGGTTTCCTCGCCGCAGATGTAGGCGCCGGCGCCGCGGTGGACGAACACGTCGAAATCGTAGCCCGACCCGGCCGCATTCTTGCCGAGCAGCCCCTTGTCATAGGCCTGCGCCACGGCGGCGAAGAGGTTCTCCGCCTCGCGGATGAACTCTCCGCGGATGTAGATGTAGGCCGCACGCGCACGCATCGCGTAACCCGCGATCAGCGCGCCCTCGAGCAGCTTCTGCGGATCGTGGCGCAGGATCTCGCGATCCTTGCACGAGCCGGGCTCGGACTCGTCGGCGTTGATGAGCAGGAAGCTCGGCTTACCCGGCTTCGGCTCCTTGGGCATGAAGCTCCACTTCATGCCGGTCGGGAAACCGGCGCCGCCGCGCCCGCGCAGGCCCGACGCCTTGATATCCTCGATGATCTGGTCCTGGCCGCGGGCCATCAGCCCCTTGGTGTCGTCCCAGTCGCCGCGCTTGAGCGCGCCCTCCAGCTTCCAGTCCTGGAAGCCGTAGATGTTGGTGAAGATGCGATCCTTGTCGTCGAGCGACGCAATACCCGCCATCACTCGCCCTCCCTCAAATCCAGTCGGCGCTCGATGCGCCCCATACGCTCGTCAACTCGATCGAGGCGCGAAGTAACGTGGGCCATGGAAACCGTAAGTCCGCTCATATGATCTTCGATCGCCGAGATGCGCATCTTTAGATCGCCAACTTCGAGCGACAGAACCTGGATGTTGGCATTCATCCGCTTCATCAACTCGTAGGTGAGGATCGCGACATCGGCCGGTTCGCTCATCGTCCCTGCCCCACCAGTTTCTCGGCGGCGAAATAGACGATGACCGCGGCCGCGATGCCGATCGCGATCGCCACGACCGAAATCACGATCTTCAGCAGGATCACGAACAGCACGATGCCGATGATGAGGGCGAGGATCGCGGGCATCAGGAGACGAAGTCCTTCAGCACGGTCGGGCCGCCGACCGGCGCCGACAGGAAGCGATCGACCTGCGGGCCGGGCTTCGGTGTTTCGCCGCGCGCCAGCGCCTCGAGGATCGCGGTCGTGCTGTCGAAGGTCAGGTCTTCGTAATTGTCGTCGTTGATCTGCACCATCGGCGCATTGACGCACGCGCCGAGGCACTCGACCTCGGTCAGCGTGAACAGGCCGTCGGGCGTGGTCGCGCCCTTCTTCAGGCCCTTCTTGTAGCAGGCGTCGAGCACGTCGTCGGAGCCGCGCAGCATGCACGGCGTCGTTCCGCAAACCTGCACGTGATAGCGGCCGACCGGCGCCATGTTGTACATCGTGTAGAAGGACACGACCTCCAGCGCGCGAATGTACGGCATGCCGCATGCCGCCGCGACATATTCGATCACCGGCACGGGCAGCCAGCCCTGCGTATGCGTCTCGGCACCGACCTGGCGCTGCGCCAGATCGAGCAACGGCATCACCGCCGAATGCTCGCGCCCCTTGGGATATCGCGCGAAGATCTCCTTGGCCTTGGCCTCGTTCTCCGCCGTCCAGGCGAAATTGCCCCAGCGCGCGCGGGTCTCGGCCTCGTCGGGGATGTGTGCTGCGTCAGACATCAGCGATCGCACTCACCAAAGACGATGTCGATCGCTGACAGGATCGCCGTCGTGTCGGCCAGCATGTGGCCCTTCATCATGAAATCCATCGCCTGCAAATGGCTGAACGCGGTCGGCCGGATCTTGCAGCGATAGGGCTTGTTGGTGCCGTCGGAGACGAGGAACACGCCGAACTCGCCCTTCGGGCTTTCCGTGCCGACATAGACCTCGCCCGCGGGGACGTGGAAACCCTCGGTGTAGAGCTTGAAATGATGGATCAGCGCTTCCATCGACTGCTTCATCTCGCCGCGCTTGGGCGGCACGACCTTGCGGTCGAGCGAGGCGATCGGGCCTTCGGGCATTTCGGCCAGGCACTGCTTGATGATGCGCGCCGACTGGCGAACCTCTTCCACCCGCACCATGAAGCGATCGTAGCAATCGCCCTTGGTGCCGACCGGGATCTCGAAATCCATGCGATCATAGGCATCGTATGGCTGGCTCTTGCGCAGATCCCACGGAATGCCCGCCGCGCGGATCATCGGGCCGGAGAAGCCCCACGCAATCGCATCGTCGCGGCTGACCGTACCGATATCGACGTTGCGCTGCTTGAAGATGCGGTTGTCGGCGACGAGGCTGATCGCGTCCTCGAACAATTGCGGCAGACGCGTGTCGCACCATTCGCCGATGTCGGTCAGCAGCTTCAGCGGCACGTCCTGATGGACGCCGCCGGGGCGGAACCACGCCATGTGCATCCGCGCACCCGAGGCGCGCTCGAAGAAACCGTACGTATCCTCGCGGATTTCGAACAGCCACAGGTTGGGCGTCATCGCGCCCACGTCCATGATGTGCGAACCGAGATTCAGCATGTGGTTCGAGATGCGCGAAAGCTCGGCGAACAGCACGCGCAGATATTGCGCGCGCAGCGGCACCTCGATCCCCAGCAATTTCTCGACCGCGAGCACATAGCTGTGCTCCATGTTGAGCGGCGAGCAGTAATCGAGCCGATCGAAATAAGGCAGCGCCTGCAGGTAGGTCTTGTACTCGATCAGCTTCTCGGTGCCGCGATGGAGCAGGCCGATATGCGGATCGACGCGCTCGACGATCTCGCCGTCCAGCTCCAGCACCAGGCGCAGCACGCCGTGCGCGGCCGGATGCTGCGGACCGAAATTGATCGTGTAGTTCTGGATCTCGACGTCGCCCGGCGCCGGATCGCCCGGCGTCGTGTACGCATCCAGTTCCGCCGGCGCGCCGTGCGGATCGGCGACGAGGATGGCAGGATCGCTCACTTCTTCACCTCGTCGGCCTTGAGCGGCGTCGGCGCGCCGGGCGCCTGCGGCGCCTTGGCTTTCTCGTCGCCGGGGAGGACGTATTCAGCGCCTTCCCACGGGCTCATGAAATCGAAGCTGCGAAAATCCTGCGCCAGCTTGACCGGCGAATAGACGACCCGCTTCTCTTCCTCGGAGTAACGCAGCTCGACGAAACCGGAGAGCGGAAAATCCTTGCGCTGCGGATGACCGCGAAAGCCATAGTCGGTCAGGATGCGGCGCAGGTCGGGATTGCCCTCGAACAGCACGCCGTACATGTCGTACACTTCGCGCTCCAGCCAGCCCGCGACCGGCCACAGCCCGGTGACCGACGGCACCGGGCTCGTCTCGTCGGTCGAGACATGCACGCGCAGGCGATGATTCTTGGTCAGGCTGAGCAGGCAGTAGACCACCTCGAACCGTTCGGGACGGTCGGGATAGTCGACCCCGGCGATTTCCATCAGCTGCTGGTACTGAAGCTCGTCGCGCAGGACGTGCATCGCCTGCACCAGGCCGGCACGATTCACGTCGAGCCGGACCTCGCCAACATGCTCGGTCGCGCCGATCAGCACGTCGCCCAGTGCGGCCCGGGCCGCGTCGATCACGCCCTCGTTCGAGGTATATTTGGGATGGGGTGCCGCCATCTTAACGCTCGATCGTCCCCATGCGGCGGATCTTCCGCTGAAGCTGCATCACGCCGTAGAGCAAAGCCTCGGCGGTCGGCGGACAGCCCGGCACGTAGATGTCGATCGGAACGATCCGGTCGCAGCCGCGCACGACGCTGTAGCTGTAATGATAATAGCCGCCGCCATTGGCGCACGAGCCCATCGAGATGACGTACTTCGGCTCCGACATCTGGTCGTAGACCTTGCGGAGCGCAGGCGCCATCTTGTTGCACAGCGTGCCGGCGACGATCATCACGTCCGACTGGCGCGGTGACGCGCGCGGCGCGGCGCCGAACCGTTCGAGATCGTAGCGCGGCATGTTGACGTGGATCATCTCGACCGCGCAGCAGGCGAGGCCGAACGTCATCCACCACAGCGAGCCGGTGCGGGCCCACTGGAACAGCTCCTCGGTCGAGGTGACGAGAAAGCCCTTGTCGGACACTTCGGACGAAAGCTGGTTGAAGAAATCCGGATCGGGCAGGATCGTCTCCTGCGGATGCGGATCCAGCGCCTGCGGCAGGGTCACTCCCATTCCAGCGCTCCTTTCTTCCACGCATAGGCAAAGCCGATGCCAAGTTCGACCAGGAACAGCATCATCGCCGCCCAGCCGGTGAAACCGATGCCGCCCAGCGCCACCGCCCACGGATAGAGGAACGCGGCCTCCAGATCGAAGACGATGAACAGGATGGCGACGAGATAGAAGCGCACGTCGAACTGCGCGCGGCTGTCCTCGAATGCGGGAAAGCCGCACTCATATTCGGACAGCTTTGCCGGGTTCGGCTTGTTCGACCCCGTCAGCCGCGACACGATCATCGGCAGCACGACGAACGCGGTCGACAGGATGACCGCCACCGCCAGGAACAAGAGGATCGGCAGGTAGCCTGCGGCGACCGATACCATGCGCCAAACTCCATGGACCGAGGGCGGCTCGCGCCCTCAAACGATGGGTTTCCCTAAGCGTGCCGCATCTGCGAAGCAAGCCGCTGAGGCCATGAGAATGACTCGCAATTAACGGCAGATACCGGGCCGAAACGGCACCATGCCGACGCCGCCAAATACCGGGTCAGCCGCGGGCCTCGGCCGCCATCTCACGGTTGCGCAGGATCGCCGCGGTCAGCGTGTCGCGCATCAGCGCCGCCAGCCCTTCGGGTTCGTCCAGCACGTCTAGCCCGCGCCGCGTGCTACCGCCCTTGCTGGTGACGCGCTCGGCCAGCCGACGCGGGCTCTCGTCCGATCCCGCCGCGAGCGCGGACGCGCCCGCGACCGTCGCCAGCGCCATCCGCGCGGCCTGCTCGGCCGGCAGCCCGGCGTCGGCGCCAGCCTCGGCCAGCGCGTCGATAAAACGGAACAGGAAGGCCGGGCCGGAGCCCGCCAGCGCGGCGACGACGTCGAGCGCGGGCTCGTCGGTCCATTCGACCAGCCCGAGCAGACCCATCAGCGCGGTCGCCGCCGCCTGCTCGTCCGCATCGAGGCCATCACCGGCAAGGCCCGTCACCCCCTGCCCCAACGCCACCGGCGTATTCGGCATCGCGCGCAGCACCGCGCGCGGCACCTGGAAGCGACTGCGCAGCGTCGCGATCTCGACACCGGCGAGGATCGAGACGAACAACGTCTCGGGCGCCAGCACCGGCGCCAGCCACGGCGCCACGTCGTCGATCATCTGCGGCTTGACGCCCAACATCACCAGCGCGGGCGCCGAGCCGTCGGGCGGCGGCGCGGTCAGCACGGTGACGCCCTCGGCGAACGGCGCGCCCGACTTGCGGATGATCGTCACCTGCGCCGGATCGAGCCCGCATTGCAGCCAGCGGCGCAGCATCGCGCCGCCCATGTTGCCGGCGCCGACCAGCCAGATCGGCCCCGCAATCGGAAAGCTGCTCATGCCTCGCCGTGCGTCTCGATCATCGCCGCGGCGATCGCCTCGGTCGGCGTCTTGCCGCCCCACAATACGAACTGGAACACGGGATAGAAGCGTTCGCACTCGTCGATCGCCGCCTCGATCAACGTGCCCGCCTGCTCGGTCGTCAGCGGCGCATCGCCGGAGCCATCCAGCAAGGCGGCATGCCGGAACAGCAACATGCCGTTCGACGACCACAATTCGAAATGGCCGAGCCACAGCTGCTCGTTCACCAGCCCCAGCGTCTCGTAGATGGCGGCACGCTTGTCGGCGGCGACGCGGATGTCGGGCATCGCCAGGAATTGCAGCACGCGATCTTCCTCGCGCCACACGCCGCGCAGCTCGTACTGCGTCCAGCTTCCCGGCACGGTGGCGACGATTTCGTCCTCGCCGACGCGCTCGTGGCTCCAGCCATGCGCCTCGAAATAGGATTCCAGCGTGTCGACCGGCGCCTCGTCGCCGCGCTCGCTTTCAAATTCGTCGGCGATCATGCCATGCCCTCGTCAACTCCGGGGAAAGGTAGCGGGCCGCCCGCGCGGCACAAGCCCATGTCAATGGATATGGTGACAAAGCTGTGGATAGCTGGGGATGATGTGGGGATCGTTACAGCCCCGCCGCGGCGATCGCCTCGATCGCGCGCGCAAACCGCTGCTGCGCACTGCCGCCGATCACGACATAGTTCAGCCCGCGTCGCTCGAGCTCGTTGCGCGAGAGGTCGAAGAAATGGCGCCGCCGCGCCTCCTCGCCAAAGAAGCGCGTGCCGTCATTGACCCAGGGGATGTCGATATCGAGCAGCAGATAGAGGTCGGCGACCTCTTCGAAGGCATCGAACCACGGGTCGCGCCGCTCGAACAGCATATCGGCCCACGCCGCGGTCATCAGCGGATCGGTATCGAGGATCAGCCGTCGGTTGCACTGCTGCAGCGCCGCCCCCGCCATCGCGCAATGCGTCCGCGCGATCGCGAGCAGGTCGCGCATCGACAGCGTCAGGCCATATTGCTCGCAATAGGTGCGGCCGTATTCGGGCACGTGCAGCGTGTCGTAATGGCGCGAAAGCTGCATCGCGAGCGTCGACTTGCCGGTGCTCTCCGGCCCGTGCAGGCAGATGGTGCGCGCATAATGCGGCCGGACCGGCGGCGGGATGTGGCGCCAGTGGGCAAACGGATCGGCGCGGATCGCGCGCGCCGAGACCGGAACCGCCGTCCGCTCGGGATCGATCACGACGAACCGCGCGCCGAGTTCGGCGGCAAGCAAGCTGCCATAGACTTCCGATCCGAACAGTTGATGGACCGGCTCGGGGTGGACCTCCGCCACGATCCGGCGCCAATCCTCCCAGGCACCGCCACCGCCCTGCGGCATGGCGGTCGCATGATCGACCACGCGCGCGAACGGGAACAGCTCGCGGACCCAGCCGATCCGCAGTTCGGCCGGGATCGGATCATCGGGCGCGTGGCAGACGAGGATCGTGAGATGGTCGCACAGCCGCCGCGCGGTCTCCACCAGCAGCAGGTGGCCGGTATGCGGCGGCATGAAGCGGCCGAGCAGGAAACCGTTGTTCATGCGCGCTCCGCGCGACGCCACGCCAGCAAGCCCCCCACCGACAGGACGAGGAAGGCGGCATACAGCCCGGTGGTGAGGTAGAGCCCCTTGGCCGCGTAGAGTCCGATCGCAGCGACGTCGATCAGGATCCACAGCACCCAATTCTCGATCCGTCGCCGTGCGAGCAGGATCTGCGCGGCGATGCTCGCCACCGCGACGATCGCGTCCCACACCGGATAGGACGCATCGGTCAATCGTGCCATCATGGTCCCCCAACCCATACTCAACACCACGATCATCGCCACCCACGCCAGACGCGCGGCAGGCGTCAGGCGGGCGACCTTGATCGCATGGTCCGCACCCCCCGCGCGCCACCATGCCCACCATCCATACATCTGTATGGCAAAGAAGAAAATCTGCAGAAGCGCGTCGCTATACAGCTTTTGCCGGAAGAAGAGCTGCGCGTAGAGCGCGACCGTCGCCAGCCCGAACGGATAGTTCCAGATGCTGCGCCGGACGAGCAGGACGATGTTGGCGAGCCCGCACAGGGTGGCGATCGTTTCGAGGATGGTCACGGGCGGCGGGGATAGCGGGCGCAGCGCCCGCGCGCCACCATCTGCGCGACCGTGCGAGAAGCCTCTTGCGGCGCCCGTTCGGCTTCGCTAGAGGCGCCCATCTTGGCTCGCCGGTTCGCCCTTCCCGGGGTATTTCGACACGAACCGCGCTCCGTCGGGGAGTAGCTCAGCCTGGTAGAGCACTGTCTTCGGGAGGCAGGGGCCGGAGGTTCGAATCCTCTCTCCCCGACCATGTTCGCGCGCTGATTTTCGGCTTCGTTTTGGAGCTGAGGATCGGCGCTTGCGATTCGCGATCAGGGTCCGCGATGTTGGCTGCTTAAAGCTTGGAAGTTTACCCGCCGGCCCATGCGCCACGGCGCGCACGACCACTTCCGCATCTGGCCATGGATCACGCTACAGGCTGCAAATGCAGTGCGGACCGCGCTTTTTGCCTCGCAGGTCGTCCAAATTCGGCGCCATCGACAATGACAAAAATTAACCTATGATAGTGAAATGATCGATGCCGGGATATTCCTTGCGGTAGTTGCGGCATCGTTCGCGGTAGCGACCATTCTCGCGCGAGCACTCAAGCTGCTGGGCCTGTCCCTGCCAGACGAGAGCCGGCGTATCGGGTGCATCGATGGACTTCGTGGTTACTTGGCCTTGGGCGTGTGCGCATATCATTTTGCACGCTGGCTCCAGTTCATGAACAATGGCGGCCAATGGGTGCCTTTGCCAGGCAGCCTGCTGAATAGTCTGGGCCCCGGCGCGGTTGCGCTATTCTTCATGGTCACCGGATGCGTGTTCTACCCGCAAATTCTGCGTGGCGCGCGCGTTCGGTGGGTGCCGCTGTACATTGGCCGGCTGTTCAGGATCTATCCGCTCGTCCTCGTATCGATCGCGTTGATCGCTCTCATCATCGTCGCGCGAACGGCGGCCACCGGAACCGTCACGTTCGCGGCCGCGCCCTTCGTCAGGTGGCTGACATTCTGGGATCAGCCCCCGCTGCTGGGATATGACGGCGCTCCGCTCCTGAATGCCAAGGTCCTGTGGTCGCTCTGGTATGAGCTGCTGTTCTACACGCTGGTATTGCCCGCCTGCATATTGGCGCGACAGGCGCTTGCCGACCGGGGGCCAACCTGGGTGATTCCGGCCGGGTTGCTGGTCGGGTCGCTCGTGCTGCGCCACAGCCCGTGGACGGTTCCGCTCGTCACCTACCTTCCGCTCTTCGCGATCGGCATGCTCGCGTTCGAACTGAGGGAACGCCGATGGGCGCGAAGCCTGGCCGCGTCGCCGGCCTGTACGGTCGTGGCGCTGATATCGCTGTTGCTGGCGATGTTGCAGGCCGTGCCATATGCGCCGATCTCGATGATCCTGTACGGCCTCTTCTTCGTCGCGATCGCCTGCGGCAACGATCTCTGGGGCACCTTGAGGACATCGGGCGCAATCGCGCTCGGCGAATGCTCGTTCGGCATCTACCTTCTTCACGGCATCGTTCTGGACGTGGCGTTTGTCGACGTCGGCGTCGCTGCAATCCTGCCTGTCGGAGCGCGCCTGATCGCCCTGCCGATCCTGATCGTGATAACCGTACTGGTCGCGACGTGCGCCTATGCGCTGATCGAGCGACCCGGCATTCGGGCCGGGCGTAAGCTTGCCGCGCTGCTGAGCGACAATCGCATGCGTCCCCGCGATCAGGCGATCGAGGTGGCTCCCTAGTCGGGTTCGTCGCACCGGACGGCCGCGCTACGGCGGCTCACGGCAGCGGCGTAATTCCCTCCACACGCACATGCCAGTCGGCGGGGAAGCCCGGTGCGGGGCCGGTCGCGCCCGTCCAGCCTGCGGCCATCATGCCCGTCGCGAGCAACAGCGCACCGTTCGACGGGAAATAGGTGTCGGCGGAACGCGGATAGGTACCCGCCCCGTCGGGGGCAGCGGCGGTGTCGAAGCGCGGGGTCATGCCGGTCGATCCCCACTGGTTGTTCGGCGCGTCGCGCAGCAGCCAGCCGACTGCGGCGTCGGGGTCGCCGAGGCGAGCCGCGGTCATCGCGATCGACGGGAAATCCCAGCCCCACACCTGTGCCCAATCCCAGTTCGCCGTGGTGGCGGCGAGCGTGCGCGCCATCGTCGCGCGGTCGACGCGGTCGCTGCCGATCGGCCCGTCGCTCATCAGGAAGGAGGGATGGTCGCGATTGGGGCAGCCCGGCGCATCCGCCTTGCCGCGACACGATGCCGCGATCCGCGCCCAATAGCCGCCCTCGCCCGCCACCGCCATGTAACGGTCGCCGTCGCGCGGCATCGGCGTCATCCCGGTGATGACCCGATCCCAGCCCGCATCGCGCGCAAGCCCCTGCCGCTCGCGCCATTGCTGCGCGACCTGCAGCCCCCAACGAAAATATTCGAGCTCGAACGCCGGATCGGCGGTCGTGAACGGATCGTGATTTTCCTGCACCGGCACGATCGGTGGCCCGAGATGATAAAGCCCCGTCGCCGGATCGAGCCGCGGCCAGCCGGCGAGCAGGCGCGCGGTCGCCGCGACCATCGGCGCATAACGTGCGAGCGTCGCCCGATCGGGATGCCCGCGCCATATCAGTTCGGCGAGATAGATCGGGTGCGGCTGCTGCCAGAAGATGAAGGGATTGATCGGGCTGGGGCTGTTGCGCCCGTCCGGCCCGGTCATCTTCGGCCACCACGCCGCATCGAGCCCGTGGCGTCGCCCCTCCGCCAGCGCAGCAGGCAGATGGGCAAGATACCAGGCGAGGCTGCGCTCCAACAGCACAGGGCGCCCCCACGTCGCGAAATGCGCGGCGTGCCACGGATGCATTTCGAGGTGGAACTTGCCGTTCCAGCTGTTCGAGAACAGCCCTTCCTCCTGCGGCGGGGTGGCGCCGGCAGCGTTGATCGCGGCGAGATATTGCGACAGCACGATCCGCCGCTCGAGTTCGCGCGCCCGCGGATCGGCGGTGCCCGACAGGTCGATCATGCCGCCATGCGTCCAGTAATCGCGCCAGTGCGCCATCGCCGCTTCGGTGGCAGCGGCGTATGCCGGCAACGGCGCGGCACGCGGGCGATCCTCCAGCGCGATCACCGCACGCAGCACCGCCTGCCCCGGTGCGTGGATCGTGAAACGATGCGTATCCGTCTGCGCGATGCTTGCGCCCGGCGCGGCGACGGCGGTGGCATAAGCGGTCGCGTCGATCCGCTCGACCGTCGCCAGTCGCCCGGCCGCACGCGCGACAACCTGCGTGCGATGCGCCTCCGGATGCGTCCAGTCCGCCGGATCGGGGTTGAGCGTGCGCGACACGCCGGGAAAGGCGAGGTCGATGCCGATTTGCCCGCGCGCGACGAGCGGCGAGCGTATCTCGACCAGGATCAGGTCGCGCGGCGCACCGATGCGGGTGACGACGGTGACCGGCTGGCCATCGAGCCGGAAGCGGCTGGTGAGCGTGCCGGTCCACAGATCGAGCGTCTGGTCGGTCGTGGAGAGATCCTCGAACCGCACCGGCCGCCCGTCGGCATGGCGCAGCGCCAGCGCGACCCGCGCGAGCGAGATATGGTGCGGGTTCTCGCGCAGCCAGGCGACCGCCGGGTCGTGCGCCGCCGTACCCAGATCGCGGATATAGGCGAATGGCTGCGGCCCGCGGCCGGGCACCGGCACCATCACGCTGCCATCGCCGTGTCCGAGCCCCGGCGGCCGCGGAAAGCTGTGCCACGCCCATTGCGCCATGGTGAGCAACGGCGCGGTCGGCGCATAATGGTCGGGAAAGGTCTGGAGCCCGGTGATGTCCGCGGTGAAGCCCAGCGTGCCGTTGCCGAGCATCACCGGCGCGTGCGGATCGATCGCGGTGGCGTGGATATCGTGCCGCGTGACGAGCGCGTGCCGGTCGATCGGCGGCGCCGCTCCGCCATGTTCCGCGGCCAGCAAAGTTGCCGCGAACAGCCAAAGCCGATAACGCCTGATCGTCCGCCGCAAAGCCAGCCCAGTCGAAGGAAAGAGGCGCACTTGCATCGCGGACGATGATCGTGCCATCGCTGGCATAACAGCTTGCAGACGAGGAACCAAGCTCCGTGGCCGCTCCCCTTCGCCTTGATCCCGACCGCCTTTTTCCCGTCGAGGAGCGCACCCGTGGCATTGCGCGCGCGCTCTATGCCAGCGTCGCCACGCTGCCGATCGTCAGCCCGCACGGCCACACCGATCCGCGCTGGTTCGCCTATGACGAGCCGTGGAACAACGCGTCCGAGCTGCTGCTGCAGCCCGACCATTATCTGTTCCGGATGCTCTACAGCCAGGGCGTGCGGCTCGAGGATCTCGGCGTGCCGGCGCATGGCGCACCCGGGGCGGCCGATCCGAGCGCGGCGTGGCGCATCTTCGCCGAACGCCAGCATCTGTTCCGCGGCACGCCGTCGCGCATCTGGCTCGATCATGTCTTCGCCGAGGTGTTCGGCTTCGACGTGTCGCTGGCGGCCGACACCGCCGATCTCTATTTCGATCGCATCGGCGAGTTGCTGGCGACCCCGGCCTTCCGCCCGCGCGCGCTGTACGAGCGCTTCAACATCGAGCTGATCGCCACCACCGAAGGCGCGCACGACACGCTGGAGCATCATGCGGCGATCGTGGCGTCGGGCTGGAAGGGCCGCGTCGTCACCGCCTATCGCCCCGATGCGGTGATCGATCCCGAGCATGAGGAGTTCCGTGCCGCCCTCGCCCGCTTCGCCGAGCTGACCGGCGCGGATATCGGATCGTGGCAGGGCTATCTCGCGGCGCACCGGAGCCGGCGGCAGGATTTCATCGCGGCGGGCGCGACCTCGACCGATCATGGCCACCCCACCGCCGCGACCGCCAACCTGTCGACCAGCGAGGCCGAGGCCCTGTTCGCCAAGGTGATGCATGGCGACTGGACCCCGGCCGATGCCGAGCTGTTCCGCGCGCAGATGCTGACCGAGATGGCGCGGATGAGCCTCGACGACGGGCTGGTAATGCAGATCCATCCGGGCGCCGTGCGCAACCACAATCGCGGGCTGCACGCCGCCTTCGGCCGCGACAAGGGCGCCGACATTCCGATGCGCACCGACTACGTCCACGCGCTGAAGCCGCTGCTCGACGCGTTCGGCAACGAGGCCGGCCTGTCGATCATCCTCTTCACGCTGGACGAAACCGTCTATGCGCGCGAGCTGGCGCCGCTGGCGGGCCATTATCCGTGCCTCAAGCTCGGCCCGGCCTGGTGGTTCCACGACAGCCCCGAAGGCATGCGCCGCTTCCGCGAGATGACCACCGAGACGGCGGGCTTCTACAATACGGTCGGCTTCAATGACGATACGCGCGCCTTCCTGTCGATCCCGGCACGGCACGACGTCGCGCGCCGCGTCGATTCGGGGTTCCTCGCGCGGTTGGTGGCGGAAGGCCGGATGGCCGAGGGGGAAGCGGCCGAACTGATCGTCGACCTCACCTACAATCTGGTGCGCAAGGCCTATCGCCTCGACGAACCGGCGACCGGCACCGGCCCGACGCCGGCATTGCGCAAGGTGGCGTGACCGCGGCGATGCCGTTCGACCGGCGCGCCTTCATCGCCGGCGCCGGGGCGATTGCGTGTGCCGGTGCGGCACGCGCCGTTCCGGGAGATGCATCGCTCGACGCGCTGGCACGCGCCAAAGGGATGCGCTTCGGCACCTGCCTCGGCGCGGGGCAGGCGGGAACGCCGACCGGCGGCTTCGCCGACCCGGCCTATCTCACGCTGATCGCCGGGCAGTGCGGGCTGATCGTCCCCGAGAACGAGATGAAGTGGGGCGTGCTGCGCCCCTCGGCCGACCGCTTCGACTTCGCCCCCGCCGACCGGCTGGTCGCGTGGGCGACGCAGCACGGGCTGGGCGTGCGAGGCCACAATCTGCTGTGGCAGAACCGGCGCTGGACGCCGGCCTGGCTGGAGGCGCATGATTTCGGCAGCGCGCCGCGCGTGGCGGGCGAACGGATGCTGCGCGCGCATGTCGAGACGGTCGCGAAGCGCTATGCCGGCACCGTCCGCAGCTTCGACGTCGTCAACGAGGCGATCGACGAGAAGACCGGCGCCTATCGCGAGACCAATTTGTCGCACGCGATCGGCGGCACGGTCGAGACGATCGCGCTCGCCTTCCACACCGCGCGCGCCGCCGCGCCGCACGCCCAGCTCGTCTATAACGATTATATGAGCTGGGACGCGTCGAGCGCGACGCATCGCGCCGCGGTGCTTACGTTGCTGGAGACGCTGAAGGCGCAGAACGTGCCGGTCGATGCGCTCGGTATCCAGGGGCATATCGGCAGCAACGGCGCGGGCGCCGCGACGACGCTCGGTGCGCAGGTGGACGAATGGCGACGCTTCCTCGACCGGGTGACGGCGACGGGCCTCGGCCTGCTCGTCTCGGAATTCGACGTGAACGACAAGGGGCTGCCTGCCGATGTCGCGGTGCGCGATCGGGCGGTCGCCGATCTCGCGCGATCCTATCTCGACGTCACGCTCGCTTATGCGCAGGTGGATACGCTGATGTGCTGGGGGCTGGGCGATCGCTATAGCTGGCTCCAGACGACCTCGCCGCGCGTCGACAATCTGCCCAAGCGGCCTTTGCCCTATGACGATGCGCTTCGTGCCAAGCCGCTGCGCGCGGCGATCGCGGCGGCGCTGGCGGCAGCGCCTCAGCGCACCGGCCGCTCCACCCGCACCCAGTCGATGTCGACCGCGCCCGCCGGGGTCGGCGCGGTCGAATAGCTGAACAAGGCCGGCCGCGCGCCCTTCCACCACGCGAAGTGCAATGGCTGCGGCGCGCCGAACGCGACGAAGCTCCGGCCGCGATCGATGCTGTAGGCGAACGCTGCCTGCTGATCGGCGCCGACGGTCACGCGCAGGCGCAGGTCGTTGCCCGCGACGATCGGCCCCGATCGCTCCTCGCCCGCGATCGAGAGCGTCACGCGCGTGACGCCGCCCGCGCGCACCGAGCCGATCCAAACCGGGCGCGCCTGGAACATCGCCAGCCCGGCGCGCTGCCCGTCGGCCATGCGCGCGAGATCGAAGCGCGCGGTGATGCGCGACGACGGCCCCCACAATATCTGCGTCAGCGTGTTGTGTGCGGTGACGAGCGCCTGCGCCGGGGTGGCGTGCAGCCGCAGCCAGCCGGGCCGCTCGGCGAGGCTCCACATGCGATCGTCGGGATTGTGGTTCCACTCCCACTGCATCCCCAGCCGCGCCCCCGCGAAGTCGTCGCTGGTCGCGATCGACGCCGGCGCGGGCGGCACGTCGGGCACGACGTGCTGCGCCACCGGCTGGCCGGTGCCGGGCCGGCCGGGGATCGGATCGCCGACGAGCGGCCAATCGTCCTGCCAATGCACCGGCTCGAGATAGGCGATGCGGCCGAAGGCGCCGGTGCTGTTGAAATG
The DNA here is from genome assembly GCF_019930585.1 of Sphingomonas nostoxanthinifaciens. Classification (NCBI taxonomy): domain Bacteria; kingdom Pseudomonadati; phylum Pseudomonadota; class Alphaproteobacteria; order Sphingomonadales; family Sphingomonadaceae; genus Sphingomonas; species Sphingomonas nostoxanthinifaciens. The sequence continues at coordinate 1,755,744 of NZ_CP082839.1, read as the reverse complement.
GACGAACCAGCCCTGCCCCGACGGCGTCTCGACATAGCCGCCCTGATGCGGCCCCTGCACCGCGGTCGTACCGGGCGCGAGGACGACGCGCCGCTCGTACGGCCCGGCGATCGTCCGCGCGCGCAGCACCACCTGCGCGCCGGTCTCGACCCCGCCGAACGGCGCCCAGATATAATAATAGCCGTTGCGCTTCAGCAGCTTCGGCCCTTCGAGCACCGGCAGATCCTTGGGATCGTCGACGATCGTGCGGCCTTCGTCCAGCACGCGCGTGCCGTCGGCGCTCATCCGGTGCAGGATCAGCGGCCCCGCGCCGACCTTGCCGTGGATCAGCCAGGCGGTGCCGTCATCGTCCCAGAACGGGCATGGATCCTCATAGCCCGGACCGGCCAGCACGCGCACCGGCGCGCTCCACGGCCCCTCGGGCCGCGTCGCGGTCGCCATGTACGCGCCTTCGTCGGGCGTCGGCCAATAGACGTAGTAACGGCCGGCGTGGAAACGGATCGCCGGCGCCCATACGCCGCGCGCATAGCGCAGCCCCGCCCCCACCGGCTTCGACACCGCATCGGTCAACGTGAACGGCGGCACCATGTCGTAGGCGTCGGCGAACGGCAGGCGCGGCAGCACGTGGCCGGCGATCGTCCAGTGGACCAGATCGCGCGACTTCAGCACCGGCAGGCCGGGCGAGAAGTGGAAGCTCGACGCGACCAGATAGAAATCGCGCCCGACGCGGATCACGTCGGGATCGGAATAGTCCGCGAACAGGATCGGGTTGGCATAATCGGCGGCGGCGCCCCCCCCACCCGGCACGAGCGCCGAGGCAAGCGCGAGCGCGCCCGCCAGGCCTCGCGCCATCCGCTGCCACCGCTGGAAAGGATCACCAATCTCATTCATCGATTTGCCGTTGCAGATAATGGAACGTTTGCATAAGAACAGATTCGCGATGCCAGCGCTAGACACGGCTCGCTTGGAGGATGGTGATGGGGCGATACGCTTTGCTGATGAAGTCGGGAACCGCGATGCTCGCGCTTGCGGGGCTCGCCGGTCTGACAAGTCAGGCACAGGCGCAGGTCGCGCCCGGCGCCGCCGAGCCCGCACCGCAGCAGGCGCCTGCCATCGCAACGCCACCCGCCGAGGCCACGCCCGCAGCCACCGCGCCTGCCGCCGACATCGTCGTCACGGGCTCGCGCCTCACCTCGCGCGGGTTCGAGGCACCGACGCCAGTGACGGTGGTCGACCAGCAGGACGTCAAGCTGTCCGGCACGCAGAATATCGAGACATTGCTCGGCAGCTCGCCGCAATTCGTCGGCTCGCAGCTCAGCGGCCCGACTGCGAACACCGTGCCCGCCGGCGTGGCGACGCTGAACCTGCGCGGCTTCGGCGACCAGCGTAACCTCGTGCTGGTCAACGGACGCCGCTTCGCCATTTCCGGCCCGCAGCAGACCACCGACGTCAATGCCATCCCGTCGGCGCTTATCAAGCGGACCGAGGTGGTGACCGGCGGCTCGTCGGCCGTCTACGGCTCGGACGCGATCTCGGGCGTGGTCAACTTCATCATGCGCGACGATTTCCAGGGGCTGGAGGTCGATGCGCAGAATAATGTCGACCAGCATACCGGAACCCCGAACTACACCGTCGACGTCACCGCCGGCCGCAATTTCGACGGCGGCCGCGGCAACATCACCCTCTCCTTCGATTATCTCAACCGTGGCGGCTATACACGCGGCGAACGCGGCGGCTGGGCGACACCGTCGCTCGCCGATGGCTGCGTCACCTCCAGCTCGTGGAGCCGCAGCCGCGCCGGCACGCCGCTCGCCATTCCGTCGGGCTCGACCTGCCTCGGCGCGGGCGGGCGCCCCGGCCTGATCTTCAGCGGCAGCGGCACCACCCCCGACGGCCGCATCGCCAACATCCCGACCGTCGGCTCGTCCACCTCGACCGCGGCGCTCAACGCGGCGTTGACCAATGCCGGGCTCGGCGGGATCACGTCGCGCGGCTTCACCTTCAACGATGCCGGCACGACGGCGCGGCCCGCCGTCACGCCGGGCGACGATTACGATCTCGGCCCGCAGGCCTATATGATCGTGCCGCAGCGCCGCCTGCTCGGCAACGTCTTCGCGCATTACGATTTCTCCGATGCCGCGACGCTGTATGTCGAGGGCACGATCGGCAACAACCAGGTGCGCGCGCAATTGCCGTCGACCGGCGTCAGCGGCAACTTCCTGGTCAATACCAACAATCCCTATCTCTCGCCGCAGCTGCAGGCCGTGCTGCGCGCGCTGGATGCGCGCGAAACCGGCACCACCACCGTCACCAACGGCACCAGCACGGTCTCGACCACGCCCAATGACGGGCTGGCGGTGCTCAACATCAACCGGCGCGTGAACGAGATCGGCCTGCGCACCAACCTGTCCGACATCATGACCTATCGCGGCGCGGCCGGCCTGCGCGGCCGCATCGGCAGCGTGTCCGATCATTTCCTCTCCAACCTGCGCTACGACGTCTATTACAGCTATGCGCGCACGGTGCAGACCGACACCGCCGACGGCGCGGTCTCGCTCAGCGCGTTTCAGAACGGCATCCTGTCGCAGAATGGCGCCGCGCCGCTGCTCAACATCTTCGGCGCGAACATCAGCGCAGCGGGTGCGGCCGCGATCGATGCGCGCACGCGCAACGTCACCACCTCGACCCAGCAGGTCGCCGCGGGCAACATCACTGGCGAGCTGTTCCAGCTTCCCGCCGGCCCGGTCGACTTCAATGCGGGCGTCGAGTGGCGCCGCTCGGCCGCCAGCTTCGCGCCCGATGCGCGGCTGGCGTCGGGCGACCTGTCCGGCTTCAACGCATCGCTGCCCACCTCAGGCCACGAGACCGCCCGCGAAGTGTTCGGCGAAGTGCGCGTGCCGATCCTCGCGCACCGCCCGATGTTCGAGCGGCTCAACGTCAACGGCGCGTTCCGTTATTCCAATTACGATCTGTCAGGCGTCGGCGGCGTGTGGACCTATTCGGGCGGCGTCGAATATGCGCCGGTGCGCGACATCACCTTCCGCGGCCAGTATCAGCGCTCGATCCGCGCACCTAATGTGGGCGAGCTGTTCGGCGGCAACACCACCACCGGCCCGACGCTGACCGATCCCTGCTCCAGCCGCCAGCCGACCTCGCAGCAGACCTCGGCGGTGCGCGCCGTCTGCGCCGCGACCGGCGTGCCGGCGAACCTGATCTTCACCTCCGAAGTGCAGCCCAACCAGTTCATCTTCGCGGTGGGCGGCGGCAATCCGAACATCGGCCCGGAAAAGTCGAACACCTATACCGGCGGCCTGGTGCTGACCCCCAGCTTCCTGCGCGGTTTCGCCTTCAGCGCCGACTATTTCAACATCGACCTGAAGGGCGCGATCGCGCCGCTGGGCGGCAGCCCGCAGAACGTGCTCAACCTCTGCTACAACGTCGTCCAGAGCGCGAGCAGCCCGTTCTGCCGCGCGATCACGCGCGATCCGCTGACCGGGCAGATCGCCGCGCCGGGCTACATCACCGCCACCAACGCCAATACCGGCGCGCTCAAGACGTCGGGCGTGGATTTCGAGGGCAGCTACAATTTCCGCACCGCCTGGGGCCTGGGCGATGCCGGCAGCCGCTTCGAGATCGGCACCGACATCACTTGGACGCGCGCCTTCACCAGCGTGCCGGTGGCCGCGCTGCCGACCAGCAACGAATGCGTCGGCTCGTACGGCCAGACCTGCGGCCAGCCGATCCCCGAGTGGAAGGGAACGACGCGCTTCACCTGGAAATCGGGCCCGCTGGCGCTGAGCCTGCGCCATCGCTTCATCGGCGCGGTGACGGTCGACACCTACATCCTGCCGTTGCGCTCGGGCGGCACGGTGCCCGACAAGGCATCGCTCACCAACCCGACCATTCCCACGCAGCATTATTTCGATCTCTCGACCGCGATCGACATCACCAGGTCGCTGCAGCTGACGGCGGGCGTGAACAACATCGCCGATCGCGATCCGCCGATCGTCGGTTCGGCAGCGCCGTCGGACAACACCTTCGCCGCCACCTACGATATCGGCGGCCGCACCTTCTTCTTCGGCGTCACCGCGAAATTCTGAGTCCCACCTGGCGCGGCTTTTTGCCGGGGCCGCGCCGTTTTTTTTCTTAGAAGATACGCGATACCAAGCCATTGATCCGCCGGTCCGGCATCGCGCCGCCCGTGCTGCGGAAGTCGCGCACCCGATCCAGCGCGAACACCGGACCCGACGGCGCGCGCACCCGGAAAAAATCGGCACCGTCGACGCTCTCCAGCCGGAAGGCCGGGCGCGGATCGGGCGCGGCGACCGCCACCTCGACATTGCTGACAACGACGTTGCGCGCGTCGCGCACGAACAGCCCGGTGGCGGGCAGATCGCCGAACATCGTCGGCTCCGGATAAGCGAGTTCCGCCGGCGGCGGCACGGCCCGCGCCATCGCGGCAGGCGCGCCGCCGCGCTGATGAAAATAGCAGTCGCTGATCTGCACGTCCTCTATCGGATGGCCTGGCACGCCGGCGATGATCGACGGCAGCAGCCCCGCGCCCGAGCTGGTGACGTTGCTGATGAGGATGCGCCGCATCGTCCCGATCGGCCGCCCCACCGGCCCGCGCATCCGCCGCCCAAGCCGCAGGAACAGAGGCGAGCTGAAGCTGCCGCGCATCGTGATGTTCGACACCGTCACGTCCTCGCACAGCGCGCCGTCGACGCTTTCCAGCGCGAGGCCCTGGCTGTCATCGAACACGCAATTGGTGATCGTGATGTTGCGAAAGCCGCCATTGGATTCGGTGCCGAACTTGATCCGCCCGTGCACGGTCGGCGCGAAGCTGGGCGGCATCTTGCGCCAGCTGCCGTCGAGCACCGAACCCAGCTCGTAATTGCCGGTGACGAAGCAATTGGCGATCGTGACATTCTCGGTCGTGCGCGGATAGCCGAGCGCATAGCTGCTCTTGGGGCAGATGCCGTCGTCCCATGGCGAATTGATTGTGCAGTTGGTGATGCGCACGTTGCGGCAGCAATCGATATCCATGCCGTCGCGCGTGGTATCCACCAGCAGATTGTCGATCGTGAGATTGTCGACCCCGGTCGCCAGCACCGCGAACCAGCCGCACGCCAGCATCTTCAGATCGCGCAGCAGCACGTTGTGGCAATTCTTGAGCGCGATCGCCTTGTTCGCGGTGCCGGGCCCGATCGGATCGGACAGATAGCCGTCGCGTCCGTCGCCGCGCCCCAGCCCCTTGCCCCAGATCAGGCCCGCGCCGGTGATGGCGATGTCGTGCAGCCCCTCGCCCCAGATCAGGCTGTTGCGCCAGTGATTGTGGCCGAAATCCTGGAACGGCGCGATCGCCGGATCTTGCGGCTCGGCCAGATCATAGCCTGCGCCGCCACCCGTGGGCGCCGGCGCGGCAAGAATCGTCGCCGCGACGTCGAGATGCAGTTCGACCCGGCTCTTCAGGCGGATGGTGTAGCAGGCATAGGTTCCGGGCGGGAACAGGACGGTGCCGCCGCCCGCCGCGGCCGCCGCCTCGATCGCGCGGTTGATCGCCAGCGTGTCGATCGTCGTACCGTCGCCGGTCGCACCATAATGGCGGACGTCGAACCAACCGGGCGCCGCTCCTGCAGGCATCGGCGCACCCAGCGCGCGCTCCGCCAGCAGGCCCAACCCACCCGCAATCACCGCGCGCCGCCCGACCGCCATCCAGCCTCTCCCTTTTCGCTTCAGGACCAGAAGGCGGTCATGCTGTAAAGCCGAATATGCGGCCTATGCCATCGCTGGCACAAACGGCCCTTGCGCCGGTTGCGGAACGCCGCGACAAGGATCGGGTGAGGAACCACAGCCCCGATCTGGCCCGCGCCGCAACCATCGCCGACGTGGCGCGCGTCGCCGACGTGTCGGTGCGCACCGTCAGCCGCGTCCTCAACAAATCGCCCAAGGTGGGCGAGACGACGCGCGCCACGATCGAGCGTGCGATCGCCGACCTCGGCTTCCGCCCCAGCATGCGCGCGCGCGGGCTCGCGGCGCGGCGTTCGTTCCTGCTCGGCGTGGTGCAGGGCGACCAGAACGATCATGTCATCGGCCGCCTGCAGCACGGCATCGTCGAGATCTGCTCGGAGGCCGGCTATGAATTGCTCGTCCATCCGGTCTCGGTCGCCGACCCGCGCCTGTCGGACAATCTCGAGGATTTCGTGCGACGCACGCACGTCGACGGGCTGGTCCTGCTCTCGCCGGTGTCCGAGCTGCCGGAGGTGCCGCATCTGCTCGGCCGGCTGGGCGTGCCGGCGGTCGGCCTCGCCTCGGTCCGTATCCCCGGCTATCCGGCGATGCTCGTCGGCGGCGAGCGCATCGCCGCGACGACGGTGGCGGATCACCTGATCGCGCTCGGCCATCGCCGCATCGCGATGATCACCGGCCCGCTTCGCTTCCATTCGGCGACCGAGCGCGAGCAGGGTTTCCGCACCGCGCTCGATCGCGCCGGCATCGCTTTGCCGCGCGGTTATGTGGTCGAGGGCGACTACGGCTTCGATTCCGGACTGGTTGCAGCCGAGCATCTGCTCGCGCTGCCAAACCGGCCGACCGCGATCTTCGCCAGCAACGACATCATGGCGGCAGCGGTGCTGAAGGTGGCACGCGAACGCGGCATCGACGTGCCCGGCGCGCTGTCGGTCACCGGCTTCGACGACGTCGATCTGGCGTCGATGCTCTCGCCCTCGCTCACCACGATCCGCCGCCCGTTGCGCGATATCGCGCGCGAGGCCGCCCGCCGCGTGATCGCGCTGGCCGAGGGCGAGGCGTCGCGCCTGCCCGATCTCGACGTGCCGCTGGCGCTGGTCGAGCGTCAGTCGACCGCACCTCCGCCCGCCTGAGCACGGACCAGGCCCGGCTTGTGCCAGCGCTGGCAACGATGATAGCTGCGCGCATGGAGTCGACAGAGCTTATCGAGCGGATCCCCGCATTGGTGCAGGTCGCGCCGGGCGATCACGTCGCCGTGACGCTGCGCGCGATCACAGCCGGCGAGACGCTGAAGGCCGGCGGCCAGAGCGTTGTCGCTGCGGTCGATATCCCGCGCGGGCACAAGATCGCGCTGGTGCCGGTCGCCGCCGGCGACGACGTGCGCCGCTATGGCTGGCCGATCGGGCGCGCCACCGCCGCAATCGCGCCGGGCGATCACGTCCACAGCCACAATCTCGCGACCAAGCTCAGCGGCGAGGAACCCTATCGCTACACCCCGGCCGCTGTCGCCGCGCCGTCGCTCGCCGCCGGCGCGCGTGGCTTCGCCGGCTATCGCCGTGCCGACGGGACGGTCGGCACGCGCAACCAATTGTGGGTCATCCCGACCGTGGGCTGCGTCGCGCGCACCGCCCAGCGCGTCGCCGCCGATGCCGCGCGGCGGCTGGGCGGCAGCGTCGACGGCGTGCTCGCACTGGCGCACCCGTTCGGCTGCTCGCAGCTGGGGGACGATCTCGACAAGACCGCCGCGATCCTCGCCTCGCTCGCCTGCCATCCCAATGCCGGCGGCGTGCTGCTGCTCGGGCTCGGCTGTGAGGAGAACCAGCTCGCGCCGCTGCTCGAACGCCTGCCGCCCGAGCGCCGCGACCGCGTCCGCACGCTCGGCGCGCAGATGAGCCTCGACGAGGACGAAGAGGCCGCGCGCGCGCTGGATGCGCTGGCGGAGATCGCCGCCGCCGACCGACGCGAACAGGTCGGGCTCGGCGCGCTGCGTCTCGGCCTGAAATGCGGCGGATCGGACGGGCTGAGCGGGATCACCGCCAATCCGCTGATCGGGCGCGCGGCGGATGCGGTCGTCGATGCAGGCGGCGCGGCTTTGCTGACCGAGATCCCCGAAATGTTCGGCGCCGAGCGGCTGCTGATGGCGCGCGCGACCGACGAGGCGGTGTTCGATCGGCTGGTGGCGCTCGTCAACGGCTTCAAGCGCTATTTCCTCGATCATGGCGAGCCGATCTCGGAAAATCCCAGCCCCGGCAACGTCGCCGGCGGCATCACCACGCTGGAGGAGAAGTCGCTCGGCGCGGTGCAGAAGGGCGGCCATGCGGCGGTCGCCGACGTATTGCTCTATGGCGAGCGGCTGCGTCGCACGGGTCTCACGGTGCTGGAGGCGCCGGGCAACGACGCCGTCTCGATCACCGCGCTCGCCGCCGCCGGCGCGACGCTGACCCTGTTCTCGACCGGGCGCGGCACGCCGCTCGGAAGCCCGGTGCCGACGATGAAGCTCGCCACCAACCATGCGCTGGCCGAGCGCAAGCCCGGCTGGATCGATTTCGATGCCGGCAGCGTGCTCGACGACGGGCTCGACGCCACCACCGCGGCCTTGCTCGACCGGATCTGCGAGATCGCCTCGGGCGAGCCCGCGCGCAACGAGGTCAACGAGGAGCGCGAGATCGCGATCTGGAAGCGCGGCGTTACGCTGTAGCGCTCGGCGGGCAACCGGCGGCGTTCCACGCGTTCGGCTCCACGATGACCACCCCGATCCATCTGGCACGGCACGCCCTGTTGCTCCTCGCGCTGCTCCTCGTGCCGACCACTGCGGTCCGGGCGCAGCAGGCGCCCACTAGAATCGAAACCGCTGCCGAAGCGCTGGAAGCCGACGCCGCCGAATATGCCCGCACCTTCGGCGTGGCGCCCGACGAGGCGCTCCGTCGGCTGGAGGCGCAGCAGGCGAGCGTGGCGCTGACCGACCGGCTCGCAGACGCCTATCGCGATCGGCTTGCCGGCATCGTCATCGAACATCGCCCGGATTATCGCATCCTGATCGTCGTCACCGGCGCGCCCGCCGACGACGTCCAGATCGCGACCGCGCCGTTCGGCACACCGGTCCTTCTTCGCACCGGCGCGCTCGCCACGCGCGCGGCGGTGCTCGACGCGATCGAGCGACACCAGGCCGATATCCGCGCGGCGATGCCGAACCCGCCGGGCATGGGGCTCGATCCGCGCACCGGCGCGCTGATCGTGCTGACGCGGCCGGGCGACCTCGACGGCGATGGCGACGAGGCTGTGACCGCCGCGCGCCTGCAGGCGATCGCCGGCGTGCCGGTCGAGGTGAAGACGTGGGGCGACGTCGATGCCGATCTGTCGGTCGAGGGCGGCGGCCGCGTCGTCGGCCACGATGCCGAAGAAGCGCGCCGCTTCGTCTGCACCGCGGGCTTCGTCGTCACCGACGGCACGCAGACCGCGCTCGCCACCGCCGCCCATTGCCCCGATACGCTGAGCTTCGTCGATCGCGACGGCACGCAGACGCCGCTGACTATGCTCGGCGCGTGGGGCGCGCGCTATCAGGACGTGCAGATTCATTCCGCGGGCATCGCGCTCGCCCCGCTGTTCCGCGCCGATGCGGACGATCGCGCCCGGATGCTGACGAGCTGGCGCAATCGTGCGAGCACGCGCAGCGGCGACGTCGTGTGCCATCGCGGCGAGCGCACCGGCTATAGCTGCGCGCTGGTACGCTTCCCCGAATATGCGCCGCCGGGCGATCTCTGCGCAGGCCCCTGCCCCGCCACATGGGTCGCGGTCGATGGGCCCAAGTGCAAGGGCGGCGACAGCGGCGGCCCGGTCTTCTTCGGCACGGTCGCGTTCGGATTGGTCAAGGGCGACAGCACCGAACACGGCACGTGCGCACTCTATTATTACATGTCGACCGACTATCTGCCGCCGGGCTGGACCTTGCTCTACGGCACGGGTGCGGCGGACGTGACGCCGATATCCGGCAAATCGATGTGAAGCTCGGGCGCCGCGTCGATGGTATTATTGCGCCGCGCCCCCATATAGGCCTTATCGCATCCTTTCCCGGCGACGGTGCGGCTGAGAGACTCGTCATGCTCTCGCCAGGCTTGCTGAAGGAAACGGGATGCATCTTCCATCTGCTCTGTGTCGCGCGCAGGAAACCGCGCAGCGCGAACGTGCCGCGAATACGACGTTGGCCAACGTTCGTGAGGCTGCCGAACGGGCTGCCGCCGCCTGGAACAGGGAAGCGATCGCCGCCAAGGGCCGCGAGCGGCGCGAAAAGTCACGCCTCGACGCGAGCGATGTTTCGGATGTCGTGCCGCGTTTGGAAGGGCAGCATATCGAGGCTCCGAGCGAAAACCCGGATCGCGGCTTTGCAGTGGCTCTCAGCCAATGAAGGCGGCTTCGTGCGGCTGAGGCGGCGACCATCGAGGAGCGCGACATGGACCTGAACTACATTCTCGGGCGCGAGCAACATACGCTCCACATGGCCGAAGCATCGACGTCACGCAGCGCACGGGCGGCGCATCGCGCCTTTGCGAAGGCCTATGGCCTGAAGCTGGCAGCGAGCGGCTTTCCTCATGCGGTGTTGCTTACGCAGGCCGAGCGGCACGACATGAGGACGTTGCAGGCGCGTCCGACGGGCGCCTAAGGGCTCGTTCAGGGCATCCTGAAACCGGATTAGTGATGGCCCCGATCGCGCGCCAGCGATCGGAGCCGATCATCGCACCGGGCTCAGCCTGCCACGTGCTCCGGCATCGTGGCGCCGAGCAGCAGGACGCCGGCCTCGTCGTCCGACAGCGTGATCTGGCCACCGGCGTCGCGCGCCAGCTTCATCACCAGCCACGCCGCTGACGTGCGCGAACTGATCGTCTGCGGATCGCCCGCACCCGACAGCACGCCGCGAATCTCGGCGTCGAGCACCAGCCGTGGCCCTTCGGCGCGCACCACCACCTCGCCCGCCTCGGCCCCGATATCCAGCCGGCCGCCGCGCACCAGCGCATCGAACGCCACCATCGCGAGGTTGAGCAGTACCTTGGCGGCGGACTTGCCGATCATCGGCTGCTCGACCATCCAGCCGAGCTCGACGCGCGCATTGCCGCGCACCAGCCCCGCCAGCACGTCCCTGACCTCGGCGGTCGCGACCTCGTCGCCGAAGCCGCCGGCAGCGCCGAAGGCGAGGCGGAAGAATTTCAGCCGGTCGGCCGCCGCGCGCGCGCTGTCCTGCAGCAGCTCCATGCAGCGGGCGCGCATGTTGGGATCGTCCTCGTCGACCAGCAGCTCGAGCCCGTTGCTCATCGCCCCGACCGGACTCAGCAGATCGTGGCAGAGCCGCGAACAGAGCAGGCTGGCAAAATCGAGCACGGTATCGGTCATTGTCGTTGATCCTGTGGAGCGCCGAAGCGAGGGCTTTTGGCCCGTCGCGGGCCTAGGTGCAACGAGATGGTTAACCGACCGTCAACGGCCCCTCACGGAAGCCGTCCGCTCCGGCGCACCACAGCCGCGCGACGCCCCCACCGACGATCAGCCACAGCCGGCCCGGCTCGGCTGCCGCCGCATCGCGCGGCGAGGGTTCGGGGCGCCCATTGGGGTGCGAATGATAATGGCCGATCAGGCACGGACCACCCCGCCGCTCGGCGCGCAATGCGGCGATCAGCGCGGACGGATCGACCTCGAACCAGCAGGACGGATCGGCGGCGACGTTGGCGGTGGCGCGCGCCTCCTCGATCTGCCCGGCGGAACCAAGCAGCAGGCCGCATACCTCGCGCGTCGGATCGGCGGCAGCATGCGCCAGTATCGCGTCGAGCAGGTCGGCTGCGATCACGACCGTCACCGCGCGACACGCACCCGGCGCACGAGGCCGAGGAACGAGGCGTCGCCGCTCTGCCCGCCACGGAAGACGATCGTCTCGATCATCCAGCCGTCGCCGCGGGGCGTGCGCTTGATCGTGCCGTGGACCATCACCGGGCCGGCATCGGTGTTGAGCAATATCTCCTGCGCGACGACGCGGTCGCCAGCGATGCGCCCGTCGAGCGCGATCTCGGCGCCCGCCTCTTCCGGATCAAGGTGCAGTAATGCGTGGAAGCGGCCGCCCGCCATCGTCACCTCGCCGCCGCCGACAAGGGTGACCCAGCCGTTGCGCTCGGTGATCGCCGGCTCCGCCTGGAACCAGCGCCAGCTGGGATCGATCACGGCATCCTTGCCGTAAAGGATCGTACCTGGCGGGACGGACGGCTGGGCATCGGCAGAACCCGCCGCGATCAGCATCGTCATCGCCGTTACGACCGCTCGAAGCATCGCCCGCGCTCCCTTGATTTCGCCGCTCGCGGCACCATATCGCGTCCAGTGGACGCGGGGGTACAGGTCAAATATGCCGAGGTGACGCCGGACATGGCCGGCTGGCGCCTCGATCGCGCGCTCGCGACGGTTATTCCTACCCTGTCGCGCGAACGGCTCAAATCGCTTATTTCGGCAGGCGCGGTGACGGTGGGCGGCCGGATGGTGCGCGATCCGGCGACGAAGATCGCGCAGCCCGGCCCGGTCGAGGTCGCCGTGCCCGCACCGACCGCGGCCGGCAATGCCGCGCAGGACATTCCTCTCGAGGTGGCGTTCGAGGACGAGCATCTGATCGTGATCGACAAGCCCGCCGGGCTGGTGGTGCACCCCGCCTGCGGCAATCTCGACGGGACTTTGGTCAACGCATTGCTTCATCATTGCCGGGGGAGCCTGTCGGGCATTGGCGGGGTCGAGCGGCCGGGCATCGTCCACCGCATCGACAAGGATACGTCGGGGCTGATGATCGCCGCCAAGACCGATCGCGCGCATGTCGGCCTTGCCGCGCAGTTCGCGAACCATTCGATCGACCGGCGCTATCGCGCGATCGTCGCCGGGCGGCCGCTCCCCGCGAGCGGACGGATCGAGGGCAATCTCGGCCGCAGCCCGACCAACCGCAAGAAGATGGCGCTGGTCGGCCCCAATCAGGGCAAGCATGCGGTGACGCACTTCGCCACGCTGCAGCCGCTGGCGGGCGCCGCCTTGGTCGAATGCCGGCTGGAGACCGGGCGCACGCATCAGGTGCGCGTCCACATGGGCTCGATCGGCCATCCGCTCCTCGGCGATCCGGTCTATGGCAAGCCGCCGCGCGAGCATCGTGAAGTCCTGGCGCGGCTGGGGTTCGAGCGACAGGCGCTTCACGCCGCGCGGCTGGGCTTCGTCCATCCGATCACAAGCCAGGCTTTGGCGTTCGAAAGCAACATTCCGCCTGACATGCAGGCGCTGTTCAGTGAACTTTTGATATAACCATTCATTGACGCGGAGTCGGCAGGAACCGCTCCGTCGCGGACCGCACGGGTCCAGGGAGAAAGCAGCAGCAATGGTCAGCAGTGGCAAGAACACGCCCGCTACGATTCCGGCGCTTGGCGGCGAGGCCAGCCTCAACCGCTATCTGTCGGAAATCCGGAAGTTTCCCCTCCTCACGCCGGAGGAGGAATATATGCTGGCGAAGCGTTTCCAGGAACATCAGGATCCGGAAGCGGCGGCGAAGCTCGTCACCAGCCACCTGCGACTCGTCGCGAAAATCGCGATGGGGTATCGCGGCTACGGCCTGCCCGCGTCCGAGCTGATCTCGGAAGGCAATATCGGCCTGATGCAGGGCGTGAAGAAGTTCGAGCCCGATCGTGGCTTCCGTCTCGCCACCTATGCGATGTGGTGGATCCGCGCCGCGATCCAGGAATATATCCTGCGTTCGTGGAGCCTCGTGAAGATGGGCACCACCGCCGCGCAGAAGAAGCTGTTCTTCAACCTGCGCCGGATGAAGAGCCAGATCGACGCATTCGAGGAAGGCGATCTCAAGCCCGAGGCACTCACCAAGATCGCCACCGATCTCGGCGTGACCGAGGAGGAAGTGACCTCCATGAACCGCCGCATGGCGATGGGGGGCGATACGTCGCTCAACGTCTCGATGCGCGAGGATGGCGAGGGCCAGTGGCAGGATTGGCTGGTCGATACCGATCCGCTGCAGGACGAGCGCCTGGCCGAGACGCAGGAGAAGGACGTCCGCCACGACATGCTGACCGAGGCGATGGGCGCGCTCAACGAGCGCGAGAAGCACATCCTCGCCGAGCGCCGGCTGGCGGACGACCCCAAGACGCTGGAAGAATTGTCGCAGGTCTACGGCGTCAGCCGCGAGCGCGTGCGCCAGATCGAAGTGCGCGCCTTCGACAAACTGCAGAAGGCGATGATGCGCATCGCTGGCGAGAAGAGGCTTCTGCCCGCAATGGCGTAAGCGGGTCGATCGTCCCGCCCAAAACCACCTTCGTCGCCCCGGACTTGATCCGGGGCCCTGCTGCCTTCACCGATGAAGAACGAGCGGGATGCCGGATCAAGTCCGGCATGACGATGGGGGCGGACTATGACCCCGTTAAAACTTCCGGCTCACTCCGAAGCTCAGCTCCACGGCGGGCGTGTTGTGGTTCAGACCCGCCACCGCCTGCACGTCGAGCTGGGTCAGCTTCTGCGGCTGGACATCCAGCGACAAAGCGGCGCGGCTCATCGTCGCGCGCTGCGCCGGATCGCGGTCGCGGACGAACTGCAGCTCGGGCGTCAGGCGGATCGTCTTGCTGAGATGGACCTGCACGCCCATCGCGCTGCCATAGGATAAATGGCGGCCGTCGCCGCTCTGGTTCACCGCCGCATCCACCTCGGGCGACAGCTCCAGCGAGACGGTGTCGTTCAATTTGTAGCTGGTCGGCACGATCAGGCCGCCGCCCCAGTCGCCCGCACCGACCTGACGATGCCCCACCGGCACGGTGACGAATGGCAGCAAGGCGACCGCGAGGCCGCCGCTCTTTTCCGCCGGGTGGCGCAGATTCTGCTTCAGTCCCAACGTCACGTCGCCGATGCCTGACGTGCGATCGATCTCGCCCGTCAGGCGGTCGCGCTGGCGGACATTGCCGTAGGCGGTCCAGCCGAGACGCACCTCGGTGGTGGCGCCGACGCCATAGCGCAGCGCGATCTGCCCGGCGTCGATCGTGTCGGTGCGCTGGTCGGGCTGCTTGTCGAGCGTCCAGTCGCCCAGCCCCACTTCGACCTGCAGATGGCCAGGATCGACCGTGCAGGCCGGCGTGTCGAGCCCCGGCCGATCCGAACAGAGGTCGCGCAGCTTCGGCTGCTGCGCATCCTGCGCCCACACCGGGGCAGCGGCGGCAGCGCAGACGAGAAGCCCCAGAACGAACCGCATCGCCGCATCCCTTTTCATTATGTTGCTGCAACGACGGTCGGATTGCGCCGTTCCAGTCCGCTGCGGCTTCGGTTAAGGCGCGGCGATGGCCCGCACTCCCCAGCGTCGCTCTGCCCCCTCGCGCTCACGCCTCGGCGGCCTTGTCCGCTGGGTTATGCGCGCGATCGTGGCGTTCGTACTGCTCTCGCTGCTGATGGTCGGCGTCTACCGCTTCGTGCCGCCGCCCTTCACGCTGACGATGGCGGGCGATCTGCTCGGCGGCCACAGCATCCACAAGAATTGGATGTCGCTCGGCACGATCGATCCGGACATGCCGCGCGCCGCCATCGCCGCCGAGGACGGCAATTTCTGCCGTCATCACGGCTTCGACTTCACCGCGATCGAGAAGGCGATGGCCGGCAACGAGGCGGGCCGACGCTATCGCGGCGGATCGACGGTCAGCCAGCAGACCGCCAAGAACGTCTTCCTGTGGCAGGGCCGCTCCTACGTCCGAAAGGCGCTGGAGGCGTGGTTCACCGTCCTGATCGAGGCACTGTGGGGCAAGCAGCGCATCATGGAGGTCTATCTGAACGTCGCCGAGACCGGCATCGGCACCTATGGCGCGAATGCCGGCGCGATGCGCTATTTCGGGCATGATGCCAGCCGCCTGTCGCCCGGAGAGGCATCGCGCATCGCCGCGATCCTGCCCTTGCCCAAGAAGCGCGACGCGATCGATCCGCACGGCTTCGTCCGCCGCTATGGCGACAATATCGCCGCGCGCATCCCGAAGATGCAGCGCGCGGGTTTCTATTCCTGCCTGAGGTAGCCTGATGTTTTCGCTTGCCGCCTATCTGGAACGCATCCGCCTGGCCGAGATGCCGCTGCAGAATGCCGAAGGGCTCGCCATCCTCCAGCGCGCGCACCGTCTTGCCATCCCGTTCGAGAATCTCGACGTGCGGCTCGGCCGGCCGATCGCGCTCGACAGCGACGCGGTGTTCGCCAAGCTCGTCACCGCGCGGCGTGGCGGCTATTGCTTCGAGCATAATCGCCTGTTCCTCGACGCGCTGGATGCGTTCGGCTTCGCGGCGCGGCCGCTGATGGCACGCGTCTGGCTGGGGCTGGAGCATACGCCGCCGCTCACCCACACGCTCGCGCTCGTCACGATCGACGGGCAGGATTGGATCGCCGATCCCGGCTTTGGCGGCAGCTATTCGCCACCGATGCCGCTGGTCGACGGCGAGGAAGCCGACGCGCCCGACGGCGCGCGTTTCCGCCTCGGCCGCGACCCGGTCTATGGCTGGATGCTCGAGCGAGTGGGCGATCCGGCCACCACCGACGGCCGCGCCACCGGCTCGGGGTGGCAGCGCCAGTACAGCTTCGATCTCGCGCCCGCTTATCCGACCGACGCCGTACTCTCGAACTTTTGGGTCTCGACCGCGCCCGACAGCCGCTTCGTCCAGCGCGTCATCGTCAGCATCGTGCTGCCGAACGGCTTCGCCACCCTCACCGACCGCCTTTACCGTCGCCGCAATGGCGAGACGGGCAGCGAGGGCGAGATCACCGATCCGCGCGTCTACCGCATGCGCCTCAGCATGATGTTCGGCATCGACCTTTCGGTCGAAGAGGTCGCGGCGCTGGGGCTGTTCGACTTGGCCTGAGACGACGGCCCATATCCCAAACCGGACTTGATTGATCGGCGGGTGGACTTGCCCGACGTCGTCACGGAGCGTTTAACCGTCCAAGACCGTTGTTCAGGTCGGACGGGAGCTCGCCGTGCTTATCGAGTTGCAGAATCAAGTATTGGAAAAGATCGCCACCGGCGAACCGCTGACCGATACCCTCGATCTGCTGTGCCGTCAGGTCGAGCGTCTGCTCGACGACGTGCGCTGCACCGTCGTGATGATCGAGGACGACAAGATCAGGCCGCTCGCCGCGCCGGCCATGCCGCCATTTTACGCGGAGGCGATCAACGGCGTGCCGGTCGGCCCCTGCGCCGGCTCGTGCGGCACCGCCGCCTGGACGCGCCATCCGGTGGTCGTCACCGACATCGCCACCGATCCGCTGTGGGACGGCTTTCGCGAACTGGTGCTGCCGCTGGGGCTGCGTGCCTGCTGGTCGAGCCCGATCGTCGACAATCACGGCGTGTCGATCGGCTGCTTCGCTTTCTATTATCGCGAGCCGCGCGGGCCTACCCTGCTGGAGCGGAGCGTGGTCGATGCCTGCCTGCACTTGTGCATGATCGCGATCGATCGCGCGCGCAGCGTCGCCGCCCACCACGCCCTGGTCTATCGCGATGCGCTGACCGGGCTCGGCAACCGCGCCGCCTTCGAGGAGACGATCGCCAGCCCGCGCGCGGACGGCTGGGCGCTGATGCTGATCGACGTCGACGATCTCAAGACGGTCAACGACATGTTCGGCCATCGCGCGGGCGACGGAATGATCACCACGGTGGCGCATCGCGTGGCCGACATCGTCACCCGGCCGCGTGCCTTTCGCATCGGCGGCGACGAGCTGCCCGTATTGATCGAGAGCGCCGAACCCGAGGCGGAGGTCGAACGGCTCAGCAAGACGCTGCTCGCCACGATCGACCATCCTGCCGACTGCGCCGGGCAGATGCTGACGCCGTCAATCTCGATCGGCGCGGCCATCGTGGTTCCGGGCAGCGACACCGCGCATGAGATCGTCCGCAGACACGCCGATCTTGCGCTCTACCATGCGAAGAGCACCGGCAAGGGCGGGTTCGTCTGCCACACGCCGCGCCTCGGCACGCGCATCGCACGGCGACTGGCGGCGGTGCGCACCGTCCGCGCGGCGATCGCCAACGATGCCATCGCGCCTTATTACCAGCCGATCGTCGATCTCGCCACGCGCACGCCGATCGGGCTGGAGGCACTCTGCCGCATCCGCACCAGCGAGGGCGTCATCGTCGCCGGCGACACGCTGCAGGACGCGCTGACCGATGCGCATGTCGCGGTCGACATCACCCGGCTCATGCTGGCCAAGATCTGCGACGACCTGCGCGGCATGCGCGATGCCGGGCTGACGATCAGGCCGGTGGCGATCAACTTGTCGCCGTTCGACTTCCGCCGCCCCGGCATCGCCCGATCGATCCTCGACGCGCTCGATGCGGTCGGCATGCCGCGCAGCGCGCTGGCGATCGAGGTCACCGAACTGGTGTCGCTCGGCCGACACAACGATGTGGTGACGGCCGAGCTTGCGGAGCTGCGTCGCAACGGCATTTCGGCCGCGCTCGACGATTTCGGCACCGGCTTCGCGTCGCTCAGCCATTTGCTGTCGATGTCGGTCGACACGATCAAGATCGATCGCAGCTTCGTCGGCGACGGGCCGCGCGGCTTCGCCATCATCGACGGCGTCGCCCGGATCGCGGGTGCGCTCGGCATCCGCATCATCGTCGAAGGCGTGGAGGAGGAGGCGCAGGCGTGGGCGCTCGCCCGCCTCGGCTGCCAGGCGGTGCAGGGATTTCGCTTCGCCCCGCCGATGCCGCTGGCAAAGACGATCGACTATCTTGCCGCGTTCGAGCCGCTGCCCCCGGCGGTGGTGGTTCAACCGCTGCGGCGAGTGGGCTGAGCCCGGATCAGCCGCGTGTCTCGCGCAGTCGCGCGACGATCGCCGCCCCGGCCGCCACGAACCGCTCGGGTCCGAACCGGCTGAGCAGCCGTGCGCGGCCCGCGGCGCCCATGGCGGCGAGACGTTCGGGCTGCGCCAGCGCAGCGCGCAGCGCGGCGGCGAGCGCGATCGCGTCGCCGGGCGGCACCAGCCAGCCGGTCTCGCCCGGCAACACCGACCGGGCGATCTCCCCGACCGCGCTCGCGATCACCGGCAGCCCGGCCTGCATCGCCTCGTGCGCGGCGAGACAAAAGCCCTCCGAGCGCGACGGCTGGAGATAGAGATTCAGCCCGGCGAGAAAGGCGCGGGGATCGCCGACGAAACCGGCGAAATCCAGCCGCCCGCCCGATCGATCGCCCAGTTCCGCCCCGGCATCGCCGTCGCCGCCGATCGTCACGCGGGCGTCGATCCCGGTGGCCAGCGCATCCGCCAGCACGTCATAGCCCTTCACGCGATGCAGCCGGCCGAGCGAGCCGATGCGCATCGGCTCGCCCGGCCGCCACGGTGCGGCCTGCGGTGCAGCCGCATCGGCACGAAAGATCGGCCACAGCATCAGCCGCGCTTCGTCCACGCCCATGATATCGCGCGCATAGCGCCACACCGCATCCGAATCCGCCACCCATATGGCGGAGGCACGCCAGCGCAATTTCAGCAGCCGCAGATTGGCGGGTTTCAGCCACGCCGCATGCTGCCAGCTGGCCACCGGCAGTTGCTGCCGCTGGCCGACAATCTGGCCGAGCAGGGTCGCGCGGCTGAGCGAGGTCCACAAATGGGTGGCGCCGATCGCGCGCACTTCACGATCCAGCCAGCGCAAGGCGGCAAGATGATCGCGCCTGCCGCCATCGCGCACGCGCACCTCCAGCCCGGCTGCCTGCATCGACCGCAGCGCGCGTCCATCGCGTCGGGTAAGCGCGAGAACAACCACCTCAGCGCCCTGCGCGCGCAGCACCCCGCACAATGCCGGCACCGGCAGCGCGGCGCCACCGCCCTCCACCGAATTGATGATGTAGGCGATCCTCACCGCCGGCTTGCCGCCAATCCGGTGAACAGCGCCAGATAATGCCACGCGACCGGGCCGATGCGGTGTCGCTCCACCCGGATCGCCAGCTGCACCGGATCGGACGGCGGCAGCACGAGCATCGCCGCCATCGCCGCCGTCATTGCCGGTGCATCGTCGATCGGCACGATCCGCCCAGCCACGGGATCGTCGATCAGCTCGGACGCCGGCGTGCAATTGGTGACGATCGCGGGGCGACCGGCGGCGAGCGCCTCGATCAGCACCGCCGGATAGCCCTCGAAACGCGATGGCAGCACGAACAGCCGCGCCCGATCCAGCCAGTCGCGCGTATCGGCGACATAGCCCGGCATCCGCACGCGCGCGGTCAGGCCATGCTGCGCAATCAGCCGCTCCAGCCGGGCGCGATCCGGCCCCTCGCCGACGATCACCAGCTCGGCATCGCCGCGATCGAGCCGCGCGAAGGCGACGATCAGCAGGTCGAAGCCCTTTTCCGGCACCAGCCGTCCCGCAGCGAGAATGATCGGCGGCCCATCGGGCACCGGCAGCGGCGCTGGCATATGATCCTCCAGCGCGGGCAGCGGGATGGTCGCCACGATCGGGCGGCCGACCATCCGTTCGGCCTGCGCGGTGGCGGCGTCCGAGAGAGCGACGATGGCATCCGCTCCTTTCAGCAACAGCCTCATCCGCCGTCCGAACAGGAACTGACGCAGCGCCCGGCGCTGCGGCTTGGCGAGCGCCGCGCTCACCTGCGCGACGATTGCGGGGCGGTGCGCGCGCGGCAGTGCTGCCAGCGCGGGCGCCACCGGCCAATGAAAATTGCCGGGAAGGAAGACGGCGTCGACCGGCTCGCGGCCGAAATGCGCCGCCGCGGCGCGGGCAAGGCGCAGGCGCGATCCCCGGCCGCGCGCGATCGGCTGCGGCGCGGCCACAACCTGCACCGCCGGATCGAGCAGCGCGCGCATCTCGCCCTCGCCACTCCCGCACAGGATGGTGACCGCCGCACCTTCCATCGCCCAGCGCGAGGCGAGCCGCACCGCGATCCGCTCGGTCCCCCCCAGCGCGAAGTCGTGCATCACGATCCCGATCGAGGGAAGGAATTCGCCGGGGGCCATATCCCGCCGGTAGCCAAGCACCGCCGCCAAGTCACTGAGGAACCTTGACTCGCATCGCTGGCGTTGAGACTATGGAACATAGAGTGAACATGAATGACCGAGTCGCCCTCCTCCTCCCCGCTTCGCCAGCGTTTCGCCGGGTTCGACCAGGTGACCGAGCCCACGCGCTTCGCGCTGGGCCATGCCGGCCTCGACACGGCGCTGGGCGGTGGATTACCGCGCGGGCGGCTGCACGAATTCTGGCCGGCGCGGCCCGAGGACGGCCCGAGCGCGATCGGCTTCGCCCTGCTGCTGGCGCTGCGCGCGGGCGGGCGTGGCGGCAATATCGTCTGGCTGACGCAGGATCGGGCGCCGCGCTGCGGCCGGCTCTACCCGCCGGGCCTCGCCGAACTGGGGGCCGATCCGGCGCGCCTGCTGTTCGTGACCGCGCCCGACGAGGCGAGCCTGCTGCGCGCGGCGGCGGACGTGGTGCGCTCGCCCGCCGCGGGCACGGCGGTGATCGCGCCGGGCGTGGCCTCGCCTGCGATCGACCTCACCGCCACGCGCCGGCTGACCTTGTTCGCCGAGCGATCGGGCGTGACCGCCTTGCTGGTGCGCCAGTCCGATCCGCACTGCCCGTCGGCCGCTGCGACCCGCTGGTGCGTCGCGGCTGCGCCCTCGCCGTTGCTGGAGGCGGATGCGCCGGGTGCGCCGGCTTTCATGGTCGAATGCACGCGCCAGCGCGGCGGCGCACCGGTCGCCGCGACGCGGCTGGAGTGGCAGCGTGACGATGGCCGCTTCGCGCCTCTATCTGGCGCTGCACCTGCCGATGCTGGCGGAAGACGTCGCGCGGCTGGCGGGTGAGGCATCAACGCACCTGCTCGTCTTCGTCGAGAAAACCGGCAATGCGATGCGCCTCACCGCCATATCGCACGTCGCCGCACGCGCCGGCCTCGCCCCCGGCCTGACGCTGGCCGACGCCCGCGCGCGCATGCCCGATCTGGTGGCGCGCGACCGCGACCATGCCGGCGAGGCGCGGCTGCTTGCACGGATCGTGCGGGGCTGCACGCGCTACACGCCGATGGCGGCCGCCGAGGCGCCCGACGGTGCGATCCTCGACATTACCGGCTGCACCCACGCCTTTGACGGTGCACCCGCTCTGCTGGCGGAGTGCGCGCGCCGCCTTGCCGATGGCGGCGTCACCGCCCGGCTCGCGCTTGGCACCACGCCCGAGCAGGCGCGCGCGCTCGCCCGCTTCGGCCCGCCCGGCGAAATAGGTCCGCTTCACCCTCAACTTCCTCAACTTCGCGCCCTGCCGGTCGAGGCGCTGGAGGCGCTGCCCGACGTGACGGTGGCGCTGCGCCGCGCCGGCCTCAAGACGATCGGCCATCTCGCCGAACGCCCGCGCGCGATGCTGGCGGCGCGCTTCGGCGATCTCGCGCTGCGGCTGATCCGCGTGCTGGGCGAGGAGGATCGCCGCATCAGCCCCGAGCGCCTGCCCGCCCCGATCTTCGCGCTGCGCCGCTTCGCCGAGCCGATCGGCCGCGTCGACGACGCGCTCGCCTGCCTCGAGGAATTGCTGGGCGAGACGGTGACGATGTTGCTCGAACGCCACCAGGGCGGCCGCCGCTTCGCCGCGCGCCTGTTCCGCAGCGACGGCCATGTCGCCGGGCTGGAGGTGGGCACCGGCCGCCCGACGCGCGACGGTCCGGCGGTGATGCGCCTGTTCCGCGAGCGGCTCGATGCGCTGGCCGACCCGATCGACCCCGGCTTTGGCTTCGATTGCGTGCGGCTCGACGTGGTCGCCACCGAGCCGCTGGCGGCGCGGCAGGAGGATCATCTGGCACCGGCACGCGAGGCCGAGGCGCTCGATGCCCTGGTCGATCGGCTGGCGGCGCGGCTCGGCACGCGCCGCATCCACCGCGCCGCACCTGCCGACACCCACATCCCCGAATGCGCGAGCGTCGCCGCGTCACCCTCCGCGCCGGTCGTGTGGGAAACTCCCGAGCCCGACGAGCCGCCGCTCCGTCCGCTCACCCTGCTCGATCCGCCGCAGCCGGTCGACGTGCTCTATGCGCTGCCGGAGGGGCCACCGCGCCGCTTCGCCTGGGCCGGGCGCCAGCACGACGTCGCGCGATGGGAGGGGCCTGAGCGGATCGCCGCCGAATGGTGGCGGCGGCGCGATCGCGGCGGCCTCACCCGCGATTATTATCGGGTGGAGGATGCCGCCGGCCACCGCTTCTGGCTGTTCCGCCACGGCCTGCACGAACGCGAGCTGACCACGCCCGCCTGGTATCTGCACGGCCTGTTCGCATGAGCGAGGCTGCCGCGCCTTATGTCGAGCTCGCCTGCGCGACCAATTTCTCCTTCCTCCACGGCGCGAGCCACGGCAGCGACCTGCTCGGCCGCGCGCTCGCGCTGGGCCATGCCGGGCTCGGCATCTGCGACCGCAACACCGTCGCCGGCGTGGTGCGCGCATGGGATGCGCTCAAGCGCGCGCGCGCGGGCGTGCACGAGACGCTGAAGGAGCCGCCACCCGATTTCCGCCTCGTCACCGGCGCGCGGCTGGTGTTCGCCGACGGCACGCCCGACATCATCGCTTATCCCGAGGATCGCGCCGGCTGGGGCTGGCTTACCCGCTTGCTGTCCGCGGGCAATCTGCGCAGCGACAAGGGCGGCTGCGTGCTGGGCCTGCCCGATCTGCTCGCCCACCTCGACGGCCTGCTGCTGATCGTGCTGCCGGAAAGCACACGCCGCGACGGCGAGGGCGTGGCGCGGGTGGCGGGCAAACGGACGTTGCTGCCGGAGGATGCTCCGCCTCCCCCCGTTCGGCTCGAGCCGTCACGGCTGCGGTCGCGACCGGCCCGACCTCCGCTCGAAGCGAACGACGAGGGCGAGGAGGAAGGCGAGCCGGAAGGCGCGACGATCATCCCTTTCCCCTCCCGTCACCCCGGCGAAGGCCGGGGTCCAGTCCCGCCGCCGACGTCGCGCGTGGAGCCCTGGATCCCGGCCTCCGCCGGGATGACGGAGGGGACGAAGCAAGACCTTCCTTCGCTCCTCCGCACGCTCCGCACCGCCGCAGCCGATCGCGTATGGCTCGGCGCGGCGATGCCCGAGCGCGGGCCCGACCGGCGCCGCCTCGCCCGCCTCGCCCGGATCGCGGCCCAAGCTGGCGTACCTCTGCTCGCGCTCAACGACGCGCTCTACGCCGCGCCCGAGGATCGGCCGCTGCAGGACGTGCTCACCTGCATCCGGCTGGGCGTGACGATACAGTCGGCCGGCCGCCGGCTGGACGCCAATGCCGAACGCCACCTCAAATCCCCGCAGGCGATGGCGACCCTGTTCCGCGATCATCCGCAGGCGCTCGCCGAGGCGATGCGGCTGTTCGCGCGCATCCGCTTCGATCTCGGCGAGCTTCGCTACGAATATCCGCACGAGCCGGTGCCCGAGGGCTGGCGGCCGATGCGCTGGCTGCAGCATCTGACGATCACCGCCGCGCGCCTCAAATGGCCCGACGGCACCACCCGCCAGGTGCGGATCATGCTGCGCGAGGAGTTCCGCCTGATCCGGCGGTGCAACTATGCCTATTACTTCCTAACCGTCCACGATCTGGTCAACTTCGCCCGCGCGCAGGATCCGCCGATCCTGTGCCAGGGGCGCGGATCGGCCGCCAATTCGATGGTCTGCTATTTGCTCGGCGTCACCTCGGTCGATCCGGCGGCGAACAACCTGCTCTTCTCGCGCTTCCTGTCGGAGGAACGCAGCGAGCCGCCCGACATCGACGTCGATTTCGAGCATGAGCGGCGAGAGGAGGTGATGCAATATGTCTATGGCCGCTACGGCCGCCACCGCGCCGGCATCGTCGCGACGGTGATCCACTATCGCTCGCGCTCGGCGGTGCGCGAGGTCGGCAAGGCGCTGGGCCTGACCGAGGATGTGACCGGCCGCCTCGTCTCGACCGTATGGGGCAGCTTCTCCAACAAGATGGAAGAGGAGCGCTTCCGCGAGACCGGCTTCAGCCTCGACAATCCGGAGATCGAGCGGCTGGCTCATTTTGTCGGTCACTTGCTCGCAGCGCCCTTCCCGCGCCACCTGTCGCAGCATGTCGGCGGCTTCGTGCTGACCGAGCATCGCCTCGACGAGACGGTGCCGATCCACCACGCCGCGATGGCGGACCGCACCTTCATCGAGTGGGACAAGGACGATATCGACGCGCTCGGTCTGATGAAGGTCGACGTGCTGGCGCTCGGCATGCTCACCTGCCTCAGCAAGGCGTTCGACCTGATCCGCGCGCATGAGGGGCCAAATTATACGCTCGCCTCGCTGCCGCCCGAGCAGCCCGACGTCTATAAGATGCTCCAGAAGGGCGACAGCATCGGGGTGTTCCAGGTGGAAAGTCGGGCGCAGATGAACATGCTGCCGCGCCTCAAGCCGAAAGAGTTTTACGACCTCGTCGTCCAGGTCGCGATCGTGCGGCCGGGGCCGATCCAGGGCAACATGGTCCACCCCTATCTGCGCCGACGCAACGGCACCGAGCAGGTCGACTATCCCTCGCCCGCTCCACCGCATCCGCCCGACGAACTGTACGGCCTGCTCGGCAAGACGCTCGGCGTACCCCTGTTCCAGGAGCAGGCGATGAAGCTGGCGATCGTCGCCGCCGGCTTCTCCCCGTCGGAGGCGAACCAGCTGCGTCGCGCCATGGCGACCTTCCGCAACGTCGGCACCATGCCCGAGTTCGAGGAGAAGATGGTCGGCGGCATGACCAGGCGCGGCTACACCGAGGAGTTCGCACGCCGCTGCTTCGGGCAGATCAAGGGCTTCGGCAGCTACGGTTTCCCCGAAAGCCATGCGCAGAGCTTCGGGCTGCTTGTCTATGCCTCGGCCTACATCAAGTGCCGCCACCCCGCCGCCTTCTGCGCGGCTTTGCTCAACTCGCAGCCGATGGGCTTCTACGCGCCCGCGCAGATCGTGCGCGACGCGCGCGACCATGATGTGGAGGTGCGCGAGATCGACGTGATGACGAGCGGCTGGGACAATGCGCTGGAGGTTGGAAATCCCCACCGCCCCGGAAAGGACAAGCCCGCCGTCCGCCTCGGCTTCCGCCAGATCGACGGGTTCCGCGAGGAATGGGCGACGGCGCTGGTGGTGGCGCGGTCGGCGGCCACCGACGGCTTCGCCTCGATCGAGGCGCTCGCCCGCGCCGCGCGGCTGCCGTCGCGCGCCTTGCGGCTGCTGGCCGATGCCGATGCGTTCCGTGCGCTCGGGCTCGACCGGCGCGAGGCCTTGTGGGAGGCGCGCCGCACGCCGGCCGAGGCGCTTCCGCTGTTCGCCGCGGCGCAGGCCCGCGAGCTGGGCAACGAAGCCGATCCGCATCTGCCCGCAATGCCGCTGTCGGAGCATGTCGCCGCCGATTATCAGGTGACGCGCCTCTCGCTGAAGGATCACCCGATGACCTTCCTGCGCCCGCTCTTCACCGCCGAGCGCGTGCGCAGTTGCAAGGGCCTCCACGACCTGCGCGACGGCGCACGGGCGAAGGTCGCCGGCGTGGTGCTGGTCCGCCAGCGGCCGGGCGAGGGCAAGGCGATCTTCGTCACGCTGGAGGACGAGACCGGCGTCGCCAACATCCTGTTATGGGCGCGCGACTTCGAGAAATATCGCCGCGCGGTGATGGCAGCACGGCTGATGGAGGTGCACGGCATCGTCCAGAAGAGCGAGGAAGGCGTCGTCCACCTGATGGGCGCGCACGTGTTCGATCGCACCGCCGAACTCGCCCGCCTGTCCGAGGATCACCCCGCCCGCCTCACCTTGTCGCGCGCCGACGTGTTCGAGCATCCCCAGCCGCCGCGCCACCCCGGCAACCACGCCCGCCACCCCCGCGACGTCCGCATCCTGCCGGCCAGCAGGGATTTCCATTGATGCGCGCGCGCCTCGCCGCTACGCGCCATGCTGCGTCGGGGAGTGGCGCAGTCTGGTAGCGCACCTGGTTTGGGACCAGGGGGCCGCAGGTTCGAATCCTGTCTCCCCGACCATCTTCGAGCATGGCTGCTCGGGGCACCCGATTGGGACCGCTGCAGGCATCGCCTCGCGGCAAGGGCACGACCTCCCGTCTTCTTATCGCGGCGGACATGCCCCCTTGGCCACGTCGGCGGCCACCGTCCGGAAACTCAATTCGGTGGGCGGCAGGAATAAACCTGCGGCATCCGCGGTCGGAACCAACGGCCGATCAGAATCTTAATCTATGTTATTGCCTGGGGGTGCAAACAACGGAACCTAACCCAGATCAAGGATTTGATGAGGCTCTTCCTTAGTCAAACGGGAAGTCATTGCAATGCATCAAGAGGCAGTGACGCTTGCCAAGCAGATCATGTCTGCCAGGACGCTTCGTAAAAGGTTCTTCATGCAAAGCATGTTCGATGAACATGCTTGGGATATATTGTTGATATTGTATATCGCAGCGGAGGAAGGTTATCTCGTTTCGAAGCATGAGATAGCGGACATCACCTTTTCCCGCTTGTCGATGCTGGAGAATTGGCTGAACATCCTTCAGTCCCAATATATCATCGTCGAGTCAGCGTGGCCCCACCCCCACCTCGAATTGACGCAGGATGGACGCGGCCGAATGCGAGAGCTTCTGCTTGAGTCGGTGGCGGCATGATCCACCGCGCTTGCGCGGCTATTGCGCAGAGGTGAAGATCGGGCGAAACGTCGCTACGCCAGAACGAAAATGCGTTCATGATCGGGTAAGCCGATCGGCGGAACCGGATGCCAGTCCGCAGCGTCTCCAGACAGCGCTATCCGGCGCCAATGGAGACGTTCATGACAATTCGAGCAGCTATCCTCGCGCTGGGCCTCTGCGTGGGCGCGGTTGGGAGCTTCGCGGCGGCCGACGCCCGGCCATATCACCATGGCGACTACCATCACGGCTATAATCGTGGCTATCGCGGCCATGGCTATGGTCATGGCTATAATCGCGGGTTCCACCATCGTCCGATGGATCACCGCGGCTGGCATCACCGCTGATCCGCAGGGGCCAGCCTTCGGGCTGGCCCCGAGATCAGCTGATTCATCGATCAGAAGCGCGCGATCAGCGACACGCCCACCGCCATCAACAGCGCGCCAGCCAGACGGCCCCAGCCGACCCGGTGGACGTCGAATCCCATCAGCCCGAAATGATCGAGCGCGAGCGACGCCACGGTCGAGGCGGTGACCACCAGCGCCACGAACACGCCCGCCCCCAGCTTGGGCGAAGCGAAGACCGTGCCCAGTACGAAGGCCAGCCCGAACACGCCGCCGATCCAGCCGTACCACGGCACGCTGGCGACAGCCCCGTCCGAAGGCAGCCGCTCGCCCGAGGCAAGCGCGGCGACGAGCGACACCGCGGCCGTCGTTGCGGAGACGATCAGGATCGTCCACCACGGCGCCGCCAGCCCTTTCTGCAGGACGTTATTGCTGCCCGACTGAAGCGCGCTGAAGACGCCCGCGGCGACCGCGAACAGCACGAAGATCGCCTGCACCTCAGGCGTCCTGCTTCAGCGGCGGGCCGCGGAACATGTCCTTGCCGTCGATCCGCTCCAGCTTCACCGGACGGCCGGCGTGGGCGCTCTCGTAGATCGCCTCCATCATCTTGTGATCCTGCACGCCCTCCTCGCCCGGCGTATAGGGTTTGCGGCCGGTGATGACGCAATCGGCCATATGGTCGATCTCGGTGGCGAACTGGTTCTTGGGCGCCAGCACCAGCCGGTTCTCGCTCGTCGCGTCCTGCTCGCGCGCGGTGACGGTCAGTTGCTGGCCCTGATATTGGTAGACGTTGGGCATATCGAGCACCGCGGTTTCCAGGTTCAGCCGCTGATGCTTGTCGTCGCGCCCGCCATAGCTGGCGAAGCAATTCGCGATCGTGCTCGATGGGAAGCGGAGCATGAAGGAGATGGTCTCCTCCACCTCGGCGAAGCGCGGATCGTTCGGCGGCGAATAGGTCGTGGCGTAGATCTCGACCGGCTCCTCGCCGGTCACGAAGCGCGCGGTGTTGAGGCAATAGAGGCCGATGTCGAACAGCGAGCCGCCGCCGGCCATCGCCTTCTTCTGCCGCCACTGCTGCGCCCCGTCGGCGGCGACGGTCTGCACGTTGATGCCGTGAAAGCCGACCAGCCGCCCGAACTTGGCGTCGCGCACGAACTGCATCGCGCGCCGGTTATAGGGCTCGTACTGGATGCGATAGGCGACCATCAGCTGGACGCCGGCGCGCTTGCAGGCATCGACCATCGCCTGCCCATCGCGCGAGGTGACGCTCATCGGCTTCTCGGTCAGCACGTGCTTGCCGGCCTTGGCCGCGCGCTCGCAATATTCGCGGTGCATCGCGTTGGGCAGCACGATGTAGACGACCTTCACCTCGGGATTGTCGCGGATCGTGTCGAAGCTCTCGTAGCTGTAACAGCTTTCGGGCTTGATCCCGTATTGCGCGGCGACCGTGTGCAGCTTCTCGGGCGAGCCCGAAACGAGCGCGACCGGCTTCGCCTTCATCGACTCCGCGAAGGCGGGCAGAATCTCCTCCAGCGCCAGCCGGCCGAGCCCGACGATCGCGAAGCCGACCCGCTGCTCGGGCGGCATCGGCGCTGGTGTCGGCCCGGACGGGGTGTCCGCGGGCGCGCGCCATGCGGGGAACTTGACCTTGCCGCCTTCGACGCTGCCGGTGTCGATCCGGCTCGGCGGCGCATAGCGGCCCTGCGCAATCGCCGCATCGCCGATCACCAGCCCGGCGGCACCGGCGCCCGCCACCTCGAACAGGCGCCGGCGGCTCATCAGGTCCAGTCGATTGCTCACTACGCGCTCCCGTTCGAAACCGAATGGTCAGCAAACGTCGCAGCGGCGGCCCACGATCATATTTTTTTCGAAACGGTGCAGTGCATTAGCGGCAACGATCCGCTTCGGCCTTACTTCCTCGTCCCAAGCGTCCGCTCCATCTCCTCGAGCGGCACGCCGCGCGTTTCGGGGAAATAAGCGAGCACCACCACGAACTGCAGCGCCATCATCGCCGCGAAGAAGAAGAAGGGCAGGCTCACCGACAGCGCCGCGATGCTCGGGAAGACGGCGGCGATCACCGCGTCGAAGCACCAATGGGTCGAGGCGCCGATCGCGCTGCCACGGCCGCGCACGGCGGTGGGGAACACCTCGGAGATATAGACCCAGATCACCGCGCCGGTGCTCGGTGCGAAGAAGGCGATGAAACCGATCAAGGCCGGCAGCAGCATCCAGTTCGGCAGCCACGCGCTCATCGCCAGTCCGGCGAGGACGAGGCATGTCGCCATGCCGGCCGAGCCGATCAGCAGCAACGTCCGCCGGCCCAGCCGATCGATCAGCAACATGCCGACCATCGTGAAGATCGCGTTGACGACGCCGATGATGATCGCCTGCACATCCGGCGAGAGACTGCCCCCGGCCTTCGCGAAAATGTCGTTGAGATAATAAAGGAGCGCGTTGATGCCCGACAGCTGGTTGAACGCGGCCACCATGAAGGCGAGCAGGATCGGCTTGCGATGGCGCCGCCACGACAGCGCCTCGCCGCCGCCGACGCTCGCGCCGAGGCCGGCACGCACCGCGTCGATCTCCGACCGGGCGCGTGCCTGATCCATACCGAGTTGCGCGAACGCCGCCGATGCCTCGGTTTCACGCCCCTTCCCCACCAGCCAGCGCGGGCTGTTGGGGATGCGCAACAGCAGCAGCAGGAAGATCGCCGCCGGCACCGCCGTGACGCCGAACTTCCACCGCCAGTCGTCCGGCCCGAAATGCTGCGCGGCGATGATCGCGTTCGAGACATAGGCGGCGAGGATGCCGAAGATCACCATGAACTGGAACGAGGCGACCAGCCCGCCGCGCCGCGACGGTGGTGCCACCTCGGCGATGTAGACCGGCGCCAGCACCGAAGAGCCCCCCACCGCGAGACCCGCGATCACGCGAAACAGGACCAACGACGACCAGCTCCACGCCAGCGCACAGCCGATGCCGCCCACCACGTAGAACAGCGCCAGCACCCGCAAGGTGTCGCGACTGCCGAAGCGGTCGCCCGGCAACCCCGCGAGCAACGCGCCGGCGAGCGTGCCCCACAACGCCGACGAAACCGTCACGCCCAGCCAGAAATCGTCGAGATGGAAGCGCGCGCGCAGCCCCTCGGTCGTGCCCGATATGACGGCCGTGTCGAAGCCGAACAGCAGCCCGGCGAGCGCCGCGGTGACGATGCAGGCAAGCAGCGTGGGGTTGAGCAGCGACGGCTCGCCGCCCGCCGGCGCGGGGGCGCCGCGTTCTTCGATCATGACCGCCATCGCTTCATTCTCCGCCACGCAACTATTGCCGCTTGCTACTCGCGACACCGCTGCTCTGTTCCACCGCCATCTCGGCCAACAGCAGCGCGCCAAGCGGTCCGGCATCCCCGCCAAGCGCGGCCGGAACGACGATCCGATCGATCGAGCCGGCATCGACGCCGGGCAGATAGCCGCCCAGCAGCGCGACGATCCGCGGCCGGATCATCGCCAGCACTTGCGGCTGGCCAAGCCCGACTCCGCCGCCGATCACGATCGCCTGCGCCGAAACGGTGAGCATCAGCATCACGATCCCTTCCGCCAGCGCGTCGGCGACGAAGGCCCAGGCTGGATCGTCGGGCGCCAGATGCTCGGCCCCCTTGCCCGCGCGCGCGGCGATGGCCGGCCCCGACGCCAGCCCTTCGAGGCAGTCGCCATGGAACGGGCACACGCCGGCAAAGTCGTCGCCGGGCAGGCGCCGGACGCGCAGATGCCCCGCTTCCGGATGCATCCGCCCCGACACCGGTCGGCCGCCGGAAACGATGCCCATGCCCACGCCGGTGCCGACGGTGATGTAGACGAAATCGGACAGGCCGGCCGCGGCACCCCAGCGCCCTTCCGCCAGCGCGGCGCCGGTCACGTCGGTGTGAATCGCCGCCGGGCCGGGCAAGACGGCGGCGAGCGGGCCCAGCACGTCGGCTCCCGCCCAACCGGGCTTGGGCGTGTCCAGCATGTGACCGTGATCGGGCGTGCCCGCGCGCAGCGCGACCGGGCCGAAGCTGGCGATGCCCAGCCCCTGCGGTCGAAACGTCTCGTCCCACAGCTTGAGGCGGGTCGCGACGGCGTCAAGCGTCGCCCGGGGCGTGGTGGTCGGAACGACCGCCCGATCGAGGATCTCACGCCCGCGACCGACAACTGCGATCGTTTTGGTGCCGCCAAGCTCCACGCCCACCAGCAGTCGATCCGTCGCGTCATTCGTCATGGTCTGCCTCGCTGCCGTGCCTGCCACCGCCTAGCGGATCAGGCATGGCATGGGAACGCGATGCGTTGCCCCGTCCGACGCATGAGCGTAACTTCGTGCGCATCGTCCGATCACCTTCGCATCACGGGAATTTCGATGTTCTGGAATGCATGGAAGCTTGGGTCGTCATTGTGGGCCAATGGGCTCGCCCTGCAGGAGACCGCGATGGCGGCCGCGGGCGTGATCGGCCATCGCTCGCAACTCATCGACTCGGCGATGCGCGATCCGCTGTCGGCCGACGTGGCGGAACTCGGGCGGATGGTGCCGGAAAAGGTCGAGGCGTTCGGCAAGGCCGGCAGCGCGATCGCCGAGGACTGGCTCGACATCCATCGCGATCTGCTCGCTCAAAGCCGCGATTTCGCGACCTTGTTCGCGGCCTGGCCACCCAGCCCCGCCACGATCGCGCGGATGAATCAACGTGGCGGCAAACTGCTGGTCAAGATGAGCACAGCAGGCGGCCGCGCGATCGATCCGATCCACGCGACCGCCACCGGCAATCATCGACGGCTGCAGCGATCCACCGGTCGCACGCGCTGACCGGCGGTCGGAGGGTTACGACCGATCAGCAGCCGTTCTTGCGATTCTGCGCGGCGTCATGCTTCTTGTCGAGGTGACGGCCGAGCAGCGCGCCACCGCCGGCACCCACGATCGTGCCGACCGTCCCGCCGCCGAGCAGATTGCCGGCGAGACCGCCGCCGACCGCACCGGCGACCGTCCCGGTCGTGCCGCTGCTCCGCTTGCAATGTTCGTAATAGCTGCGGTCCTGGCCCTGATAGCTGCGATCGTCGCGGTTCTGAGCCAGAGCGGCAGACGGCAGCACCGCCGGCGCGGCGATCATGGTGGCCATTGCCGCCAGCACGAGCTTGCTCTTCATCGCTATTCCTCCAAATTGACCGAAGCGTAACGACGGATGGCGACTGTGGTTGCGCCGATGTCAGCCGACGCTGCGCACCCCCAACAGCGCCGCGCCGTGCGGCGGCAACGTCGCGGCGATCGTGGCGGGCCGCCCGGGCAGGTCGCGTCGCGCCCACAAATCGCGCACCGCGAACGGCCCGCGCAAGCCGATGCGGTCGGGCCGGATCGATGCCTCGAGCGGTTTCGCATCGGTGTTGAACAAAGCGACGATGTCCGCCCCGTCATGCCCCCGCGCCGTCCAGACGCGCAGCCCGTCCATCAGGAAATGCGGCTGGTTGCCGCTGCTCGACTGGTTGACCGCGATTACTTCCGGATTGGTGAGCAGCGCCAAAGTCGGCGCGTCGAGGTGGCGCAGATCGCCGCCCATGATGAGCGGCGAGCGTGCGACCGACCACAGGGTCATCAGCGTCCGCTGCTCGTCGGGCGTGAACTGCGTATCGCGCGCGCCAAGCTTCAGCCGCCCGAGTGGCAGCATGTCGGCATCGGGCCAGCAGCCGGGCGAGCGGTGCGCGTTCCAATTCTCCAGCCGCGTGAATTGCGCCTCCAGCAGCGGCCATTCGTCCCAGAAATCGTCGCCGATCCGCCACATCTGCGCATTGGCGCGAACATGGTCGGCGCGCGCCACCGGCGTCTCGCCCGGCGACAAGCTGAGGATGATCGGCCGGCCGCAGGCGCCGATCGCGCGATGCGCCGCCTCGATCTCCGGCGCGTGCGCATCGTAGGGGCGGCTCATGTCGTCCATCTTGACGAAATCGACGCCCCAGCCCGCATACATGCGGAACAGCCCGTCATACCACGCCTGCGCGCCCGGCCGGCGCATATCGACGCCGTACATGTCGGGATTCCACGGGCAGGTGCTGGACGTGTCGGCGATGTCGCGTGCGCGGACGCTCGTGCCGAAGACCGGCAGATTGGCCTCGACCGCCGCACGCGGGATGCCGCGCATCACATGGATGCCGAAGCGCAATCCCAGCGCGTGCACCTGCTGCGCGAGCCGGGTGAAGCCCGACCCGTCGGCGCTCGACGGGAAGCGATTGGGCGCAGGCTGCAGCCGGCCGTGCGCGTCCATCGCCGGCTTGGGATGGGCGTTGTAGGTATAGCTGTTCGCGTCGGGCTCGTACCACTGGATGTCGACGGTGAAGACGTCGTAGCCGGCCGGCAGCAGCTTCGCCGCCATGATCCGCGCCGTCTCCAGCGCCTGTGCCTCGGTGATGGTCGTGGCGAAGCTGTTCCAGCTGTTCCAGCCCATCGGCGGCCGCGGCGCAAGCGATGCGCCGGCCTTACCCCCTGTGGCCCGCAGCGGCGCCGCCGCCAGCGCGCCGCCAGCGAGGACGGCGCGGCGATCGACCTGCGGACCGCTCATGCCAGCGGCCCGTTCGCGACCGGGATACCGAAATCAGGGCTGCCATCCGGCCGATAGTGAATCGGCTGAACACGGGTATGGCGATTGGGATCGAACAGCGGATCGCCCGTGATCTTCTCGTAATCGCGGGCATGATAGACGAGCATGTCGCGCCCCGCCTCGTCCACCGTGAAGCTGTTGTGGCCGGGGCCATAGATGTGATGCTCGGCCGATGTCTTGAATACGGGGACCGGCGACTTGGACCAGCTGTTCGGATCCATGATGTCGGCGTCGTCGCGCGCGGTGAGCATGCCCATGCAATAGCGCGCATCGGTCGCGCTCGCCGAATAGGTCAGGAACAACCGACCGTGGCGCTGGAGTACTGCGGGCGCCTCGTTGACCTTGAAGCCCTGCACCTCCCACGGCAGCGTCGGCACCGACAGCCGCGCCTGCTTTGCCGCCAGCGTCAACGGCGTCGCCAGCGGCGCGATGTAAAGGTTCGAGTTGGTGTCGATCCCCGGCTCGCGCTGTGCCCAGGCGAGATAGCGGCGCCCGCGATGGACGAAGCTGGTCGAATCCAGCGTGAACGTGTCCCACGCCGTCTGCAACTGGCCGAGCACCGACCAGCCGCCCGTCATTGGATCGGGCCCGTCGCACACCACCGCATAGGTGCGGATGCGGAACACGTCCTCGCCGCCGCCGCTCGGGCCGGCGGCGAAGTACATGGTCCACTTGCCGTCGACGAGGTGCAGCTCGGGCGCCCAGATGAAGCCCGACATCGGCCCCTTCGCTTCGTGCCGCCACAACACGCGCTCGGCCGCAGTCGACAGGCCGGCAAGGCTGCGCGCGCGGCGTAGCACCAGCCGGTCATATTCGGGGACCGACCCGGTCATGTAATACCAGCCGTCGGTATGGCGGAAGACCTGCGCGTCAGCGCGCTGGCGCACGAGCGGGTTGACGATGCGCGTGCCCGATGCCGCCAGCAGCGGTGCGGCGGCCACCACCCCGCCGCCGGCCAGCACCGCGCGGCGCGTCGTCCCCAGCATCCGCATCAGTGCAGCTCCACCATCACCACCGATTTGGGCGGCAGGGTCAGCGTCAGCGTGTCGCCGGCGATGCGTGCGCCGGTGAACGGCGCCGGCATCACCGTGTTCGGCCGGTCGAAGCTGTTCAGCGCGTTCATCGCCCCGGCGGTCAGCACCTGCCCGCTCGCCTGATGCGCGTTCAGTCCGTCGAGGTTGGCCGAGACCGTCGCCGGCCGGTTCGGATCGAGGTTGGCGAGGCCGACATGCACCACACCCGTTTTGTCGCGCACCGCCGAGGCGGTGACCGCCGGCATCGACCATTTGCCGTAGCTGTAGTTCGGCGCGTGCAGGTCGATCGGCAGCACCGTGCCGTCCATATAGGGCTTGTACATCATGAAGACGTGGTAGGTCGGCGTCAGCACCATCTTCGGCCCATCGGTCAGCACCATCGCCTGCAGCACGTTCACCATCTGCGCGATCGCCGTCAGCCGCACGCGATCGGCATGCTTGGCGAAGATGTTGAGGTTGATCGCCGCCACCAGCGCGTCGCGCAGCGTGTTCTGCTGGCGCAGGAAGCCCGCATGCGTGCCCGGCTCTTCGGCATACCAGGTGCCCCACTCGTCGACCGCCAGGAACACCTTCTTGGCGGGATCATATTTGTCCATCACCGCGCTGTGCCGGGTGATGAGGTCGTCCATGACCAGCGCGCGCGACAGCGTCTCGGCCCAGCCGCTCTCGTCGAACTGGGTGGACGAGGCCTTGTGGGCAAAGCCGCCGGGCACCGTGTAATAATGGAGCGACAGGGCATCGACCTGCTTGCCGGACTCGCGCATGATGACGTCGGTCCAGTTGGTATCGCCTTCATTGGCGCCGCTGGCGATCTTCACGATCTTGGTATTCACCGGCACGACGACGAAGGTGGCGTAACGACGCGTCTCGTCGGCGGCATATTCGGGCCGCATGTTGCCGCCGCAGCCCCACAATTCATTGCCGATGCCGAACATCTGCACCTTGAACGGCGCGGGATGGCCATTGCGCGCGCGCTCGTCGGCAAGGCTGCCGGCCGGTGCCGTCATATACTCGACCCACTCGGCCATTTCGCGCGGCGTGCCGTTGCCGACATTGCCCGAAATATAGGCCTCGGCGCCGAGCTGCTCGACCAGATCCATATATTCGTGCGTGCCGACCGCATTGGGCTCGGTGACGCCGCCCCAATGGGTGTTGACCTTCACCAGGCGCTGCGCGCGCGGGCCGATGCCCTCGCGCCAGTGATATTCGTCCGCGAAGCAGCCGCCTGGCCAGCGCACGACCGGCACGCCCAGCTGTTTCAGCGCACCGACTACGTCGTTGCGAAAGCCGCGCGTATTGGGGATCGTCTTGTCGTTACCGACCCACAGGCCGCCATAGATGCCGTTGCCGAGATGCTCGGCGAACTGGGTGAAGATGTGCCGGTCGTAGATCGGGCCGGGCCGGTCGCCATGCACGGTCGCCGTGATCGACACGGCGTCGGGTGCGGCCTGCCCGGCCGAAAATGCCTGCGCGGCGATCAGCAGCGCGGCGGCGGTGCGACGGAACATCCTGCTCATCCATCCTCCCTTTTGGCGGCGAGATGCGGACTGGTCCGATCGCCATATTACTCATACTTTATCATCGTCTCGCCGACGCGCAATCATTCCCGCTTGCGGGCGGCAACAGCCTTGTTACTCCGATGGCAAGGAGAACGATGTGAGCGACAAGGGCGCGGAGATCGATAGCGAGGACAAGCCGCCGGCCCGTCGACGTGGCACCGGCCGCCGGCTCCATGGCGCGATCGCCCACAAATTGGGCGTGGCGATCCTGTCGGGCGAATATGCGCCGGGCGATACCTTATCCAGCGAGATCGCCTTTTCCGAGGCGCTCGACGTCTCGCGCGGCGCCTATCGCGAGGCGGTGCAGGTGCTGACCGCCAAGGGCCTGGTCGAAAGCCGCCCCAAGGCCGGTACGCGCGTGTTGCCGCGCACGCGCTGGAATATGCTCGATCCCGACGTGCTCGCCTGGGCCTTCACCGGCGAGCCGGATATCCAGTTCATCCGCAACCTGTTCGAATTGCGCGCAATCGTCGAACCGGCAGCGGCGGCGCTGGCGGCGGAGCGGCGCGACCGCGACGATTTGAAGACCATGCGTGCCGCGCTTACCGGCATGCGACGCCACACGCTCGCGACCGAGGCGGGGCGCACCGCCGACCGCGACTTCCACACCGCCATTCTCAACGCGACGCAGAACGCCGCTTTGGTGGCGCTGAGCGCGAGCATCAGCGCGGCGGTGACCTGGACGACGCAGTTCAAGCAGCGCGCCCGCGCTTTGCCGCGCAACCCCATTCCCGATCATGCGCGCGTCTACGACGCAATCGCCGCCGGAGACGCCGACGCAGCGCGCAGCGCGATGGGCCTGCTGGTCGATCTGGCTCTGGAGGATACACGAAGCTCGATGTAGCGGCCCGCCGCGACTACTTTCCGAAGCGCTGACGCCCGCAATTTAACCGTTGCATCGGCGGCGCGGGAATCGCATTATACTCCGACAATAAAGCTGTCCGTAAGCGACGGCATTGAAGGAGGGGTTGATGCTGTCGAGGCAATTTGTCCGCTATGGCGTGTCTATGCTCGCGATGTTTGCGAGCGCCGGTGCTGCCGCCGCCCAAAACCAGGATCCAAACGGATCGGTCGCATCGCGGCCGGGTGCCGATAACGCGACCACGCCCGCCGCGCAGGCCGCCTCCGACACTGCCCCACCCGACCCCGCCAATACCGCCGAGATCGTGGTGCGCGGCGTGCGTGCCAGCCTCGCCACCGCCGAGGCGATCAAGCGCACCGCGCCGCAGATCGTGGATTCGATCGTCTCGCAGGATATCGGCAAGCTGCCCGACAACACCGTATCCGACGCGCTGCAGCGCGTGACCGGCGTGCAGGTGACGCGCGGTGCCGGCGAGGCGGGCACAGTACTCGTCCGCGGGCTGCCCAACATCACCACTTTGCTCAATGGGCGCGAGGCGTTCACCGGCACGGGCCGTGGCGTGGCGCTGCAGGATATCCCGGCCGAACTGATCGCCGGCGTCGATGTCTACAAGACCTCGACCTCCGACATCATCGAGGGCGGCATTACCGGCACGATCGACGTGCGCCTGCGCCGACCGTTCGACTTCGACGGCCTGCAGATCGCGGGCGCCGGCCGAGCGGTCTACTCCGACCAGTCGCGCAAGTGGGGTTATCTCGGCAGCGGCCTCGTCAGCGATCGGTGGGAAACGTCGATCGGCGATATCGGCGTGCTATTCGGCGCGTCCTACAATCGGCGCCGTTATCGCGACGACGATGCGTTCGATTTTGTCTCGAACCCGCTCGCGGGCAGCAACGTGGGCATCCCCGACACGGTCGGCGGCCTCTACACCAGCGGCAACCGCCAGCGGCTGGCATTCAACGGATCGGTACAGTGGAAGCCGGCGGACAATCTCGAATTCTACGTCGACGGGCTCTATACCCAGTATAAGAACACCTATGCGGTCGATTTCTTCATCGGCCTGCCGAAGGCGGGCACGGTCACGGCGACCACGACCTATCCCAACTTCCCGTTCCTGGCGAACAGCAGCACGACCACCAACGCCTATACGCTGACCAGCAAGCAGGCCTACCAGAACAAGACCGACACCTATCAGTTCAACGGCGGCGGCAAGTGGACCACCGGCCACGCCGTGCTGACGAGCGAACTGACCTATAATCGCAGCCGCCTGCCCGGCCGCAACGTCATCACCGACACGTCGTTCAATTCGCCGCAGATCGGCGTCAACTTCGATCAGGGCGGCACGCCGCGCGTCAACCTGACCGGCGTCAACCTGACCGACCCGACCCTGTTCTCGATCCAGACGTTGTTCGACAATCACAGCGTGGCGGTGAGCCGGCAGTGGGCGTGGCGCGGCGACCTGCTCTACACGTTCGACGACGGCTTCCTGACCAACTTCAAGGTCGGTTCGCGCTACACGACGCGGCGCGCGACGTCGCAGGCGACCGCGTCAAACCCGATCCCGATCGGCACGCCGGTGCCGGTCAGCAGCATCAGCGGGTTCGCCTCGATCTCGCCGGGCGATCTGGTGAAAGGCGCGCTCGGCGTCGGGTCGTTCGTCGATGCGAACACGAACTATCTGCTCAACAATACCGACGCGGTCCGCAAGATCTTCGGCCAGCCGGCCGGGGACCGGCCCTATGATCCCAACCTTGCATTCTTCGACGACGAAAAGACTTACGCCGTCTACGCTCAGGCAGCGTTCGCCTTCGATCTTGGTTCGATCCGCGTCGACGGCACCGCCGGTGCACGCATCGTCAACACGTCGGAAAATCTGCAGGGCAACGGCGTGTCGAGCCGGGAGAATTACCTGAATGTGCTGCCGAGCTTCAACGCGCGCGCCAAGCTGACTGACCAGCTCCAGCTGCGCGTCGCCGTCGCCAAGACGCTGACGCGGCCGGAATTCGCGCAGCTCAACCCGCTCGTCAGCTATACGTCGAATGGCCAGACCGGTAGTTCGGGCACCGCCTTTACCGGCGGCGGCGGCAATCCCGCGCTGCAGCCGATCAAGACCAACGCCTATGACGTCTCGCTCGAATGGTATCCGGCAAAGGCGACCTCAGTGACGCTGGCCGGCTTCTACAAGGACGTGTTCGGCTACATTCAGACCTATTCGCAGATCGAGGCCTATCAGGGGCAGACGGCTTTGGTCAGCCGGCCGCGCAACACCGGCACGGGCAAATTGTATGGCGCGGAAGCCGCCTACCAGCAATTTTTCGACTTCCTGCCCGGCCCGCTCTCCGGTCTGGGCGCGCAGCTCAACGGCACCTTCATCAAGGGCACGACGCAGGATCCGATCCTTGGCGGGCAGCAGCGCCTGACCAACGTGTCGAAATGGTCGTACAACGTCGTCGCCATCTATGAGAAATATGGGGCGTCGGTGCGGCTCGCGTGGAACTGGCGGTCGAGCTTCGTCGACAGCTACAATTCCGGCGGCGTGCAGGCGGGAACGATCGTCGCCGATCCGACCGGCCAGCTCGACCTGTCAATGAATTATGCCGTGACCGATTATCTGTCGCTGACGTTCGATGCCACCAACCTGACCGATCGCGTCTATCACGACCGGTTCAAGGGCGTGAACGCGGTGAGCGGCCTCTATTCGAGCACGCCGCGCGACACGCGCACCTACGACCGTACGTTCGAGGTGGGCGCACGCTTCAAGTTCTGACGAAGGCGGGGGGCGGTCGTGACGGCCGCTCCCCTAAAAGGAAAGCGCATGATCCGACGATCGCTGACCGCTGCCGTGCTGGCGCTGGCAATCGCCGGTGGGGCCTCGGCGCAGGCCGGGCCGGCCGATACCGGCCCGATCAACAGCGTCATCACCGGCGACATCGTGCCGACGCACGACCCGGTGCTGGTGAAGGAACACGGCACCTATTACGTGTTCGGCACAGGCCTGTCGGAAAAGACCTCGCCCGACCTAGCCCATTGGACCCAGCAGCCTGCGCCTTTTGCCAAGCTGCCCGACTGGGCGGCGCAGGCGGTACCCGGCAGCAAGGACATGTGGGCGCCCGACCTGTCTTTCTGGAACGGCCGCTGGCACCTCTATTACGCAGTGTCGACCTTCGGATCGAACCGCTCCGCCATCGGTCTGTTCACCAGCCCCACGCTCGACCCGAAGGCGCCCGATTTTGGCTGGCGCGACGAGGGGCTGGTGGTGATGTCGCACCACGAAGACGACTATAACGCGATCGACCCGAACCATGTGATCGACGCGCAGGGACGGCACTGGCTGTCGCTCGGCAGCTTCTGGGGTGGGATCAAGCTGTTCGAGCTCGATCCGCGCACGGGCAAGCTGCTGCACGAAGGCGAGAAGCCGGTGGCGCTCGCCCGCCGCCTTGCGCCCGCGGGCGGCCCGGCGCCGATCGAGGCGCCATACATCGTGCCGCGCGGGGGCCATTACTATCTGTTCGCCTCATACGATTATTGCTGCAAGGGCGTGAACAGTACCTATTACACCGTGGTCGGCCGATCGAAGGCGATCACCGGCCCCTATCTCGGCCGCGACGGCAGCCGCATGATGGATGGTCAGGGCACGATCATCCTGCGCGCCGATCTGGAGGAGCAGGGCCGCTTTCGCGGGCCGGGCCATAGCGGCTTCCTGCATGACGACGATGGCAAGGATTACATCGTCTATCACGCCTATGACAAAGCCAATCGCGGAGCGCCGACCTTGCGCATCTCGCCGATCGAGTGGGACCGCGAAGGCTGGCCGGTCGCGGTGCGCTGAGCCTGCGCCTATCGTATCCCGGTCGGGCCCGGGCGGACATGCGCGGTCTGGCCGCCGGCTGCGAAATAGAGCGCGACGATCCGGTTCCAGCGCGCATAGCCGAGCGGGCTCATGTGCAGGCCGTCGGGGCCGAACAGCGTTCGATCGGGGCGCCCGTCGAGGCCCATCAGGCTCGGTACGATATCGATATAATCGAACGCTCCGGCCGAAGCGGCGTGGGCCTTCACCTCCGCATTGACGACGGTCATCTCGCGCCACAGCGGCCAGCGCGCCGGGCTCGGCTTCAGCGACAGCCACGCGATGCGCGCCGTCGGAAAATCCTCGCGCAGCTTCGTCATCAAAGTCAGCACGTCGGCGGCGGTCTCGGCAGGGGTGCGCCCGGTCGCGATGTCGTTCTCGCCCACATAGACGATGACCGCGGCCGGGTGGCAATCCTCGACCAGCACCCGGTAATGGCGCAGCACGTCGCGCACGGTCGCACCGCCGAAGCCATGATTGATCGCACTCTCGCTGGGGAAGGCATCGACCTTGTCCCACAGCCGTACGCTGGAGCTGCCGAGGAACAGCACCGCCGCCGTGCCGCTGGTGCGCGGCGCGCGCGCAAACGCCGCGATCTCGGCGGCATAGGGATCGACGATCGCGGGCATGACGGTGCCCGCCGGCCCGGTCAGGGCGCCGCTCGCCAGCAATAGCGGTATCAGGAGGCTCACTTTGACAGCCTTCGATCGACGACACGCCGCGCCGATATAGCGGGTAGTCCCGAAACGGCCAGTGGCGGGCGGCGTTCGGTTGCATCGAGTGCGAGCCTGCGGCACCAGCGGGCCGGTCCCTGAAACCGGGAGCAAGCCCCGCAATGACCCTGCCGCTCCTCCTGCTGCCCGGCCTGATCTCCGATGCGCGCATCTTCGCCGCTCAATTGGCACGTTTCCCCCAGGCGATCGCGGTCGACGGTCTGGGGCCGCTGGCCAGCCTCCAGGCCATGGCCGAGCGGACGCTAGAGCATGCGCCGGAGCGCTTCGCCTTGCTCGGCCATTCGATGGGCGGGCGGGTGGCGCTGGAGGTCGTGCGGCGCGCCCCCGACCGCGTCGTGCGGCTGGCGTTGCTGAGCACCGGCATTCACCAGCCCCGGCCGGGCGAGGCGGAAAGCCGCCACGCGCTGCGCGACGTCGGCCGCGCCGAGGACGCTGCCGCTTTGGTCGATCGCTGGTTGCCGCCGATGCTGGCACCGGCGCATCGCGACGACCCGGCGATCCTGCAGCCGCTGCGCGCGATGTGCATCGGCGTCGGAGTCGAGGATTTCGCCGCGCAGTCGGAGGCGATGCTGAGCCGGCCGCCGGTGGACGATCTGCTGCCGCGCATCGCCTGCCCGACGCTCGTCATCACCGGCGCCGAGGATGCGTGGAGCCCACCCGCACAGCATGAAGCCATCGCCGCGCTCATCCCCGATGCCCGGCTGGCGATCATCCCCGGCGCCGGTCACATGCTGCCCGCCGAGGCGCCCGACGCGTTGAACGAACTGATCGCGGCATGGTTGACGGAGGGATGACCCAAGACCCCCCTGCCGTCATCCCGGCGCAGGCCGGGATCCAGGATGCGATTCATCCGCGAACGTGACGTGGCCTGGATCCCGGCCTACGCCGGGATGACGGCGATGGATAATTTCACGCCTCTGGACATCGCATCGAAGCGGAGCCAAGGCCGCGTCTCACGCAGGCGCGGCGAGAGCGGACCGGGTTCAGCCGCCGCTCAGCCGTGACGACATAGATCCTCTGACGAGGGCGATTAGGCGAGAAGCATGGAAGCGCCGGTTTTCTACGATCCCAGCGGTCGGCGCGGCCGATGGTCGAAGCGCTTGCTGCTGGCGCTGATCGTCGTGCTGTTTCTCGCCGCGATCGGCTTCGCGGCGACGATCTTCAACGTGCCCGCGCCCGACCCGCTCAAGATCGGGATCGAGCGCGAACAGCCGCGCTCGCTCAACAGCCAGGTAGCGCATCTGCGCCGCGTCGTGCAGCGGCGCGTGCGCGCCTTCGCCTCGTGGCTGCCGTCGGAGGGAAAGCCGGGCACGGTGATGCCGGGTCGGCAGGCGGTGATCGGCTTCTACGTCCCGTGGGACGACGCCAGCAAGACAAGCCTGCAGGCGCACATCAACCAGCTCGACTGGGTGGTGCCGGTGATCTCGTCGGTCACCGGGCCGGATCACGAATTCGATTACCGGCCGAACGCCAACCTGAAAGCGGTGCTCGCCACCAGCCAGCATCATCCGCTGATCCTGCCGGTCGTCCAGAATGTCGAGGACGACCAATGGTTCGGCGCGGACACGGCGAAGCTGCTGCACGATCCCAAGCTGCGTGCGCATCTGCTCGATCAGGTCGGCGAGATGCTGACGGCGGAACATGCCGCCGGCGTGGTGTTCGACTTCGAAGAATTGCCGGCGACCGCGCAGCACGATTATCAGCGCTTCATCGCCGAGGCGAACAAGCGCTTCTCGAACATGCTGGTCACGCTGGCGGTGCCGGTCGGCGACAATGATTGGGATCTGAAGGCCTACGCCAAGGTCGCCGACAAATTGTTCCTGATGACCTATGACGAACATTATCCGGGCGGCGATCCGGGGCCGATCGCCTCGCAGCCGTGGTTCGTCGAAAAACTGCGCCGCACGGTGGCCGAGGTCGGCCGCGAAAAGTCGATCATCGGCATCGCCAACTATGCGTATGACTGGCCAGACGGCAAGACCGACGCCGACACCATGACCGACGAAGAGGCATGGCTGATCGCGCACGACAACAATGTC
This sequence comes from Sphingomonas nostoxanthinifaciens, assembly GCF_019930585.1. Lineage (NCBI taxonomy): Bacteria > Pseudomonadati > Pseudomonadota > Alphaproteobacteria > Sphingomonadales > Sphingomonadaceae > Sphingomonas > Sphingomonas nostoxanthinifaciens. Next base: position 1,711,335 of record NZ_CP082839.1, on the reverse strand, counting down.
GTCACCCGGTTCGACAAAGCGAGCGGCAACGCCACGTTCGACTATCATGACGATGACGGCACGCTGCGCCACGTATGGCTGCTCGATGCCGCCAGTGCATGGAACCAGATGCGCGCGGTCAAGGCCGCGGGCGCGTTCGGTACAGCATTGTGGCGTATGGGCGGCGAGGATCCCGGTATCTGGGACGACTTCGCCGCGATCGTTAAGGGCAACGTGCCCCCGACCTTCGGGCCGCTCAAGTCGATCGGCAACGTCGACGTCGAGGGCAATGGCGAGATCGTCCGGATCGAACACGTTCCCGAAGACGGGCTGCGCACCGTGACCGGCGACGCGCGCGGGCTGATCCGCGACGAGCATTTCGCAAGCTATCCGACGCCCTATGTGGTGCGCCGCTCGGGCTATCGGCCGAAGGAGGTCGCGCTCACCTTCGACGACGGGCCCGATCCGAAGTGGACGCCCAAGATCCTCGACATCCTGAAGGCGAAGAACGCTCCGGCGACCTTCTTCGTGATCGGCGAGAATGCGCTCGCCCATCCCTTCCTGCTCAACCGCATCCTGGCGCAGGGCTCGGAGATCGGGAACCACAGCTACACCCATCCCAACATGGCTCTGGTGTCGCCGCGCGGCGTGCGGATCGAGCTCAACACCACGCAGCGGCTGGTCGAGGCCTATACCGGCCGCGCGATGCGGATGGCGCGCATCCCCTATTTCGGCGACGCCGAGCCGACCACCAGCGACGAGCTGGTGCCGGTGCTGCAGGCGCAACAACGCGGCTATCTCAACATCGGCCTGCACGTCGACACCGAGGATTGGCAGCGGCCGGGCACGCAGGCGATCCTCGACAACACCTTCGACGGTGTCGAGGCGGGCAACGACAAGAAATCGGGCAACATCATCCTGCTGCACGATTCGGGCGGCGATCGATCGCAGACGGTGGCGGCGCTGCCGGCGATCATCGATGGGCTGCGCGCGCGCGGCTATACAATCGTGCCGGTCTCGCGCCTCGCCAACGTCTCGTCGAACGAACTCAATCCGCGCATCTCGGGATCCGATCTGATCGCGGTGCGGTTCGACGTCGGCATCTTCATGCTGCTTGCCGGTCTCGACCAGCTGCTCAAGTTCCTGTTCTTCATCGCCATCTTCGTCGGCACGGCGCGCGCGATCCTGCTCGCGCTGCTGGCGCTGCGCTCCAACCTGCCGCGTAACCGGCCGGTGCCGCCGCCGATCGATCCCAACCGCTTCGTCTCGGTGCTGATCCCCGCCTTTAACGAGGCGCGGGTGATCGCGACGTCGGTCGCGCGCGTGCTGGCGAGCGAGGATGTCCGGCTCGAGGTGATCGTCATCGACGACGGTTCGTCCGACGGTACCAGCGACGTCGTCCGCGAGGCCTATGCCGACGATCCGCGCGTCCGCCTGCTGACGCTGGAGAATGGCGGCAAGGCACGCGCGCTCAACCGCGGGCTGGAATTGGCCACGGGCGAAGTGATCGTGGCGCTCGACGCCGACACCCAGTTCGAGCCGCTGACGATCGCGCGCCTGTCGCGCTGGTTCGCCGACGACGAGGTCGGCGCGGTGGCGGGCAACGCCAAGGTCGGCAATCGCGTCAACATCGTCACGCGCTGGCAGTCGGTGGAATATGTCACCGCGCAGAATCTGGAGCGGCGCGCGCTGTCCCGCTTCGACGCGATCACGGTCGTGCCGGGCGCGGTCGGCGCATGGCGGCGCGCCGCGCTCGACAGCGTCGGCGGCTATCCGCACGATACGCTGGCGGAAGACCAGGATCTGACCATCGCCATTCAGCGCAAGCGCTGGCTGGTGGAATATGACATCGACGCGGTCGCGTGGACCGAAGCACCCGAAACCTTCGGTGCGCTCGCCAAGCAGCGCTTCCGCTGGGCGTTCGGCACGCTGCAATGCCTGTGGAAGCATCGCCGCATCCTGCGCGAGCGGCGCCCGGCCGGGCTCGCCCTAGTCGGCATCCCGCAGGCGTGGCTGTTCCAGATCGGCTTCGCGCTGATCTCGCCGCTGATCGATCTGGCGCTGGCGATCAGCATCATCTCGACGGTCGTGCGCGTGCAGCAGCATGGCTGGCATCAGACGCAGAGCGACGTGCTGCGCATGCTGGTCTACTGGGTCGCCTTCACCGCGATCGACGCGATATGCGGCCGCATCGCCTATGCGCTGGAGCCGCGCGAGAAGAAGTTCCCGCTGTTCCTGCTGCTCGCCCAGCGCTTCGTCTACCGCCAGATCATGTATTCCGTGGTGGTGCGCGCGGTGACGGCGGCGGTGCGTGGTCCATGGGTCGGCTGGGGCAAGCTGGAACGTTCGGGACGCGTGGCGACGCCGCAGGGCTAACTCAAACCGCGGGCCGTTCTTTTCGAGCGGAGGTTCGAGCCGGTGGCCCAGAAATCCGCATGCATGGCGCGTTATTCGATGGGCGCTTCTCGACGGGCTTGAAGTGGCTCGAACCGAACGGATCGCACCCGTTGGCGCGGAAGAAGCCATATGCCTGGACCGCATGAGCCGTTGACAAAAGCGGCCTCGCGCCGGAAAGAAACTGCTATTAGCTCTCAATAGCGGTTGTTCTCCTGATCCCGTCGCATCCTCAAACGCACCGCCGCTCCTGGCGCAGCTGGTGGCTCAAGCAGCTGCACACCTGGCATTGGGTGAGCGCGGCGATCTCGTTGTTGTCGATGCTGCTGTTCGCCGTGACGGGGATCACGCTCAACCACGCAGCGTCGATCGACGCGAAGCCGGTGGTGAAAGACAGCAGCGGCACCCTGCCCGGCCCGCTGCGGCCCCTGCTCGCCTCTCCACCGCGCGCCGACGCGCCGCTGCCCACCGCCGTGGCGAAGGCGGTGCGCGATATCGTCGGCGTCGATGCCGGCAGCCATGCCGGCGAATGGTCCGACGGTGAGGTCTATGTCGCACTGCCACGGCCGGGCGGCGACGCCTGGGTGAGCATCGATCGCGCCAACGGCCATATCAGCGCCGAGACCACTGACCGCGGCTGGATCTCGTACCTCAACGATCTCCACAAGGGCCGCAATGCCGGGGCGATATGGTTCTGGTTCATCGACCTGTTCGCGGCCGCCTGCGTGCTGTTCACGATCACCGGGCTGCTGCTGCTCCAGTTCCACGCGCGGCGCCGGCCGATGACGTGGCCGATGGTGGCGGCGGGCGTCGCGCTACCGATCATCGTCGCCATCCTGTTCATCCACTGAGGGGCCAAAAATGCGATCGACTTCCTTCATCCTGCTGGGCGGCGCGATCGCCGCGCCGGCTGCCGCCGGCACGATCAATGTCACAATCCCGCGCCTGTCGGTCGCCGAATATCACCCGCCTTATGTCGCGGTATGGCTGGAGCCGACCGCCGGCGGCGCACCGCGCACGATCGCGGTGTGGTACAACGTCAAGAAGCTCGGCGCCGAGCCGGGCACCAAGTGGCTGGCCGAGATGCGCACCTGGTGGCGCAAGGCGGGGCGGAGCATGACCGTGCCTGCCGACGGCATCACCGGCGCGACCCGCGCGCCCGGCCAGTATAATATAACCCTGCCCGCCGACGTGAAGCCCGGCGCCTACGTGCTAAACGTCGAGGCCGCGCGCGAAAGCGGCGGCCGCGAGCTCGTCTCCACGCCGCTGACCGTGCCCGGCACCGCGCGCGCGGCGGGCAAGGCCGAGCTCGGCGCCATCACCGTTTCCGCCCGCTGATCCGGAGGCCCGCCATGCGTAACCTCACCACTCGCCTGCTCGCCGCTGCCGTCGCGCTGGCGGCACTCCCCGCCGCCGCGCGCGCCGAGCATCCGTGGCTGCTTCCCTCGGCCACCAGCTTCTCCGGCCCTGAAAGCTGGGTGACCTTCGACGGCGCGGTGACGAGCGAATTGTTCTTCTTCGACCATGCCCCGCTGCGGCTCGAATCGGTCAAGGTCACCCAGCCCGACGGCACACCCGGCACGATGCAGAATGCGTCGACCGGCCGCTACCGCTCGGTCTTCGACGTCAAGCTCGACAAGCCCGGCACGTGGCGGGTCAGCAGCGAGATGGCGATGGTCGGCGGTACCTTCATGCAGAACGGCGTCGAGCGGCGCGTCGGCGGTCGCGGTGGTCCTCCGGGTGGCGGACCCGGTGGGCCTGCCGCAGCAGGCGGCCCGCCGCGCCTACCCTCTGTCGCGGTGAACGAGATCCCCGCCGACGCGACCGACGTGAAGCTCGCCGAGACGCTGTCGCGCAACGAGGTCTATGTGACCGAGGGGACGCCGACCACCGCCGTCTTCGCCCCCACCGGCAAGGGCATCGAGCTGGTGCCGATCACCCATCCCGACGATCTTGTGCTGGGCGAGCCTGCGCGGTTCCGCTTCCTGGTCGACGGCCAGCCCATGGCCGGCCTGAAGGTAGCCGTCATCCGTGGCGGCAAGCGTTATCGCAACGATCTCGGCGCGATGGATCTCACCACCGGCGCCGACGGCGTGCTGACGATCAAGTGGCCCGAGGCGGGCATGTACTGGCTCAATGCGACGCTGACCGACGCCAAGACCAGCGTCCCGCGCGCGACCGAGCGGCGCCTGTCCTACAGCACCACGCTGGAAGTGCTGATGCCGTGAGCGACCCCGTCCGGATCGCGCTGCCGCCCGACATCGCGCCGGCGGCGATTGCGGCGCGCGATCCGGCCTGGTCGATCGCCACGCTTTCGGGCGAGACGATGGGCACGATGTGGCACGTGCGCTTCGCCCGGCCTCCCCATGCCAACCTGACGGCGATCGGCGCGGCGATCGTGGCCCGGCTGGGCAACATCGTCGCCGAGATGAGCCAGTGGGAAGCGGCATCCTATCTGTCGCGCTTCAACCGCGCGCCCGCAGGATCATGGTTCGCGCTGCCCCCCGATTTCGCCCATGTCGTCGCCGCCGGGCTGCGCATCGCGGCCGCGACCGATGGCGCCTTCGATCCGGCGATCGGGCGCTTGACCGATTTGTGGGGATTCGGGCCCGTATCGCGATCGACCCCGCCCGATGAGGCGACGCTCCGCGCGGCGCGCGCGGCATCGGGCTGGCGACGGCTCGAATTCGATCCCGGCGCACGACGGCTGCGGCAGCCGGGAGGGCTGGCGCTCGATCTGTCGGGCATCGCCAAGGGCCATGCCGTCGATGCGATCGCCGACCTGCTGGCGGCGAAGGGTCTGGGCCATTGCCTGGTCGAGATTGGCGGCGAGCTGGCCGGGCGCGGCGTCCGGCCCGATGGCCAGCCGTGGTGGGTGGATGTCGAGCAGCCGCCCGGCAGCACGCTGCCGCCGCTCCGTATCGCGCTGCACGGCCTGGCGGTGGCGACCTCGGGCGACTATCGGCGCGGCGCCCATACGCTCGATCCGCGCACCGGGAGGTCGACCGCGAACGGCGTCGTCTCGGTGACGGTGATCCATGCGAGCGCGATGGACGCCGATGCATGGGCGACGGCGGTCACCGTGCTCGGCGGGGATGCGGGGATCGCCGCGGCCGAGGTGGCGGGGATCGCAGCATGCGTCGTCGTCATGATCGACGGCGAAGCGCGCGAATTGCTTTCTCCCGCCTTCGCGGCGATGCTCGCGGACTGACCCGCCCCTAGCGGATCGTGCCGGCCATCTGGGCCGCGCCGACCGTCGAGGCCGCCGGCATATCGGCCGTGGCCAGCCGGCGCTTCGCCCACGCGATGAGCGGCGCCTCGTAAAATTCGGCCACGGCGTAAGAGAAGCCGCATGTCGCCAGCACGACCACCGACCAGAACAGGAATGCCGCCACGCCGTCCGTAGGGGCCACACCCCCGGCACCGATCGTCGCGAGGATCGGCATGTGCAGCGCGTAGAGTGGGTAGGAGAGCTTACCGAGGATCGTGCAGCAACGGTCGATCATGGCCGACCCCGGCGTCGCGAAGCCGGCCACCAGCGTGATCGGCGACAGCAGCAGGACGAAGATCACGCACAGCAGGGTTTCGTGGGGCAATTGCGGCAGCAGCAACCCCGTCAGGATGGCGACGCCCAGCAGGAACGGCACCTTCCCGTCGATCGCGCGCAGCAGCCCGTCGCGCCGCATGCGATAGAGCAGGACGCCCAATCCATAACTGAACGCGATCCGGGCCACGCCGCCAAGCGCGGTTTCGGGCTTCGGGCCGATCGCGATCGAACGATAAGCGAGGATCGCGAACAGCAAAGCGCCGAGCCCGACCATCGCCGCCATCGCCGCATGCGCGACCGTGCGTCGCCGATCGGGGCCGGTCAGCATCGCCACATGACCGGCATTGGCGATCAGCTCCAGCAGCAACGACCAGAGCGGCGGATTGAGCGGGAACAGCATGTTGGTCGAAAGGCAGGGGATCAGGAACAGCGCCAGATAGGCGGTGCCGGTGGCATCGGCATCGGCAACGCCACCCGTCAGATGGAAGGCCGCGCTGATAACAAGGCTGAGAAGGACCGCCGGATAGAGCCGGACGGCGCGCACCAGCGCGAAGGTGCCGGCAGACATTCGACCGTCGGCGATCTTGTCTTCATAAGCACGCGCCACGACGAAGCCGCTGAGCAGAAAGAAGAAGTCCACGGCATAGATAGCACTCGGCGCGATATCGACGCCGATCGTCGTTCCTACATGATGAACTACGACGACGAATGCCGCCAGCCCACGCAGTCCGTCAAGACCAACCAGATGTCGCGCAGCTATGCCGCGCGCGACCGAATCCCCCATGTCGCCAAACCCCCATCGACAACCATGGCAAGATAGCAATATCAGCCCGCGTCGGCATCATTTTATCTCGTCCGATGTGACCGGAGAGTTTTCGATACTTTTGAGTAATTTACGCTATCGCTATCCATGAAGCGGATCATCTGAGAGGTTAACGCTTCGCTCGTCTGCCACCTGTAGGGCGCCGGCCGATGCGGAGTGGCTCAAAAGTTCGGACAGCACGGGCTGTGGATAGTAACCGCGCCTAACGAGCTGTTAACCTTCATACTTCATTATCGTTGATGAACTCCAGAACAGCAAAGGTTCGCACCCCCCAACGTGTCGCTCTCGCGCATCTCGACCAGCCTGGCGGCGGCCCGCGACGAAGCGCGCGCCGCGATCGGTGCGGCTGCGCAAAGCACCGGCGTGGATTTCTCGTATCTGCTGGCACAGGCGCAGAGCGAGAGCGGACTGAACGCCACCGCCAAGGCCGGCAATTCGACCGCGACCGGCCTCTATCAATTCCTCGACCAGAGCTGGCTCGCCGTCGTCAAGAAGCATGGCGCCGAACATGGCCTCGGCTGGGCGGCGGACGCGATCCAGTCGAAGCGCGGCGGCGGCTTCACCGTCGATCCCTCGCTGCGCGATGCGGTGTTCGGGCTGCGCGAGCAGGCGGCCCCTGCGGCGATGATGGCGGCATCCTATGCCAGCGAGAATGCGCAGGGCCTGACGCAGGCGCTCGGCCGCGGCGTCAACGGCACCGATCTCTATTTCGCGCATTTCCTCGGGCTGCAGGGTGCGACGCGCTTCCTGCGCGCCGCCACCACCAGCCCCGACGCCACCGCCGCCAGCCTGTTCCCGCGCGAGGCGCATTCCAATCGCGGCATCTTCTACGCAAGCGACGGCTCAGCCCGCACGCTCGGGCAGGTCTATGCGCTGATGGGATCGAAGCTCGACAAAGCGAGCGACGCCAACGGTGTTTCAGACACGAGCAACGCGACGCCGGGATCGCTCGTCCAGAGCCTGCCCGGCGCGCCGCCGTTGCCCGACGTGCGGCTTGCCTATGCCGACATGAGCGACGCCAGCCTCGGCACGCCCGCGACGCAGGTCGCCGACGCATCGGGCGACGTCTCCTCGATGATGGCCGCGCTGGAGCAAGGCCGGGTCAATTTGCTCAAGCCCACGCCCGCGCAGGCCCGGCTCGCTTACTTGATGCTGTCGGCCACCCCGGCGGTCTGAGGGTCGCCTCCAGCCGCGTCGCCCTGCTTCGTATCGCTCCACTCGAGCGTGACCGACATGCGGCGGTTGCGCGGATCGTAGCGATCGGTCGGCACGAACGGTTCACGATCGGCCACGCCTTCGATCCGACTGAAGCGGGTGCCCGCCACGCCCTGCTCCGCCAGCGCACGCCGCGTCGCTTCGGCTCGCGCGCTCGACAGCGTCCAGTTGTTGACCGAGCGGCCGGCCGCATAAGGCAGCGAGTCGGTGTGGCCGCGCACGATCACGCCGTTGGGCACGGCGGAAATCACCTGCGCCACCTGCCCCATCAGCCGGAACGCATCGGGCAGCAGACGATCGGTGCCGATCGCGAACATCGAGAAGTCGGCTTTGTCCACCAGATCGATGCGCAGTCCCTCGCGCGTCTCGGTCATGCGGATGTTCTGTGCGAAGCGCTGGAGCGACTTGTCGCTCTGGATCCGCTTCATCAGCTCGCGCTTGAGGAAGCCGAAACGGATGCGATCCTTGACGCGCTGCGCCTCGCCTTCCTTCACGCCGCCCGACGCATCCTTGGGAATGGTGAGCGAGCGGCTGCCGGTCTGCGCCGACTTGTGCGCATAATGATCCTTCGACACGATCGAATCGCCGCCGAAGACGCCGTTCGATCCGGCCGACTTCTGCTTCATCTGCACCATCGTCGGCGCGAAATAGTCGGCGATGCCCTTGCGCTGCTTCTCGGTGGTGGCACCGAGGATCCACAGCAGCAGGAAGAACGCCATCATCGCGGTCACGAAGTCGGCATAGGCGACCTTCCAGGCGCCGCCATGGTGGCCGCCATGGCCCTCGACGATGATCTTCTTGACGATGATCGGGCGTGGTTCGGGCTCGTTCTTGCCCCGTTTGGCTGGTGCGGCCATTTCTTAGCGGCCGCGCATGCCGTCGAACACCTCGGCGAAGGCCGGCTGGTTCGAATGGGTGATGCCCGAGCGCGCCGCCTCGATCACCAGCGGCAGCGGGTGGCCATGGAGCGAGGCGATGATGATCTGCTTGACCATGCCGTAGATCGCGCCGTCGGCCTCGATCACCTGGCGGCAGCGGTTCGCGAAGGGCGCGACGATGCCGTAGGCGAGCAGAATGCCCATGAAGGTGCCGACCAGCGCCGAGCCGATCATGCCGCCCAGGATCGTCGGCGGCTTGTCGATCGAGCCCATCGTCTTGACCACGCCGAGCACGGCCGCGACGATGCCCAATGCGGGCAAAGCGTCGGCGAGGCCCTGCAGCATGTCGGCCGGCCGAATGTCGTCGTGGTGATGCGTCTTCAGCGCATTGTCCATCACGTCCTCGACCGCCATCGGGTCGAGCGTGCCGGACGAGATCACCACCAGCCGAAGCGTATCGGTGATCATGTGGATCAGCGTCGAATCCTTGAGCAGCTTGGGATATTGGCCGAAGACGCTCGACGACTTGGGGTCTTCGATGTGCGGCTCCAGCGCGACGGGCCCGTCGGTGCGCAGCATCTTCATCAGGCCGGAGACGAGGAAGATCGTGTCGAGATAATCCTTCTTGGCGTATTTCGGCCCCTTGAGCACCTTCATGAAGCCGCCGCCGAACTGCTTGATCTCTTTCATGCTGTTGCCGGCGACGATCGCACCGACCGCCGCACCGCCGATGATGATCATCTCGTGCGGGATCGCCTCCAGCACCGGGCCGAGGCTGCCGCCGGTGAAGGCGAACCCGCCGAACACCATGCCAAGCAGGACGACAAGGCCGATGGCAGCAAACATGGTTGGAGATCCCCCGTCTCAGATAACGCGAGGACAACCTAGCTCGATGATCCTCCAATAGGCTTAACGGCCGAGGTAAATCGGCATTAAGCCTGGCAGAAGCTCAGCCGATCAGATCGAACAGCGACTTTTTCATGGTCTGCGCATAGACGGACTGGGCCGCCTGCAGCGACAATTGCTTCGACTGAAATTGCGACAGGGCATAGGTGAGATCGGTGTCTTCGAGCGATGAACGCTCGGTCGTGAGCGCATCGCCGGCATCGGCCAGCGCGGTCTTGGCGGTATCGAAACGCTGTGCGCGCACGCCCTGATCGGCCTGGACCTGCGTGATATGGTTGATGGCGTCATCCAGCGCCGTCAGGCTCGCATCGGAGAGCGTGGCGCGCTGTGTGGCGTCGGTGGTGGTCAGCGCGGTGGCCGCATCGGTCAGGATGCTGGTGATCGAGGTCGGCACGCCGGCGATCGACACCTGGTTGAACACCGAATCGCGCGAGGCCGTGGCCGGCAGGTTGAGCGTATCCGACACCGGCAGCTCGAGCGGCGTGCCGTCCGGAAACAGCGGCGCCCCGGTCGGATCATTTTGCGTGGAGAGCGACTGGATGTTGCTGAGCAGGCTGGTCAGCTGCCCCGCGATCGTCGCACGGTCGGTATCGGACGTGGCGTCGTTACGACCCGACAACATCAGCTCCTTCGCCTTCGTCAGCAAGGTCGTGACCGAGGTGAGCGCCGTATCGGCGGCGCTTGAAATCGCCGCGCCGGTATTGGTGTTGGTGGTGTAGACGACCTGGTCGGCCTGCATCTGCCGGATCTCGGACACGCGTGCCGAGGCAGCCGGATCGTCCGACGGCGCGGCGAGACGCTTGCCGCTCGACACCTGCTGCTGCAGCGTCAGGATCTGGCTCGAAAGAGCGCTCTGGCGGCTGATCTCAGCCTGGGCGGTGTAGCGGCTAATGCTGGTCACGATCTGACCCCCTTATGGAAAGAGACCAAGGATCGCCTGGAACGTATCCTTGGCGGCCTGGATGATTTTGGACGAGGCCGAATAGGCCTGCTGGAAGCGCAGCAGATCGGCGGCCTGGTCGTCGAGACTGACGCCCGACACGCTGTCGAGCGCCGAATAGGCGTTGTCCTTCTGCGCCGATGCGGTGGTGGAGGCGGTATTGGCCGCGTTCACCTGCAGCGCCTGCGCGTTGACCATCGCGTGCCACGTCGTCTCGACCCCGCTCGCGCTGCGGGTGGACTGGAGCGCCAGCAGGTTGCCGTTGCTCGCGGTCGCGTCGGCCGCGGCGATCTTGGTGGGATCGGTGATGAGCACCTGCAGCGTCTCGGCCGTGTGGCCGGACAACATGTCGGTGCCGGCGACACCGCTCAAATCGAGGCCCTGCGCCTGCCACGTGTTGAGCTGGGTCGCGAGCTGGTCGGCCAGGCCGTCGAGCTGGCCCTTGCGATCGGACGCGTTGCCGGCGCCGTCCATCAGCCCCGCCAGCGTGCCCGATGTCGGCGTGGCGATGCTGTTGGTATTGTTCGACGTGAGCGAGACCACGAGGTGGCCGTCGCTCGACTGAGAAACGCTCACCAGTGCCGGCGTGGTGCTGTTGGCCGAAACGAGCGTCGGACCGCCATAGTTGCTGAGCTTGAGCGTCGCCGCACCCTTCTGGTCCAGCGTCACGTCGACGCCGACCGTGCTGCTGATCGTCGAGATCAGGCTGTCGCGTTGATCCTCCAGCGTCGCGCGGCCCGAAGTGCCCGCCTGTGCGGTCTCCAGCGACAGATTGAGCTTGGCGAGCTGGGTCAGCGAGGTGTTGAGCTGCGCCACCTGCGACGTCGCCTGATCGGAGATGGTGCCCATCACCTTGTCGAGGCTGGCCGCCGCCTGGCCGAGCGAGCCGGTCGCGTCCTGCACCGCATACAGCATGCTCTGGCGCAGCGTCGTGTCGGTCGGGTTGGCCGAAAGCGCGTTGGCCGCGGTGTAGATCGCGGTCAGTTTCGTGCCGATACCGGTGTTGGTGTCGTTGAGCTGCGACTGGACCGTCGTCAGATATTGCGCGCGCGTGTCGGCGTAGGACGAGTCCGAATTCGCGGTCCAGGCATCGCTCGACTTGTAGAGGTCGAAGGCGCGCGCCACCGTCGTCTGCTGCACGCCGTTGAAATCGGCATGCGTCGTCGACAGAAAGCCGATGCCGTTGGTGGCCTGCTCCTTCAGCGTCACGATGCGCTTGGCATAGCCGTCGGTATTGGCGTTGGTGACGTTCTCGCCGACCGCCGCCAAGGCGCCCTGATAGGCATTGATGCCCGAGCGGCCGATGGAGATCAGATCGCTCATTTGGACGTCGCCGGGCCGTTGGTGGTGGCCGTCGCGGCGCCGGCCGGACCGGCGACGCGTGCGCCCCATTGCTTGACCAGCATGTCGGCGATGCCGAGCGAGCCCTTGCCTGCCATCGCCTCGGCGAGCTTGCCGTCGCTCATGTCGCGGAACTGCTCGGTCGCGCTCGAATCCATGATGCCGTCGCCGAGGCTGGCGGTGCGCATCGACGAGATCATCTGGCGCGCGAACACCGCCTCGAAGCCCTGCGCAGCCTTCTTCAGCTTCGCCATGTTGGGCGCAGCCGTGCCGGTGGCCGCGCTCGTCGCCGCCGCCGCTGCTGCGGCCGTCGTGGAGGAAACCGGCGTCGTCACAGAACCACGAGGTCGGCCTTCATCGCCCCCGCCTCCTTCAGTGCCTCGAGGATGGCGACCAGATCGGCCGGCGATGCGCCGATCGCGTTGACCGCCTTGACGATGTCGGCGAGGCTGGCGCCGGGTGCGAAGCGGAACATCGGGTGCTTCTCCTCGTCGATCGAGATGCTGCTCTTGGGCACGATGGCGGTCTGGCCGTTGCTGAACGGGCCGGGCTGCGACACCTTGAGGGTCTCGTTGACCTTCACGGTCAGCTTGCCGTGGCTGACCGCGGCGGGCGCGATCCGCACCGCGCCGTTGATGACCACCGTGCCGGTGCGGGCGTTGACGATGACGCGGGCAGGCGCATCGGCCGGCTCGACCAGCAGATCCTCGATCTGCCCCATCAGCGCGGTCCGCACCTCCGCGCCCTGCGGCGCATTGATCGCGACGGTGACGGCGTCGATCGCGCGGGCGCGGCCCGTTCCGATGCGCGCATTGATCGCGTCGGCGACGCGCTCGACCGTGGTGAGATCGGCCTCGGCAAGGTTGAACTTGATCTCCGGCGTGGTGGCGAAACCGGCGTCGACCGCCTTTTCGACCGTGGCCCCGCCCGGAATGCGGCCGGCCGACGGCACGTTGACGGTGACGTTCGAGCCGTCCGCCGCGGTCACGCCGAGGCCGCCGACCGCAAGGTTGCCTTGCGCCATGGCGTAGATCTGTCCGTCTGCACCCTGCATCGGCGTCATCAGCAGCGTGCCGCCACGCAGGCTCTTGGCCTTGCCGAGCGCCGCGACCGTGATGTCGAGCTTCTGGCCGGGCTTGGCGAAGGCGGGCAGTTCGGCGGTGATCATCACCGCCGCGGCATTCTTCAGCGACGGCTGCGTCTGGCCGGCCGGCAGCGTCAGGCCAAAGCGCGACGCCACGCTGCGCATGCCCTGCGTCGTATAATCCAGATTGTCGTCACCCGTGCCCGCCAGGCCGACGACGATGCCGTAGCCGGTGAGCTGGTTGGTGCGCAGGCCCTGGAAGGTGCCGAGATCCTTGATCCGCTCGGCCGAGGCCGGGAGCGCGACAAGGCCCGCGAGCATGGCGATCAGGAGAATGACGAGACGCATGGAACGGAGCCCTAAAACGGAGCGACGCGGGAGAAGAACCGACCGAGCCAGCCTTGCGTGCTGGCGCGCGCAACCTCGCCCTTGCCGGTATAGGTGATGCGCGCATCCGCCACGCGGGTGGACTGCACCGTATTGTCGAAGTCGATGTCGGCGGCGCGGATGATGCCCGAGATCATGATGGTCTCGTCGCCGCGATTGAGCGTGAGCTGCTTCTGCCCGCGCACCAGCATCGTGCCGTTGGGATAGATTTCCGCGATCGTGACGCTGATCGCGCCCGACAGCTGGTTGGACTGCGCGGCATCGCCCTTTCCGGCGAAGGTCGCGCCCTGCCCCATGTTGAGGTTGACCTTGTTGAGCACGGTCGCGATCGGCCCGGTCGGCGGCGGCGTGACGCTGATCGAACCCGTGCGATTAGTATTGGCGCTGTTGCTCTTGGCAGCCTGCGTCTTCTCGACGAGATTGATCGTGACGACATCGCCGACCATCGCGGCGCGCGCGCCCGAGGTGAGCGCCGCGTAACCGCTCGCCGCGTGGAAGATCGCGCCATCCGCTTGCGGCGCGGGGGGCGCCAGATAGGGCGTGCGGGCATATTCGACCTGATCGTGCTTGGCCTTGTCGCCGGTGCCGAGCAGACCCGCATGCGCTGGAATGGCAGCAATGACGCAGGCGCAGCTCAGGCCGAGCAGCAGAGCGATACGAAGGGAGGACATCAGGTCGCGCCTCAGAGCTGCTGGTTGGCGGTTTGGAGCATCTCGTCGGTGCCCTTGATCACCTTCGAATTCACCTCATAGGCGCGCTGGGTTTCGATCATGTCGACCAGCTCCTGCGTAATATCCACGTTCGAGGCTTCGAGGCTGCCCTGGGTGATCGTGCCGCGCCCATCGGTGCCGGCATCGCCCACCTGGGGCGCGCCGGAGGCCGCGGTTTCGATCAGGAGGTCGCCGCTCTCGGCCTGCAGACCCGACGCGTTCTGGAAGCGCACGGTCTGGATCTTGCCGAGCGTGGTCGTGTTCGACTGGCCCTGCAGCGCCGCCGAAACGGTGCCGTCGGTCGCGATCGTGACGTTGGTCGCGTTGGCGGGGATCTGGATCTGCGGCTGCAGCGGCAGCCCGTCCGAGGTGACGACCGTACCGTCGGCGTTGGTGCTGAAGCTGCCGTCGCGGGTGTAGGCGGCGGTGCCGTCCGGCTTCGTCACCTGAAAGAAGCCCTGCCCCGAAATGGCGAGATCGAGCGAGCGATCGGTGGTCTGCAACGACCCCTGCGTGTCAATCCGCGACGTCGCCATGATCTTGACGCCGGTGCCCAGATTGAGGCCGGTCGCATATTTGTTCGCGTCGGACGAGGGCGCGCCCGGAGCGGTGATCTGCTGGTAATCCAGCGATTCGAAGTTCGCGCGATCGCGCTTGAACCCGGTGGTGTTCACGTTCGCCAAATTGTTGGCGATCACCTGCATACGCGAATTCTGTGCATCGAGCCCGGTGCGAGCGACGTGGAGGGCGGCGTTGGTCATGGCCTATCTTCCTATTGGGGCAATTGCATGAGGTCGGCGGAGGACTTGTCGAGCTCCTGCGCGGTCGTGAGCATCTTGATCTGGCTGTCCCACGCCCGCGACGTGTCGATCATGTCGACCAGTGCCGAGGATGCGCTGACGTTCGACCCTTCGAGCGAACGCGAACTCACCCGCGCATCGGGATCGGACGGCAACGTGCCGCCGGCGGTGTTGCGGAACAGGCCGTCCAGGCCCTTCGCGATGGTGCTGCCGCCGGGGCTCACCAGTTTCAGCTTGTCGACCTGCTGCGGGGCCTGAGGATCGCCGCCTTGCGGCACGATGTAGATCGTGCCGTCGGCCGTGATCGACACGGTGTCGGCGGCCGGCAGCGTGATCGGGCCATTTTCCCCCATCACGATCGAACCGTCGCCGGTGGTGAGCAGGCCGCTGTTCGTCTGCTGCAGGTCGCCGCGACGGGTATAGGCCTCGGATCCATCCGCCGCCTGCACCGTCAGCATCGCATCGCCGTTGAGCGACACGTCGAGATCGCGGCCGGTCTGCGCCGCCGTTCCCTTCGACATGTCGGCGCCCTTCACCTCGTCGGAGACGGTGGCGCGGCCGTTCAGCTCCTGCCCGCGGATCCACAGCGACTGTGCGTTCGCGATCTCGCCGCGGAACCCCGATGTGTTCACGTTGGCGAGATTGTTCGCGATCGTCGCCTGCCGGCCCATCGCGCCGCGCATCGCCGCCAACGAGGAATAGATGAGCCGGTCCACCGTCTAACTCCGCATCCGTGCCGTCAGCGCAGGTTGATGATCGTCTGGGTCATGTTGTTGCCCGTTTCGATCGCCTTGGAATTGGCCGAGAAGTTACGCTGCGCGGTGATGAGCGAGACGAGCTCCTCGGTCAGATCGACGTTCGCCTCTTCGAGCGCGCCGGACTGGATCGAACCGGCCGAACCCGAGCCGGCCTGGCTGATGATCGGATCGCCCGACAGGCCGCTCTGGCCCCAGCGCGAGTCACCAAGCTGACGCAGGCCGTTGGTGTTCGGGAAGTTGGCGATCATGATCGCGCCGAGCTTCTTGCTCGTGCCGTCGGAGAAGGTCGCGGAGACCAGCCCGTTGCTGTCGACCGAGATGTTGTTGAGCTGGCCCGCCGCCTTGCCGTTCTGGGTGATCGTGCCCGGCGTGAAGGTGGAGGACGCCTGGCGCGTGTTCGAGCTGTCGAACGTCAGGTCGATCGACATCGGCGCGCCGGCGCCGGACGGCAGCACGCTGCTGAACTGGGTGCCCGTCGTCGGCGACTTGAGGACGCCGTTGCTGTCGAACGTCATCGTGACCGGCTGGGCTGGGGTCGTGACGGCGCTGCCGTCCGCGCTCGCTTCCTGGTCGCCGACGAAAAGGTGCGCCTGCCACGTGCTGTCGGTCACCGGCGGCGTCGCGGTCGTGTCCGGCACCGACGTACGCACGTAATAGAGCGTCGCCTGCTGCGGATTGCCCGAACTGTCGAAGACGGTGGTCGAGGTCGAGAAATTGTAGCTGTTCGAGTCGTAACGGCTGAACGCGTAGGGCGTGGTGGTGCTGTAATTGCTGCGCGCGGATGGCATGTCGGCGTTGCTCGGCAACGTGACGCCGAGCTGCACCGCCGAGGTCGCGACCGGGCTGCCGGCGGTCTGCGGGATCTGCAGGTTGGTGGCCGACGAGAGGCCGGTCGCGGCGAGCGTGCCCGAGCTGTCGACCGGCAGCACCTGCACATAGGCGCCGTTGCTGTCGACCAGATAGCGGTCCCCGTCGAGGCTGAACGCGCCGTTGCGGGTATAAGCGAGCGTGCTGCCCGTCTTGGTGACGAAGAAGCCCTGGCCCGAAATGGCGAGATCGAGCGCGCGATCGGACGTCTGGAAGCCACCCTGGGTGAACTGCTGGCTGATGTCCTTCAGCCGCGTGCCCTGGCCCGCGACCGTGCCCGACTGAAGCGGCGAGGCGGAGATGAGATCGCCGAATTCCGCGCGGCTTTTCTTGAAGCCGATCGATCCGACGTTGGCGATGTTATTCGAGATGACGCCGAGATCGGATTGCGCGCCCTTGAGGCCGGACAGCGAGGTAAAGAAGGACATGGGATTCTCCGGGTAGAAGTGCGGAAATCAGGAAAGCTCGAGCACCGTGGACGGATCGATCGTCCCGAGTGCGGTGACGAGGCTGGTGGTGCCGCTGGTCGGCGACTTGACCGAGCTGATCTCGTTCCAGGTGTTGTTGGTGGTGGTCAGGTTGCCGCCGCTCGTCCCGACGGCGCTGACGTTGACGCTGAGCGCGCCATCCGTCGTGGCGGTGCCCGACGAGTCCTTGCCGTCCCAGCTCCAGTTGACCGCACCGGCGCTCTGCGCGCCGAGATCCTTGCTGAACACGGTCTGGCCGCTTGCATTGGTGAGCGAGACGGTGACGTCCTTGGCGTCCGACGGCACGGTGATCTGGCCGGCATAGGCGCCGTTCGATGCCTGCGTCGCGATATCCGACGGAACGAGCGCGGCGCGTCCGACCCAGTTGGAAGCGCTGCCGAAGCGGAGCGCCGCGACGTTGGTCGACATGGTCGCCAGCGACTGGTTCATCTCGGTGATGCCGGCGACCTGGCTGAAGGTCGCCATCTGGGCGACCATCTGGTTGGTATCGGTCGCCTGCGTCGGATCCTGGGTCTGGAGCTGCGTGGTCAGCAGCTTCAGGAAGCCCGACTGATTGATCGTCTGGCTGCTGCCACCCGTCGCGGTCGTGGACGACGAGGCTGCCTTGCTCGTGCTCGTCATCAACGAGTCGAGGTAGCTGTTTCCGGTGGTGGAGACTGTGGTCATTTCTCAAGCCTCAGCGTGTCGAGGGTAAGGGATTTGGCGGTTTGAAGAACCTGGACGTTGTTCTGATACTGGCGGGCGGTTTCCATCATCTCGACCAGCTCGCCCGCGCTATCGACGCCGGCATCCCAGACGTTGCCGTCCTTGTCCGCGAGCGGATTGGATGGATCGTGACGCTGCGTCGGATCGGTGCCGGCGGTGACGACCTTGCTCACCTGGACGGTCGCGATGCCCGGCTGCGCACCGACGGTGGTGAACACCGGCTTCAGCGAGCGGAACGCGCCTTCCTTGGTGGTCGAGACGGTGTTGGCATTGGCGAGGTTCGACGCGGTCGTATTGAGCCGCACGAGCTGCGCCGACATGGCGCGACCCGAAATATCGAAGATGGAGAGATTGTTGGCCATCGCGCTCAGTCTCCCTTCAGCGCCGTCATCACGGTCGCGATGCGGGCCTGCAGGAAGGACAGGGTCGAGCGGTACTGGACCGCATTCTCGGCGAACTGGGTCTGCTCGGTCTGGAGCTCGACCGTGTTGCCGTCGAGGCTCGTCTCCAGCGGCACGCGATAGCCGAGCGCGCCATTGGCGGCATCGGCGGTCGCGCTGCCATTGTTGGCGGCGGCAAGCGCCTTCTGGAAATCGAAGTCCCGCGCCTTGTAATTGGGCGTGGCGGCGTTGGCGATGTTCGACGCCAGCAACGCCATGCGCTGCGAACGCAGCGCCAGCGCATTGCCGTCGATCCCGAAGAGCGGATCGGTGCCTGCCATGTTCGCTCCTCCTTTCGTGCCTAAAGCTCGGGTCGTGCCGGCCGTTACTGGGATCGGACGGCGGTTCGGGATCATGTTCTGCAAGGGGTGTGCCAAACTGGCGCGAGACGGCATTTGCCGCCCGCTGCCGGCGGCATGCGGAGGCGACCGGCAATGCTTTGCCGGGAGCGGCAATTTCTTGCCGGTGCGGCAAACGGGGTAAGCGTAAGAGTGGAGAGCATCGCTCAGATGGCGCGGTTGTTCGATCCGCTCGCGCTCGCAATCGTCTTCGGCGGCGCGGCACTGGCGGCGCTGCTGCGCGGCGGCTTCTCCACCCTGTCGGCCGCGCTGGCGAGCCTCAAGCCACTCGTCGCCGCCGATCCCGAGGCGGACGCGCTCGCCGCGATCGTCGCCGTCGGCCAGGTCGAAGCGGTCGCCGCGGCGCGTAGCGTCGTCTGCGCCGATCGTGTCGCCACCGCCGGCCGCTTCATGCGCGAAGCGCTCCGGCATCTCGCCGACGCGCCCTCCTCCGAAGTCTTCATGCGCTGGGCCGAGGACAGCCTTGGCGCGCGACGGCTGCGCCACGCCGCCGTGACGGCCTTCTGGCGCGACGCGGCCGATGCCGCGCCCGCCATGGGCATGGTCGCCACCGTGCTGGGCCTGATCGCGATGTTCGCCAACATGGAGGATCCGGCCAAGCTGGGCCCGCCAATGGCGTCCGCGCTCGTCGCCACCCTGTGGGGCATCCTTGTCGCCAACCTGATCGCCGGGCCGATCGCCGACCGGCTGGAGCGCCTCTCGACCGCGGAATTGGCGTGGCAGGAGCGGACGCTGGCGCAGCTCGCCGCGCTCGCCCGCGCCGAACTCGATCAGGCGCATGGCCTGCAGCGCCATCTCGCGCGCCGGTTCGGGACATGAAGGCGCGCAGCAACGCCCGCTGGGCACTGAGTTTCGCAGACCTATGCCTGCTGCTGCTCGGCTTCTTCGTCCTGCTCCAGGCCCATCCCGATCCGCAGGCGCTGACGCAAAGCGTACGCGCCGCGCTCGGCACACCGACCGCAGCGCCGCTGACCGTGCCCGCCCGCCTCTGGTTCGATCCGGGGGAGGCCGTGCTGCGGTCGCAGGCGCGTGCATCCCTGCTGGCTTATGCGCGTGGCGGCGGGGCGATAACGATCTCCAGTCGCGGCACCGAGCCGAACGCAGCGCGCTTCGACGGGTGGGAACTCGCCGCTGCGCGGAGTGCAGCCGTAGCGCGCGCGCTGGTGGCGTCGGGCATGCCCGCGGGCCAGATCGCGCTGGCCATCGACCCGGCCACGGGTGGCGGCCAGGTCATCCGCGTCAGCCGTCGTCGCTAGACTGGCATGGCTTTTGCAGAAATGCGGGCATGAAAATGATTCTCAGCCTCGCCGCCCTCGCTGCCACGCCGGCAGCGGCCGAGCCGTTCCAGAATATTCCAGCGCTCGAGGCGCGCCTGATCGGCGCGCTCGGCGCCGGGATCGGCGAGACGGGCGGCCCGATGGCGCAGATCGACCGGCGACTGAAGCTCGCCCCCTGCCCGACGACGGTGCAGATCGATCCGCCGGTGATGGGCGCGATCGCGCTGCGTTGCCCCGCCGCCAACTGGCGGATCCGCGTGCCGCTCACCCGCCTCGGCGGCGCTGCAACGCCCGCGACGGCTGGGGGTGCGATGCTCGTGCCTGTGAAGCAGGAGATGGTGATCCGCCGCGGCGACCCGATCGATCTGGTCGCGGAGTCGGATGGCTTCAGCGTGTCGGTCGCCGGCATCGCGCAGGAAGATGGCGCGGCGGGCAACCGCATCCGGGTGAAGGCCGATGGCAAAAATGCGCCGATTTTCGCCGAAGTGATCGAAGCTGGGCGCGCCAGATTAGCAGGATTTAAATAATTTCGGCACGGGTCGTTAATCTGGATGTGCAGCAGGTACATTCGGATCAGGCAATGCGAAGGGCAGCTCGGATGATTACGGGAATTGGATCGGTCGGCACCACGCGTGCCGTCGACTTACAGGGCGCCACTCCGCGCAGCAGCGAGGCGGTTCAGGCCGCTGCATCGCAGGCCGAAGCGGTCGAAACCCCGCGCAGCCCGGCAGCGGCGCTCGCCGCGCAGGGCGCGCCGGTGGATACCGACAAGGTCGCGGCGATCCGTGCCAGCATCGCCGCCGGCACCTACAAGATCGACCCGAAGGCGATCGCAGGCGCGATGGTCGCGCAGGACCTGGCCGTCCGCGCATGAGCGAGAGCGCGCTCCTTCGTGTCGTCAACGCGCAGGCCGCGCTGATCGCGGCGCTCGACGCGCACGACCTGGAGACGCTCGACGCCGCCAATGTCGAACTCGCCGAGGCGCTCGGCGAACTGCAGGCGCATGGCGCATGGCGCGAGCGGCCGGAGCTTCGCGATACCCTGATCCACGCGCTCAAGAGCGCCGACGCCGCTCGCGGCCGCATCAACTTCCTCGCCGACAGCAACCAGCGTCGGCTCGAGCGGCTGGTGTCGCTCACCCGCGGCCAGACGCCGCAGGCCTATCGGCGCAACGGCCGCTTCGGCTGAGGCCGGAGCCTAGTCACCACCGGCGCACAGCGCCTGACCCGTGCGCCTCCCTCCCTTGGCCCTGTGGCCGAGCATGGGAATACCCCTCCGAAGACAAATGATCGTCATTCCCGCACAGGCGGGAATCTATCGCGGCGACGTAGCTGCCCATCGAGCCGCCGCTCGGCTTATGGATCCCGGCCTGCGCCGGGATGACGACTTCCCGAAGCGACCCTCCAAACACCTCATTCTGGCACGCCTCTTGCTTATTTCCCTGTCGTAAGACGAGGATACGCATGGCGACCAAGGCGATAAATCGGAAGCTCTGGATCGGATCGACCAAAGGCGCGATCCTTCCGATGGCGACATTGATGCTGGTCGGCCTGATGATCGTGCCGGTGCCCAGCATCGTGCTCGATATCGGCTTCATCACGAACATCATGATCTCGCTCGCCGTGTTGATGGTTTCGCTCAACGCCGAGAAGCCGCTCGACTTTTCCGCCTTCCCGACAGTGCTGCTGTTCGCGACCCTGCTGCGCCTCGCGCTCAACGTCGCCTCGACCCGCGTCGTGCTGGTCAACGGCCATAATGGCGCCGCGGCGGCCGGGCATGTGATCGAGGCGTTCGGCCACTTCCTGATCGGCGGCGACTATGCCGTCGGCCTGTTCGTGTTCGGCATCCTGATGATCATCAACATGGTGGTCATCACCAAGGGCGCGGGCCGCGTCTCGGAAGTGTCCGCCCGCTTCACCCTCGACGCGATGCCCGGCAAGCAGATGGCGATCGATGCCGACCTCAACGCCGGCCTCGTCACCCCGGAAGAAGCCAAGCAGCGCCGCCAGGACGTCGCGACCGAGGCCGATTTCTACGGCTCGATGGACGGTGCGTCCAAGTTCGTGAAGGGCGACGCCACCGCCGGCGTGCTGATCCTCGCGATCAACATCCTCGGCGGCCTCGTCCTCGGCGTCGTCAACCACAAGCTTTCCGTCGGCGAGGCGGCATCGACCTATATCCAGCTGGCGATCGGCGACGCGCTGGTCGCGCAGGTGCCGGCGCTCCTGCTGTCGATCGCGGCGGCAGCGATCGTCACGCGCGTGTCGAGCCCGCTCGACCTTTCCAACCAGATCACCAGCCAGTTCGGCTCGGCCAAGGCATGGACCCCGGTCGCCGGCATCCTCGGCTTCCTCGGCTTTCTGCCGGGCATGCCGCATTTCATCATCCTGCCCGCCGCCGGCCTGGCCGGCACGGTAGCGTGGAAGCTGCGCGGCGCGAAAGCCAAGGCAATCGAAGCCGCCAAGGCGGTAGAGGCCGCGCCGCCCCCGCCCCCCAACCCCACCCAGATCGGCTGGGACGAGGTTTCGGGCACCGCCGCCCTGTCGCTGGAGCTGGGCTACGGGCTGATCCAGCTGGTCGACGAGCGCAAGGGCGCGCCGCTTATGGCACGCATCACCGGCATCCGCCGCCAGCTCTCGCGCGAACTCGGCTTCGTCGTGCCGCTGGTGCGCGTGCGCGACAATCTCGCGCTCGGCCCCAACAGTTATCGCATCTCGGTCGCCGGCGTTGTCGTCGGCGAGGACGAATGCTGGCCGGAAGATCTGCTCGCGCTGGATTCGGGCGAACTGATCGGCAAGGTCGAAGGCCGCCAGGTGAAGGATCCGAGCTTCGGCCTCGATGCCGTATGGATCCGTCCCGAAAAGCGCGGTGACGCGGTCGTCGCCGGTTACACGGTGGTGGATGGTGCGACCGTGGTCGCGACCCACCTCAACCAGCTCGTCGCCCAGTCCGCCGCCGATTTGTTCGGCATGGACGAGATGCAGAAGCTGCTCGACGCGCTCAAGGACGGCGCACCGCAGCTGGTGGCCGGCCTCACGCCGGCACCGTTCAGCCTGTCCCAGCTGTCGGCAGCCTGCCGCGCCCTGCTGTCCGAGGGCATCCCGCTCAAGGATTTCCGCCGCATCGCCGAGGCACTGATCGACAGCTCGCGCGAGACGCAGGATCCCAACGCGCTGATCGAGGCGGTGCGCTCGCGCATCGGTGCGCTGATCGTGCAGACGGTCGTGCCGGTGAAGATGCCGCTGCCAGTCATCACCTTCGATGCCGAGTTGGAGGGAATGCTCTCCCAGGCGGTTCGCGTCGGGCCGACCGCGCAGCACCCGTTCGAGCCCGCGCTGGCGCAGCGCATCATCACCGCCGTCACCCAGGCGTCGGCACCCTTGGTCAACAACGCGACCCGCTTCGCGCTCGTCACCTCGCCGCTCGCGCGGCGCGCGGTGGCGCGACTGCTGAAGCCCCATCTGCCCGAGACGCCGATCCTGTCCTTCCTCGAAATCCCCGACGGCAAGGGGATCGAGGTCATGGCGATCGTCGGCTCCAATAGTCAGCCGGCCCCCGCGCCGGCTCTGTCCAACCGCGTACCGGAGATGGCGCGATGAGTTTCGCCGCCCCAAACATGGCTTACGACGACGTGCCCGCCACCTATGGCCGCAAGCCGGCGCGCAGCGATCCCGCCGCGCTTGCGCGACAACATATGGGGCTGGTGCGCAAGATTGCGTGGCACGTCCACGGCCGCGTCTCGTCCGCGATCGATATCGAGGATCTGGTGCAGATCGGCATGGTCGCGCTGGTCGAGGCGGCGAACGGCTACGAGGATCGCGGCCATGCTTTCTCCACCTATGCGTCGATGCGCATCCGCGGCCACATGATCGACCATCTGCGCCGCCATGCGACACTCTGTCGTTCGGCGATGACGAAGCGCAAGGCGATGGGCGAGATCGCGGCGAAGCTGCAATCGCGGCTGGGTCGCGCGCCATCCGAGTCAGAAATGGCACGCGAGATGGAGATGGAGCCCGCCGCCTTCCGCGAACTGGCCGATGCAACGATGTCGGTCCGGCAGGAGTCGCTCGACGAGGTCTATTCGGATCAGTCGATGTGGTTCGCCGACGTCGAGGAACGGATCGACACCGCGCTGGAGCGCGAGCAGCTCGTCGGCGCCCTGTCCGCGCATATCTCGGAATTGCCCGAACGCGAGGCGATGGTGCTGCAGCTCTATTTCGTCGAGGAGATGAACCTCGACGAGATCGGGCAGGTGCTCGGCGTCGGCGCCGCGCGCATCTGCCAGATCAAGAAGGCCGCGCTCGATCGCCTGCGCAAGAGCCTCGCCGATTGGAGCTGACCGCTCGGTCGCGCGCTTTTCGGTTGCAGCCCGGCGCCCGTCGCGGCACCCTTCGGCCATGACCGACGTCACGCCTGCCATCACCGGCGGCTGCCTGTGCGGCGCATTGCGCTACGAAGCGACGACCGCGCCCGACTTTTCGGGTTATTGCCTGTGCGTGGATTGCCGCCGGGCGTCTGGATCGGGCTTCATCCCCTTCATGGGGTTCGCCGCAGCGGCGCTGACCGTCACCGGCGCCGCGCACGCCTTCCATTCGCCGTGCCTGCGCGGGACGGCGGTGCGCAATTTCTGCCCGACCTGCGGGGCATTGGTGTTCGGAGGAGAGTTGGGCGTGGACGACAGCCACACCATCTATGCCGGCACGCTCGACGACCCGGCGCACTTCCGGCCGCGCGCGGCGATCTTCGTCCGCGACAAGCCCGATTGGGTGCTGCTGCCGCCGGGCCTGCGCCTGTTCGAGGCAATGCCCTGAGCGCGGTTCTCTATTCGAAGGGAAGGTAGGCTTCGGCCACCGACGCCTGGTCATAGTCCGCCGGCAGCCCGGCGAGGCGGGCGCGCAGACGCGCGGCGAGCGCTTCCACGCCCACGCCCGCGACGCGCTTCTCCATCGGCTCGTCCGAGCGCAGGATATCGGCCAGCGACATCTGGATCTGCGTGATCAGGTCGATCGCCTGCAGGCTGGCCATATGCTTGCGCAGCGTATCGGGATCGTCGCCCAGATCGTAGGCGAGATTGGACAGGATCGCGGTCAGTTCGACCAGTTCGTCGGCGATCGCATTCGCGGCGATCGGATCGAGGCCGGCATCGGCGGCCGAGGTGACCACGGACAGCGCGCTCACTTGGCGCACAGCTTGAGCACGCGCGCGGCGACGTCGCCCCAGGCGAGCGGCTCGCGCGCATTGCCCTTCATCAGCATATAATCGGACGTGCCGCCTTCGCCCAGCGCTGCCGGCGGCGCCACGACGTAGCCGCCGATCTTCTGCACTGCCTTGAGGCCCATGCCGCCGTCCTCGCCGGCATCGGTCAGCAGCAAGGCCACCGTCTGATCCGACGCTGCCTTCGCCTGCGCGGCGAACAGCAGCGAGATAGAGGGGCGCTCGCCGCCGATCGGATCGCGCGGCATCTGGCGGATGCGGCCGCCCGGCCATTGATCGACCCCGACATGGGCGGCACCGGGGCGGGTGATGTAGACCTTGCCCTGCTCCGGCACGGTCAGGTCGTCGGCCTTCGTCACGGTCGGCGCGACATGCCTGTCGAGCTCGACGATCAGGCCGTCGATCAGCTCCGGCGCCAGATGCGCAACGATCAGGGTCGGCGGGCAATTGGCCGGGAACCTGCCCAGCAGATCGAACAGTTTCTGCGTGCCGCTGGCATCGGTTCCCATCACCAGCATGCGCCCGTTCCAGACGAAGCTCGCCACCGGGGCACTGGCCTTGACGGGCTTGATCGCCGTGACCTTGGCGCCGCGTATCCGCGTGCCGAGCTTGCCGAGGATCTCGTCGAACTCGCTCTGCGACGCGACCTTGGGCTTCGGAAAGCAGTCGATCGCGCCGAGACGCAGCGCCTCGATCGACGAGGACGCCCCGGCCTCGGTACGGGTCGAGAACATCACGACCGGCATGGGCTTCTTTTCCATCAGCTCGGCGAGATATTCGATCCCGCTCATACCGGGCATCTCGACGTCGAGCGTCATCACGTCGGGCTTCAGCCGATCGACTTCGACGCGTGCTTCCTCAGCACCGTTGGCGCTGCCGACGACACGGATGCCGGGCTGCGCATCGAGCACGCGCGTGATGAGCGCGCGCATCGTCAGCGAATCGTCGACGACGAGAACCTTGGTGTCGGCCATGGGCGGGTGTCCGAGCGAAAAAGAGTGAGATCAGGCGGCGATGGCGGCTGGCGTGGCGGCGAGATCGACCAGCCGGTCGAGCGACACCACGGTGATCATGCGATCCTCGACCGTGACGATCCCCTCCAGGAACGAGGCACCGCCGTCGCCGATGTCGGGCAACGGCTGGATCTCGTCGGGATTGATCGCGACGATGTCGTTGACCGCGTCGACGATCAGGCCCTGCAGCTGCTCCGCCGCGCGCACGACGATGATGACGTGGCGGCTGGTCGGATCGGTCGCGCCCCAGCCGATGCGGTGGCGCAGGTCGAGCACCGGCAGCACCACGCCGCGCAGATTGACGACGCCGCGCACGTAGGGCGGCACGTTCGGCAGCGGCGTCGCCGGCGACCATGCACGGATCTCGCGAATCGCCATGATATCGATGCCGAGCACCTGCTCGCCGAGTTGGAAGGTAATCAGTTGACGGTGCATGGGTCCGCCCTCCTGGCCGGGATCAGTGCAGCACGCGGCGAATGGCCGCCGCGAGCTTTTCGGGATTGAACGGCTTGACGATCCAGCCGGTTGCGCCAGCCGCCCGCGCGCGCTGCTTCTTCTCGTCCGAACTTTCGGTGGTCAGCACCAGGATCGGCATCGACTGCAGGTGCGTGCGTCCGCGCAGCGCCTCGATCAGCCCGAAACCGTCCATGCGCGGCATGTTGATGTCGGTGATGAGCAGGTCGGGCATTTCGCGCTCGAACTTCTCGAGCGCGGCCTGCCCGTCCTCGGCCTCCGACACGGTATAGCCAAGGTCGGTCAGCGCGGCACGCAGCAGCATGCGCATGCTGGGTGAATCATCGACCATCATGATCGTCTTGTTTATGTCCGTGCTCAAGGTCTGCCCCCAATGATCTGAAATGGATAAGCCAAGAAGTTGAACAGTCGGTAAGCGTCCTCAGAAGAACTCGACATCGCCGTCATCCTGCGGTGCGGGTGGCCGCACCACCTCCTGCGGCGGCGGCACGTGCGTATCGGTGACGCTGCGCGAGCGGGAGAGGCCCAGCCCGGCGCGGAACTCGACGCGGCGCGCGCAAAAGCCGCCGACATCCTCCGCCACCAGCATGATATTCTCGTCGCGCAGGAATTGGCGTGCGAACCGCGCATTGCTGCCGCCGATGTCGCGGAAGGTGCGATGCATGGTGGCACCGCCATAGAGGCGCGCGCGCAGGCGATGCCGTTGCGCGCCCTTCGCCAGCATCGCGTTGATCAGCACTTCCATCGCGTAGACGCCGTAGCGTTGCATGCTGCGCGCGTCGGGCTCCATGCCGCCCGGTTCGGCCAGCAGAAAATGATTGATCCCGCCGACCTTCGCTTCCGGATCGAAGAGGCATGCAGCGATGCAGCTGCCCAGAACGGTGGTGAACACCACCTGCGGGTCGCCGGTAACGCGGCTTTCGCCCTGGATCACATTGATGCGACGGAACTGATCCCTCGGCGCCGGAGCGTTCATGCCTGGCACTCCTGGAGCAAACGAGGTCCGATCGCTCGAAGCGGCAATTGAGTCGTCACCGCACCCGCCGCGAAGGCAGCCTGCGGCATGCCGTAGACGACGCAGCTCTGCTCGTCCTGGCCGATGGTGAAGGCGCCCGCGTCGCGCATCGCCTTCATGCCGACGGCGCCGTCGCGACCCATGCCGGTCAGGATCGCGCCGACCGCCGAACCGCCCATCGCCTTGGCGACCGAATGGAACAGCCGGTCGACCGACGGCCGATGCCCGCTGGTGAGTTCGTCCACCACCAGCCGGCACCGCGGCGCCGAGCCGCCCTGCACCTCAAGATGCGCCTCGCCGCCCGGGGCAAGGTAGACGTGCCCCGGCGTCAACGGCGCGCCGGAACGCGCCTCCTGAACGGTGGCGGCGCACAATCGATCGAGCCGCGCGGCAAAGCTCTTGGTGAAGAGCGCGGGCATATGCTGCGTGATCACCGTCGGCGGGCAATTGGCCGGCCAGCAGGCGAGCAATTGCACCAGTGCCTCGACCCCGCCGGTCGACGAGCCGATCGCGATCAGCGCGTCGGGGCGCGGCGTATAATCCTCGACCGCGCGCGCCACCGAGGTCGTCCTCGGCTGGACGCGAATGCCGGCGGCCTGCTTGACCAGCGACACCAGCCGGCCGCCATCCGCCAGTGCGGCCGAAGCGAGACTGCCCGAAGGCTTGGCATAGCAATCGAACGCGCCGATCTCCAGCGCGCGCACCGTCGCGTCGGCTCCACGCTCGGTGAGGGTCGATACCATCACCACCGGCATCGGCCGAAGGCGCATGATCTTGTCGAGAAAGTCGAGCCCGTTCATGCCCGGCATCTCGACATCGAGAGTGATGACGTCGGGCGAGAGATCCTTGATCTTCTGGCGCGCCGCCGCCGGGCAATCGGCGGTGCCCACCACCTCGATATCCGGATCGGCATCGAGCAGGCGCGCGATCATGACGCGCATCGTCGGCGAGTCATCGACTACCATCGCACGCACGGTCATGGCGCCACCTTCCGGTACATAGTGTGGCCGACGGGTGTCAGCATCTTCTCCGCAGCGCCCAGCAGCCGCTCCGAATGACCGATGTAGAGGAAGCCGCCGGGGGCAAGCGCCGCCGCCAGCCGCTCCTGCAGCCGCGCCTTCGTGGGATCGTCGAAATAGATCATCACGTTGCGACAGAAGATCGCGTCGAACCGGCCGCGGATCGGCCAGTCGCCGAGCAGGTTGAGCTGGCGGAAGGCGATCAAGGCGCGCAGGTCCGGATCGATCTCGCCCGTATCGCCGCGGCGCTGCACCCAGGTCGAGCGCAAGTCGCCCGGTACGCTGGCGAGCGTGTCGACCGGATAACGGCCCTCGCGCGCGATCTTCAGCACGTCCAGCGACAGATCGGTCGCGAGGATGCGCAGGTCGCGGCGCAGCAGGCTGGCGGCGACGTCGCGCCGCGCGCCCATGGCGACCATCGCCAGCGTATAGGGCTCCTCGCCACTGGAACAGGCTGCAGACCACAAACGGACCTTGCCACCGTCGTTCAGCCGCGCCGCCAGCGGCGGCCACGTCTCGCGCACGAAATGATCGAAATGATGATCTTCGCGGAAGAATTTGGTGTGGTTGGTGGTCAGGCCATAGACCGCCGCCGCCCGTTCCTCACTGTCGGTCTCGATCAGTTTGCGATAGGCAGCGAAACTGGCGCAGCCGCTAGCTCGCAGCCGCTTGGCCCAACGCGAATAGACGAGCTGGGCCTTGCCCTCGCCCAGGACGATGCCGGCCTCGCGATAGATGAATTCGCTGATCCAGCGAAAATCGTCGGGCGAAAAGGCGAACTCGCGCCCGGGAGCGCGTTCGACTGCAAGCGCACTCATGCCGCGAGCGCCTCGGGTGCGCGCCCCTCCTGCCGCCAACGCGATACCAAGGTATCGACGTCGAGGATCAGCGCCACGCGCCCGTCGCCGAGGATGGTCGCGCCGGCAAGGCCGGGCACCGCGCAATAATTGGCCTCAAGGCTCTTCACGACGACCTGGCGCTGGTCCTGGATCGCGTCGACCATCAGGACGGCCTGGCCTGCATCGGATTCGACCACGATCAGCACCGCCTCGCTCGGCTTGTGGCCGGAGCCGTTGACGCCGAGCTGGCGACCCACATTCTGGATCGGCACGTAGCTTCCGCGCACGTTGATGAGCGAGGCCGTACCGATCTGGCGGACCTCCGTCTCAGCCGGACGCAGGCTTTCGACGATGTGCGCAAGCGGAACGACGAAGGTTTCGTCACCCACGCGCACGATCATGCCGTCGAGCACCGCGAGCGTCAGCGGCAGGCTGAGGCTGAAGGTGGAGCCCTGGCCGGGTGTCGAGACGATGCCGATGCGGCCACCGAGCGCCTGCACATTCTTGCGCACGACGTCCATGCCGACGCCGCGGCCGGAAATGTTGGACACCTGCTCGGCGGTCGAGAAGCCGGGAGCGAAGATCAGATTGTCGATCTCCTCGGTCGTCAGCACCGCGTCGGCGGGGATGATGCCGCGCTCGATCGCCTTGGAGCGCACGCGCTCGCGATTGATGCCGCGCCCGTCGTCGGTGATCGAGATGACGATCCGGCCCGAGCGATGCTCGGCCGACAGACACACCACGCCCTCGGCGGGCTTGCCCACCGCCTCGCGCTCCGCTGGCGTCTCGATGCCATGATCGACCGCATTGCGGATCAGGTGGGTCAGCGGCTCGCCGATGCGCTCGACGACCGTCTTGTCGATCTCGGTCATCTCGCCTTCCATCTCGAGGCGGACGCGCTTGCCGGTATGCGCTTCCAGCTCGCGGATGATGCGCGGCACGCGGCTGAACACGGTCTTCACCGGCTGCGCGCGGATCGACATCGCGCTGTCCTGCAGCTCGCGCGTCAGATGATCGAGATCGGTGAGCTCGGTCACGTTGGACATGCCGTGGACCGACAGGCGCTGCGCCAGCATCGCCTGCGTGATGACGAGCTCGCCCACCAGATTGACCAGCCGGTCGAGCTTGTCGAGATCGACGCGGATCGTCTGGTTGGCGGCCGCTGCGGCACCGCGCGCGGGACCATCGCCGGCCGGAGCCGATGCCTCGATCGGTTCGGGCGCAGCGACGACCGCCGCTGCCGCCGGCACGACAGCGAGAGCTGGCGGCTCTGGAGCCGCCACTGCCGCCACCGATGAAGGCGCCTCTGGCGGCTGGGTATCGATGACGGGGGCCCAGTCCGCCTCCGCAGTCGAAATCGGCTCGATCGCGGCAGCGGGCGCCTGGGCAACGATCAGGTCGACGGCGCAACTGCCGCCGATGAAGTCGAAGATGCCGCGAATCTCGTCCTCGGCGACCGTCTCGGGCAGCGTGATCGTCCAGGCGAGGCACGGCTGGGTGGGGTCGAGCGCGTCGAGCAAGGGCAGCGCGTCGAGGTCACCCTCCGCGACGGTGCCGCCCAGGCGCTGAAGCTCGCGCAGCAGCAGCAACGGCTCGCCGCCATGGTCGAACGCGCCGGCGCCGGGACGATACTTCACCCACCAGCAGCGCGTGGGTGCGGCATCGCCGCCATCGAGCATGCCGAAGATGTCGTCAAAATCGTCCGGCGCCTCCGCCGGAGCGGTCGGCTCGACCGTTGCCGCCGAAGCCTCGGCCGCGGGTGCCTCGACGGCAGCGCCGCCCTCCCCCGCCTTCGCCAGCATGACGAGAACATGGGCATCGGCCGGAACCGCACCATCGCCGCGCGCCGCCGCGATATGATCGGTCAAGACGTCGAACGCCGCCAGCAGCGTGTCGAGCAAGGCCGGCGTCAGCGCCACCTCGTCATTGCGCAGCTTGTCGAGCAGCGTCTCGTAATGATGGGTGAAGCCCTGCAGCGCGTCGTGGCCGAAGGCGCCTGCCCCGCCCTTGATCGAGTGCACGCCGCGGAAGATCGTGTTGATCGTTTCCCGATCATAGTCGCCGCTGCGGCAGAGCCCGAAGCTGCTCTCGATCGCCAGCAATGCCTCTTCGCATTCCTGAAAGAAGATCTGCTGGATCTCGTCGAGGTCCATTCGCTCGTTCCCTTGATCAGGCGGCCGCCAGCAGGCGATCGAAGCCCACGAGCGTGCACATTTCGGAGAGCGCGTGGCTTGGGCCGCGCACGACAAACGTCAGCCCGCGCGCCTCGGCCGTGCGGCAGGCGCTCGCCAGCACCTGCAGGCAGGCTTGGCCGAGCATTTCGACCGCGCTGCCATCGAGCGCGATCGGCTCGCCGGCAGCAATGCGCGCGGACAAGACTGTAGCCAGTGCGGGGGCAGCTGCCGTATCCAGGCGCGCGGGTAGCGGGTGCGGAGTCATCGCGACCTTCTCTCCGTCATTATTGGTTAAAAATTCGACCAGTCGTCGTCCGCAATCGCAACCGCTGCATTGCCACGCGCGGGCTTGGCCGGCCGACGGATTGCCTGATCGGCCCGCTGTTGCAGTGCGTGGACCGGCGAGCGCGCGACTGCGGCAGAGGCCCCGTCGCCGAGATTGAAGCGCGCCACCTGGCGGGTGAACTCGGCCGCCTCGCCCGCAAGGCTGCGCGCCGCGGCGGTGGCCTGCTCGACCATCGCTGCATTCTGCTGGGTGACGCTGTCCATCTCGCCCACCGCGGTGTTGACCTCGTGCAGCCCGGTCGACTGCTGTTGCGCGGCCCCGGCGATTTCCGACACCAGCTGACTGATGTCGCCCACGCGCACGATAATGCGCTCGAGCGATCGGCCCGTCTCGCTGACGAGCTGGACGCCGGTGTTCACCTGGTCGCTACTCGACAGGACGCGGGCCTTCACGTCCTTCGCCGCGTCGGCGGAGCGCTGTGCCAGCGCACGTACCTCCGAGGCGACCACGGCGAAGCCCCGTCCCGCATCGCCCGCGCGCGCCGCCTCGACGCCTGCATTCAGCGCGAGCAGGTTGGTCTGGAAGGCGATACCGTCGATGACGCTGATGATCTCGGAAATCTCGTTCGATCCGCGCTCGATCCCGCTCATCGCCTCGATCGCGCGACGCACCACCTGACCGCCTTGTTCGGCATCGGCGCGCGCTTCGCCGACCAGCGCGTTGGCGCGGTCCGCGCCTTCCGCGGTCTGGCGCACGGCGGCAGTGAGCTGGTCGATCGCCGCAGCGGTCTCCTCAAGACTGGCAGCCTGCTGTTCGGTACGATGCGACAGGTCGTCCGACGCCTGCCGGATCTCGCCGGCACCGGTGTTGATGCCGCCCGCGCCCTCGGCGATGGAGCGCATCGTCGCCTGCAGCGTGCCGACCGCGTGGTTGAAATTCTCCTTCAGCTTCGCGAACGGTCCGGTCAGATCGGCGTCGATGCGGGTCGTCAGATTGCCGTCGGCAAGTTGGCCGAGCCCGGTGCCGACGCTCGACACCAGCATGTCGGTCTGGCGCTGCTTCGAGCGCTCGGCTTCGGCCAGCTGATCGCGGAACATCGCCATCGCCTTGGCGAGATCGCCGACCTCGTCGGCGCGCGGATCGACCGGAACCTCGGCGCTCATATTGCCCGCGGCCAGCTCACCCATCGCCTTGGTCATGCCGACCAGCGGCTTGGCGATGGCGCGGATCAGCAGGACGAGGATGCCGGCGATCAGGCCGAACGCCACCGCCAGCGCCGCCATCGCCACCTTGAGCGTGTTCTTATAGACTTCGTTGGCATCGGTGCCGGCGCCCTTCGCCAGGCCGACCTCGAACTCGGACAGCTTCGCCATCTCGGTCTGCAGATCATCGAAGCGCGCGTCCGCGCTACGTAGTTCCGCCAGCGCTTCATCGTTCTTGGCGTCGCGGGACAGCTGCCGAACCTGAATGGCTTTCGCTTCATAATCGCGCCACGCCGCCTGGCCGGCGGACAGGTGCGCGCGCGCGGCCGGCACGGCGATGATCGCGTCGAGCGTTTTGAGGTGATCGTGGATGACCGCGCCCAGCTGCTGCAGGCGTTCTTCCAGCATCGCCCGTCGGGCCGGCTCCGGCGAAAGGATGTGGGCGCGTTGGAACGTGCCGTAATTCGCCACCGCGATGCCCAGTTCGTCCGCCAGGACGACCTTGGGCAAACGATTGGAAATCACCGTGTCGCTTAAGGTGTTCATCCGCGACATATCGAACATCAACATGCCGGCAAGCGCCGCCAGAACGATTGCCACTCCGCCGAAGCAGACAAGCAGCTTCGTCGCGATCCGCATATTCTTCATGAAGTCCCCCCGAACGATCGGTAAGAGCGCGCTCAGTCCAATGGACGAGCCCACCCTGTCGCCCGACGACCTCAACGAGGTCATACAAGGGACGTCTATGCCAACCGGATACTAAAAAAGACTGAGCGAACTGCAGATTTTACATAGTTTTATGCCGGGTCCAACCGGCCGCGTCGCGTCTAACGATGCGGCCGCGCATCCGCCGCGCAGGGCTGACGCTCGACCTGGATGGTCGCGTGCCCGATCGCGAAACGCCGTTCCAGCAGGTCGGCGACGGCGAGCCGGACATCCTCGCCATCGGCGTCGTCCTCGACCGCGATATGAACCGAACCGTTAATGTCGCTGGTCGACATCGACCAGACATGCAGATCGTGCACGTCGCGAACGCCCGGCTCATCGCCGATCGCCCGGCGGATATCGGCGAGATCGATGCCGCGCGGCGTGCCTTCGAGCAGGATGTTGACCGTATCGCGCAACAGCGACCATGTGCGCGGCAGAATCCAGAGCGAGAGCCCGATCGCGACGATCGGATCGATCCAGGTCGCGCCCGTCAGCCGGATCGCCAGCGCCGCGATAATGACGCCAAGTGCCCCGACCGCATCGGCCCACACCTCCAGATAGGCGCCCCTCACCGCCATGCTCTCGCCGCGGCCAGCCATCAGGACGCGCATCGAAATAAGATTGGCGACCAGCGCGATGCCGGCCACGATCATCATCCCGGTTGCGGCGACGGGCTCGGGCTCACGAAAGCGGCCGATCGCCTCGACGAGCACGTAAGCGGCGGCGGCGAACAGCAGCAGGGCGTTGAACGCCGCGGCGAGGATCTCGAGCCGCTTGTAGCCGAAGCTGCGCTTGTCGTCGGGCGCCTTCTCGCCGATCCGGACCGCGAGAAGCGCGATCGCCAGCGCGGCGACGTCGGTCATCATGTGCGCCGCGTCGGAGAGCAGGGCGAGGCTGTTGAAGGCGAAGGCTCCGACCAACTCGACCGCCAGCACGCTGCCGCTCAGGCCAAGCGCGATCAACAGCGAGCGCGCGGTCGCGCCGGACGTGTGATCATGATGGCCTGATCCATGATCGTGACCGTGGCCATGATGATGGTGGTGGTCATGATCGTGATGATCGTGGTGATGGCTGTGCACGGCGTTGGTCATTGTCGGTGTCCGGGCGGCACGCGCCGCAGGGGTCGCTTACCGAAGATGGCCGCGCTTTTGAACGCCGGATCCGATATTTGCCATGACTATACGGTAGATAAGCAGCCACCGTGGCCGGATGGACGCGGCGGGCGCCTGAGCGCCGCCTCAAGGCATCGACCGATACGCCTGAAAAGAAAGGCCCCCGGCGCGAAGGGGAAGAGCGCCGGGGGCCTAGATCGCCCGAAGTTTGAGCGGGATGCTCTTACTTGAGCAGGCTCAGGACGGACTGCTTGCTCTGGTTGGCCTGCGCCAGCATGGCGTTCGCCGCCTGGCTCAGGATCTGCGCCTTGGCGAGGTTGGTCGTCTCGGCCGAGAAATCGGCGTCCTCGATCCGCGACTTCGCGTCGGTCAGGTTGTTGGAGGTGGTCGTCAGGTTGTTGACGGTCACCTGCAGGCGGTTCTCGACCGCACCCAGCGTGCCGCGCTGCGACGACACCTTGTCGAGCGCCTTGTCGATGATCGACAGCGAGTTGCTCGCGGCGTTCTGGGTCGAGATGTCGAGCGTCTGCTGGATCTTGTCCGAACCACCCTGATCGTTGAAGCCGATGCCCGAAGCACCGGTGCCGTCGACCCGCACCGCGCCGCCGTTCGTCGACGACAGCGAGATCTTGCCGGTGGCATCAGCCGTCGCCTGCACGCCGGTCTGCGCCGAGTAGCTGTTGAGCTTCAACGCGATCGCGGCTGCCGTATCGGCGGCCGAGGCCGAGGCCGGCACGCCCGTGGCGCCCGAGACATCGACACCATTGATGGTGATGTTGCTCAGCGTCACGGCCGTTGCCGAACCGGTGACCGCCGCGCCGGTGAAGGACACGCCGTTGGACGCGTTCAGCTTGGCGTTGCTCAGGCCGCTGGTCGTACCGCCGACCGTGGTATAGCCATCGGTGTTGCTGGTCATCGTGACGTAGCCGGAGACCGACGACGCCGAGGTGACGACGTTGGTGGAGTCCGAGCCGGTCAGATCGATGTTCGCGCCATCCTGGTTGGCGAGGGTGATCGTGTTGTCGCTGTTCAGCGTCGCGGTCACACCACCATAGGTGCTGCTGTTGTTGTTGATGTTGTTGACGAGGTCGGTCGCGGAGGCCGCGGCGGCGACGCCCTTGCCGTTGATCGTCAGGGCCGAAGCGGCGACGGCGCCGGTGATCGCCTTGGTCGTGACCGTGTTGACGGCGGTCGCGGTGATCCCGGTGGCGGAGCTGTTCGCGTTGAGGGCAGCAGCCAGATCCTTGGCGCTGGCGACGACCGTCGAGGCGGCGAGTGCGTTGACGCCGTTGATGGTCAGGTCGCTTGCGGCATAGGTGCCGGCGGTGACGCGGCCGGTCGAGACGCCATTGGCGCCGGTCAGGCCGAGTGCGCTGGTCTTCACCGACTGCGTGCTGATCGAGACGGTGTCGCCCGCGGTGACGCCGGTCTGCAGCGTCAGCGTCTTGTTGGAGCCGTCCAGCAGCTTGATGCCGTTGAAATCGGTGTTCTTGGCGATGTCGTTGATCTGCGAGACCAGCTGGCTGGTCTCGTTCTGCAGGCTGCTACGGTCGCTGTCGCTGAGCGTGCCGTTGGCCGACTGAACCGCCAGCTCCTTCATGCGCTGCAGCATGCTGGTCACCTGGCCCAGCGCGCCTTCGGCGGTCTGCGCGAGGCTGACGCCGTCGTTGGCGTTGCGGATGGCGACTGCCAGACCGTTGACCGTGCTGGTCATGCGGCTGGAGATGGCGAGGCCGGCGGCGTCGTCCTTCGCCGAGTTGATGCGCTTGCCGGTCGACAGGCGCTGCATGGCCGTCTGCATGTCCGACGAAGCCGCGTTCGAACCGTTCTGGGCGATCAGCGCCGAGATATTGGTGTTGATGACAGTCACGAGGTGTTCCTTTCCCGCTCAAATCAGGCAGCCCGGACACCGTCCTGTTCCCGCCTCGTCAGGGATAACGGCAGACGGGAGCCCGGCTTTAACCAGGAAAAATCACGGCTGCCGAAACGGACCAATTTTACCGTCGGGCCAAGGGGCTGGCCTACGCGTGCCCTCGCGTAGCCCCCGCATACGGGGGCGATGCGCGCGCGTTCCATTAATACTTTTTAAGTTAATGGCCGGGTAAGAACGTCCTCGACGAAGGGCGAATGGAGACGTGGCGATGGGTCAGGTTGGCATCAGCGAGAAGGCGGCAGCAGCCAATCCCGCGCTTGCCGCCTGGCTGGCCG
This sequence comes from Sphingomonas nostoxanthinifaciens, assembly GCF_019930585.1. Classification (NCBI taxonomy): domain Bacteria; kingdom Pseudomonadati; phylum Pseudomonadota; class Alphaproteobacteria; order Sphingomonadales; family Sphingomonadaceae; genus Sphingomonas; species Sphingomonas nostoxanthinifaciens. The sequence continues at coordinate 1,674,173 of NZ_CP082839.1, read as the reverse complement.
GCGTCGGCCTGCCCACCATCCGCATCGCCGCCGAGACCCCCGCCCCGCGCGACCTGATCCGCATCATCGACGAGAGCGAGCGCGCGCATGCCCGCCACACCGACATCCTGCTCGCGCTGCGCGACGGTGCGCCGAGCCTGGTGCGCGCTGCGAAGGGCCAGCCGGCCGCGATCGCCTTCGGCTTCTCCGACATGGCATTCGGCCACGCGCTGATCGCCGAACTGATCCGCCCTGCAAGCCGCCCCGCCTGCGGCGAGCCGGAGAGCGCGGGCTTCCTCACGCTGGCCGGTCGCATCGCCAAGGCGGACGCGACCGTGCTGGTGCTGGGCGAGACCGGCACCGGCAAGGAAGGCCTCGCCCGCTTCATCCACGCCGCCAGCAGCCGCGCCGGCGGCCCGTTCGTCGCGGTCAATTGCGCCGCGCTGCCCGAGACGATGCTGGAAGCGATGCTGTTCGGCCACCAGAAGGGCGCGTTCACCGGCGCCGCCGGTTCGGGCGAGGGCCTGTTCCGCGCAGCCGACGGCGGCACGCTCCTGCTGGACGAGATCGCCGAGCTGCCGCTCGCGCTCCAGTCGAAGCTGCTGCGCGCCATCCAGGAACGCGAGGTTCTGCCGATCGGCGCGACCAAGCCCGTGCCGATCAACGTCCGCATCGTCGCTGCGGCCAACCGCGATCTGGCGACCGAAGTCGCCGAAGGCCGGTTCCGCGCCGATCTCTACTGGCGGCTCAACGTGATGCCGCTGATGCTCAAGCCGCTCGCCGAGCGTCGGCTGGACGTGCGTGCGATCACCGCGACGCTGATGCTGCGCCATCTCGGCGCGGACGAGAGCTTCCCCTGGCCGACCGGCGCCGCGATCGACCGGCTGATGAGCCACGGCTGGCCCGGCAACGTGCGCGAGCTGGAGAATGTGCTTCAGCGCGCGCTGCTGCTTCGCGCCGGCGACCGGATCGACGCCGAGGACATCACGCTCGAAGCCGGCACGCTCGCCGCGGCGCAAAGCGTGCGTTACGCCCCCACCCCTGCTCAGCCGGCGGCCGTTAGCCCGCTGCGCCTGTCCGACGCCGCGCGCTCGTCAGAGATGCGCGCGATCGAGGAGGCGCTGGAGGCAACCGGCGGCCATCGTCTGCGCGCCGCCCAGCGGCTCGGCATCAGCGAGCGCACGTTGCGCTATCGCCTCGCCGACATGCGCGCGGCGGCTTGAGGAAGCCTGAGCCATGACCTCGATCACCCCCGCCAGCCTGCTGCAGATGCGCACCGCCATCCTGCAGCAGAACAGCGCGCTGCAGAAGGCCGCGCAGGACGCCGCCCAGCCGATCGCCGGCGTGGCGGGCACCGCGGGCGCGGGCGATGCAAGCTTCACCGGCGCGATGAAGAACGCGCTGCAGTCGGTCAATTCGCTGCAGTCGAATGCCGAGACCCAAACGAAGGCCTACGAAACCGGCCAGACGACCGACATCGCCGCGGTGATGTTGTCGCGCGAGCAGGCCTCGGTCGGCTTCCAGGCGACCCTGCAAGTCCGCAACAAACTCCTGTCCGCCTACAAGGACATCATGAGCATGCCGGTCTGATATGAGCGACACGACCCTCCCCGTCCCCGTGGCCGCTACGGCCGGCGCCACCCCCAATGCGATGCTGGAGCGCGTGAGGGGCTTCGCCCGCCAGCCGGCGGTGGCGAAGAGCCTGCCGTTCGTCGGCATCGCCGGCGCGATCTTGATCGCGCTGCTCGCGTGGACGTCCTTCGCCAAGGGGCCGCAGCGCGACCTGTTCGCCGGCCTGTCGGACCAAGACAAGGCTTCGGTCGCCGACACGCTCAAGTCGTCGGGCGTCGCCTACACGCTCGACCGCGACAGCGGCACGCTGACGGTCAACGAAAACGACTATTACCGCGCCAAGATGGTGCTGGCCCAGGCCGGGCTGCCCAAGAGCGCGCCCGACGGCGACGCGATGATCTCGTCGCTGCCGATGGGCGCGTCGCGTGCGGTCGAGGGCGAGCGGCTGCGCGGTGCGCGCGAACTCGACCTCGCCCGCACGATCGAGCAGATCGATGCCGTCGCCGCCGCCAAGGTCCACCTCGCCGCCGAGCAGCCGAGCGTGTTCGTGCGCGATCAGGCACCGGCCTCGGCATCGGTGATGCTCACGCTGCGCCAGGGCCGGGCGCTGTCCGACGGACAGGTTTCCGCGATCGTCAATCTCGTCGGCTCGTCGGTGCCGGGCCTTTCGCCCGACAACGTCTCCGTCGTCGATCAGGCCGGCCATCTGCTCAGCCGCAAGGGCGGCGACAGCACCACCGATCGCCAGATCGATCTGCAGTCGCAGACCGAGCAGCGCTACATGGACGCGATCGCCAAGCTGCTGACCCCGCTGGTCGGCGCCGACGGCTTCACCACCGAGGTCCATGCCGATCTCGACTTCGCCGAGACCCAGGCGACCCGCGAGAGCTTCCCGAAGGACTCGGGCGTGGTCGCTGCGGAAAAGGGCGGTTGGGAGAATAACGGCGCGAACGGCAATCCCGCCCCCGGCGGCATCCCCGGCGCCATCGCCAACTCCCCGCCGACCGCCGCGCAGGTTTCGACCATGCCGAACCAGACGACCACCCCGGCCGTCCCCGGCGCGACCGCTCCTGCCACCGCTCAGGCCGGCACAACCGCCGCGGCGGCCCAGGGCAAGACCAGCGAGCAATATGACCGCACCTTCCAGCTCGGCCACGAAGTATCGGTGACCAAGAACCCGGTCGGCTCGCTCAAGCGCCTGTCGGTCGCGGTCGCACTGAAGCAGGGCGCGAAGCCGCGCGGCGTCGCCGAGATGCAGCAGATCGAGCAGTTGCTGAAGGGCGCGGTCGGCTTCGACCAGCAGCGCGGCGACCAGTTCGCGCTTTCCTCGCGCGCCTTCGCCGATGCCGCACCCGAGCTGAAGGCGAAATGGTACGAGGCGTCGTGGACGCCGGTCGCGGCGCGCAACGGCACGGCGCTCATCATCGCCTCGCTCGCCTTTTTCGGCATCGCCCGGCCGCTGCTGACGCGCAAGGCGAAGGCCGATGCTTCGGCCGCAGCGGCGCCCGCCGCGATCGAGAATGCGCCGGCCAAGGCGTTCCTCGGCAACCAGATCGCCGCGGCACTGGCTGACGAGGCGGTCAACAATCCCGAAAAGCGCGTCACGCTCGACATGATCGAGGCCGCGCCCGGCTATGCCGACCGCGCCGCCCTGATCCGCAACTTCGTGCGCCAGGATCCCGACCGTGCCGCTCTGGTGGTGCGCGACCTGATCCGCGCCGACATGCCGGGCGGAGCCGAATAGAATGGCCGAGGCCGATCCTGAAATCGTCGCCGGCGAAAGCGCCTCCGAGCCGCTTGGCAGCGAGGCCGCCGCGATCCTGCTGATGCTCCTGGGCGAGGACGAGGCGGCGCAGCTCCTCGGCCGGCTGGACCCGCAGGAAGTACAGCATCTGGGCGGCGCGATGTTCAACGTCGCCGACGTGTCGGAAGTCCAGGTCAACAAGGTGCTCGACCAGTTCGTCGATCGCGCCAAGAAGCGCACGACGCTGGGCTTCAGTTCGGATCGCCAGATCCGCGGCATGATGGAAAAGGCACTCGGCAGCGAGCGCGCCGAAAACATGCTCCAGCGCATCACCCCGCCGGCGCGCGCCGCCAACCTCGACGCGCTCAAGTGGATGGACACGCGCACCATCGCCGCTTTGGTCGAGCATGAGCATCCGCAGATCATCGCGCTGGTGCTCGCCCATCTCGATCCGGCGGTCGCGGCCGACGTGCTGCAGCTCCTGCCCGAAGAGATCCAGGCCGACCTGATCCAGCGCGTCGCGACGATGGGCCCGGTCACCGCCGAGGCGCTGGAGGATCTGGAGGCACTGCTGATGCGCCCGATCGCACCCGCCAAATCGGGCGGCGCCACGCGGCGCGGCGGGACCGGCGAAGCGGCGCAGATCGTCAACAACACGCGCAAGACGGCCGAGCAGCGCATCATCAAGGCGCTGCAGAAGCTCGACAAGAACCTCGCCCGTTCGATCGAGGACGAGATGTTCGTGTTCGACAACCTGATGGCGCTCGACGACAAGAGCATGGGCACGCTGATGCGCTCGGTCGACAGCGAGATCCTGGTCGTGGCGCTGAAGGGCGTCGACGAGCGGATGACGACCAAGATCTACGGCTGCATGTCCAGCCGAGCGGCGCAGTCGATCCAGGACGCGATCATCGAGAAGGGCCCGATGCGCCTCGCCGAGGTGCAGGAGGCGCAGAAGGAAGTCCTCTCCATCGCCCGCCGCTTGGCGGCCGAAGGCACGATCAACCTCGGCGGCAAGGGCGACGATTATGTTTGAGCCGAACCATGAAGCGTTCAGCACGGCCGAGCGCGTACCGGCGTGGACCCGCCCGTCCGAGCGCCGCTTCACCGCGGCGCCGGCGAGCACTATCGGCGGTTTCTCGGCCTGGACCTCGCCGCGCGGCCCCGAGCCGGAACCTGCGCCGGTCGAGGAGATCGTGCCGGTTGCAGAAGCCGAGACGCTGATCGCGCAAGGATTTGCCCAGGGGCTGGAAGAAGGCCGCCGCATCGCCGAAGCCGAGCTGGACGAAGATCGTCGCGCGCTCGCACACCTCGCCCAATCGCTCGACGTGTTGCAGCCCGAGCCACCGGCAGCGCTCGCCGCATTGCTGGCGGAGACGGTGCGCCGCTTGGTCGCGCAGGTGGTCGGCGAAGTCGAGATCTGCGCCGCCACGCTCGAAGCGCGCACGACTGCCATTGCCGCGCTGATCGTCGAGGAAACCGGCCCGTCGCGGCTGCGCCTCAACCCGGACGATGCGGCGCAGCTCGCAGGCGCGCAGCTCGACGTCGCGATCATCGCCGATCCGGCGCTGGCGCGCGGCGCGATCCTGCTGGAGACGGGCGCGGGCTGGGTCGAGGACGGCCCCGCCGTACGGCTCGACAAATTGCGTACCGCGCTCGACCGCATGGGCGCCCCGCGTTGAGCCTGATCGCGGATCGCGCTGCCGCGATGCTCGAGGAAATCACGATCGGCGGCGCGGGTCCGCGTCGGATCGGTCGCCTCGCGTCCTACGACGGGCTGATGCTGGAGGCGACGGGCTTTCGCGAGCCCGTCGGCTCGAACGCGCGCGTGATCGACGCCGACGGGCATGCGGCGCTGGCCGAGGTAGTCGGCTTCCGTGGCGATCGCACCCTCTTGATGGCGCTCGACGCCGATGCCCCCCATGCGTGCGGCGCGCGGGTCGAGCCCGACCGGCGCGGCACCACCGTCGATGTGGGCGAAGCACTGCTCGGCCGCGTGGTCGACGCGCTGGGCAATCCGATCGACGGCCAGGGCCCGATCGCCACGCGCGCGCGCTGGCCCCTCGCCGGCCGCCGCTCCAACCCGCTCGACCGCGACCGGGTGACCGAACCGTTCGACTTCGGCGTGCGCGCGATCAACGCGCTGCTGACCGCGGGCGTCGGCCAGCGCATCGCCATCGCCGCCGGCTCGGGCGTCGGCAAGTCGGTGCTGATGGGGCAGATGCTGCAGGGCGCCAAGGCCGACGTGATCGTTGTCGGCCTGGTCGGCGAGCGCAGCCGCGAAGTCTCCGATTTTCTCGCCACCAAGCTCGACGGCGTGCGCCACAAGACCGCCGTGGTCGCGGTGCCGGCGGATCACCCGCCGATCCTGCGCCTGCGCGCGGCGATGCGTGCCACCGCGATCGCCGAATATTTTCGCGATCAGGGCAAACGCGTGCTGCTGCTGATCGACTCGCTCACCCGCGTCGCGCACGCCCAGCGTGAGATCGGCCTTTCGCTCGGCGAGCCGCCGACGATGAAGGGCTATCCCCCCTCCGCGCTCGGCCTGATCCCGCGCCTGTGCGAACGCGCCGGCGTCGACGTGCGCACCGGCGGCTCGATCACCGCGCTCTACACCGTGCTGGCCGACGGCGACGACAATTCCGACCCGATCGTCGACACCGCACGCGCGATCGTCGACGGGCACATCATTCTCTCGCGCGCACTCGCCGAGCAGGGCGTGTTCCCCGCGATCGACGTGGGTAAATCGCTCAGCCGCGTGATGACCGACATCGTCTCGCCCGAACACGCCGTCGCCGCGCGCACGCTGCGCCGCCTGTGGTCGACCTACGAAGAGAATCGCGATCTCATCCTGATGGGCGCCTACAAGGAAGGCAGCGATCCGATGACCGATGCCGCGATCGCCCATCATCCGCTGATCCTGGAATTTTTGCGCCAGGATCAGAAGGAATTGTTCGACCTTAACGCCTCGATAACTGTGTTGGTCGATAACTTCGGGGCATGAAAGCCCTTGCCGATCGCCGCGCCCGCATTGCCCGTGTCCGTCAGGTCCAGCACCTGCACGCGGTAAGTGCGGCGGCGCAGGCGGAAGGCAAGGTCGTCCAGCTCGAGGGCAATGCCGAACGGTTGCGCGGCCTGCGCGACAGCCTGTCTGCCACGGCCGGACCGATCAGCGCGGCTTCGCTGGCAAGTTCCGCCGAACTCGGCTCCCGGCTCGACCAGGTGCGCAGCGGCCTGAGCGACTCGATCGTCAGCGCGCGCCTCATCGCCGCCGCCAAGGCCGGCGAGCGGCGCGACGCCCATATCGCGCGCGAAAGCGCCGAACGGCTGGAGGGTCGCGCGGTGGCGCAGCTCCAGCAGATGATCGAGGATCGCATGCTGGCAGGACTGCGCCCGCGCAACGATAAAGGATCGCGCCGTGGCTGAACTCGCCCTCGCACTCGGCGCGTCGAGCGCGATCAAGACCGGTAAGGTCGAGAAGGCCGGGAAGACCGACCCGACCGCCGGGACGACCACATTTCCGACCGATGGCAGCGCCGCCAACCCCTTCGCCGACCTGATGGCCAAGGCCGCCCCGCCCCAGCCGGATCGCACGGCCGCCACCAACCCCACCCTCATGCCCGCAATTGCCGCCGGCAAGACGAAGACGACCGAAGACGGCGCGTCGAACGACGACGATGCCACCAAGGCGTCGGAGTCGCAGGATCCGCTCGGCGATGCGATCAGCGCGGGCCTGTCGGCGATCCTCGCGCTGGCGCCGACTGTCGCCAGTCAGGCGGCGGGCGCCGCGTCGGTCGCGACGGCCAAGCCGCAGGCGAAGCTGTCGACCGCCTCCACCAGCATGATGGCGATGGCCCGCGCGGCAGTGACCCCATCGGCCATCGGCCAGTCGACGCTCCCGACCGCCGCCACGCCCGGCCAGCCATCCGGAACCGCCGACACGACCACACCGGCAGCCGATCCGGCGAGTACGCCGGCGGGGCCGCTGGGCGACCTGATCCGGACGATGCAGAATGCGGGCAATATGGCATCCGCCGCGGCGCCGACCGTTTCGCCATCGACCGCGCTGCCTATTCCTGTTCCCATGCAGAAACCCGGCGCCGCCACCAACGTCGCCCTGCCCTCGCCCGGCTCCGCACTGGCATCCGCTCCGACCGATACGACCATCCAGGCCCGCTCCGACGACGCGCCCAAGGCCATCGTGGTGCCGCTCGCAGCGCCTTCGACCGGAACGCCCTCGGCGCCGACCGCCGCCATGGCAACGTCGACCGCCGCGACGACCGTCCCGGCCCAGACCGACAGTGCTGCCGCGACGGTGCCGACGCCTTCGCCGGTAACGGCTACAAATGCGGCTCCGGCAGCGGCGACCGTCGCTGTGACTCCACCCTCCGACACCTCGGCTGCATTGCAGCCGTCAGCAGACGGAACGGGGGCGCCCACCGCACCGACCGCCGCGGGACAGACACCTGCCCAGGCCCCCGCCGCCGACACCGGCGCAGCATCGGTCGCTCCTCCATCCCCACCCAGCGACCTGACGGGGATTGCAGGGATCGCGTCCGCCGCGACATCGCCCGCGACCGGCACCGCCGCTCCAAGTCCCGTTGCCGCCAAGGGTCCGCAGCCGGCGCGCGTCGATCAGCGAACCGCCTCGCCCGCCGCAATCCGCGACGCCGGCTCCGGCACGCCTGCCGCCGCCCCGAACCGCGCCGACGCGCGCTCTGCGAACGATCGCTCCAAGGATCGTGACGACCGGGCCGGTACGCAGCGCGACACGTCGGGCGGCACTGCAGCCGCGCCGGTCGCCGCAGCTGCAGCCACCGGCACCGATCGCCGAACCGATATCGCCGCCTCCAACGCCAATGGCACGCCGAGCGTCGCCGACGTGGCGCTGCAGCAGCAGCTCAACGTCGCGCACGATGGCCAGTGGCTCGACCAGCTGACCAAGGACATCGTGGGCAGCGCCGGCACCGGCAAGGATCTCAATTTCAAGCTCTCGCCCGCCCATCTCGGCGCGCTCGCGGTGACGATCTCGCAAGGGTCTGACGGCGCGGCGGTGCGGATGACGACCGACAGCGCCGATACACGCAACCTGCTGGTCGACGCGCAGCCAAAATTGGTCGCCGAGGCGCGCGCGCAGGGCCTGAAGATCAGCGAGACACATGTCGATCTCAACCGCCCACAGCAGCAGCAGAGCGGTTCGTCCAACTCCTCCTGGAATGGCAGCGGCGGCGCCTCGCCCCAGCAGCAGCAAGCGAGCGGACAGCAGCGCCAGCCCTTACCGGATCGTCAACCATTTTCCCGTAACACCGGCACAGCCGACAACGAGACCGGATCGACCAGCGATTCGGACGCGCTTTACGCTTGATGGTGATCGACGATGAGTGACGACAAGAAAGCAGACTCCGCGCCCAAGAAGAAGGGCGGCCTGATCAAGAAGCTCGTCATGTTCGCCGTGCTGCCGCTCGTGCTGATCGGCGGCGGCATCGGTGCCGGCGTATTCGCGGCCGGCAAAGGGCTGGTGGGCGGCGGCGACAAGGCCAAGACCCATCGCCACGTCGATCCCAATGCCCCCAAGCTGGTGTTGAAAGAGGGCGAGGATGCCCCGATCGACCTGCCCGAGACCGTCAAGGTCGATCCGGAGGTCTACAAATCGAGCTATTACACCGTCGAGCAGCCGTTCACCTCGAACCTGTCCGACACGGAGGGATTCCTCCAGCTCGGCATCGGCGTATCGACCTATTACGACGCCAAGGTGATCGACCACCTGAAGGACAGCGAGATGCCGGTGCGCTCCGCCGTGCTGGAGGTGCTGGCTCAGCAGACCGCCGACAAGCTCAACACCCCCGAGGGCAAGCTGGCCTTGCGTCGCCAGCTCAAGGGCGTCATCAACGGCGTGCTGCGCGAACGCGAAGGCTTCGGCGGCATCGACGATGTCTATTTCACGAGCTTCATCATTCAATGAGCGGTGTCGGCCTGTCGGACTTCGATGCTTCGGGCATCCTCGACGAACTGGCCGAGGCTGCGCCGGAGGTGTCGTTCGCGCCGGTGACCGAGGCGCTCCCCTACCGGCTCGGCGAAGACAAGAGCCGCCCGGTCGAGCGCGTGACCTGCCTGGAACGGATGGCCGACAAGCTCGCACGCGGCTTCCGCGCGGTCATCGAGCCGTTCGCGCGCACCTATGTGGGCGTGACCGCGGCCAAGCCGCTGCTCACAACCTATGGCGAATGGCAGGCGGAACTGCCCTTCTTCGCGCAGCATTCGTTCGGGCTCTATCGTGTGCGACCGCTCAAGGGCGGCATGATGCTGGCGATCGAGGCCGACATGATCGTGGCTTTGGTCGAGAGCTTCTACGGCGGTACGCCCGGCGCCACGGCCAAGCCGAAGAGCGGCGATTTCACCACCAGCGAAGAGATGTTGCTGAAGCGGCTGGTCGACCGCCTGCTGACCCACATCGCCGATCAGTGGCGCGAGCATGCGCCGATCGAGCCGCAGCTCGTGCAACGCGAGACCAGCCTCGAGCATCTCGCCTTCCTGCGCGCCGACGATCAGGTCGTCGTCCAGGCCTTCACGATCGCGCCTGCCGGCAGCCAGCCGAGCACGATCAGCTTCGTCTATCCGCTTGCCGCACTGCGCCCGATCGAGGCGCGCATGACGAGCAAAATCTGCGACGATGACGACGACCATGGCGGCAACGAAGGCTGGCGCGCCCGCATGGGCGAAGCGCTCGCGCATGTCAGCCTGCCCGTCCGCTCGGTGCTCGCCCGCCCCGAAATCTCGGTTGCCCAGTTGCTGGCGCTCAAGGCCGGCGACGTGATCCCGATCACGCTCGCCCCGCAAACGCCTTTGCTCGCTGGCAAATTTCGGATTGCCGAAGGCGTGATCGGCGAGCAGGAGGGCCGTGCCGCCCTGATGATCGCGAAGATGGGGGATGATTTAGGATGAGCGACATGAGCGAAGCGCCCGCGCGCGATCCGTTGACCGCCGGGCGCAATTATCGCCTGCTGGCCGATATCCCGCTCCGCCTCTCGGTCGAGGTCGGCTCGACCAGCCTCAAGCTCGCCGAGCTGATGGACCTGTCCGAGGGCAGCGTCGTCGAGCTCGACCGTCAGGCCAACGAGCTGCTCGACATTCTCGTCAACGGCACGCTCGTCGCGCGCGGCGAGGTGGTGACTGTCGGCGGCAAGTTCGGCATAAGGGTGATCGACGTCGTTGCCACCGAGGCGCGGCTGTCCGGGATCGAACGCCGAACATGAACATGACCGCCTATCTCCTCCAGCTCGTTTTGATGATCGCGCTGGTGGGAGGATTGGCGGTGCTCGCGCTGTGGCTCTACCGAAGGCTGCAGCCCGGAATGGCATTCGGCAGCCGCGAGCGCGCGCTGCGCATCATCGACGCGCAACCGATGGGGCCGATGAGCCGACTGGCGGTGGTCGAGTTTGCCGGAAAGCGTTACCTGATCGCCGTCTCGCGCGGACGCGTCGACCGCATCGCCGAGGCCGACGCGCCCAATTTCGTGGTGCCGGATGCGTGACGGCGTGACGATGGGCGCGCACGATCCCGACACACTGCCCCGTCATCCCGGCGAACGCCGGGATCCAGGTCGGCGGTCCGGTCGAACCTTCAACATATCCGCATCCTGGATCCCGACCTTCAGCGGGATGACGGTTGCGCTCATCGTGACCCTCCTCCTCGCGCACCCCGCTTTCGCGCAGGCATTGCCCTCGGCCGCGCCGGTGACGGCGCCGCCCGCGGGCGGGATCGATCGCGCGATGCGCACCATCGGCGGCACCGGCCAGCCCTTGTCGCTGTCGCTGCAGATCCTGCTGCTGATGAGCCTGCTGACGGTGCTGCCGTCGCTGGTGCTGATGATGACCAGCTTCACCCGCATCATCATCGTGCTGTCGATCCTGCGGCAGGCGCTGGGCCTGCAGCAGACGCCGCCCAACCAGGTACTGGTCGGCCTCGCATTGTTTCTGTCGCTGTTCGTGATGCGGCCGGCGATCGACCAGATCAACCAGACCGCTTACCGCCCCTATGGCGCGGGCCAGATCCCGATCGAGGAGGCGATCTCGCGCTCGGGAACCGTGCTGCACGGCTTCATGATCCGCCAGACCCGCCAGACCGACCTGAAACTGTTCGCCGACATGGCCAAGGCACCGAAATTCGCCTCGCCCGCCGATGTCCCCTTCACGATCCTGCTGCCGGCGTTCGTCACGTCCGAGCTCAAGACCGCGTTCCAGATCGGCTTCCTGATCTTCCTGCCGTTCCTCGTCATCGATCTGGTCGTGGCCTCGACCCTGATGGCGCTCGGCATGATGATGCTGTCGCCGTCGATCATCTCGATGCCGTTCAAGCTCCTGCTGTTCGTGCTGGTGGACGGCTGGGCGCTGACAATGGGCAGCCTTGCGGGAAGCTTCCAGACATGAGCATTGCAGCATGATCGCACAGACCGCCGCCTCCCCCGATTATTTCATCGGCGTGGCGCAGCAGGCTCTGTGGGTGCTGGCGCTGACCTGCGCGCCGATCCTGATCCCGGCGCTGGTCGCGGGGCTCATCATCGGCATGGTGCAGGCCGCCACCTCGATCAACGAGCAGACCGTGTCGTTCGTGCCGAAGCTGCTGGTCATCGCCGCCTGCCTCGCTTTGTTCGGCGGCTCGATGCTGACCCTGATCGGCGATTTCGCAAAGGACATGTTCGCGCGCATTCCCGATCTGGTGCGGTGAACCTGCCATCGGCCTTCGTCGGGCTGGAGGCGCAGCTGTGGATCTGGATGGTCGCGATGATCCGGCCGGGCGCCGCCTTCTTCGCAGCGCCCCTGTTCGGCATGGCTTCGGTGCCGGCGCAGCTCCGCCTCGTCATCGCGCTGGCCATCGGCATGGCCGGGCTGAACGCCGCGCCGTTCACGCTGCCGCCCGAAGGGATCGCCTCCTTCGCCGGCGTGGCGCTGGTCATTGGCGAAGTGCTTGCCGGCATGGCGCTGGGCTTTGCGGTGCAGATCGGTTTCTCGGCAGCGGCGCTGGGCGGGGAGACGATCAGCAATACGATGGGGCTGGGCTTCGCATCCCTGGTCGATCCGACGTCGCGGGCCGCGACCCCGGCGCTCGGCCAGTTCATGCAGCTGCTCGCGACCTTCCTGTTCCTGTCGATCAACGGCCATCTGACGCTCGCGACGATCGTGGTCGACAGCTACCGCGCGCTGCCGGTCGGCGCGGCGTGGCTGGCGCCGGAAAGCGTGCGCGGCCTGCTGATGTTCGGCGGCGACATGCTGGCGGCCGGCGTCGCGATCGCGCTCCCGGTCGCCTTCGCCCTGGTGCTGGTGCAGATCGTCATGGGAATGCTCGCGCGATCGGCACCGGCGATGAACCTGTTTTCGGTCGGCCTGCCGGCCACGTTGCTGGCGGGAATCATCCTTCTGGCGGTCGCGGCGCCGCTGATGGGCGAAGGCATTGCCGATGCGATCGCGCGCGGCCTCGATACCGCGCACCGCATCGCGCTGGGGCATTGATTTCACTCGCCCGCGTCGATCACCACTTCGTTGCCGCCGTTGCGGCGCGCGCGATGCATGGCCTGATCGGCGCGACCGATCAAATCGACGCTGGTCTCGAAGGCGAGGTGGCTGGCGACGCCCGCCGAGAAGGTGACGGTGCCGATCGGCATGCCATCCGCGCGCGATCGCAGCGTACGGCCGGCCAGCGCGCCGCGAACCGCATCGACCCGCGCCGCCGCCTCGATCGAGCAGGCGCCCTCGAACAGCAGCACGAATTCTTCCCGGCCATACCGACCGACGATGCCGTTTTCACCGGCGCCGTCGGCGAGATTGTCGGCGACCAGCCGAAGGATGCGATCACCCACCTGATTGCCATGAATCTCGTTGAGACGATCGAAGGCGTCGATATCGCAGAAGGCGACGGAGAGCGCGCTGTCGGTCGCCTCGGCCGTATCGATGGCGTGACGCAGCGCATATTCGATGCCGCGCCGGTTCAGCAGCCCGGTCAGCGGATCGCGTTCGGCGGTTTCCTGCGCCTCGTCCAGATCGCGCTGGAGCGTACGGAGCTCGCTCTTGGCAGCGCGCAGCCGCGTCTCGCACGCCTGTGTCCGCTCGATCATGGTGCGGGTGAGGCCAAGCAGGGACTCGACGGCCGCCACCGGCAAGGGCGCGCGCGCAATAACGGCGACATCGGCCTCCAGCGCGCGGCCGTAATCGGCGGCGTCATCTGCGGATCGTTCGACCAGCTGCGCCGCCCCGTCGAGCCGCCCCTTGGCCTGTTCGATCAGGCCGGCGAGTTGCTCGGCGAGTGCGGACAGATCGCTCAGGGCCGCGCCGTCGTCGACGGTGCGCGGAGGCGAAGCAGGAATGCGGAGCGGAGCAGACGCGGGCGCATCGCTCCCCTCATCGGCGAAGAGCCGGCTCAGCCAGGTGCGCTTGGTCACGCGCGTGCCCTTGGAGTCGTGGTACACAAATTGCGTAACGACGATCTGCCGCAAAGCTTAAGCCGCGGATGTTGAGCGCGCGCGCATTCCCCGCTAACCCCGCTGTCGACACGCGCGGAAGGCGGCAATGACGGCATCCATCGCGCTCGTCGACGACGATCGCAACATCCTCACTTCGGTCTCGATCGCGCTGCAGGCGGAAGGCTTCGCCGTGCGCATGTACACCGACGGCGACAGCGCGCTGAAAGCGCTGACGGAGAACCCGCCCGATCTGGCGGTGCTCGACATCAAGATGCCGCGCATGGACGGCATGGAGTTGCTGCGCCGCCTGCGCGAGAAGAGCGCGGTGCCCGCCATCTTCCTGACGAGCAAGGATGACGAGCTGGACGAGGCGCTGGGCCTCGCACTCGGCGCCGACGATTATATCACCAAGCCGTTCAGCCAGCGGCTGCTGATCGCGCGCATCCGCGCCATCCTGCGGCGCGTCGACATGCGCTCGAAGCCCGAGGGCGAGGAAGGCCAGCCCATCCTCGAAAAGATCGTGCGCGGGCGGCTGGAGATGGATCCGGCGCGCCATCGCGTGACGTGGGATGGCCGCGACGTGACGCTGACCGTGACCGAGTTCATGATCCTGGAGGCGCTGGCACAGCGCCCGGGCTTCGTGAAATCGCGCGATCAGCTGATGGACACCGCCTATCACGACGATGTCTATGTCGACGACCGTACGATCGACAGCCATATCAAGCGGCTGCGTCGCAAGTTCAGGCAGGTGGATTCCGAATTTAAGGCGATCGAGACGCTCTATGGCGTTGGCTACCGTTTTTCGGAGGATTGACGATAACGATCCCGGCTGGACCGCGCGGCTGTCGCTCACCGCGCGGATCCTGGCCGTCAACATCTTTGCGCTGCTCGTGCTGGCGGGCGGCTTCTTCTATCTCGACAGCTATCGCAGCCAGCTGATCGCGGAGCGGACCGATCAGGCGACGACCGAAGCCAAGATGGCAGGCCGCGCGCTGGCCGACGCACCACCGGCCACATGGCCGCGGCTGCTGGCGGATATCGGCCGGATCAACGAAAGCAGGCTGCGTTTGTATCGCGGCGACGCGGCCCCGCTCGACGCATGGCGTTATTCCACGCCGACCTACGTGCTGCGCAATCCGGCGCAGGATCCGTGGCGGCGGCGGGTGGCGCGCTTCATCGATCGGGCGATCGACCATATCGTCGGCGCCGACACGCCCGAGCCGTTCACCGAACCCGCGATCGACCGGCTCGACGCGTGGCCGGAGGCCGTGCGAGCGCGGCGTACCAACCAGACCCAGGCCGCGCTCCGTCGGGCACCCGAACGAACGCCGGTCATCTCGGTCGCGGTGCCGGTCGACAACGGCCGGCTCGGCATCCTGCTGCTGACAAGCAACCAGCGCGATGTGGTGCGTACCATCCGTGCCGAGCGCTTCTGGCTGGCGATCGTCGTGGTCGGCACCACCCTGCTTTCGATCATGCTGTCGGTCTATCTCGCGCGCACGATCGCGCGACCGCTGCGGCGGCTCGCGCTGGCGGCGCATCGCGTGCGGCTCGGCCGTTCGCGCGAGGTCCAGGTGCCACGCTTGCCCGCGCGCCGCGACGAAATCGGCACGCTCGCGCGCGCTCTGTCCGACATGAGCCAGGCGCTGCGTCAGCGCATCGACGCAACCGAAGCGTTCGCGGCCGACGTCGCGCACGAGATCAAGAACCCGCTGGCATCTTTGCGCAGCGCGGTCGACAGCCTCGATCTCGTCACCGATCCCAACCTGCGCGAGCAACTGGTGGCGGTGATCCGGGACGACGTCGCGCGGCTCGACCGGCTGATCACCGACATCTCCGAAGCATCGCGGCTCGACGCCGAGCTGTCGCGCGCCCGGTTCGAGACGATCGACATCGGCCACATGATCGAGCAGCTCGTCGGCGCGCGCGAAGCGCGCGGATTGCCGAACGGCGTCCACCTTGCCTTCGGCCGCCCCAATCGCGGCTCGACCCTGGTGTTCGGCGACGGATCGCGGCTGGCCCGCGTTGTCGAGAACCTGATCGACAATGCCGTCTCCTTTTCGCCGCCGGGCGGTCTCATCCAGATCGCCGCGATGCGCGACGAAGACATGGTGGTACTGCGGGTCGAGGATGAAGGGCCGGGCGTACCGTTTGCGGAACGCGAGGCGATCTTCAATCGCTTCCACTCGATCCGGCCGGAGGGCGAGGTGTTCGGCCGGCATTCGGGGCTTGGGCTCGCCATCGCCAAGGCGATCGTCGAAGGCCATGGCGGCACGATCGGCGTCACCGACCGTGTCGACGCCGCACGGGGCGCCAGGTTCGTCGTCCGCCTGCCGGCGGCGCAGAAGTGAAGGAACGAGAATGAGCGAGACGATCCATGCCACCTGCGTCGCGATCGACGGGTGCGGCGTGCTGCTGCTGGGTGCGCCGGGCAGCGGCAAGTCGGATCTCGCGCTGCGCCTGATCGATCGCGGTGCCGAGCTGGTGGCGGACGATTCCACGATCATCGAGGAACGCGACGGCAGGCTCTACGCGCGCTGCCCGCAGACCATCGCGGGAAAGCTGGAGGTGCGCGGCGTCGGCATCCTCGAACTGCCGGCGCGCGATGGCGTGCCGCTCGTGCTCGCGATCGCGGTGGACGGCAATCCCGAGCGGTTGCCCGACGCGCACCATTTGCCGGTGCGCCATTTCGGCGGGCTCGATCTGCCGGTGCTGGCGATGCCGCCGTTCGACGCCTCGGCGCCGCTCAAGGTCGAGAAAGCATTGGCGCTCTATGGACGTGCTCATGAGTCGTCCTGAACGCATCCTGCTGGTCACCGGCCTGTCGGGCGCCGGCCGCACGACCGCGCTCAAGACGCTGGAGGATATCGGCTGGGAAACGGTCGATAACCTGCCGCTGAGCCTGGTCGATCGGCTGCTCTCCAGCCCGCTTGCCGAGGGCGCGGCCGAGGAGCGGCCGCTGGCGGTTGGAATCGATACGCGCACCCGCGGCTTCGACGCGACCGGCATCCTCGCCCGGGTGGCGCGATTGCGCGCAGGGCAGGACATGCCGGTCGAGATTTTGTTCCTCGATTCGTCCGGGGCGACGCTGGCCCGGCGTTTCTCCGCGACGCGCCGCCGTCATCCCTTGGCGCTGGATCGCACCGTCGAGGACGGCATCGCGCAGGAGCGCGAGCTGCTGGAGCCGTTGCGCGCCGCCGCCGACACGCTGATCGACACGAGCGACACCTCGTCCAACGCGCTGCAGCAGGATCTGCGTCGACGCTTCGGGCGCGGCGATTCGGCGACGCCGACGCTGGCGGTGATGTCGTTCGGCTATTCGCGCGGGCTGCCGCGTCATGCCGATCTGGTGTTCGACATGCGCTTTCTGCGCAATCCGCACTGGGTGCCCGATCTGCGCCCGGGCACGGGGCTGGACGCCGATGTCGCCGCTTATGTCGCCGGCGATCCTGCGTACGACTCGGCGCTCGAACACATCGAAGACCTGCTGCTGCTGTTGCTTCCGCGCTACCAACGCGAAGGAAAATCATACGTCACGGTCGCTTTCGGCTGCACCGGCGGCCGGCACCGCTCGGTGCATGTCGCCGATCGCGTGGCGAAAAGGTTGCACGCCGCGGGCTTTTCGCCCACGATTGCCCATCGCGATCTGGCGCAGAGACCGTCGGACGCCAATGAGAGGAAGCCGGGAGAGAGCGATGATTCAATCGTAACGGTGAGCGTATGATCGGTCTGGTGCTGGTAACGCATGGCCAGCTTGCGGCGGAGTTCGTGCGGGCAATGGAACATGTGGTCGGACCACAGCCGGCTATCGAGGCGATCTGCATCGGGCCGGAGGACGATATGGAGGCGCGGCGCGCCGACATCGCGCGCGCGGTCGCTGCGGTGGATGCGGGCGCGGGCGTGATCCTGCTGACCGATCTGTTCGGCGGCACCCCGTCCAACCTCGCCATTTCGCTGATGGAACCCGGCCGGGTCGAGGTGATCGCCGGCGTCAACCTGCCGATGCTGATCCGCCTGGGCGGCGCGCGCAAGATGATGAAGGTTCAGGCCGCCGTCGCTGCCGCGCGCGAAGCGGGCCGCAAATATATTTCCGTCGCATCCGAAGTGTTGGGAGCTGCCGCCGCGTGACGATCGAACGGACGGTTTTGATCTCCAACCGACGCGGTCTCCATGCGCGCGCGAGCGCCAAGTTCGTGACGCTCGCCAGCGGCCAATCGGCGACGGTGGAGGTCGAGAAGGACGGATCGCGCGTTGCCGGCACATCGATCATGGGGCTGATGATGCTCGGCGCGGCGATGGGCGACACCGTCACGATCACCGCCTCGGGTGACGGCGCGGACAAGGCGCTCGAGGCATTGTGCGGGCTGGTCGAGGCTAAATTCGGCGAGGAGTGAACGCTCCGGCCGAAACCGTTTCGCGGAAGCGAGCCCTCAGCCTTTATCCAACAGGTCATGACGTCGGAGCGCGTGGCGCAATTGATCGTAGCTGAGCTTCAGCGCCGTCGCGGTCGCGCGCTGGTTGAAGCGATTTCCGGCCAGCGCGCTTTCCAGCAATTGCCGCTCGAACGCGTGGGTCGCGGCACGGAAATCGTCGCAATCGATCACGATCGGCGATGACGTCGCGACCGGCTGCTCGCTTGCGGGGGTCGCGGCGACGCTCGGCTGCGGCGCCGCCAGCCGCCATGGCGAGGCGAACGGATCGAACTGGATGGCGTCGACCGGCTTTTCCGGCGTGTCCCAGCGATAGACCGCACGTTCGACGACATTCCGCAACTCGCGCACGTTGCCGGGCCAGTCGTGCGCGTCCAGCGCCGCGGCTGCGCGCGCGCTGAAGCCCGGCCATCGCGCCCAGCCGAGTTCCGCCGCCATCCGCCGTGCGAAATGGTCCGCCAGCACCGGCACGTCGCCCTCGCGCGCGCGCAGCGGCGGCAGGGTGATGACCTCGAACGACAGGCGGTCGAGCAGATCCGCGCGGAACCGCCCCTCCTCGACCAGCTCGGGCAGATGCTCGTTGGTCGCAGCGACGATCCGCACGTCGACGCGCAACGGCCGCGATGCACCGATCCGCGTCACCTCGCCATATTCGGTCGCGCGCAACAGCCGCTCCTGCGCGCCCGAGCTGAGCGTGGCCAGTTCGTCGAGAAACAATGTCCCGCCGTCCGCCTCCTCGAACCGGCCTACCCGCGCCTTGGTCGCGCCGGTGAACGCCCCCGCCTCGTGGCCGAACAGCTCCGCCTCGATCAACGTCTCCGGCAGCGCGGCGCAATTCATGGTCACCAGCGGGCCAGCCCAACGCGCCGACAGACGGTGCAGGCGCTCGGCGACCAACTCCTTGCCGGTGCCGCGCTCGCCGATCACGAGCACTGGCCGGTTGAGCGCGGCAGCGCGGCTCGCGCGCTCGACGGCATCGAGAAAGGCGACCGACTGGCCGATGAAATTGGCTTCGCGCGGCATGGCGATATGTTGGCGCAATTCGCCACATATTGGCAACGAAGAAATGGTGCAGGCCACTGCACCGCAACCGAGAATCGGCCGATTTCTGTCATTTATTTGACTTGGCACACCTCCTGCAATGCTTGGTTCGTCACCGGATTGACGGTGAGAAATCAAGGTCAGGAGATTTTGCCATGTTCAATTTCGATAAAACCGACGCGCAACGGATTGCGGTTTCCGCCGCCGGCGCACTCGCTCTCTCCGCCGTCAGCGTCGTCGCCGCGGCCGCGCCGGTTCGCGCCGAGACGCCTGCCCTCACCGCCACCGCGTGGCAGGCGAACGTGCAGCATCAGCTCGACGGGTCGCAGAACGTTCGCCTCGGCGTCAACGATGGCCCGCAGGTCGGCACCACGGTGCTGACCGCGAGCTTCGACGCCAGCGGTCGCTTCCAGGATGCAACGATCGCGCGCTCCAGCGGCGATGCCGCGATCGACCGCGACGCGCTGCGCGCCGCTCGTGCGATCGACTATCCGGCGCTGCCCGCCACCGCCGCGCGCACCGTCAATCTGCGCGTCTATTTCGCGGCGACCGACCGTGACGCCGCCCGCGAGATGCTCCGCGATCAGGCGAAGGTCCGCGTGGCCAGCAACGACGCCGGCGGCCGCGTGACAGCGGCGGCGCGATGATCCCCCTCGACCGGATCGGGCTACCCCCCTCGCCCGGTCCGGCCTACACCGTGGCCGAGGTCTGGCCGAACACGTCCTACAGGAGTCCATCG
Source organism: Sphingomonas nostoxanthinifaciens (assembly GCF_019930585.1). Taxonomy (NCBI): domain Bacteria; kingdom Pseudomonadati; phylum Pseudomonadota; class Alphaproteobacteria; order Sphingomonadales; family Sphingomonadaceae; genus Sphingomonas; species Sphingomonas nostoxanthinifaciens. The sequence goes on along the minus strand of NZ_CP082839.1, from coordinate 1,654,215 downwards.
ATGGGAATCTTCTCCCGCACCCGCGACATCATCGCTGCCAACATGACCGATCTGCTCGATCGGGCTGAGGATCCGGCGAAGATGATCCGCATGATCATCCTCGAAATGGAGGAGACGCTCGTCGAGGTCCGCGCATCGGCCGCCCGGCACATCGCCGACCAGAAGGAGATGCGCCGCCAGATCGCCAAGCTGGATCAGGTGCAGACCGGCTGGGTCGAGAAGGCCGAGCTCGCTTTGTCCAAGGGCCGCGAGGATCTCGCCAAGGCCGCCCTGGTCGAGAAGCAGAAGGCGGCCGGCCTGGCCGACCAGCTGCAGGACGAGATCGTCGCGATCGACGACGCGCTGTCGGCCTGTGAGGCGGACATCGCCAAGCTGCAGAGCAAGCTGCGCGAGGCACGCGCCCGCCAGAACTCGATCACCACCCGGCTGGAAAGCGCGCAGAACCGCACGCGCCTGCGCGAAATGTATGCCGGTCAGAAGGTCGAGGACGCCTTCAGCCGCTTCGAGGTGCTCGAACGCCGCGTCGACATGGCCGAGGGCCGCGCCGATGCCGCCGGACTGGGCGAGCAGAAGACGCTCGAGGAAGAGATCGCCGAGCTGCGCACGGCAGACGCGGTCGATGCCGAACTCGCCGCGCTGAAGGCACGGGTCGCAGGCCGGGAGGGTTGATCCGATGGAACACGTTGTGGTTCCTATCTTCGTCTGCGGCTCCATCTTCATCGGGCTGCCGTGGGTCGTCTTCCACTACATCACGCAGTGGAAGAAGAGCGGCAGCCTGAGCATCGAGGACGAGAACCTCCTCGACGAGCTGCACGACCTCGCCCGGCGGCTCGACGATCGGATGAACACGATCGAGCGCATCATCGCCGCCGACAATCCGGGCTGGCGCCCGCGCGTCGTCGAGGCCGAGCCGATCGAGGATCGCGAGATCGAACGCCGCGCCGATCGCAGCCGCGATCGCCGCCGCGACCACTAGAAACATCTCATCCAAGGGAAGGAATGGAACGATGGAACCGCGTCGCACCCGCTTCTATCTCGACAAGCGCAACAGCATGGTCATGGGCGTCTGCGCCGGGATCGCCGACTATACCGGCATCGACCTGTTGCTGGTGCGCGTCGGCTTCGTGCTTATCAACTGTGCCACCGGCTTCTTCGGCGGCTTCGGCATCCTCGCTTATTTCCTCGTCGGCTGGCTCGCGAACGACAAGCCGCACGAGTTCGACTATGAGGATCGCGAGGATCGCAAATTCTGGCAGAAGGTCCGCGCGCGGCCCGGCAATTCGGTGCGCGACGTGCGCGCCCGCTTCCGCGACATCGATCGCCGCATCGCCGACGTCGAGCTGCACCTCACCAGCCACAACCGCCGTCTGGCGGACGAGATCGAGGCGCTGCGCTGAAGCGCGCGCCCAAATAGGGGAACGATCATGGACTTTGGTATTCTGGTGCCGATCATCGGCGTTTCCATCCCGGTGGTCGCGCTGCTTCGCCGGCCCTTCTGCAGCTGGCTGGCGCTCAAGGAGCGCCGCATGGAGATGGAAGCCGGCATGGCCGCCGAAAAGGCCGCGCAATATGCCGCCAAGACCGAACGGCTGGAACAGCGCGTCGCGGTGCTGGAGCGCATCCTGACCGACCGATCGCTCCATCTGGGCGACGAGATCGAGCGGTTGCGCGACCGCCCGGTCAACTGATCCGCCGCGCGAAAGGAGAGACTTCATGGTCGAGTTCGCACCCTTCCTGATGGTCGTCCTGATCGTGGCGATCGTCTGCTACACCCGGCTGCAGCGCGCGAAACTGAACGCGGCGCCGCTCAACGAGGCACGCGACGATAGCGAGCCGGAGCGGCTGCGCGCCGAATTGCGCCAGCTCAAGGATCGCATCGCCGTGCTCGAACGCATCGTCACCGACGGCGATCACACCCGATCGATCGCATTGGAGCGCGAGATCGAAGCTTTACGCCAGCATAAGGAGTAGTGATCATGTCGGATCCGCTCGTCACCGAACTGATCGTCGCCGCCGCATTGCTCGGCCTGGTGGTGGTCACCTTCGCCCTGCTCAGGGGCTGGCGCGAATGGATCGCGCTCCAGCGCCTGTCGATCGAGGGGCCCCGCGCCGCCGATGGCCCACCGCCCGGCACCACCGGCGCGCGCATCGAACTCGCCGACCTGCGCGAGCGGGTACGCAAGCTGGAGGCGATCGCGGCAGGGATTGACCTGTAGGGCGACGCGCCGCCGCCTGCCGGTCTTCCGTCACCCCGGACTTGTTCCGGGGTCCACCGCCCAGCAAACCGATCGTCGCTCATGAAGCAGGGTGGATGCCGGAACGATCCCGGCATGACGGGATCGGTTACCGATATTGCCAGTTGAGCGACTTGCCCTCAGCCACCTGCGCCAGTGTCGTGGCCAGCCGCTTGGCCCGCGTTTCGGGACGCTTCGCCTCCTCGATCCACTCGATATACTCGCGGCGCTGGCCGGGCGTGAGCGCATCGAACGCTGCGCCCGCGCCTCCGGCCGCCAGCATCTCGATCAGATCGGCCGACATCGGCAGCGGTGGCTTCGGCGCGCTCCGAGGTCGCGGGGCCGGGCGAGGCGTGTCGGCGGCGGCGCGGATCGTCTCCTCCAACGCCGCATCGTCGGGCAGGTCGGCGAGCGACGTCAGGCTGCGAAACTCCTCCGCGCGCTCGGGGCCATCGTTGGCGCGCCAGAAGCGGAAGGTCGCATGCGCCTTGAATGCCGACATCGCCGCGAATGGCCGGCCTTCGCGCAGGAAGAAGGGGCGGCTCCATTTGATCGCCTCCTCGACATCCGGGCACGCGCGATGAACCAGACCACGCAGGTGGGTGAGGATCGGCTGCGCGAACGGCGCCGCCCCGGCGATATAAGCGTCGACCCTGGGATCCTGCGGCATCGGCCCCTCCCCCCAACCAACGTATCGCGGTTCGGCGCGCGTGCAAGGCGTCAGCGCGGCACTTCCGCCAGCGTCGCCGACGTGATGTGCCAGCGCCGTTGCGCCGCGGTCGAGCCGTCGACGTCGTTGACCCGCGTCAGCCGATAGCTGCCGGCATAGACATGCCGGCTTCCGTCGCGGTGGAGCGCCGTCACCCGCACACGGATGTCGGTCCAGACATGGCTCATGCCCGCGTCGCTTTCGAACGGCGGCAAGGGTTCGACCGTCACGGATCGGGTGTCGGCATAGCCGCGCCGCAAAGCCGCAACGCTATGGCCGTTGGCAAACATGGCGTGGACCGTGCGCCAGTCGTGCCGGCCGATCGCGCCATAATAATCGCGCACAACCTGCACCGCCGCGCTGACGGCCGCCGCGGCCGGCGGCGTCGGCGGCACGGGATCGGCGACCGCCAGCGCGAATGCTGCCAGCATCAGAAGATGCCGTGGCCCAGCATCAGCCGCAGCACCGCCACGATCAGCACCACCAGATTGAGGTTGCGCCCCGAATTGTAGCGCGAGAGCGTGCCGATCGCGAGGCCGACCACGGGGAGCGGCAGGATGAACCAATTCGCCCAGCCCAGCAGCGGCAGCAATGCGAACAGGACCGGCACGATCGCGACGACCCCGATTCCGAGCGACAACAGGTTGAGCATGGATGCAGGCGCTCCTCGATTGGGCCGTGGCCGTATTGTACGACCAATACACCAGATCGACGCATCCGTCATCACTCGTTCGGCGTTGGCAGCGGATCGACGATCGGGCATTCCGCCGCCTTTGTCGAAGGGAACGACGCGCAATGCCGATTGAACTGACGCTGCTGGGCGGATGCCTGATCCTCGCGCTGGTCAACATCTTCGCCGCCGCGCAGATCCGCACCAAGCAATATGGCACCACCTGGAACATGGGCGCGCGCGACGACGACATGCCGCCGCTCGATCCGCTAGCGGGCCGGTTGCTGCGCGCGCAGGCCAATCTGTTCGAGACCCTGCCTTTGTTCGCGGCCGCCATTCTCGGCGCGGTCGTCGCCGGCCGGCTGGGGTGGAAGACGACGCTCGGCGCGCATCTCTATTTCTGGGGCCGCGTAATCTACCTGCCGCTCTACGCTGCCGGCGTGCCGGTGGTGCGGACGATCGTGTGGATGGCGGCGACGCTCGGCCTCGTCCTCGTCATCGCCGGATTGATGCTTGGCTGAGGCGGCTCTGGCCCCCGGCGGCGGCCGCCGCTACAGAGGGGGATGCCCCCTCTCCTCCTCGTCATGTTCGGCGGCGCGATCGGCGCCGGCTTTCGCTATCACATCGGCGCGATCGCACTGCGTAATCTCGGCCCCGCTTTCCCGTGGGGCACGTGGATCATCAACCTGCTCGGCGGCCTCCTGATGGGCATCCTCGCCGGCACGCTGGCGAAGATGCAAGGGGTGGATGGCGAGCCGCTGCGGCTGTTCCTCGGCATCGGGGTGCTCGGCGGCTTCACCACCTTCTCCGCCTTCAGCCTGGAGACGACCGACATGCTGATCCGCGGCGACGCCGTCATGGCCGCATGCTATGCGGTGTCCTCGGTCGCCGGATCCGTGATGCTTCTGCTTGCCGGCCTCTTTCTCGTGCGGACATTCGGATGAGCGACGACGCACGCAATTTCACCGTCGCCGAGGACGATCACGGCATCCGGCTCGATCGCTGGTTCCGCCGCCACATGCCCGACGCCAGCTTCAACATCGTGTCGCGCTGGGCGCGGACCGGGCAGCTCCGCGTCGACGGCAAGCGCGTCACCCCCGGCGATCGGGTCGAGCTTGGGCAGGTCATCCGCGTCCCGCCGCTCGACGTGGCGGCGGTGGCGCCGACCGCAAAGCCGAAGCGCGAGCGCGCACCGATCTCGCCCGAGGATGAGGAGTTCATCCAGAGCATCGTGCTGCACCGCGACCGCGCCGCGATCGTGATCGACAAGCCGCCGGGCCTCGCCACCCAGGGCGGCACCAAGACCGAGCGCCACGTCGACGGGCTGCTCGACGGCCTGTATTTCGAGGCAGAGGGGCGGCCCAAGCTCGTCCACCGGCTCGACAAGGATACGTCGGGCGTGCTGCTGCTGGCGCGCTCGGCCGGCGCGGCCGCTTTCTTCGCCAAATCCTTCTCCAGCCGCTCCGCGCGCAAGCTCTATTGGGCGTTGGTGGTGGGCGTGCCCTCGATCGAGGACGGGATGATCGAGCTGCCGATCGGCAAGCAGCCCGGCACCGGCGGCGAAAAGATGCACGTCGACGAGAAGGAGGGCAGCCCCGCCCGCACGCGGTATCGCGTGATCGAGCGCGCCGGCAACGCCACCGCCTGGGTCGAACTTCAGCCCTATACCGGCCGCACCCACCAGTTGCGCGTGCACATGGCGGCGATCGGCCACCCGATCGTCGGCGACGGCAAATATGGCGGGCAGGACGCGTTCCTGACTGGCGGGATCAGCCGCAAGATGCATCTCCATGCCCGTCGCCTGCGCGTCGACCATCCCGACGGCAGCAAGCTGGATATTTCGGCCGAGCCGCCGCGCCACTTCACCGAGAGCCTTGAGACATTGGGCTTCGATCGGTCGCTCGGCGACGCATTGCCGTTCGACGAGCCCAAGTTCAGCGAAACGCCCGAAGGCAAGAAGAAGGCGGAGAGCGCTGCCGCCAAGGCCCGCCGCAAGGAACGCAAGGGCGAGCGGCGGTCGCGGGGCAGCGCCAAGTGACCCATCCCAACCCCGCCTTCGGGTGGGCGGATGCGGACGAGCTCAAGGCGTTCGCATCGAAGGTGGCATTCGGCCAGATCGCGGTGGTGGTCGATGGCCGCCCACTGCTGGCGCAGGCGCCAATCACGGTGGCGGACGACGGCGCGGTCCAGTTCCACCTCGCCCGCTCCAATGCCGTGACCAACCATATCGATGGCGCACCGATCGTGATCGGCCTGCTGGCGGACGATTTCTACGTAAGCCCCGATTGGTATGGTTCGGCGGATCAGGTGCCGACCTGGAATTATCGCCTCGTGGAGATGCACGGCGTCGCGCGCCGTCTGTCCGATGCCGAGCTCGAGGCGCAGGTCGCGCGGCTGAGCGTCGAGCAGGAGGAACGGCTTCTGCCGAAGCCGGTGTGGACGATCGACAAATTGCCGCCTGCTAAACGCGCGGCGATGCTGCGCGCGATCGTCGGCTTCGCGATCGACTCGCCGGCATGGACCGGCACCGCCAAGCTGGGACAGAACAAGCCGGCAGCCGATCGGGCCGCAGTCGCGCAGGCGCTGTCGGGCATTGGCCGCTCCGATCTCGCCCGCCTGATGGAGCCGCGCGTTTGAACCGGCTAGCGGTATTCGATTGCGACGGCACCCTGGTCGATTCGCAGGCGACGATCTGCGCGGCAGTGGAGAAGGGCTTTGCCGCATGCGGGATCGCCCCGCCCGGCGATGCGGCGGCACGCGCGATCATCGGCCTGTCGTTGCCCGAGGCGATGGCGATATTGCACCCGAACGGCTCGGCGGCGGAGTTCGCGGCGCTGACCGACGCCTATAAGCGAGCCTTCTTCGACATGCGCGCCGCCGGCCTCGCGCACGAGCCGCTGTATGACGGGATCGCCGCGGCCGTGGCCGAGCTGGATGCAAAGGGCTGGCTGCTCGGCGTCGCCACCGGCAAGTCGGATCGCGGGCTAAAGCTGATCCTCGAGCATCACGGCCTCCATCCCCGCTTCGTCACGCTCCAGACCGCCGATCGCCACCCGTCCAAGCCGCATCCGTCGATGATCGAGCAGGCGATGGCCGACGCCGGCGCCGCACCCGAAACGACGGTGATGATCGGCGACACCAGCTTCGACATGGCGATGGCCAAGGCGGCCGGTGCGACGGCGATCGGCGTCACCTGGGGCTATCACGAAGCCGACATGTTGCGCGCCGCCGGAGCGGACGCCGTCGCGACGCATCCCGACGAGCTGGTCGCGATGATCGAAGCAGTGGCGTGAGGCGCTTCTACACCGACGTCGCGACCAATGACGGCGCGATCCTGCTCGACGGCCGGCCGGTGCGCACGCCCGCGCGCGCGCCGCTCGTCCTGCCCACGACGATGCTCGCTGAGGCGGTGGCGGCGGAATGGCGCGCGCAGGGCGAGACGATCGATCCGCGCGCGATGCCGCTGACGGGTCTCGCCAACGCCGCGATCGACCGAGTCGCGCCCGATCCGGCCGCCTTCGCCCGCCCGCTCGCCGCTTATGGCGAGACCGATCTGCTCTGCTACCGCGCCGACGCGCCCGACGATCTGGTGGCGACGCAGGCGGAGGCATGGGATCCGCTGCTCGCCTGGGCACGCCGCCGCTACGACGTGGATTTCGTCGTGACCGTCGGCATCGTCCACGTCGCGCAGCCGCCGGAAACGGTCCTGCGGCTGGCAGCGGCGCTGGGCACCTGCGACGCTTTCGCGCTGGCGGCACTGTCCCCGCTGGTGACGATCGGCGGCTCGCTGGTCGCGGCGCTCGCTTTGACCGAAGGCGCCATCGCGGCGGACGCGGCGTTCGACCTGACCCATCTCGACGAGCTTTGGCAGGTCGAGCATTGGGGCGAGGATGCGCTCGCCCGCGACACGCGCGAGCATCATCGCGCCGACTTCCTTGCCGCCGCGCATTTCCTGACGCTGCTCCACTGACCGCCGCCGGCCCTTGCGCGCACCCGCGCGACGCCGCACACAGGGGCGGATGACCGACACCGCGGATTTCTTCGCCTCGCGCCGTGCCAACCGCATCGCCAAGGCGGCACTGGCGATCGGCCTTACCCTCTTCGGTCTGTGGATCAGCTCGACCTTCCTGCCGTCGCTCTTGTGGGCAGCCGTGATCGCGATCGCGATCGATCCGCTCTACACCCGCGCCGAATGCCGCTGGCCGGCCGCGCGGCGCGCGGTGCTGCCGAGCATCGCGACCGTGCTGATCGCCCTGCTCGTCCTGACCCCACTCGCGCTGGGCGTGGTGGAGGCGGCGCGCGAGGCGCAGGCGCTGCTGCAATGGCTCGCCAGTGCGCGCGAAAATGGGCTGCCCGTCCCGCAATGGGTCGCGCACATGCCCTATTCGAACGAGATTGCGGGCTGGTGGACGCAGAATCTCGCGACGCCCGAGGCGGCGAGCCACCAGTTCCACACCATCCGCCAGTCATTGCTGTTCGAGCAGTCGCGCCTGCTCGGCAAGGGCCTGATCCATCGTTCGGTGGTGTTCGCCTTCACGTTGATCGCCTTGTTCTTCCTGTTGCGCGAGCGCGACGCGTTCGTCGCGCAGATCCGCGTCGCGAGCACGCGCCTGCTCGGTCCCTCGGCCGAGCGGATCGGCGCACAGGTGGTGAAATCGGTGCGCGGCACGATCGACGGATTGGTGCTGGTCGGCATCGGCGAAGGCGCGGTGATGGCGGTGGTCTATCTGATCGCGCACGTGCCGCATCCGCTGCTGCTAGGCCTGCTGACGGCAGTAGCGGCGATGATCCCGTTCGGTGCGGCGGTGCTGTTCGGCATCGCGTCGGCGCTGCTGGTCGGCCAGGGCGCGGTCGGCTGGGCGGTCGGCGTCTTCGCACTCGGCATGGTGGTGGTCGGCATCGCCGACCATTTCGTGCGCCCGATCCTGATCGGCGGGGCGACGCGGCTGCCCTTCCTGTGGGTGCTGGTCGGCATCCTCGGCGGGGTCGAGAGCCTTGGGCTGCTCGGGCTGTTCGTCGGCCCGGCGACGATGGCGGCGCTGATGATGCTGTGGCGCGACCTGATCGCCGGCGCGGGCGGCGCGATGCCGGCGCCCGACCGCCCCTGCCCGCCCGACGCCGCGTCTTAGGGTTTAAGCCAACACACCGTCATGCCGGACTTGTTCCGGCATCCACGCTTACCCGTGGCGGCACGCTGGTGGTGGGGTGGACCCCGGAACAGGTCCGGGGTGACGGGTTAAACGCTCAGCCCTTCACGACCATCACGTCGATCGTCGCCGCCTTCGCTTCGGACAGCTGGATGTAGCTGCGGCCGGCGGGCAACTCGAACGCCACGATCTTGGCGATGCCCGAGCAGGCGGCACCATGCCCATGCGCGACCGACTTGAGCCGGTCGCCGCGATGCACCGCGTCGATCCAAGCGCCCTGCGACAATGCGAAGCGATAGGTGCCCGCGGCCGGGACGGTGATCGCGAAAAAGCCGCCGAAGCTGCCCGGCTTGGGCGCGCGGGCGAGCTTGGGCTCGAACGTCACCTCGGTGGCGGGCTTGAGCGCCAGCGTCGCCGCCTTGCCAGGCGCGAGCGTGTCGCCGGCCGGCTTGCCCCAGCCGTCGAAGCCAGGCTCGACGGCGGCGTGCGTACAGGTCGCGTCCTGCGCGATGGCAGGCGCGGACAGGATGGCGAAAATGGCGGCGGCGAACAGCTTCATATCAGCTTGATCTCCCTCAGGCGCTGCAACAGATAATCGTGCGCGGTGATCGGCTCCGGATACAGATTCGGCCGCTCCGCCGACAGGCAGCCGGGCAGCGTCTCGATCAGATAATCGGGGCGGAAATGCAGGAAGAACGGCATCGAATAGCGTGCGTGGCCGCGCCGCTCCGGCGCCGGGTTCATCACCCGGTGCGTGGTCGAACGGAGCACGTTGTTGGTCAGCCGCTGCAGCATGTCCCCCACATTCACCGCCAGTTCGCCCGCGCGCGGCTGCACCGGCAGCCAGTTGCCGTCGCGATCGAGCAATTCCAGCCCGGCTTCCTCCGCGCCGAGCAGCAGGGTGATCGTGTTGATATCCTCATGCGCGCCGGCACGGATCGAGGGGCCATCCATGCCCATCGCCGGATAATGGAGCAGGCGCAGCACGCTGTTGCCGTCGGCCACGGTATCGTCGAAGAAATCGGGCGACAGCGTCAGGTAGCGCGCGATCGCGGCGAGCAGTCGCCGCCCGGCTGCGTCGAGCGCATCGAACAATGCCAGTTCCGCCGCGCGGAAGCCGGCCACTTCGTCGGGCCACAGGTTTGGCGACATCAGATCGGTGAAACGGTGGCCGGACGGCAGCTCGCGTCCGACATGCCAGAATTCCTTGAGATCGTGCGCCTTGGCATCTTTGGCGGTCTCGATCCCGAACGGCGTATAGCCGCGCGCGCCGCCGGTGCCGGGCATGTGATAACGGCGCTTCACCTCCTCGGGCAGCGCGAAGAACGCCTTGGCCTTCGCCTCGGCCTCTGCGATCACCTCGGCCGGCACGCCATGATCGGAAACGATCGCGAAGCCGTAGCGCTCGAACGATCCGCCGAGCGCAGCGGCGAAGCCGACCGGATCAGACGCCTCCTGCGCGAGGCTGACGGTAGGGACGGCAGGGCGATCGAGCGTGGTGGCCATGCCGCCTCTTTATCAGTGCGCACCCCGTCGCAGAAGCCCCGCGGCGCGGCACGACATGGCAGCCTGTTCTGTCCGACATGCCGCCGCTTCTTAGGCCGGGCTGACCGGATGCGGCGCGTTTGGATCACCTAGGCTGCACGCGCGCAGGAAACCGAGGCATCCATTCAGCGGCTCACGGGCGGGTAGCAGACCGATCGCCGCCTGCTCGATGAAGCGCCCATGCGCCGACTTGGCCGCACCGCGCGCGACGAAGGCGGCATAGGCATCGGCGTTCCGCAACGCCGGGGCGCGGTGGCCGCACAGGATCAGGCCGCTCCACGCTGCGGTCGCCAGCAGCACGTCGCCGGCAAAGGCCCCAGCCAGCCCCGCCCACTGCACCGGATCGACGGCGGCGCCGGTAAGCGTAAGCATCTGCTCCCACGAAACCGCTGCACGATAACCGCGCAGCGGCCGCATGATCGCGAATTCGCGATCATCTGCCGGCGAGAAGCCGATATGCCCCGCCTCGCTGTCCGCCACTGAGATCTGCCCGTTCGGCGCAAGCGTCAGGGTCGCTGCGCCGACACCGTCGTCCAGCAGGATTATCGCCCAGCGTCCGGGCCGCGACATATCGGGCAACGGCGCACTGCCGAGCGGCTGCAGGGTATTCGCCGGAGCATTTGGCAGCGACCAGGCGGTCGCGACCATGTCGTTGAGGATCAACAGCGGACCGCCGATCATGCCACCCAGCCCCGAGCGAGAGAGGGTCCAGCGGGATCGCGCGACGCGGATCGTGTTGCCGACCGTGGGCCCGGGCAACGAAAGGACGCATCCCGCCGTGCGCAGATCGATGCCGGCCTGGCGCGCATACGCCATCAGCGCATCGGAGAATGTGATGAATGTGCCGGGCGAGATGGTGAGCGCATCGTCGAATCGTCCGGCGCCGGGATCGGCGCGGGCGAAGCGGACGGTTCCCGCCGTCGACAGGTCAGCCAGAATCCAGCTCTGTGTCGACACCACGGCCGCCCCCCCCCCAAGATCGCGCCCGCTTATTTTATGTACGGACGGCGGCGCCTAGCACGGACATGCTCTAAAAAGTCTTAACGCGGCCGGATCGAGCCTATCACCGTTTGAACAGGCCGCCGAGCAGGCCGCGCACGAGTTGGCCGCCGAGCTGCCCCGCCACCTGCCGGCCGAGCGAGGAGGCGACCGAGCGCGCGGCGGACTGGAGCATCTTGTCGGTCAGCGTGGGCTTGGCCGCTTCGCGCGCGGCGGCGGCGCGGGCGCGATCCTCGGCACGTGCCTGCGCGTCGGCCGCACGCTGCGCCTCGCGATCGCGGCGCGCCTGCTCGTCGGCGTCGAGCTTCGCCTGTTGCGCCGCGGCCTTGGCCTGCTCGGCCTGAACCTTCGCGGCAGCGGCTTCGGCGGTGGCCTTCTCCGTCGCGGCCTTGGCGTCGCCGGCCTTCGCCGCGAGCATCTCCGCCGCGCTCTCGCGATTGACGGCCGTGTCGTATTTGCCGGCGAGCGGCGAGGTCGAGACGATGATCGCGCGCTCCTTGTCGCTCAGCGGGCCGACGCGCGAGCAAGGCGGCCGGATCAGGGTGCGCGCGACCGGGCTCGGGCTGCCGTCCGGCTGGAGCAGCGAGACGAGCGCCTCGCCCACCTTCAGCTCAGTGATCGCGGTGGCGACGTCGACGCCAGGCGACGCGCGGAAGGTCTGCGCCGCGGCCTGCACCGCCTTCTGCTCGCGCGGGGTGAAGGCGTTCAACTTGTGCTGGACGCGGTTGCCGAGCTGGCCGGCGACGTCGTCGGGCACGTCGATCGGGTTCTGCGTGACGAAATAGACGCCGACGCCCTTCGACCGGATCAGCCGCACGACCTGTTCGATCTTGTCGAGCAAGGCTGGTGCCGCATCGTCGAACATCAGATGCGCTTCGTCGAAGAAGAAGACGAGCTTCGGCTTGTCGGGATCGCCCACCTCGGGCAGCGTCTCGAACAGCTCGGATAGCAGCCACAGCAGGAAGGTGGCGTAGAGCTTCGGCGCCGCCATCAGTTTGTCCGCCGCCAGCACGCTGATCGTGCCGCGCCCATTTTCGTCCACGATCATCATGTCGTGAATGTCGAGCGCGGGCTCGCCGAAGAATTGGTCGCCGCCCTGCGCCTCCAGCCCGAGCAGCTGGCGCTGGATCGTGCCGACGCTGGCGCGGGTGACGTTGCCGTAATGCGCCGAGAGATCGGCGGCATTCTCGGCCGCCCAGGCGAGCATCGCCTGAAGATCGGCCATGTCGAGCAGCAGCAGGCCCTGCTCGTCGGCGGCCTTGAACACGACCTGTAGCACGCCTTCCTGCGTGTCGTTGAGACCCATCAACCGGGCGAGCAGCAGCGGCCCCATCTCGCTCACGGTGGTGCGCACCGGGTGGCCCGCCTGGCCGAACAGATCCCAGAAGATCACCGGATTGTCGGCATAGGCCCAGTCGGTCATGCCGATCTCGGCCGCGCGCGCGGCAAAGGCGGCGTGGGCCGGCGCCATCGGCGAACCCGCCATGGCGAGCCCGGCGAGATCGCCCTTCACATCGGCCACGAACACCGGCACGCCCGCCTTGGAGAAGCCCTCGGCGATGCCCTGCAGCGTCACGGTCTTGCCCGTACCGGTCGCGCCCGCGATCAGTCCGTGACGGTTGGCGCGCTTCAGGCTGAGCGTCTGCGGCGCGACGCCAGCCTCGCCGGCGCCGACGAAGAGGCCGTTCGGATCGGTCATGGCGCTGTCCTTACGATTTCGGCGTCAGGCGCTCGAGCCCGCCCTGCCCGCCGCGTTCGCCGTCGGTCAGCAGCCACAATGCGCCGTCGGGCCCGGTGGTCACGAAGCGGATGCGCGCGCCCATATCCCAGCGCTCCGCCTCGCGCGCGTTGGTGCCGTCGAACGCGACGCGCACCAGCGCCTTCGAGGCGAGCCCGCCGATAAAGGCCGATCCCTTCCACTGCGGGAACAGGCCGGCATAATAGAAAGTGAGCCCGCCGGGCGCGATCACCGGATTCCAGTAGAGCTTGGGCTTCTCGAACTCGGGATGCGTGTCGGGATTGGCGATCTCCGGCCCGTCATAGTTGCGACCGTAGGAGACGACCGGCCAGCCATAATTCTTGCCGGGCAGGATCAGGTTGAGCTCGTCGCCGCCGCGCGGGCCATGCTCGACCTCCCACAGATGGCCGGCGGCATCGAAGGCGAGGCCGTAGGGATTGCGGTGGCCGCTGCTCCACGTCTCGGCCGGCGTCAGATTCGGACCGGGCAGCGTCACCTTGTGCACCGGCGCATCGGGGGCGGTGATGCTGTTCTTGGGCGGATCGATCATGTTGATCGTCTGCGATCCCTGCTTGCCCGCCATCGGGTTGCCCGGCCACGGCTTGCCGTCGAGCGTCAGGTGCAGGATCTTGCCGATCGCCTGATCGGGATCCTGGGCGGGGGTGAAGCGCATCCGCTCGCCCGAGGCGAGGAACAGGCTCTTTCCATCGGGCGCGAAGGCGACATAGGCGCCGAACTGGCCACCCTTGCCGCGCGGCAGCTGGCGCCAGATCACCTTGAGCTTGTCGAGCTTCGCCGTCCCCTGCCCGATCGTCAGCGTCGCATGCGCCAGCGCGAGCCCCGAGCCCTCCTCGCCCGGCTCCGAATAGGTGATGTAGACGCCGTGATCGCGCGCGTAGGTCGGTGCGGTGGCGACGAACAGCAGGCCGCCCTGTCCTTCATATTTGACCGCCGGCACGCCCGACACCTCGACCTTGCCGCCCTTCGGATCGACCAGCTGGATATGCCCGGTCTTCTCGGTGACGAGCATCCGGCCGTCGGAAATGAAGGCGAGCGCCCACGGATGATCAAGCGCGACGATCGGCGTGACGACGAACGGCTTGTCCGGATTCGGCTGGCTGTTGCCTGCATTCATCTGCGCGACGGCGGGTGCGGCGACCAGCAGCAGGGCCGCGGGAAAAAGGGCAGCGGAACGGGTGGAGCGCGGCATCATCATCCTTTCGCATCGGCCGGCTTGTCGCACGGTCGGGTCGCGGCTATATGGCCCATGTCCCTCGACATTGGAAACACTGGCGAGGCCGGACCGAACGGTTCCGGCTCGGACAGTCGCATATTCCAGTCGGAGCAGCATGACGGACATCGCGCGCATCGCCCAGTTGATCGAGCCGGAGGCCAAGGCACTCGGCTTCGAGCTCGTGCGCGTGGCGATGTTCGGCGGCAAATCGGACCCGCGGCTGCAGGTGATGGCGGAGCGGCCGGACACGCGCCAGCTCGACCTGTCGGATTGCGAGGCGCTGTCGCGGCGCATCTCCGACGTGCTGGATGCCGAGGATCCGATCGAGGAGGCATATCGGCTTGAGGTCTCCTCGCCGGGCATCGATCGGCCGCTCACCCGGCTGCAGGATTATGCCGATTGGGCCGGCTTCGAGGCGCGCATCAAGCTCACTGCGCCGCTCGATGGCCGCAAGCAGTTCGATGCGCGGCTCGACGGACTCGAAGGCGACACCGTCAAGGTATATGCTGACCGCGTCGGCGAGATGCTTATTCCGTTCGGCCAGATCGTCAGCGCCAAGCTGTTGCTGACCGACGCATTGATCAAGGCGACCGCGCCGCTCTCCGCAGAGGGCGCGGACAAGATTTCAGAGGAAGGGTAAGACCATCATGGCCACCGCCATCTCCGCCAACAAGGCCGAGCTGCTCGCCATCGCCGACTCGGTCGCGCGCGAAAAGCTGATCGACCGCACCATCGTCATCGAGGCGATGGAAGACGCGATCCAGCGCGCCGCCAAGGCTCGCTACGGCGCCGAGAACGACATCCGCGCGAAGATCGACCCCAAGTCGGGCGACCTGCGGCTGTGGCGCGTCGTCGAGGTGGTCGAGGAGGTCGACAATTACTTCACGCAGGTGAACGTCGCCGAGGCGCAGAAGCTTCAGCCGGGCGCGGTCGTCGGCGACTATATCGTCGACCCGCTGCCGCCGATCGAGTTCGGCCGCATCGCGGCGCAGGCGGCCAAGCAGGTGATCTTCCAGAAGGTCCGCGACGCCGAGCGCGAGCGCCAGTATGACGAGTTCAAGGATCGCGCGGGCGAGATCATCGTCGGTACGGTCAAATCGGTCGAATTCGGCCACGTCGTCGTCAATCTCGGCCGCGCTGAGGGCGTGATCCGCCGCGACGCGCAGATCCCGCGCGAGGTGCTGCGCAAGGACGATCGCGTCCGCGCGATCATCCTGAAGGTGGTGCGCGAAAATCGCGGGCCGCAGATCTTCCTCAGCCGCGCGCACCCGGACTTCATGAAGAAGCTGTTCGCGCAGGAAGTGCCCGAAATCTACGACGGCATCATCGAGATCAAGGCGGCCGCGCGCGATCCCGGCAGCCGCGCCAAGATCGGCGTCATCAGCCGCGACAGTTCGATCGATCCGGTCGGCGCGTGCGTCGGCATGAAGGGCAGCCGCGTGCAGGCGGTGGTGCAGGAGCTGCAGGGCGAGAAGATCGACATCATCCCCTGGTCGCCCGACACCGCCACCTTCGTCGTCAACGCGCTGCAGCCGGCGCAGGTCGCGCGCGTGCTGATCGACGAGGAAGAGAGCCGCATCGAGGTCGTCGTTCCCGACGATCAGCTGTCGCTCGCGATCGGCCGCCGCGGCCAGAACGTGCGGCTGGCGAGCCAGCTCACCGGCTCGGCGATCGACATCCTGACCGAGGCGGACGCGAGCGAGAAGCGCCAGCGCGAGTTCGTCAAGAACAGCGAGACCTTCCAGACCGAGCTCGACGTCGACGAGACGCTCGCGCAGTTGCTGGTCGCCGAGGGCTTCTCGACGCTGGACGAGGTCGCCTATGTCGAAGTCGAGGAGCTCGCCCAGATCGAGGGTCTCGACGAAGAGATCGCCGGCGAACTGCAGAACCGCGCCGCCGAGGCGCTGGAGCGGCAGGAGACCGCCAATCGCGAGGCGCGCCAGGCACTGGGCGTCGAGGATGCGGTGGGCGAACTGCCGTTCATCACCGAGGCGATGATGGTGACGCTCGGCAAAGCCGGCATCAAGACGCTCGACGACGTGGGCGATCTTTCGACCGACGAACTGGTCGAGAAGCCGCGCGCCGAGCCGCGCCGCCGCAAGGAAGGCGCGCCCGCACCGAAGCCCGACAAGGGCGGTGTGCTCGCCGGCTACGGCCTGTCGATGGAGCAGGGCCAGGAGATCATCATGGCCGCCCGCCATGCCGCCGGCTGGTTCGGCGACGAGGAGGAGGCTCCGGCCGCCGAGGGCGAGGGGGTGCAGGGCTGATGCCGTTCATCGCCATCGAACTCGCCGGCTCGGCCACCAAGGAGCAGAAGGCCGCGATCGTCGCGGACGTGACGCGCTCGATGGTCGAGCGGCTGGGCAAGCCCGCCGCCGCCGTGCAGATCGTCATCAACGAGCATTCGACCGGGAATTACGGTGCCGCCGGCATCCTGATTGCCGATCGCCCCGCCCCTCCCCCCAAGGAGGTCGCGCCCGCGAATGTCGGACAATGAGACGCCAGCGGACCTGACGGTCGCCCCGCCCTTTGTGCCCAAGGCCAAGGGGGAGAGCGAACGTACCTGCATCCTTTCGGGCAAGAAGGCGCCGCCCGAGGCATTGATCCGGCTCGCGCTCGGCCCGGACGGCAGCGTCGCGCCCGACGTGCGCGCCAAGGCGCCGGGGCGCGGCGCGTGGATCGGGGTCGATCGCGCCACGCTGCAGGAGGCGATCGGCAAAGGCCGGCTCGCCAAGGCGTTGGCGCGCGCGTTCAAGACCGCCGTCACCGTTCCGGCTGACCTTGCCGAGCAGATCGAGCGCGCGCTGGAACGCGCCACGCTCGATCGGCTCGGGCTGGAGGCCCGCGCCGGCCAGATCGTCACCGGCACCGAACGGATCGCCGATGCGGCACGTGGCGGCACGGTCGCGCTGCTGCTCCACGCCCGCGACGCCGCCGCCGACGGCACGCGCAAGCTGGATCAGGCGCTGCGCGTCGGCCTCGACATGGAGGGTTCGTCGCTCCGCGGACTCGCAATCCCGGCGACACGCGCCATATTGTCGATGGCGCTGGGTCGCGAGAATGTGGTACATCTTGCGCTTGTCGCGCCGGCAGCCGCTGCGCGCGTGTCGGAAGCGCTCGGCCGGTGGCGCGGCTACATAGGCCCTGATGACGAGCCATGAGCCTGCGGGTTTCCCGCGAGGTGAGCATCGGCACGAATGATTGAGATGAGGGTTCGGGTTACCAGATGAGCGATAACGACAAGCCTAAACTTGGAATGCGCGCCCCGCTCGGCGTGCGCCGCACGGTCGAGACCGGCAAAGTGAAGCAGAGCTTCAGCCACGGCCGATCGAACACCGTGATCGTCGAAACCAAGAAGGCCCGCACCTTCCGCAAGCCGGGCGATCCCGCCCCGGCGCATGAGCCCGAGGTCGAGGCAGCGACGCCCGCCGTCGTCGCAGCGCCCGAGCCTGCGCCGATTGCGCAGCCCGCACCCGTGCGTCCGCCGGTCCAGCAGCGCCCGATGACGCCGCTGGAGCGCCGCGAGCAGCAGGAGCGTCTGCTGCGCGAGGCCGACGAAGCGCGCATGAACTCGCTGGAGGAAGCCCGCCGCCGCGAGGAGCGCAACGCCCGCGACGCATCGGAAGAAGAGCGCCGTCGTGCCGACGAGAGCCGCCGCGCCGCGGACGACGAGGCCCAGCGCCTCGTGGCCGAGCAGGCCGCCGTCGTGGCAGAGCCCGAAGCGCAGGCAGCCGAACCCGCTGCTGCACCCGTCCCAACCACCGTCGCCGCAGCGCCCGAAGCCGTGCCGACCGAGGAAGCGCCCCGCCCCGCCGGCAGCGTCGTGCCGCCGCCGCGTCGTTTCACGCCCGTCGTGGCACCCAAGCGGCCCGAGCCGCCGGTTCGCCCCGCGCGCGGCCGTGTCGGCGACGACCGGCGCCAGTCGGGCAAGCTCACCGTCACCCGCGCGCTCGACGAGGGCGATGGCGGGGCACGGGCACGCAGCCTCGCCGCGCTGAAGCGCTCGCGCGAGAAGGACAAGCGCGCGCACCAGTCCGGCCCCTCGGCCAAGCAGGTGCGCGACGTTCAGGTGCCCGAGGCGATCACCGTCGCCGAGCTTGCCAACCGCATGGCGGAGCGTACCTCCGACCTGGTCAAGGCATTGTTCAAGATGGGCACGCCCGTCACCTCGAACCAGACGATCGACCAGGACACGGCCGAGCTGCTGGTGTCCGAGTTCGGCCACAACATCCGTCGCGTCAGCGAGAGCGACATCGACATCCAGACCGAGACCGACGTCGACGAGACCGAGACGCTCAAGTCGCGGCCGCCGGTCGTGACGATCATGGGTCATGTCGATCACGGCAAGACCAGCCTGCTCGACGCGCTGCGCGGCACCGACATCGCCTCGGGCGAAGCCGGTGGCATCACGCAACATATCGGCGCCTATCAGGTGACGCAGAAGGACGGATCGAAGATCACCTTCCTCGACACGCCGGGCCACGAGGCGTTCAGCGAAATGCGCGCGCGCGGCGCCGACGTGACCGACATCGTCGTGATCGTGGTCGCGGGTGACGACGGCATCCGCCCGCAGACGATCGAGGCGATCAACCACACCAAGGCGGCCGGCAAGCCGATGATCGTGGCGATCAACAAGATGGACAAGCCCGGCTCCAACGCCCAGCGCGTCCGCGAGGCGCTCCTGCAATATGACGTGCAGGTGGAAAGCATGGGCGGCGACACGCAGGAAGTGCAGGTCTCCGCCACCGCCAAGACCGGCCTCGACGAGCTGATCGAGAAGATCCAGATCCAGGCCGAGCTGATGGAGCTGACTGCCAACCCCGATCGCGAGGCCGAGGGCGTCGTCATCGAGGCGCAGCTCGACAAGGGCCGCGGCCCGGTTGCGACGATCATCGTGCGGCGCGGCACGCTCAAGACCGGCGACATCTTCGTCGTCGGTGCCGAGAGCGGCAAGGTGCGCGCATTGCTCGACGACAAGGGCAAGCCGATCAAGTCGGCCGGCCCGTCCCTGCCGGTCGAGATCCTCGGCATGTCGGGCGTGCCGCAGGCAGCCGACCAGCTGACCGTGGTCGAGAACGAGGCGCGCGCCCGCGAGGTCGCGGCCTATCGCGCCAGCGTGATCCAGCAGCGTCGCACGACGCAGGCGCCGGCATCGCTCGAGAGCATGTTCTCGTCGTTGCGTGCCAAGCAGGCGCAGCAATATCCGGTGGTGGTCAAGGCCGATGCCCAGGGCTCGGTCGAGGCGATCGTCTCGTCGCTCAACAAGATCTCGACCGACGATATCCAGGTGCGCATCCTGCACTCGGGCGTCGGCGGCATCACCGAGAGCGACGTGACGCTGGCGGCGGCGAGCCGTGCGCCGATCATCGGCTTCAACGTGCGCGCCAATGCCAAGGCACGCGAGATCGCCACGCGCGACGGGGTCGCGCTCAAATATTATGACGTGATCTACGATTTGCTCGACGAGATCCGCGCGGCGATGGCCGGTCAGCTCGGTCCCGAATATTTCGAGACCGTCGTCGGCCGCGCCGAGGTCCGCGAGGTCTTCTCGGCGGGCAAGCACGGCAAGGCCGCGGGCCTGCTCGTCACCGAGGGCTACATCAAGAAGGATCTGCGTGCTCGCCTCACCCGCGAGGACGTCATCATCTACAACGGCAAGATTGCCTCGTTGCGTCGCTTCAAGGACGACGTGGCCGAGGTTCGCGCCGGCCTCGAGTGCGGCATCACCATCGAGGGTTCGACCGACGTCAAGCCGGGCGACTTCCTCGAGACGTTCGAGGTCGAGGAGCGCGCGCGCACGCTGTGACCTTTCGGTCCGGCGACGCAGCTTCCGCGTCATTCCAGCGCAAGCCGGGATCTCCTGCTATCGGGAGATCCCAGACTTCGCTGGGGTGACGGGCTTTGGTGAGGGAACCGCATGCGCCACAACGACATGAGCGAGGGCAAGTCGGTCCGCCTGCTGCGCGTGGGCGAGCAGGTGCGCCACAAACTGGCCGACATCCTGCTGCGCGGTGACGTGCATGACGAGGTGCTGGCCGCCATCCACGTCTCGGTCACCGAGGTCCGCATGTCGCCCGATCTGCGTCACGCGACCGTGTTCGTGAAGCCCTTGCTCGGCGCGGACGAGGCCAAGGTGCTGAAGGCGCTGCGCACCAACACCGCTTATTTCCAGGGCGAGGTCGCCAAGGCGGTGAACCTCAAATATGCCGCACGGCTGAAGTTCCTGCCCGACGAGAGCTTCGACGAGGGCGCGCGCATCGATGCGCTGTTGCGTGCGCCGACGGTCGCGCGCGATCTCGCCGAAGACGATGACGACTGATTTCGCGCGGCTCGCGCATCCGCCCGAGCCCGCGCTGGTCGCGCTCGCCGAACACCACCGGACAGCGCTCAAGGCGGCCTGCGCCGAAGATAGCGCGATCTGGCCGATCTATTCGGTCTCGTTCGACCCCGACCATTTCGACGCGCAGTTCGATCGGATCCTGGCCGATCCCAACCACATCGCCTTCGCGATCAAGGACGACGACGCGGTATGCGGAATGACCGCTTACCTGAACCTCAAGCCGGCGTTCGAGACGGTCGAGATCGGCAACACCTATCTGCGTCCTGCCGTGCGTGGCACCGGCCTCAATCGCCGGATCAAGGATGCAATGATCGGCCATGCCTTCGCCTGCGGCATTCGGCGCATCGAATTCCGCATCGACGATCGCAATGCCCGGTCGAAGGCGGCGGTCCGCAAGCTGAGCGCGATGCAGGACGGGCTGATCCGCGCCGAGCGTGTCACATGGACGGGACATGTGCGTGATACCGCCTTGTTCTCGATCCTGGCGGGGGAATGGGCATGAGAGCAGCTCTGACGTTGGCGGCGTGGGCGCTCCTGTCGGCAACGGCAATCGCCGCGCCACCCGAGATGCTGCCGCCCAACATGGATGCGGTCACAAGCGATACTGCCGTCGATACGGCGCATCCCGCCGCGATGGTCGCGTTCCGCCTGCCGAGCCATGGCGCCTTGCTCAACGCCGTCCTCTACACGCCGAGCGGCGGCGAGGCCCACGCGACGCTGCTGCTGCTGCATGGCCTGCCCGGCAACGAGCAGAATCTCGATCTCGCCCAAGCCGCCCGGCGTGCCGGGTGGAACGTTCTGACCTTCCACTATCGCGGTAGCTGGGGCAGCCCGGGCGTCTTCTCGTTCGCGAACTGCGCCGAGGATGCGGCTGCCGCGCTGGCGTGGTTGCGCGATCCGGCCAACGTGCAGAAATACCACCTCAAGGCCGACCGCATCGTCGTCGCCGGACACAGCATGGGCGGGGCGATGGCGGCGCGCGTGGCTGCGGCGGACAAGGATGTCGCCGGCGTGCTGCTGATCGATCCGTTCGATCTGGCCGGTACTGGGCGCGGCTTTGCCGATCCGGCCAAGCGGCAGGCGTTCGACGCCGGCGAACTGCACGACGACATGCCCCCGCTCGCCGGCACGAGCGAGGATACGCTACTCGACGAGATTGCCCGCGCCGACCCCGCCTTCGATCTTGCCGCCAACGCGCGCGCGCTGGCCGACCGGCCGCTGATGGTGATCGGCGCCGAGCGCGGGATCGCGGCGCAGGGCATCGCCGCCGCCGACGCGGCACGCGCCGCCGGCGCACCGTGGGTAACGTCGCTCACCATGCCGACCGACCACAGCTTCTCCGACCATCGCATCGCGCTGGAGACGGAGGTGCTGAAGTGGCTGTGGACCGTTCCCGGCCGCAGCGTGTCATTCACCGGCACGGCATGGCAGCCCGACAATATCTTCGCGAAGATGACGCGCGGCGAGGTCAAGGTCGCGACCGTCTACGAGGACAAGTACGTCCTCGCCTTCATGGGCAATCATCCGGAATCGATCGGCCACGTCCTCGTCATCTCCAAGGTCGCGCATGCGCGCAACATCATGGAGATCCCGCCGGTTGAGCTGAACCGGGTGATGGCGGTCGCGCGCCGCGTCGCCATTGCCGAGCGCGCGGTGCTGCATCCGCAGGGCGTAGTGATCCAGCAGAATAACGGCAATGCGCAGAGCATCCCGCACCTGCACGTCCACGTTTACCCGTCCTACGCCGTGTCGCCGTGGCTGACGACGCCGGCGCCGATGGCAGAGTTCACCGATCTGCAGGCGGTGGCGGCCAAGCTGCGCGCGGCGATGCCGCAGTGAGCGCAGCCGCCCGGCCGCCGCTGCACGGCTGGCTGGTCCTCGACAAGCCGGTCGGGCTCGGCTCGACCCAGGCGGTCAGCGCGGTCAAGCGCGCGCTGCGCGTCGGCGGCTATGCCAAGGCGCGCGTCGGCCATGGCGGAACGCTCGATCCGCTCGCCAGCGGCGTACTGCCGATCGCGATCGGCGAGGCGACCAAGCTGGCAGGCCGCATGCTCGACGCCGACAAGGCATATGACTTCACCCTCAGCTTCGGCGTCGAAACCACCACGCTGGATGCGGAGGGCGCAGTCGCGGCCGAAAGCCCGGTGCGGCCGACGCTCGCGCAGATAATCGCGGTGCTGCCTCGCTTCACCGGCCCGATCGCGCAGACGCCGCCCGCTTTCTCCGCGCTCAAGATCGACGGCAAGCGCGCCTACGATCTTGCACGCGCGGGCGAGGAGGTCGTGCTGGCGAGCCGGGACGTGACGATTCACAGCCTCTGTATCCTCCCCGGCACGGGGAGGGGGACCGCCGGCGAAGCCGGGGGTAGAGGGGGAGGCGCCCTACCCCTCCACCAGCCTGCGGCTGGTCCCCCTCCCCGTGCTGGGGAGGAGATGGGACAAATCACCCTCTCCGCCCGCGTGTCCAAGGGCACCTATATCCGCAGCCTCGCGCGCGACATCGCCTATGCGCTGGGCACGGTGGGGCACGTCACCATGCTCCGTCGCACCAAAGCGGGCCCGTTCACCCTTGAATCGGCGATTTCGCTCGACATATTGGATGAAGCCGCTAGGGACGCGCGGCTGCAGGAGCTGCTCCTGCCGCTTCAGGTTGGACTGGTCGACATCCCGGTCCTCTGCCTGACGCCCGATCAGGCCACAGCACTCCGCCAGGGGCGCCGGCTGACGGGATACGCAGTACCACCCGGTCCTACCCTCGCTATGCTGGGCGAAACGCCCGTCGCATTGGTCGATGTGGGGGACGAAATAAAGGTGGTGCGCGGCTTCAACCTGATGTCGGAGTGAAGACATGACGATTACCGCCGAGCGTAAGGCCGAAGTCATCAAGGACAATGCCCGGGCCGAGGGCGACACTGGCTCCCCCGAGGTGCAGATCGCGATCCTGACGGAGCGCATCACCAACCTGACCGAGCACTTCAAGGGCCACGCCAAGGACAACCATTCGCGTCGCGGCCTGCTGATGATGGTGAACAACCGCCGCAGCCTGCTCGACTATCTCAAGAAGAGCGACCAGGCCCGCTACAGCGCGCTGAT
This sequence comes from Sphingomonas nostoxanthinifaciens, assembly GCF_019930585.1. Classification (NCBI taxonomy): domain Bacteria; kingdom Pseudomonadati; phylum Pseudomonadota; class Alphaproteobacteria; order Sphingomonadales; family Sphingomonadaceae; genus Sphingomonas; species Sphingomonas nostoxanthinifaciens. The sequence continues at coordinate 1,630,507 of NZ_CP082839.1, read as the reverse complement.
CGCGAAGCTCGGCCTTCGCAAGTAACCGGAAGGGGCGGTCGCAAGGCCGCCCTTTTTCATATGGCTGTCACCTCAGCGTGCGCTGGGTGACGAAATCAATACGACGAGGCGGCAATCCGGCCGCCGGTCCAAGGGGCACGCAGTCCCGCACCGCCGCTGGCCGGATAGCCAGCACTAGAGGCCCCCGCCGCATAGGGCTGCGGGAGTAAGGAAACAGAATGTTCGATATCAAGAAGACGCAGATCGAATGGGGCGGCAAGACGCTGACCCTCGAGACGGGCCGCGTCGCTCGTCAGGCCGACGGCGCGGTGATCGCGACGCTCGGCGAAACCGTCGTGCTGTGCGCCGTCACCGCCGCGCGCTCGGTCAAGGAAGGGCAGGATTTCTTCCCGCTCACCGTCCATTATCAGGAAAAGTATAGCGCTGCCGGCCGTATCCCGGGTGGCTTCTTCAAGCGCGAGCGCGGCGCGACCGAGAAGGAGACGCTGACCAGCCGTCTCATCGATCGCCCGATCCGCCCCCTCTTCCCCGAGGGTTTCTACAACGAGATCAACGTCATCGCCCAGGTGCTGAGCTATGACGGCGAGAACGAGCCCGACATCCTCGCGATGGTCGCCGCGTCGGCCGCGCTTACCATCTCCGGCGTGCCCTTCATGGGCCCGATCGGCGGCGCACGCGTCGGCTATATCGATGGCGAGTACATCCTCAACCCGACCAACGAGCAGGTGAAGGCCGGCGAGCTCGACCTCGTCGTCGCCGCCACCGGCAATGCCGTGATGATGGTCGAATCCGAAGCCAAGGAGCTTTCGGAAGAGGTGATGCTGGGCGCCGTCGTGTTCGCGCACGATGCGTCGAAGAAGGTCATCAATGCGATCATCGACCTCGCCGAGAAGGCTGCGAAGGATCCGTGGGATCTGCCGCAGGAGGATGACAGCGCGCTGAAGAAGCAGGTCAAGGATCTGATCGGCAAGGACATCGCCAAGGCGTACAAGCTGACGGCCAAGGCCGAACGCGTCGCCGCCATCGCCGCCGCCAAGGCGCCGCTGAAGGCCGCCTTCGCCGATGCCGACAGCACGACCAAGCTGAAGGTCGGCAAGATCGGCAAGAAGGTGGAAGCGGAGATCGTCCGCACCGCCATCCTGAAGGACGGCCGCCGCATCGACGGCCGCGACACGAAGACCGTCCGCCCGATCGAGGCGATGGTGCACTTCCTGCCGCGCACCCACGGCTCGGCTTTGTTCACGCGCGGCGAGACGCAGGCGATCTGCTCGACCACGCTCGGCACCGCCGATGCGGAGCAGATGATCGACGGCCTGACCGGCCTGTCCTACGAGCGCTTCCTACTCCACTACAACTTTCCGCCTTATTCGGTGGGCGAGGTCGGCCGCTTCGGCGCGCCGGGCCGTCGTGAAGTGGGCCACGGCAAGCTCGCCTGGCGCGCGCTGCACCCGGTGCTGCCGTCGAAGGAGGAGTTTCCCTACACGATCCGCGTGCTGTCCGACATCACCGAGTCCAACGGCTCGTCGTCGATGGCGACGGTGTGCGGCGGCAGCCTTGCGATGATGGATGCGGGCGTTCCGCTGAAGCGCCCGGTTTCGGGCATTGCGATGGGCCTGATCCTCGAGGGCAAGAACTTTGCCGTCCTGTCCGACATCCTGGGCGACGAGGATCACCTCGGCGACATGGACTTCAAGGTGGCCGGCACCAGCGAGGGCATCACCTCGCTGCAGATGGACATCAAGATCGCCGGCATCACCGAGGAGATCATGAAGGTCGCGCTCGCGCAGGCGAATGAGGGCCGCGCCCACATTCTCGCCGAGATGAACAAGGCGCTCGGCGAGACCCGTGGCGAATTGTCCGCGCACGCGCCGCGCATCGAGACGATGCAGGTGCCCAAGGACAAGATCCGCGAAGTGATCGGCACCGGCGGCAAGGTGATCCGCGAGATCGTCGCCACCACCGGCGCCAAGGTCGACATCGAGGATGACGGCACGGTCAAGATCAGCTCGTCGGATCCGGCGCAGATCGAAGCCGCACGCAAGTGGATCGAAGGCATCACGCAGGAAGCCGAGGTCGGCAAGATCTATTCCGGCAAGGTCGTGAACATGGTCGATTTCGGCGCGTTCGTGAACTTCATGGGTGGCAAGGACGGCCTCGTCCACATCTCGGAGATCAAGAACGAGCGCGTCGCCAAGGTCTCCGACGTCCTGACCGAGGGTCAGGAGGTCAAGGTCAAGGTGCTCGAGATCGATCCGCGCGGGAAGGTCCGTCTGTCGATGCGCGTCGTCGATCAGGAAACCGGCGAAGCGCTGGAAGATACGCGTCCGGCGCGTGAGCCGCGCGAAGGCGGCGAAGGCCGCGGCGATCGCGGTCCGCGTGGCGAGGGTCGCGGCGAAGGCCGTGGCGACCGTCGCCGCGAGGGTGGCGATCGTGGCCCGCGCCGTGAGCGTGGCCCGCGTCGCGAGGGCGGCGAAGCCAGCCGTGACGAGGGCCCCGCGCCCGAGTTCGCGCCGGCTTTCCTGACCCGCGACGACGACTGATCGCAGCGATCAGTCACTGAACAGGAAAGGGCGTCCCGCGAGGGGCGCCCTTTTTCGTTGGCGGCGCCGGGTGGGGGTTATGACACCGCGCCGTGCAGGGCATCCAGCGGTGCCGCGCTCAGGCTCGGCAGCCCCAGCCAATCGGCCATCAGTTGCAGCTCCGTCCGGAGCGCATCGATCGTATCGCGCGGTGCAGCGGATTCGATGCTCGCCTGCTGCACGACCAGGCATCCCGACTTGCGGTCCGCCTTGAGATCGGCCCGCGCGACGATCGCGTCGTCGAGCAGGAATGGCAGCACGTAATAGCCATGCTCGCGCTTGTGCGCCGGGGTGTAGATTTCGAGCCGATAGCGGAAATCGAACAGCCGCTCGGTGCGCTCCCGACGCCAGATCAAAGGATCGAACGGCGACAGCAGCGCGCTGCCGCCGATCCGTCGCCCCGCCACTGCGTCGCGATGGAGATAGGCCTGCTGCCGCCAGCCACGGACCTGCACTGGCGAGATCGTCCCCTCCTCGACCAGCTGCGCGAGCGGAAGCGCCACGTCGGACGCGGGGATGCGATAATAATCGCGCAGGTCGCCCGACGTGGCGACGCCCAGCGCCAGCGCGGCACGGGCGAGCAATTCCCGCTGCGCGTCGACCGGAGACGGCGTCGGCGCATCGAGGATTGCGCGCGGCAGCACGCGCTCAGGCAGATCGTAGACCCGCTCGAAGCTGCCGCGCCGATGCGTCGCCGCGACCAGCCCTGCCCAGAACAGCCATTCGAGCGCATGCTTGGCCTCGCTCCACACCCACATGCCCTTGCGCGCCACCGCGCCCGCCAGATCGGACGCAGCGAGCGCGCCCTCGGCCGCGATGCGCGCGAGCAGCGCATCGGCCTCACCCCGACGTTCGGTCGCGAACGGTTCGAGCTGGCGCCATATCCCCTCGCCGCGCAGCGCCCGCTCCATGCGCCACCGCAACAAAGCATGGCAGTCGACCGGCAGCAGCGACGCCTCATGCCCCCAATATTCGAAGAAACGGCGCGGACGCTCGATCGAGACCCGATCAAGCAGCGCGCGGTCGTAAGCGCCGAGGCGCGAAAACAGGGGCATGTAATGCGCGCGCACCAGCACGTTGACGCTGTCGATCTGCAACAGGCCGAGCTGCGCGATCGTCTGACGCAGCTGCCGGGCACCCGCGATGCCGTTGCGATCGCGCGCGTTGAACCCTTGGGCCGTCAGCGCGATCCGACGCGCCTCCCGGGATGAAAGCTCGATTTTCAGGACGGGTCTCCAACTTTGGCGGCCGCGGAAGGGTACAGCGTGGCGAAGCGCCTTGCGACGAGCCGTTATCTTCCCGTAATGACGGCGTAAGGCGCGCGGTCCACTGTGCGACGAGCGGTGGCGGCGGCTGCAACTCAACCCGTTCGCAATACGTTCAATCGTGGTTCAGCCGTTCCGATCCAGATACGGGTCAGCCCTTCGGGATTTAACCTATGTCCTTGTCCAAGACCATATTTCGCATCGTCGCACCGGCATCTCTGCTGTTGGTCGGCGCGTGCGCGACCTCATTCAAAGCCGACGTCTCGCGCTTCCAGCGCATGCCGCCGCCGCAGGGCCAGACCTTCGCCATACAGGCGGCCAACCCGCAGATGCAGGGTGGGATCGAGTTCGGCATGTACGCACAGATGGTCGCCACGCGACTGGCACAGCTCGGCTACACGCCCTCGCCGGATGGTCGCGGTGCGAGCCTGGTGGTGAGCCTCGATTACGGTATCGACAACGGCCACGAGAAAGTCGTGACCACGCCCGGCCTTTACGGTGGCTATGGCGGTTGGGGTCGTGGCTGGGGCTATGGCGGTTTCGGAGGCTTCGGCGGTGGTTTCGGTCGCGGCTATTATGGGCGCGGTTGGGGCATGGGCTGGGGTGACCCCTATTGGGCCGGTGGCCCCGACGTCGAGAGCTACACCTTCTACGTCAGCCATCTCGACATGCGCATCCGCCGCGCCGCCGACGGCGTGACGCTGTTCGAGGGTCGCGCCAAGGCGCGTTCGGTCGACCATTCGCTCCAGCGGCTGGTGCCGAACCTGGTCGAGGCGATGTTCACCGGCTTCCCGGGTCGTTCGGGTGAAGACGTGCTCATCACCGTGCCCCCGCCACCCAAGGACGGCTCGGGCCCGGCCCCGGTCAACCGCGCGCCGATCAACAGCGGTCCGACCGCCTGATGCCGCTTCGTCGCCCCGGATTCGCTCCGGGGCGACGGCGGTAGCCCGCGCCGAGCCGCCGCGCTAAGGCGCGGCGATGCCGCGCGAGATCACCGCCTTTTCCAACCCGCTCATCAAGCGCGTGCGGTCGCTGCGCGAGAAGCGCCACCGCCGCGACGAGGGCCTGTTCCTGGCCGAGGGCCTCCGCATCCTCGCCGAGGCCGAGGAAGCCGGCTACTGGCCGCTCCACCTGTTCTTCGCCGCCGAGAGCGCCGATCATCCGATCGTGCGCCGCCTGACCGCCGGCGTGGAGGCACGCGGCGGCGAGGCCATCGAGACCACCCGCGACATCCTCCACAAGCTGTCGGGCAAGGACAATCCCCAGGTCGTGCTCGGCGTCTATCGCCAGTTCGCGACCGATCTCGCCACGATCGATCGCGCCGCCGCGCCGATCTGGATGGTGGCGCAATCGCTCCGCGATCCCGGCAATCTCGGCACGATCCTGCGGACCGGCGATGCGGTCGGCGCGGGCGGGCTGATCCTGATCGACGATTGCGTCGACCCCTTCTCGGTCGAGGCGGTGCGCGCCAGCATGGGCGCGATGTTTACCCAGCGGATCGCGCAGGCGCGCTGGGAGGAGTTCCTGCCGTGGCTGCGCGGCGGGCCCGGCCAGCTCGTCGGCACCAGCCTGCGCGCGAGCGTCGGCTTCCGCATGGCGCGCTACGCGGCACCCACCTTCCTGATGATCGGCAACGAGGCGCAGGGCCTGCCCCCGGCCTATGAGGATGCGTGCGACATCCGGGTGAAGATCCCGATGCGCGGCAAGGCCGACAGTCTCAACGCCGCCGTCGCCTGCGCGGTGATGGCCTACGAGGTGCTGCGGCAGATCGAGGGGTAGATACCTCTAGCGTCATCCCAGCGAACGCTGGGATCTCCGCTATCGGCCGCCCACCCAGCCGCGCGAGATGCCAGCTTACGCTGGCATGACGCGCGGAGAACGAATGCTCAACCGAACTTCGCCTCGCATGCATCGATCACCGCCGGCGGCGGCCCGAGCTTCGCGGCGGCGGCCAGGCCCTCAGCCCGCTTCGCCTGCAGCGCGTCGCCATTCTTCACGCCGATCTTCGCCAATGCCGGCGAGAGCTTCGCGTCGAGCTTCTCGCCCAGCACGCCATATTTGTTCGCCGCCTCCGCATAGGACGCGCCCTGCCCGCCCAGTGCCTTGCGCATGAAATCGACCAGCACATAGCATTGCAGCAGGCCGTCGAGCTTCGCGTCGGGCAGCGTCGGTGTCTTGATCTGCGTCGCCGGAAAGGCGGTCGCGCAGGTCGGCTGCAGCGTCTGCCACTTGCCCTTCACCACCGTGTCGAACAGCTTCGGCATGCGCTTGAACACGGCATCCGCCTTGGCGGCATCGAAGCTCGGGCCGGCGGAGCCCGCGAGCAGCGGATAATGGAAGATGCGCTCCTGCGCCGCGACCGGCAGGTCGCCCTTGATGCCGGCCGCCTGCCGCTCGGCCGCGGCGGCGATCACGCCGCAGCTCGCGGCCTGCTCGATCGGATCTTCGGAGAGGGTCGGCGTCTTCTCGCCGCACCCGCCGAGCAGCAGCGCGGCCGTCACCGGCAGCGCCGCCGCCCATCGATATACCTTGCTCATACACCCTCGGGATCGTTTCGGTCCCAGGGAGTACGCGTCAGATGTGGATCGGTTTCCCGAGCACCGCCATCGCCGCCTCCTTCATCGCCTCCGAATGGGTCGGATGGGCGTGGCAGGTGTAGGCGATATCCTCGCTGCTGGCGCCGAGCTCCATCGCCTGCGCGGCCTGCGCGATCATCGTGCCGGCGACCGATGCGATCGCCCACACGCCCAGCACGCGATCGCTCGCGGCATCGGCGATCACCTTCACGAAGCCGTCGGGCTCGTGATTGGTCTTGGCGCGGCTGTTGGCGAGCATCGGGAATTTGCCGACCTTGACCGCGCCGCGCTCCTTGGCCTGTTCCTCGGTCAGGCCAACGCCGGCGATCTCGGGGCTGGTATAGACCACGCTCGGAATGACGTCGTGGTTCACGATGCCGGTGAGGCCGGCGATATTCTCGGCGACCGCAATGCCCTCATCCTCGGCCTTGTGCGCCAGCATCGGGCCGGGGATGACGTCGCCGATCGCCCAGATGCCGGGCACCGAGGTCGCGAAATCATGATCGGTCTCGATCTGGCCACGCGCGTTGAGCGCCAGGCCAGCCTTGTCGAGGTCCAGCCCCTCGGTGTTCGCGCGGCGGCCGATCGCGACCAGCACGTGGCTCGCCTCGATCGTCTCGGCCGCGCCGCCGGCGGCGGGCTCCACCGTCAGCGTGACGCTGTCGCCGTTGCGCTCCGCCTTGGTGACCTTGGTGCCGAGCTTGAACTCCAGCCCCTGCTTCTTGAAGATCTTGTTGGCTTCCTTGCGGACCTCGCCGTCCATACCGGGCAGGATCTGGTCGAGATATTCGACCACGGTCACCTTCGCGCCGACGCGGCGCCACACCGAGCCAAGTTCCAGCCCGATCACGCCGCCGCCGATCACGACAAGGTGGCTCGGCACCTCGGGCAGTTCCAGCGCGCCGGTCGAGTCGACGATCCGCTCCTGATCGATCGCGACGCCCGGCAGCGGGGTCACCGACGATCCGGTGGCGACGATGATGTTCTTCGCGCGCACGCTGCGATCGCCCACCGTGACGGTGTCGGCGCCGGTGAAGGTGGCATGGCCCTTCAGCCACTCGATCTTGTTCTTCTTGAACAGATATTCGACGCCGCCGGTCAGCTGCTTGACCGCGTCCTTGCGCTGACCGTGCATCGTCTCGAGATCAAGGCTGAGCCCCTCGATCTTCACGCCGAGCTTGGCGAGCGCGCCGGTCTGCGCCTCGGAGAACAGCTCGGAGGCGTGGAGCAGGGCCTTGGACGGAATGCAGCCGACATTGAGGCAAGTGCCGCCCAGCGTCGCGCGGCTCTCCGCGCACGCCGTCTTGAGCCCGAGCTGCGCCGCGCGGATCGCCGCGACATAGCCGCCCGGCCCCGAACCGATCACCAGGACGTCGAAATCATAGTCAGCCATCACACACTCCGCTGTGCTCCTGCGCACGCAGGAGCCTAGGGTTTCGAGCGGCACCTCCCACGGCCCTGGGCTCCGGCATGCGCAGGAGCACCGACACCGTCAGAAGAGCGTCTCGTACAAATCCTTCCACTGCGGATTGTCACGCTCGATCAACTCAAGCTTCCAAGCCCGCTTCCACTTCTTCATCTGCAGTTCGCGTCGCCGCGCCTCCTGCAAATCGTCATGCGTTTCGAACCAGACAAGGCTCGTGCATCCGTGATCTTTTCAAAAGCCTTCGATCGAACCGTTGCGATGCTGATGCGCCCGGGCCGGCAAGTCGCTGGTCACGCCGAGATAAAGCGTGCCGTTGCGGCGATTGGCCATCAGGTAGACGTATCCGGCCTTCGTCAGTGCCTCCTCGTGTTCGTGTACCTGCGAGCGCAGAAACCCAGAGCTTCGAGCGACCGCTCACGACCCTGGGCTCCTGCGTCCGCAGGAGCACACGTTCTGGATCAAAGGTCGATCAGCAGCCGGGTCGGATCCTCGATCGCGTTCTTCAGCGCGACGAGGAAGGTCACCGCCTCGCGGCCGTCGATGATGCGGTGATCGTAGCTGAGCGCCAGATACATCATCGGGCGGGCTACGATCTGCCCGTCCTTCACCACCGGCCGCTCCTCGATGCGGTGCAGGCCCAGCACGGCGGACTGCGGCGGGTTGATGATCGGGGTCGACATCAGCGAGCCGAACACGCCGCCGTTGGAGATGGTGAAGGTGCCCCCCTTCATCTCGTCCATCTTGAGCGTGCCGTCCTTGGCGCGCTTGCCGAAATCGCCGATCGTCTTCTCGATGCCGGCGACCGACAGCGACTGCGCGTCGCGGATCACCGGAACGACAAGGCCGTTGGGCGCGGAGACCGCGACCGAGACGTCGGCATAATCGTGATAGACGATCTCGTCGCCCTCGATCGAGGCGTTGACCGACGGCACGTCGCGCAGCGCCTGGCAGGCAGCCTTCACGAAGAAGCCCATGAAGCCGAGGCGGACGCCGTGCTTCTTCTCGAACAGATCCTTATACTTGGCGCGCGCCGCGATCACCTCGGTCATGTCGACGTCGTTGAACGTCGTCAGCATGGCGGCGGTGTTCTGCGCTTCCTTCAGGCGCTTGGCGACCGTCTGGCGCAGGCGCGACATGCGCACGCGCTCTTCCTTGCGGCTCGGGCCGGCGGCCGCCGCGGGCACCGACGCGGACGTCGAAGGTTGCGGCGCTGCGCTCGCGGCCTTCGCGGTGCCGGCCTTGGCGGCGGCGACCACGTCGTCCTTGGTGATGCGGCCGTCGACGCCCGTGCCCTTCACGGCCGCGGGATCGACGCCATGCTCGAGCACCGCGCGGCGCGCCGACGGCGACAAAGCGGGGCTGTCACCGACCGCCGTCTCGCCATGATTGCCATAGCCTGCCGGCGTCGCCTCGACCGCGCCGCCGACCGGAGCGGCCGCAGGCGCCGGCGGCTCAGCCTTTTCGGCCTGCGCGACCGCGGTGCGATCCTCGGCCTTCGGCGTGGCGGCGGAGGCGGCCTGCGCGCCCGCTTCGATCCGCGCGATCACCGCGCCGACATTCACCGTGGCGCCCTCGCTCACCACCAGTTCGGCGATCACGCCGGCGGTCGGGGCATTGACCTCGACCGCGACCTTGTCGGTCTCGAGGCTGGCGATCGGCTCGTCGGCCTTCACCGCCTCGCCCGGCTGCTTCAGCCACTGGCCGAGCGTCGCTTCGGTGATCGATTCGCCCAGCGTGGGCACCACAACATCGGTCGGCATGTCCGGTCTTTCCTATCGTGCTTCGTGGCCCAGCGCCTCGGCGACGAGCGCCGCCTGCTCCTGGACGTGTTTCTTGGCGAGGCCGGTCGCGGTCGCGGGCGAGGCCTTGCGGCCCGCATAGACCGGCGCGATGCCGCTCTTGCCGGTGTCGGCGAGGACCGCCTCGATCAGCTCGCGAACGAAGAACCAGGCACCGGCGTTACGCGGCTCTTCCTGCGCCCACACCACCGTCTCGAGGTTCGGCATGCGCGCGATCCGGGCGACCAGCGCGTCGGACGGGAACGGATAGAGCTGCTCGACGCGGATGATCGAGGTGTTGGCGTCGCCCGCTTTCTCGCGCGCATCAGCCAGATCGTAGAAGACCTTGCCCGAGCACAGCACCAGCCGCTTGACCTGATCGTCGGCCGGCGGCGTCGGATCGGGCAGGATGCGGTGGAAGTGGCTGTCGCCCAGCAGGTCGTCGAGCGACGACACCGCCGCCTTGTGCCGCAGCAGCGACTTCGGCGTCATGATGATCAACGGCTTCCGGAACTTGCGCAGCATCTGGCGGCGCAGGATGTGGAAGTAGTTGGCCGGCGTCGTGCAATTGGCGACCTGGATATTGTCCTCGGCGCAGAGCTGCAGGTAACGCTCCAGCCGGGCCGAACTATGCTCCGCCCCCTGCCCTTCGTAACCGTGCGGCAGCAGCATGACGAGGCCGTTGGCGCGCAGCCACTTGTCTTCGCCGGCGACGATGAACTGATCGATCATCACCTGCGCGCCGTTGGCGAAATCGCCGAACTGCGCTTCCCACAGCACCAGCGTGTTCGGCGCCTGCCCCGAATAGCCATATTCGAAGCCGAGCACGCCGAATTCGGACAGCGGGCTGTCGAGCACCTGGAAGGAGCGGTCGATCGTCGAGAGCGGGATATATTTGTGCGCGTCGGTCTGGTCGACCCACACTGCGTGGCGCTGGCTGAACGTGCCGCGGCCGACATCCTGCCCGGAAAGACGGATGGCGTAGCCGTCCTTGAGCAGGGTTCCGAAGGCGAGCGCCTCGGCGGTCGCCCAGTCGATGCCTTCGCCGCTCGCGAACATCTGGCGCTTGGCATCCAGCACGCGGCCGAGCGTCTTATGGATGACAAGGCCTTCCGGCACCGTGGTCAGCGTCCTGGCGACATCGTCGGCCAGTTCGCGCGTCACGCCGCTGGCGGCGGCGCGCTTTTCGGTGATCGGCTCCTTCGGCGCGGCGAAGCCGGCCCACTCGCCCTCGAACCAGTCGGCCTTGTTCGCCTTGTAGCCCTTGGCCGCCTCGAACTCGTCGTCGAGGCGGGCGATGAAGGCGGCTTCCTCCTGATCAACCCATGCCTGATCGACCTGGCCCTGCGCGATCAGCCGATCGGCATAGACCTTCGACACCGGCGTGTGGGTGCGGATCTCGTCATACATCAGCGGCTGGGTGAAGCCGGGCTCGTCGCTCTCGTTGTGGCCGAAGCGGCGATAGCACCACATGTCGATCACGACGTCGCGCTTGAACGTCTGGCGATATTCGGTCGCGACCTTGCAGGCGAAGGTCACCGCCTCGGGATCGTCGCCGTTGACGTGAAGGATCGGTGCCGAGACCATCTTGGCGATGTCGCTGGGATAAGGCGACGAGCGCGCGAACTGCGGCGAGGTGGTGAAGCCCACCTGGTTGTTGATGACGAAGTGGATGCAGCCGCCGGTATTGTAGCCGACGAGGCCGGAGAAGCCGAAGCATTCCATGATCACGCCCTGACCCGCAAAGGCCGCGTCGCCGTGGATCAGGATCGGCAGCACCTTCTCGCGTGCATTGTCGCCGAGCTTGGTCTGCTTGGCGCGGCTCTTGCCCAGCACCACCGGATCGACGCACTCGAGATGCGACGGATTGGGCGCGAGGCTGAGGTGGATCTTGTGGCCGTCAAACTCGCGGTCGCTCGACGTGCCGAGATGGTATTTCACGTCGCCCGAGCCGCCCACGTCCTCGGGATTGGACGAGCCGCCCGCAAATTCGTGGAACAGGATGCGATAGGGCTTCGCCATCACGTTCACGAGCACGTTCAGGCGCCCGCGATGCGCCATGCCGAGCACGACCTCCTGCACGCCAGACGAGCCGGCATATTTCAGCACCGCTTCGAGCGCGGGGATCATCGACTCGCCGCCGTCGAGGCCGAAGCGCTTGGTGCCGACGAACTTGCGGGCGCAGAATTTCTCCCACTGCTCGCCCTCGATTACCTTGGTAAGAATCGCCTTCTTGCCCTCGAGCGTGAAGCTGATCTCCTTGTCCTTGCCCTCCATCCGCTCCTGCAGGAACTTGCGCTCCTCCACGTCCTGGATGTGCATATATTCGAGGCCGACCTTGCCGCAGTAATTGCGGCGGAGGACCGCGATCAGCTCGCGCACGGTCGCCTTCTCGAAGCCGAGCGCGCCGCCGACGAAGATCGGGCGATCCATGTCGGCCTCGGTGAAGCCATGATAGGCCGGGTCGAGATCCTCGGGCAGCTGCTCGCGCCGGGCGAGGCCGAGCGGATCGAGATCGGCAAGCAGGTGGCCGCGCACGCGATAGGTGCGGATCAGGGTCGCCGCGCGGATCGCGTCGAGCGCGGCGGCCGTCACGTCCGCGGCGGCCGGCGCGGCAGCGGGGGCCGCCGGCGCGGGCTTGGCGCCGCCCTTGGCCGGCTTCGGCTCGGGCTGCATCTGAGTGGGATCGAGCCCGGCGGTCAGCGCGTCGGTCTCGATCGGAGGCCAGTTCGGACGCGCCCAGCTGGGGGCGGCGACGGACGATTCAAGCGTCTCGAAATAAGCGCGCCAGCCCGCCTCCACCGACTGCGGATCGGCGCGGTATCGTCGGTACAGCGCCTCCGCGAATGAGGGGCTTACGCCCTCAAGCCCGTCGAAGCTCTGTCCCTCGAAACCCATGTCACGTCCTTCTTCGCTTCGTCGCCGGATCGAAACGTCCGGTCGCAGTCGCGGCGCTCCCGTCAGGTGAGCGCTATCATCGTCCAAATCAACCCTTGAGACGCTCGACCAGCGTCGTGCCGAGCTCCGACGGGCTCGCCGCGACGCGGATGCCGGCCGATTCCATCGCCGCGATCTTGTCCTCGGCGCCGCCCTGGCCGCCCGAGACGATCGCGCCGGCATGGCCCATGCGACGGCCCGGAGGCGCGGTACGGCCGGCGATGAAGCCGACCATCGGCTTGGAGCGGCCCTTCTTGGCCTCGTCCTTCAGGAACTGCGCGGCCTCTTCCTCGGCCGAGCCACCGATCTCGCCGATCATGATGATCGACTTGGTCGCCTCGTCCGCGAGGTACAGTTCCAGCACGTCGATGAAGTTGGTGCCGTTGACCGGATCGCCGCCGATGCCGACCGCGGTCGTCTGGCCGAGGCCCGCCGCCGTCGTCTGGAACACCGCCTCGTAGGTGAGCGTGCCCGAGCGCGACACGACGCCGACCGAGCCCTTTGAGAAGATATTGCCGGGCATGATGCCGATCTTGCACTCGCCCGGCGTCAGCACACCCGGGCAGTTCGGGCCGATCAGGCGCGACTTGGAGCCCGAGAGCGCCCGCTTGACGCGCACCATGTCGAGCACGGGAATGCCCTCGGTGATGCAGACGATCAGCGGCACTTCGGCGTCGATCGCCTCGAGGATCGAGTCGGCCGCGAATGGCGGCGGCACGTAGATCACGCTCGCATCCGCGCCGGTCTTCTCGACCGCCTCATGCACCGTGTCGAACACCGGCAGGCCGATGTGGGACTGGCCACCCTTGCCGGGCGTCACGCCGCCGACGACCTTGGTGCCGTAGGCGATCGCCTGCTCCGAATGGAAGGTACCCTGCTGGCCGGTGAAGCCCTGGGTGATCACCTTGGTGTTCGCGTCAACGAGGATGCTCATCGCCCTGTCGCATTCCCTTTTTCGTTATCCCGGCGAAGGCCGGGATCCAGTCCTCAGATCAGCGACGGGAACAGATCGTTCCAATCAGGATTGGTGGCCTCGATCTCGCGAAGCTTCCAGGCCCTGCGCCACTCCTTCATCTGCTTCTCGCGCACGATCGCACCGTCGATACGATCGTGAACTTCGAACCAGACCAACGTCTTGCAGCCATAACGGCTGGTGAAACCCTCGACGGCATCCGTACGATGCTCATGAACCCGTTTCACCAGATCGCTCGTCACACCAAGGTAAAGCGTACCGTTCCGTCCGCTTGCCATGATGTAGACGTAACCGCTTTTCTCCACATCCTTCCTCTACCCGTCATGCCGGCGTAGGCCGGCATCCAGTTCCAACGGCGGGACTGGACCCCGGCCTGCGCCGGGGTGACGGCTTTAAGCCAGGCTCTCGTCGATGCCCTTGCAGGCGACCAGCAGTTCCTTGACCGCGTCGACCGAGACCTGAAGGTTAGCCTTGGCTTCGTCGGACAGCTTGACCTCGACGATCTTCTCGACGCCGCCCGCGCCGATCACCACCGGAACGCCGACATAGAGATCGTCCACGCCATACTGGCCCGACAGATAGGCCGCCGCCGGCAGGACGCGCTTCTGATCGTAGAGATAGGCTTCGGCCATCGCGATGCCGCTGGTGGCGGGCGCGTAATAAGCCGAGCCGGTCTTGAGCAAAGCAACGATCTCGCCGCCGCCGCCGCGCGTGCGCTTGATGATCTCGTCGATCTTCTCCTTGGTGGAGAAGCCCATCTCGATCAGATCCGCGACGGGGATGCCCGAGACGGTCGAATATTCGAGCACCGGCACCATCGTGTCGCCATGGCCGCCGAGCACGAACGTGTTCACGTCCTTCACCGACACGCCGAACTCTTCCGCGAGGAAGTGGCTGAAGCGCGCCGAGTCGAGCACGCCTGCCATGCCGACCACCTTCTCCGGCGGCAGGCCGGAAAATTCGCGCAGCGCCCACACCATCGCGTCGAGCGGGTTGGTGATGCAGATCACGAACGCGTCGGGGGCGTTGGCCTTGATGCCCTCGCCGACCGCCTTCATTACCTTAAGGTTGATGCCGAGCAGATCGTCACGGCTCATGCCGGGCTTCCGCGCCACACCCGCCGTGACGATGATCACGTCGGCGCCGGCAATATCGGCATAATCGTTGGTGCCCTTGATCGAGGCATCGAAGCCTTCGACCGGTCCGCACTGCGACAGATCCAGCGCCTTGCCCTGCGGCACGCCCTCGACCACGTCGAACAACACGACGTCACCCAAACCCTTCAACGCCGCAAGATGGGCGAGCGTGCCGCCGATATTGCCAGCGCCGATAAGCGCAATCTTCTTCCGAGCCATGCGACCCCTTCCACCTTCGATACGGTGCCTAGAGAAAGCGGTCGCAAGAGGCGCGGCCGCGGATCAGCGGGGCTCGCTTAGACCCATCGTCCGGGGGGTTCAACCGCCCGAAATAGGTTTTTATGTTGCGCTGCGAGGATCGAAAGGCTCAGCCGCGCCGCCGCCACGTGAAGATCGACGACATTGCGTAATTCCACACCGTCGTGATCGCGATACCGGCGAGCGCCGACACGACCAGATAATTGCGCCGCTGATAGAGCCAGCTGGCGATGCCGACATTGGCGAGGAAGCCGATGCCGCAGACCAGGTTGAACGTCATCCAGCCCCACAGCAGCCGCATCCCCTTCAGCCGCTGGTCGCGATAGGTGAGCAGATTGTTGAGGAAGAAGTTGCTGGAGGTCGCGACGACCGTCGCCGCCCCCTGCGCGATCGCGAACCAGCGCTCCTCGTCAGCCGCGCCGTGCAGATGCAGCAAGGTTTCGAGGACCACGGTGAGCACGACGAAGTGCACCACCACGCCCGATCCGCCGACCAACGCGAAGCTGATGAAGCGCGCGGGCACGATGTGGCCGAACGCCTTGTCGAGCAGCAATTGGAGATATTCCCACAGCACGAGACTATCGAGCTTGCTCTCACCATGCTGGCGGGTGCGGAAGGTGTAGGGAACCTCGGCCACGCGCAGCGGCGCGGGCGCGCTCGCGGCGATGTCGAGCAGGATCTTGAAGCCGACCGACGACAGGCCCGGCAGCGACGCCATGAACGCCCCGCGCGTCAGCATGAAGAAGCCGCTCATCGGATCGCCGATCGCGGTTCCGGTCAGGCGATTGGCGAGCGCGGTCGCCAGCCGGCTCATGGCGATGCGGCGGCGGCTCCATTCGCCCATGCCGCCGCCCTCGACGTAGCGGCTGCCGACGACGAGATCGACGTCGCCCTGGCGGATGCGGCGGAACATCGCCCCGAGGATCGTCTCGTCATGCTGCAGGTCGGCGTCCATCACCGCCACGATCGGCGCCGAGGTCGCGAGGATGCCCTCGACGCAGGCGGAGGCCAGTCCGCGCCGGCCGTAGCGATGAACGACGCGCACGCGCGCATCGGCCTGCGCCAGCGCACGCACCTGCTGGGCGGTGCCGTCCGGCGAGTCGTCGTCGACGAACACGATCTCCCAGTGGACGTCGGGCAGCGCATGCGCGACCGCATCGACCAGCAGCGCCACGTTGCTGCGTTCGTTATAGGCGGGCACCACCACGGCCAATTCGGCGGGCAGCGACGCGCGCATCGAAAGGAAGGCCGGCGGATTCAGAACGGGATCGGAAGGCGAAGACACGGAAGGCGCAACTCTACTATGGTTCCGGCCCCATAGCAGGTCGCACCGGCGGGGCCACCGCCGACGCGATCAGACGCCTTGATCGGCGGCGACCGTGCCCGCAGGCGCAATCCGCTCGGGCGTCGGCCGGCGCGCATCCCATGCCGCATAGAGCCGCTTGAGCATCGGCTTTTCGACCACCGAGAAGAACAGGCCAGCGAAGGTCACCGCCACGGCGATGTCGATCGCGAACAGCAACCCGATCGGGATCGCTTCGCGCACGTGAAGATGCTTGAGCGCGCCGTTGAACGCCACCCCGACGGTGATGTGCGAGATATAGAGCGCGTAGGACATCGCGCCGAGGCGGACGCCCCATCCGGGCGCCTCCACCCCACGCCGCGACAGCAGCACCAGCAACCCGAGGATGCCGCAGAACAACGCCTTGTGCCCCAGCACGTTGACCAGAACGGCGTGCGGCAGCAACGTGGCGGACAGGCCGCACAGCACGATCCCGATCGCGCCGGCGATCGCCGTCAGCGCCGGCAGGATCGGCCGCCGCGCCGCCAGCGCGATCGCCATGCCGCACGCGAAATCCAGATTGTAATGGTGGAAGAAGATGCCCTCGGGCGTCCAAATCTGTCCCGGCGGCAGGCCGAAGATCACCAGATTGGCGAGGCAGGCGACCATCCACGCCGCGAATATGGCGAGCCCGAACCGCCGCGACACGATGATCAGCGCGAACATGGCGTAGAACAGCAGTTCGTGGCGCAACGTCCATGCCGGCCCGATCAGCAGATCGGTATTCGGTATGAGGAAGGTCTGGCGCAGCAGCTCGACGACGTTGAGGTGAATACGCGCGCTGGGATTCTGGATCGTCTGGTTGAACACCAACGCCGCCGCCAGCATGATCCAGTAGGTCGGCAGCACGCGACACAGGCGCCGCCAACCGTAGCGGCCGAGCGCCTCCGGCTGGCCGAGCTCGCGGCCATGGACGAAGAAGATGATGAAGCCGCTGAGCGTGAAGAAGAACTCGACGGCATAGGAGCCGAGATCGCGCCCCAGCACGAACAGGCCGCTGTTGGGCGTGGGATTGTAGTGGGCGATCACCACGCCGAGCGCGGCGAGCCCGCGTCCGACCTCGACCCAGTCGAGCCGGCGCGGGGTCGCCCGCACCGACGATGACGCACTTTTACCGTCTACCAACACGCTCAACGCTTTACCCCTGCCGCCCCCGGCGATCCTAGCGCACTATGGCGGCGCTGTCGCCCTGACCCTCGCTGCCGTGGCCGGCGGCGAGATAGTCGGCCGACTGCATCTCCATCAGGCGCGAGACGGTGCGCTCGAACTCGAACGCGCCGTCGCCCGCGGGATACAGCGCCTCGGGCACCGCCGCCGCCGCGACGATCAGCTTCACCTTATGCTCGTACAGCGCATCGATCAGCACCTTGAACCGCGCCGCCTCGTTGCGCAGCTCGGGCCCCATCACCGGGATGCCGACGAGGATCACGGTGTGGAAATTGCGCGCGATGGCGAGATAATCCGCGGCACCACGCGCATCACCGCACAACCGCTTGAACGAAAAGACGCCGACGCCCTTCAGCGACTTCGGCACATGCAGCGTGCGCCCCCCCGGCACGGCGAGCTCGCACGACGGCACGTGCGCGCGATCCTCGGGCGGATAATCGGTCAGGCGGAAGAAGGCGGCGCTCACCGCCTGCGTCGCCGCATCGCCCAGCGGCGCATACCAGGTCGGCGCGCCGCCCAGCCGCTCCAGCCGGTAATCGGTCGGCCCGTCGAGCGTCAGCACGTCCATGCGCGCCTCGATCAGCGCGATGAAGGGCAGGAACAGCTGGCGGTTGAGCCCATCCTTGTAGAGGTCGCCCGGCGGCCGGTTGGAGGTGGTGACGACGGTCGTGCCGTGATCAAGCACCGCAGTGAAGAGCCGGCTGAGGATGGCGGCGTCGGCGGTGTTGTTGACGACCATCTCGTCGAAGGCGAGCAATTTGGCGCCGGCCGCGATATCGGCCGCGACCGCCGGGATCGGGTCGCCCGTCTCCTTCACGCGCTCGGCGCGGAGGCGATCGTGAACCTCCAGCATGAATTCGTGGAAGTGGACGCGGCGCTTCGGGCGGACGGTGCTGGTATCGTACAGCAGGTCCATCAGCATCGACTTGCCCCGGCCGACCCCGCCCCACAGATAGACGCCGCGCACCGGCTCGGGCTTGCGGCCGAGCAGGCGCCACAGCACGCTGCCCTTGGGCGGGCTCGCCTCGAGATCGCGCTGGAGCTGGTCGAGCCGTTCGGCGACGCGGCGCTGGGCAGGATCGGCGCGCAACTCGCCGGCAGCCAGCAGGCGATCGTAGCGCGCGAGGACGGTCGTCATGGCCGGGCGGTCAGCGTTCGATCGGACGAGCGGGAATGCCGACGACCGTTGTTCCTGGCGCGACGTCGCGCGTGACCACCGCATTGGCGCCGATCACGGCATGATCGCCGACGACGATCCCGCCGAGCAGTTTGGCGCCCGCGCCGATATCGACATGGCCACCCAGCCGCGGCGCGCCGTCCGCACCCGCCGCCAGCGTCACCTGCTGCAGGATCAGGCAGTTCGGGCCAATCACGCTGTCCGGATGGATGACGATGCCGTTGGGGTGCGGCATCAGCAGGCCGCCACCGATGCGCGTACCCGGCGCGACATCGACCTGCGACACGATCCGCCAGAAGCGGTGGCACAGCAACGCCAGCCGCCGCCGGATCGGCGCGCGGCGGCCCGCCAGCCGATCGAGCCGGCGATGCGCGGCGAGCAGGCTGCGGCCGGGATCGAACCCGCCGTGCGACCGCTCGCGCGCCCAGTCGGGCACGCTGGCGGACACGCCGCCGACGATGTCGGGCGGCCCGGACGCCGGACCCGCCGCATCGCTCAGAGCTGGCGCTCCACTTCCATCTTCTTGATCTCGGCGATCGCGCGCGCGGGGCTCAGCCCCTTCGGGCAGACGTTCGCGCAGTTCATGATCGTGTGGCAGCGATACAGACGGAACGGATCCTCCAGCTCGTCGAGCCGCTCGCCGGTCATCTCGTCGCGGCTGTCGGCGAGCCAGCGATAGGCCTGCAACAGGATCGCCGGGCCGAGGAACTTGTCGCTGTTCCACCAATAGCTCGGGCACGAGGTCGAGCAGCAGGCACACAGGATGCACTCGTAGAGCCCGTCGAGCTTCGAACGATCCTCGGGCGACTGCAGCCGCTCCTTGGCCGACGGCTCGGGCGTGACGGTCTGCAGCCACGGCTTGATCGAGGCATATTGCGCGTAGAAGTGGGTGAAATCGGGGACGAGATCCTTGATCACGTCCATGTGCGGCAGGGGCGTGATGCGCACCTCCTTGCCCGCCAGATCCTCGATCGCGGTGGTGCAGGCGAGACCGTTCTTGCCGTTGAGGTTCATCGAGCACGAACCGCAAATCCCCTCGCGGCACGAACGGCGGAAGGTGAGCGTTGGATCGACCTCGTTCTTGATCTTGAGCAGCGCGTCGAGAACCATCGGGCCGGTCTGCGCCAGATCGAGCTCATACGTGTCGTAGCGCGGATTCTCGCCCGATTCCGGATCGTAGCGATAAACCTTGAAGCTGCGCACGTCCTTCGCGTCCGATGCCGCCTTGTGGACCTTGCCCCCGCTCTTGATCTTGGAGTTCTTCGGGAGCGCGAATTCGGCCATGGTCAGGGGGTTCCGTCAGGCTGGGGCGCTCGAACGAGCGCGTCGGCCAAGGCCGATACCGAAAGCCGCCGCATCCCGCAAATGCTTCGCGCGGTGCGGAGTGCGGTGCCCTGCCCTCGCCCGTCATCCCAGCGTTCGCTGGGATGACGGTTGGGAGCGGCAGATCACCCGATCAGGTGGAACCGCTTCTGCTGCCCGTCGAGCCAGTGGAAGCGCTGGCCGTCATACCAGCCGTCATCCTCCAGCCGGAACGGCACCTTCGCCCCGCCCCATTCGGGGACGGCGACGGTCGCGTTGAGCTCGATCGAGAAGCCGGTGTCGGGGTGGAGCGGCCAGTCGCCCATCGGCGTGGAGCCCTGATTGTCCCAGAAGCCGATCGGTGCGCCCGCGGCGTGGCCGGCATAGCCGATCGGGTGCGAATAGATTGACGGCACGATCCCCTCTGACAGCGCCTGCTTGCGCGCGGCGGCCAGCATCGAATTGCCGGTGGCGCCGGGGCGATATTGCGCGATCAGGATGTCCTGCAGCCGGTTGGCGGTGGCGAGGCCCTTCTTGAGCCCGGCCGGCGCATCGGTCTCGCCCGGCTTCAGCACATAAGCGAGCTGCTGCGTATCGGTATTGAGCCGCATGTAGGTGATGCCGAAATCGCACCATAGCATGTCGCCCGGCTGGATCACCGTATCGCCGTCGAGCCCGCCCGGCGCGCCGGGGCGGAAGGCGTCGATCGAGGGGTGGAACCATGTCGTCAGTCCCAAGGCGGCGATCTTCTGGCGCATCCACCACTGCACGTCGGCGGTGGTGGTGACGCCGGGCTTCACCACCGCGCTGGAGAATGCCTCGGTGATGATCGAGTGCGCGATGGCGAGGATGCCGGGATAGACCTTGAGTTGCGCGGCACTGCGCGTCTCCAGCCAGCCGATCGCCAGCGGCTCAGCCGAGACGATGCGCTGCTGATATTCGGGCGGCAGCGCGGCGGTCAGTTCCTCATACTGGCCATGCGTCAGCCCATCGGCGAAGGCGGTGAGCGGCGAGACGTCGAGCGCGATCTTCTTCGGATTACGCTGGAGGATGATGCCGGCGAGCGCCTTCCACTGGTCGGGCTGCTCCTCGGGCTTCCATGCCGGCGGGATCAGGCCGGCGAGGCCGTAGCGGCTGACCGTCAGCCGCTCGATCGGCTTGCCCGCGCCCGGATCGTAGAAGACGATGATCGTGCGCCGCCGCGCATGGAGCGAGCGAGCGTCGAGCATCGTGTCGACGACCGGATCCTCCATATATTCGCGTGCGACCAGCACCCACATGTCGATGCCGGCATCGCGCATCAGTTTCGGCACGATCGTGTCGAGCCGGTCCTTGAGATCGGCGTCGATCAGCGCCGCCTGCGCGCGCAGCGGTAGCACCGCCGGCGCGGGCTGCGCCCCGTCGAGCGCGCGCGGTGCGGGCGCGGCGCCCATCAGCATGGCAGCGGAAAGCAACAGCGGCAGCGTTCGGCGCATTCTTGTCCCCCTTGTCGTTGCGCAAGGGGTACGATGCGGTGGCCGGCTGCGCCAGCGTTGGTTACGCGACTGTTGTGCTCCGGCGGAAGCCGGAGCCCAGGGAAGCGGGCGTCGCGCGTGGAGCCTTAGGCTCCGGCCTGCGCCGGAGCACGGTGGATGCAATTACGCCCCCACGCCCTCAGTATACCCGTGCCTTGGGCTTGATATACTCGGCGTCGTCGGTGAGCGTATATTCGTGCACCGGGCGGTAATCGATCGTCACCCGGCCCTTCTCGAACCACGAGATGGTGTGCTTCATCCACTCGGCGTCGTTCCGGTCGGGGAAGTCCTCGTGCATGTGCGCGCCGCGGCTTTCGTGGCGGTTGGCGGCCGAGTGCATCGTCACCGCGGCCTGCGGCAGCATGTTGTCGAGTTCCAGCGTCTCGACCAGATCGGTGTTCCAGATCAGCGAGCGATCCTGAATGCCGACGTCCTGCAGGCCGGCGACGGTCTTGTCGATCAGCTCCTGGCCCTCGCGCAGCAGCGCGCTGTCGCGGAACACCGCGCAATGCTTCTGCATCGTGCGCTGCATCTCCAGCCGAATCTGCGCGGTCGAGCGCGAGCCGGCGGCGTTGCGGAAATGATCGAGCCGGCCGACCGCCTTGTCGTCGGCCTCGGTCACGATCGCGGCATGCTTGCTGTTCGGCTGGACCAGCTCCGCGATGCGGAAGCCGGTGGCGCGGCCGAACACGACGAGGTCGATCAGGCTGTTCGAGCCGAGCCGGTTGGCGCCGTGGACCGAGACGCACGCCGCCTCGCCCACCGCGAACAGGCCGGGCACGACGGCGTCGGGATTGCCGTCCTTCAGCGTGACCACTTCGCCATGATAATTACAGGGGACGCCGCCCATATTGTAGTGGACGGTCGGCGTCACCGGCAGCGGCTGGCGCGTGAGATCGACGCCGGCGAAGATCTTGCCGGTCTCGGTGATGCCGGGCAGCCGCTCGGCCAGCACCTTCGGATCGATATGATCGAGGTGCAGGAAGATGTGGTCCTTGTGCTCGCCCACGCCGCGGCCCTCGCGCATCTCCATCGCCATCGAGCGGGAGACGACGTCGCGGCTGGCCAGATCCTTAGCCGACGGGGCGTAGCGCTCCATGAAGCGCTCGCCCTCGGCATTGGTGAGGTAGCCGCCCTCGCCGCGCGCACCCTCGGTGATGAGCACGCCCGCGCCGTAGATGCCGGTCGGGTGGAACTGGACGAATTCCATGTCCTGCAGCGGCAGGCCGGCGCGCAGCACCATGCCGCCGCCGTCGCCGGTGCAAGTGTGCGCCGACGTCGCCGAGAAGTAGCAGCGGCCATAGCCGCCGGTCGCCAGCACCGTCGCGTGGCTGCGGAAACGATGGATCGAGCCATCCTCCATGCAGAGCGCGATCACGCCCTTGCAGACGCCGCCCTCCATGATGAGGTCGAGCGCAAAATATTCGACGAAGAAGTCGGCGTCGTAGCGCAAGCTCTGCTGGTAGAGCGCATGCAGCATGGCGTGGCCGGTGCGGTCGGCCGCGGCGCAGGTGCGCTGCACCGGCGGGCCCGCGCCCATATTCTGCATGTGGCCGCCGAACGGACGCTGGTAGATCGTGCCGTTGTCGTTGCGGCTGAACGGCACGCCGGCATGCTCCAGCTCGATCACCGCCGCCGGCGCCTCGCGCACCATATATTCGATCGCGTCCTGGTCGCCGAGCCAGTCCGATCCCTTGACGGTATCGTACATGTGCCACGTCCAGTGATCGGGCGTGTTGTTGCCGAGGCTCGCGGCGATGCCGCCCTGCGCGGCGACCGTGTGGCTGCGCGTCGGGAACACCTTGGTGATGCAGGCGGTCTTCAGCCCCTTCTCGGCGCAGCCCATCGTGGCGCGCAGGCCGGAACCGCCGGCGCCGACAACCACGGCGTCATAGACATGGTCGATGATCTGGTAGGCGGCGGGCATCAGGCGAGGGCTCCGGTGAAGGCGACCTTGAGAATGGCGAAAATGGCGAGCGCAGCGCCGCCGATCGCGTAGAAGTTGAGGGCGACCAGTGCGATCACGCGGGTGAAATCGTGCTGATAATCCTCGATCACGACCTGCAGGCCGAGGCGCAGGTGGTAGAAGATCGAGATGGTGACGAGGACGAGCGGCACGCTGACCCACGGGCTGCCGATCCACAGCGCCAGCGCACGATAGTTATACAGGGGCAGGCGCAGCAGCGAGACGAACAGCCACGTGACGAGCAGCAGGTTGCTCGCCGCCGTCAGCCGCTGATGCCACCAGTGATGCGAGCCGTGCTTGGCCGAGCCGAGGCCGCGGACGCGGCCGACGCTGGTTCCCGTACCCATCAGTAAGCCCCCCGGCCGAGGATCGCCGCCCAGATGACGAGGGTCAGCAGGATCGAGATAGCGAAGGTGGCGAGCGCGCCGACGCGGTTGATCTTGAGCTCGTAGCCCGCGCCCGTATCGAGCAGCAGGTGGCGCACGCCCGAGCAGAGATGCTGTAGGAACGACCAGGTGAGCCCGATCAAGATCACCGCGGGGATCAGGTTGAGCGTCCCCGTCCGGTCCGAGGTCATCAGATCGACGAAGCCGCCGTAGGAGGCTTCGCCGCCCGCAAGCGCGATCAGCCACCACACGAACAGCACACCCCCGCCGACGGCCAGCGCGCTGCCGGTCGCGCGGTGCACGATCGAGACCGCCATGTGCGGCCCCCACTTCCATATCGACAGATGCGGCGACAGCGGCCGAGCGGAATTGCGCGCCATGGTTCCTCGTGGATCCCGCGAGAGGGGGTGGACGGATGCCGCTTCCTTTAGCCCAAAGCGCCCGTCATGCAATCGCCGCACCGCAGCTAAGACGCTGTTTACCTTCTCGCGCTAGGTCGGGATCGAGCGATGCCTCGGGGGAGCCGAACACCGTCATGACGTCCGACCTCTATCTGATCGACCTTCCCGCCGAGGCAAAGGTGGCGATGCCCGTGGCTGCGATCGAGCAGCGGCTGGCCGTCTACAATGCCGACGGACGGCTCGGCGCCGACCTCACCTTCCTGTGGGAGCGGGCCGGCACGACCGTGGTCGCGTGCGTCGGGACCTTCTGGGGCCAGCACAGCGAGGCGATTCAGGCACTCCATCAGGCGGTAAGGGCCCACGGCGGCGCCATCGAGCCCGCCTCGTCGCTGCTGATCGCGCGTGCCCGCATGCGTTATACCAATCCGGTCGACGCCGCCTGGATTGATATGATCGGGCGCACCGGCCGCGAAGTGTTCGCAATGGGCCTCTCGTTGCCGTCGATCGTCGGCGCCTACAACGCGTTCAGCACTCTGGTGATGGGCCAGGTGCGCGCCAATCACGGCGTCGACGCCCCGGCGCTGCACCGGATGATCGATACCATCCACCGCATGGTCTGCATCGAGATCGAAGTGATCCTCGCTTATGTGGCCATGCTCGAGCGTCAACGCGCGGCGGCGGCACAGCTCGACGCCGGCGAGCGCTTCAAGCAGACCGTCGTCGAGATCGTTCAAACCACCGTCGCCGATGCCGGTGCGCTGCAGGGCCGCACCGCCACCACGGCGGGCTCGGCACGCGGCATGCTGGGCAAGGCATCCGAGGTCGCGGCAGCGTCCGAGCAGTCCGCGCTGGCGATGCGCGAGGCGGCGCAGACCGCCGCCGGCCTGATCCGGGCGATCGAGGAAGCCCGCGGCGAGGTCGAGGTCGCCGCCGGAGTGGCCACCCGCGCCGGCGAGCAATCCGACAAGGCGGTCGCGGTCAGCCGCGCGCTCTCCGATCACGCGCAGGCGATCGAATCGATCCTCAGCCTCATCCGCGACATTGCCGGCCAGACCAACCTGCTGGCGCTCAACGCCACGATCGAGGCGGCCCGCGCCGGCGAGGCGGGACGCGGCTTCGCGGTCGTGGCGCAGGAGGTGAAGAGCCTCGCCAACCAGACCGCGCGTGCTACCGACGATATCGCCAGCAAGATCGGCGCGATCCAGCTCGCCACCCGCGAGACGGTCGAGGCCAACGGCACGATCCGCACCACCATCGGGGATGTTCAGGCATCGGCGGAGCGTATCCGTCGCGCGATGGAGACGCAGGCGCAGACGGTGACGATGATCACCGCCGCCGTCGACGAGACCGCGCTCGCCGCCGATGCGATGTCGTCCACCATCGCCGCGATCCGCTCGGACACCGAGCAGGTGGCGCGCGACATCGACCAGCTCGAGACCGGCTTCCGCTCGGTCGATGCCCAGCTGGCACGGCTCGACTCGACCACCGGCGCCTTCATCGAGCGCTTCGCCGCCTGAAGCCCCTACTCTCGCGTGGCCGGTTCGGATCGGCTACGCGGCGGAACATGACGCTCCACATCCTCGCCACCGGCACCAGCCGTGGGATCGGCGCCGCGATTGCCGCCGCCTTTGGCAATGACGACGTGCGCCTGATCGGCCACGCCACGACGACAGCCGACGACCGCACCATTGCCGTCGATCTCGATCTGGCGGGCGCGGCCGATATGCTCTGGCGCGACGCGCTCGACCGGCTGGACGGACGGATCGACGTGCTGATCAACAATGCTGGCGTCTTCGAGGCGGCACCGATCGACCTGGCCGATGCCGAATGGGACGCGGCATGGGAACGCACGTTCCGCATCGATCTCACTGCCTCTGCCCAGCTCTGCCGCCATGCCGTGCGCCACTGGCGTGGAGCAGGCCGAGGCGGCAGGATCGTCAACGTTGCGAGCCGGGCTGCCTATCGCGGCGACAGCCCCGATCACTGGTCCTATGCCGCCGCCAAGGCCGGCATGGTCGGCCTGACCAAGACGATCGCGCGCGGTTACGCCCATGAAGGCATCCTCGCCTTCGCAGTCTGCCCCGGCTTCGTCGCCACCGCCATGGCCGACGCCGCTCTGGCGCCTGCCGCCGATATCCCGCTCGGCCGCGTCGCCACGCCACAGGAAGTGGCGGGCGCGGTCCGCTATCTCGCGCTCGACGCGCCGCCGTCGATGACCGGCGCCTCGATCGACATCAATGGAGCGAGCTTTGTCCGCTGATTATCCCACCTGGCAGACGCAGGCCGACGAAACCTGGAAGCTGAGCTTCCCCGTCGATCGCGCGACCGCCGATCGCATCGCCGCCGGGCTGCCGGAGATCGAGGCACTCGATCCCGCGCCGGTGCTGGTGGTGAGTGAGCCCGATCCGGTGCAGCCCGACGCATGGCAGCTCGACGCCTATTTCGAGGGCGCGCCCGAGGCCGAAGCGCTGGCGCTCGTGCAGACGCTGTCGTCGACCGGGTCAGCCACCCCCGAACGGCTGCCCGACAGCGACTGGGTGACGCTGAGCCAGGGCTTTCTCGCGCCGATCCGCGCCGGCCGCTTCTTCGTCCACACCGCGGCGCATGCCGATGCCGTGCCTGCCGACGCGGTCGCCTTCCGGATCGAGGCGAGCCGCGCCTTCGGCACGGGACACCACGAGACCACCGCCGGCTGCCTGGAGGCGCTCGACACGCTGGCGAACGAGGGCGCGCGCTTCGACCGCATCGCCGATGTCGGCACCGGCACCGGGCTGCTCGCCTTCGCCGCCCGCGCCTTATGGCCCGATGCGGCGGTGATCGCCTCCGACATCGATCCCGTCTCGATCGAGGTCGTGCGCGAGAATATGGGCGTCAACGGCATCGCCGAAGGATCCGTCGCACTGGCGGTCGCCGACGGCATGGACGCGCCCGCGCTCGCGGCGGCGGCCCCGTTCGATCTGATCCTCGCCAACATTCTCGCCGGACCACTGATCGCACTTGCACCAGAGTTCGCGCGTGCAGCACAGCCTGGCGCGATCGCCGTGCTCGCCGGACTGCTGGAAAGCCAGGCGCACGACGTGCTATACGCCTATCGCGAGCAAGGCTTTGCACCGCGCGCCCATTTGCAGCGCGGCGATTGGGCCATATTGGTCCTTGTTCAGGGATCGTAAACTTCGCTTGAGCGAAGTGACGTAGCAATATAATACAGTGTGGCCGTACGCGAAGGGGAAGTCGCGGGGCGAGGAGTGGGCACGCATGAACATGGAAGCGGGCATCGGCAGTGATCCGGCGGGGTATTCCTCCTTCGAGGACGAAGGCCGCGGCCGTCGTCGCATCGCGATCATCGCGGTCGCGGTCGCGCTGCTGGTGGTCGCCGGCGCGATCGCTTTGATGCGCTATCATGCCAAGCCCGCGCCCGCGACGGGCGACACCGCGCCGCGCGTGACCGTGACGGTGCCGGGTCGGCAGAACGTGACCGCCCAAATTCCCGCCGTGGGCAATATCACGGCTATCTACGACATGCCGGTTGGCATCCCCGGCGAAGGCGGGCTGGTGACGCGCGTGCTGGTGCAGCCGGGCGACTGGGTCGGCAAGGGGCAGGTGCTGGCGACGGTCGACCGCTCGGTGCAGGTGCAGCAGGCGGCCAATCTCTCCGCGTCGATCGCGCAGGCGCGGGCCAATGCCGAGCTCGCCCGCACCCAGCTCGAGCGCGCGAAGAAGCTCGTGAACAACGGTTTCATTTCCAAGGCCGACATCGACACGCGGCAAGCCGCCTATGACAGCGCCAATGCGCAGGTGTTGATGGCGCAGGCCCAGCTGAAGCAACAGCAGGCGCTGATCGGCCGGCTCGATATTCGCGCGCCCACCGGCGGCCGCGTGCTGACGCGCTCGGTCGAGGCGGGCCAGATCGTCGGCAGCGGCATGGGCGCGCTATTCCGCATCGCCGCCGACGGCGCGATGGAATTGCAGGCGCGCCTGTCCGAGGCGGATCTGGCGCGGCTGCACGTCGGTGCGCCGGCGACGGTGACGCCGGTCGGCACGACGCTGAAGGTGCCCGGCCAGATCTGGCAGATCTCGCCGATCATCGATCCCAACACCCGCCAAGGCGTCGTGCGGATCAAGCTGCCGGTGAACGACGCGCTGCGTCCGGGCGGCTTCGCGGCGGCCGAGATCGGCGGCGGCCAGGGCGACGTGCCGTTGCTGCCCGAATCGGCGGTGATGACCGATGCGCAGGGCAATTACGTCTACATCGTCGGACCGGACAATCATGTGCAACGGCGCGCGGTGAAGGTGGGCGAGGTCGACGATCGCGGCGTGACCGTGGTCAGCGGGTTGGCCGGGACCGAGCGCGTCGTCGCGGCAGCGGGCGCGTTCCTCAATTCGGGCGACAAGGTGCAGCCGCAGCGCACCACCACGGTTCGCTGACGGCCGGCCGATGCGCAACATCTCCTCCTGGTCGATCCGCAACCCGGTTCCGTCGATCGTGCTGTTCCTAGCGCTGACGCTCGCCGGAATGCTCTCGTTCATGCGGATGAGCGTGAACCAGCAGCCGGAGATCACCTTCCCGGCGGTCGTCATCATCGTCCAGCAGCCGGGCGCCGCCCCGACCGAGCTGGAGACGCAGATCACCCAGATCGTCGAATCCGCCGTCCGCAACCTCGAAGGTGTGGACGAGATCAACTCGACCATCAGCGAAGGCATGTCGGAAACCTTCGTCCAGTTCACGATCGAGACGCCGGTCGACCGTGCGACCACCGACGTGCGCGACGCGATCGCCCAGATCCGTGCGCAGCTGCCCGACGGCATCATCGAGCCGCAGGTCAAGCGCGTGAACGTCAACGGCGGCAACCTCGCCAATTTCTCGGTCGAGGCGACCGACATGACCATGAACCAGCTCTCCTGGTTCGTGAAGGACACCGTGTCCAAGCGGCTGCTGGCGGTCGACGGTATGCAGAGCGTGACCACGCATGGCGCGGTCGATCGCGAGATCCGCGTGATCCTCGATCCCGCGCGGATGCAGGCGCAGGGCGTCACCGCCACCCAGATCAACACGCAGCTTCGCGCGATGAACGTCAACGCCGCCGGCGGACGCGCCGAGATTGCGGGCGCCGAGCAGTCGGTGCGCGTGCTCGGCAACGCCACCGACGCCTTCACGCTCGGCCAGACGCAGATCCAGCTCGCCAACGGCCGCTCGACCCGACTGGCGGACATCGCGACGGTGCGCGACACCTATGCCGAACAGCGCTCGATCGCGAAGATGGAGGGCAAGCCGACGATCAGCTTCGGCATCGTCCGCTCGCGCGGCGCCTCCGACGTGGCGGTCTACGACGGCGCGCTCAAGGTGCTGACGCAGATCGAAAAGGAAAATCCGCGCGTCCACTTCATCCGGCGCGCGACCTCGGTCAGCTACACCCTTGCCAATTACAAGGCGGCGATGCGCTCGATGGTCGAAGGCGCGATCCTCGCCGTGGTGATCGTGTTCCTGTTCCTGCGTGACAAGCGCGCGACCGTGATCTCGGCGCTGGCGATCCCGCTCTCGGCGATCCCGACCTTCTGGGTGCTGAGCCTGATGGGGTTCACGCTCAACTTCATGACCCTGCTCGCGCTCAGCCTCGTCTCGGGCGTGCTGGTCGACGACGCGATCGTGGAGATCGAAAATATCGTCCGCCACATGCGCATGGGCAAGACCGCCTATCAGGCCGCGATCGACGCCGCCGACGAGATCGGGCTGGCCGTGGTCGGCACGACCTTCTCGATCGTCGCGGTGTTCCTGCCGGTCGGCCTGATGCCGGGCATCGCCGGCCAGTTCTTCAAGAATTTCGGCCTGACCGTCGTCATCGCGGTGCTGATGAGCCTTGCCGTCGCGCGCCTCATCACCCCGATGGTCGCAGCCTATTTCCTCAAATCGCACGGCGCCGAGGAACATGGCGGCGGACGCGCGATGGACTTCTACATGAAGGTGCTGGCGTGGACGCTGAACGAGCGGCATGGCACGCGCCGGTCGTGGAAGCGGCTGTTCGTTCGCGACAATCGCAAGCTGACGATGCTGATCGGCGTGGCCGCGTTCATCCTCACCATCGCCGCCTACGCGACGCTGCCCTTCACGTTCCAGCCGCCGAACAATGTCGACACCAGCTACCTCAACGTCACGATGGCGCCGGGCACCACGCTGGCGCAGACCGAGGCGGTGGCCGACGAGGCGACGCGCATCCTGCGCCAGCAGCAGGAGGTGAAGACCGCGGTCGAATATGTCGACGTCGGCTCGGCGCAGGTGGTGATGACGCTGCGCGACGATCGCAAGCGCAGCAGCATCGATTTCGAGCGCGAGATGTCGCCGATGCTCAACCGCATCCCCGATGCGCGCATCAGCTTCCAGTCGCAGAATGGCGGCGGCGGCAGCACGCGCGACGTGTCGGTGATGCTCGCCGGCACCGATCCGCTGCTGCTCACCAGCGCTGCGTCGAAGGTGGTCGACGGAATGAAGGCGCTCCCCGGCCTGCGCGCGCCACGCATCGAAGGCGATCTGCCGCGGCCCGAAATCGTCATCCGCCCGCGCCTCGATCTCGCCGCCGACCTCGGCGTGACCACCGCCGCGCTCAGCCAGACGATCCGCATCGCGACGCTGGGCGACATCGACCAGAATGTCGCGAAATTCTCGCTGTCGGACCGGCAGATCCCGATCCGGGTGATGCTGAACGAGGATAGCCGTCGCGATCTTTCGACCATCCAGGATCTGCCGGTGCAGACGTCGCGCGGCACGACCGTGCCGCTGAAGGTGGTCGCCGACATCGGCTTCGGTGCCGGGCCGTCGCAGATCCAGCGCTTCAACCAGGAACGCCGCGTCGTGATCTCGGCCGATCTCGCCCCCGGCGGGA
This sequence comes from Sphingomonas nostoxanthinifaciens, assembly GCF_019930585.1. Classification (NCBI taxonomy): domain Bacteria; kingdom Pseudomonadati; phylum Pseudomonadota; class Alphaproteobacteria; order Sphingomonadales; family Sphingomonadaceae; genus Sphingomonas; species Sphingomonas nostoxanthinifaciens. The sequence goes on along the minus strand of NZ_CP082839.1, from coordinate 1,599,449 downwards.
TTGCCGGCGAGCAGCGCGCGCTGGTGATGAAGCTGCCGCAGATGCAGTCGCTGCCCCCCGGCGTCCACTATGCTGCGGCGGGCGATGCCAAGTGGCAGGCGGAGATGCTGCAGAACTTCGTGATCGCGTTGATTGCCGGCGTGATGCTCGTCTTCGCGGTGCTGGTGCTGCTCTACCGCCGGGTGATGCCGCCCTTCGTCAACCTCGCATCGCTGCTGCTGGCGCCGCTGGGTGGCGCGGTGGCGCTGCATCTTGCCGGCATGGCGGTGTCGCTGCCGGTGCTGATCGGCATCCTGATGCTGTTCGGCATCGTCGCCAAGAACTCGATCCTGCTGATCGATTTCGCGATCGAGGAGATCCGCCACGGTCGCGCGATCTACGAATCGATCCTCGACGCGGGGCACAAACGCGCGCAGCCGATCGTGATGACGACGGTGGCGATGGTCGCCGGCATGATGCCCACGGCCTTGTCGATCGGCGGAGACGGATCGTGGAACCAGCCGATGGCGGTGACGGTGATCGGCGGCCTGATCCTGTCGACGTTGCTGACGCTGCTGATCGTGCCCGCGGGCTTCAGCCTGGCGGACGGGCTCGAGCGTTGGCTCGGGCCGCGCCTCGCGCGCACGCTCACCAACGGCGGCGAGGGCGATCCCACGCCGGTCGCACACCCCGCGGAGTGAACCAACGTCCGTTCCGGTGATTGTGTCTCCGACATGATTGCCGCATCGCCCGCCGGATGAACCCGGTGCTCCCCTCCCCCGGCCTTCGCGCCCCGGTCACCCGGATGCGGATGCTCGCGACCGGCCTGCTGGTGGCGATGGCGGCATTGTTCGCACTCGCCCGCGCGCTCGACCATGTGCATCCCGCCTGGGGCTTCGTCCGCGCATTTGCCGAAGCGGCGATGGTCGGCGGCCTCGCCGACTGGTTTGCGGTGACCGCGTTGTTCCGCCACCCGCTCGGCGTTCCGGTGCCGCACACCGCGATCATCCCGCGCAACAAGGATCGGATCGGCGACAGCCTGGCGGTGTTCCTGCGCACCAACTTCTTGGTGCCGAGCATCGTCGTACGGCGGATGGCGCGGCTCGACGTGGCCGCGGCGATCGGCCGCGTCCTCGCCGCCCCGCCGCGTGAGGGACCGCGGCGCGCAAGCAAGCTCGCCGTCACCTTGCTCGAAAGCCTCGGCGACGAGCGGCTCGGCGCGCTGTTCAAGAGTGCCGCTGCCCAGCGCCTGCGCGCGCTCAACATCGCGCCGCTCGCCGGCCAGGTTCTGTCGGCTGCGCTGGCCGAGGGTCGCCATCGCCCGGTGGTGAACGGCGCGATTCTGTGGGTCGGCCAGGCGCTCGCCGCCAACGAGGCGCTGTTCCGCCAGATGATCCACGATCGCGCGGGTTCGGTTTTGCGCTGGACGGGACTGGACGAGACCTTGTCGTCGAAGATCCTCGACGGGATCTTCAAGCTGTTGGGCGACATGGCGGAAGACCCCAATCATTCGCTCCGCACCAAGATCGAGGAGGGCCTGATCCTCTTCGCCGAACGGCTGCAGCATGACGCAGAGCTGCAGGCGAAGGTGGCGGCATGGCGCGACGCAGCGCTCGCCAATCCGGCAGTGGCGGCGTGGCTCGACGGCCTGTGGCAGAGCGCGCGTGCGACGATGTTGCGCACGGCACGCGATCCGCATGCGGTGGGCGGTGGTCGCCTCGGCGAGGCGCTGCGCCAGTTCGGCACCACCCTGCAGGAGGATGCGCGCGTGCGGTTCGCGGTCAACCGCTTCGCCCGGCGCGCGATCGGTGGGCTGGTCGCGACCTATGGCGATCAGATCGTGACTTTGGTGTCAGATACGATCCGCCGCTGGGACAGCGCCACAGTCACCGACCGGCTCGAAAATGCGGTCGGCCGGGATCTGCAATATATCCGCATCAACGGCACGCTGGTGGGCGGCCTGGTAGGCCTGCTCATCCACACGGTCGACCTGTTCGCCTGACGGTGCGCGCGATCAGACCGCACGACTGAAACGCCGCTCGCCGGCGGTGCGATAGCTGTCGAACGCCGCGGCCGCGATCCGCGCATAGGGCCACGCCCACGGCGCCAGCGCGACGCACCAGCCATCGGCGGTGACGACGCCGATGGCGACGAGCGCGCCGAGCGCATCGAATGCGGGCAACAACGGCTCGGGCGACATCGCCATGGATCGGGCAATGGCGGCGACATCGACGCGGCCGTCGCACAGCAAGCGTTCGATCACGGCGCCGCGCAGCCGCGCCTCGGCCGATCGCAGCACGCCGCGCACCCCCACCAGCCCGGTCCGTGTCCTGCCGCGATAGCGACCGACATGCTTCTCGTTCTGCACCAACAGCCCGTCATATTGGCTGATCGCCGAAGCCCCGAGCCCGATCACGGCGCGAACCGCCTCGTCGGTGAACCCCTGGAAATTGCGATGCAGCCGCCCCTCGGCTGCTGCCAGCGCCAAGCTGTCGGTCGGCACCGCGAAATGGTCGAAGCCGATTGCGCGATAGCCGGCGCTGGTGAGCATGGAGCGCGCAATCGCGCTCTGCTCCAGCCGCGCCTCGACGCCGGGCAGATCGGCCGCATCGATCATGCGCTGTCGCGGCAACAAGCGCGGCATGTGGGCATAGCCGAACATCGCGATCCGCTCTGGATGCAGGCGCAGCGACGCGGCGATCGTGTCGGCAACGTCGTCATTCCGCTGCCCGGGCAGGCCATAGAGCAGATCGAAGTTGATGTGCCTGACGCCCGCGTAACGCAGATCCCGCACCGCTTCCGCCGCCGTCCAATAGGGTTGCACGCGATTGATCCGCCGCTGGATCGCGGGCGCGAACGTCTGCACGCCGAGGCTCGCGCGCGTGACGCCGAGCCCACCCAACAGCGCGCAATAATCGGCGTCGAGCGTGCGGGGATCGAGCTCGACCGCGATCTCGACATCGTCGGCAACGGTGAAACGGTCGCGTAAGGCCGCCATCAGCCGCGTCATGTCTTCGGCGGCAAGCGCATTGGGGCTGCCCCCGCCGAGATGGATTGCGGTGACGCGGCCCGCCATGCGGCTGGCCACCGCGTCGATCTCGTCCACCAGCGCATCGACATAGGTCGCGAGCCGATCAGGCCGGCCGACGGCGCCAGTGGTGCAACCGCAATACCAGCATATCTCCCGGCAATATGGGATGTGCACGTAGAGCGACACGGCATCGTCCGCGCCGATCGCCGCCAGCGCCGCAGCCTGCTCCGCCGCGCCGACATCGTCGTTAAATTCGGCCGCGGTCGGATAGCTCGTATAGCGCGGCACGGCGCGCGCGGCCAGTTCGGGGAGGTAGCGGACCATGTGCCGTTGGTGCCGCGACGCCGCGATGCGATCCTTGACGCCGGTCAATGTTGCGCGCCGACCATGCTCCTAGCCGCCGCCTCGCTCACATCAGGGAGGCAGATCATGCAAGTTAGAACGATCCTCGCCAGCGCCGCAGCGGCTTTTCTCGTGGCCACGCCGGCGCTGGCCGAACAGGGCGACTGGTTGATCCGTGCGCGCGCGATCATGGTCGCGCCGCTGGAGAAATCCGGCCCGGTGGAGCCGTCATTTCCGGGCGCGCACGTCGCGGTCAACAACGGCTTCTCGCCCGAACTCGACTTCACCTACATGTGGACGAACCACATCGGCACCGAGCTCATCCTCGGCACGACGAAGCATGACGTATCGGGTCGCGGCAGCCTCGACGGCCTCGGCAAGCTGGCCCATGCGCGCGTGCTGCCGCCGACGCTGACTCTGCAATACCACCTGTTGCCGGCCGCGCACGTGCGTCCCTATGTCGGCGCCGGCGTCAATTATTCGATCTTCTATTCGGAGAAGGCGACCCAGGCGCTGGATCAGGCGATCGGCGCGACCAAGGTGGGCCTGTCGGATAGCGTCGGCTATGCGCTGCAGGCGGGCCTCGACGTCGACATCACCCGCAAAGTGTTCGCCAACATCGACTTCAAATATCTGGACATCAACACCAATGCGCGGCTGACGACCGGCAGCACGGTCAACCGCGTCCACGTCAACCTCGATCCGATCGTCGTCGGGTTCGGCTTCGGCATCCGGCTCTGACGCCGCGCGCGGCTTTGACTTCGGTCAAGGCCGCGCCCCGCCTTCTGCAGGACAATCGGCGCCAGAGGAGCGCCTGATGCCGGATCACGATCTTATCGCCAGCAAGGTGTCGTTCGCCCGGCGATGGCACGTCATCGCCGAGATCGATCTGATGCGGCTGATGGCCGATCATGCCGCCATCTCGCAGCTGTGCGACGCGCTCGAGATGGTTGCCGACCTGCTGCCCGAGCGGCCGTCAGCGGCGACCGCCGAGCAGATCGCCGAGGGACTGGAAACTCTGCTGCGCACACACAATCCGCAAGAAGAGCGGTTGATGGAGGCGATGTTCGCGCGCGATCTGAGCGAACCGCTGACGCACAGCCTGCTCGATCATATTCATGCGCGCCACGTCGCCTGCGCGGTCCAGGCGCAGGACCTCGCCGCCGCGCTCCGTGTCGGCGCGAGCGAGGAAGCTATCGCGCCCGATGCTCTCGGCTACATGCTGCGCTGCTTTTTCGAGGGCTGCCGCGACGCGATGGTGATCGAACAGCTCGCCATTTTCGCGCTGGGCCAGGACAGGCTCACCGCCGGCGCGCGCGCCCTGCTGACCGATCGGCTCGCGGCCATCTGCCAGGCTGCCTGAGATGCTAGCCCGCGGCGGCGCGGGCCTTGAGCGCATTGCGATCCCGCAGCGTCACGGCGCGCGCGCCGGGCAAGGCGATGATGCCTGCCACCTTGAGCTTGGTGAGCTGACGGCTGACCGTCTCGATCGTAAGGCCCAGTACGTCGGCGATCTGCCCGCGCGTCAGCGGCAGGTCGAACGTGATCGGGCCGCCGGCGACGGCGCGACTGCCGCTCGATTCGGCGCGGGAGGCCATGTCGAGCAGGAAGTCGGCGATCCGCTCCTCGGCCGATTGGCGCGCCAGCATCAGCATGCGGCCGCGCGCCTCGGCCAACGCCGCAAAGGTGCGCTGCAGCAGCAACCGCTCCATGCGCTGATGGTCTTCGAGCGCCCGCTCGAATGGAATGCGCGGGAAAACGCACAATTCGGCATCCGTAAGCGCCGTCACGGTGAAGTCAGCCGTATCAGCGTAAGGACGACCGACGAAATCCGCAGGGTAAAGGAGTCCGACGATCTGTTCGCGTCCATCGGGCGTCGCCGCGGTGAGCTTGAGCACGCCGGCGAGCAGGTTGCCGCAAACGATGCTTTCGTCGCCGGCCCAGACGAAGGTCTGGCCCTTGGCGATCTCGTGGCGGCGACCAAGCTGGTTCAGGGCGGTCAGCTCGACGTCGGTCAGGCTGCCGCACAGCGCCCGATCCCGGACGGCGCAATCGGCACAGGTGTCGTGTGCTGCCATGCAGCAAACATAGATCAAGGAATTTTGCTTGTCGCCCCCTTCTCGAAATTTCGGTCCGTCGGTCACTTCCCAGGCGTCGCAGCGGCCGCTTACCGTTTGAAACAGGCTCAGATAATGTCGGAAAACGACCGTGCGTCCGACCAGCGATCGATGACCGCCTGGATCGCCGGCTGCTCCAGCAGGCGCGACGGCGACCCCCGGCTCGTGTCCCATTCGATCACGCTTACCGTGTTCGGCAGCTTGTCGATCTGCTCGTCGATGGCCCGATCGAGTCGCTGGAGATAATCGGCGGTGATCTTTTGCTCCGGCGCGCGACCGCGCTTGCGGATGCGATCGAGCTGGATCGATGTGTCGCACCGCAGCAGGATAACGAGCGCCGGCTGGCCGAGGCGTACGGTCATTTGCCGATAGACCGCATCGACCGCGGCGGTATCGGCCGCGTCACCGACAATCGCCGAATAGGCGACGGTCTGGAACAACGCGAAATCGCACACGAGGTTCGGCGCGGCTGCCGCCCGCAGCGTGTCGACATGCGACAGCAGGAAGCTCAGATCCTTCTCCAACGCATAACGCGCGGGATCCTGATAATAGAGCTGCCAATAAGGGATGCTCTCGAAACGCTCGCCGACGAGCGGCAGCGACCAGCGTTCGGCGAGCAAAGCCGCGCAGGTGGACTTGCCCGCTCCGATGCCGCCGCAAAACTCGATCCGCTCCACAGCCGGACGGTAAAGCGACGAAACCGCTTCCGCCAGCCCGATGGCGCGAAAGCCTTGACCAAGCGGGGATCGGCGCGCCGTCCCGGCCGTTAAGACTGCCGCCACGAGATCGAGGAGATACCTGAGATGAAGACCAGCAAAGCAGTCCGCCTGAGCTGGTTCGGCGGCGCCGATGCGCTTCAGATCGATCCGGTCGCCATTCCGCAACCGCAGGATGACGAGGTGCTCGTCCGCGTCGTCGCCGCAAGCGTCAATCCGGTCGACTACAAGATCCGCGAGGGCCAGTTTCCACCGATCCGCGAGGACATGCTGCCGATCATCCTCGGCCGCGATCTCGCCGGCACGATCGAGGCGGCCGGCACGAGCGCCCATTACATGGTAGTCAAGGGCGATCCGGTCTTCGCGCATATCGGTTTCGATCGCGGTGCGCAGAGCGAGTTCGTCGTCGTCAAGGCGATCGAGCTGGTGGCCGCGCCGCGCTCGATCGACCTCGTCCATGCCGCTGCCGTGCCCCTGGCGGCCATGACCGCGTGGCAGGGTCTGTTCGATCAGGGAGAGCTTCAGCCGGGACAGACGGTGCTGATCCACGGTGGCGCCGGCGGGGTCGGCCATCTCGCGATCCAGTTCGCCAAGGCCAAGGGGGCTACGGTGCTCACCACCGTCGGCACCGACGATGTCGACTTCGTACGCGCGATCGGCGCCGACACGGTGATCGACTATAAGACGGAGCGGTTCGAGGACGTGGCCAAGGATGTCGACCTCGTCTTCGATCTGGTCGGCGGCGAGACGCAGGACCGCTCGTTCGCCGTGCTGCGCCAGGGTGGCACCTTGGTCTCGACGGTCGGGGTCGCCGATCCGGACAAGGGCAAGGCGCGCGACATCCGCGTGCCGGAGCGGTGGATGGCGACGCCCAACGCCGCGCAGCTCGGCGAGATCGCCGACCTGATCGATGCCGGCAGGGTAAAGGTCGAAGTTGCCGAGACCTTCCCGCTCGATCAGGTGCGCGAGGCCTATGCTCGGCTGGAGCAGGGCCACGTCCGCGGCAAGATCGTGCTGACTTTCGCATGAGCGATCGGCCTTTACGCGCGGCGTTGGTCTCTGCCACAAGCCCGGCATGACCCGCTCCATCGCCACCACCCCGTTCGACGATCAGAAGCCCGGCACGTCGGGGCTGCGCAAGAAGGTGCGCGTCTTCCAGCAGCCGGGCTATGCCAAGAATTTCATCCAGTCGGTCTTCGACGTGCTGGACGGATTCGCCGGGCAGACCTTGGTGCTCGGAGGTGACGGGCGCTTCCTCAACCGCGAGGTGATCCAGACCGCCATCCGGATGGCGGCGGCCAACGGCTTCGGCCGGGTGCTGGTCGGTAGCGGCGGCATCCTGTCGACCCCGGCGGCGAGCAACGTCATCCGCAAATATGGCGCGTTCGGCGGCCTCATTCTTTCCGCCAGCCACAATCCCGGCGGGCCGGACGAGGACTTCGGGATCAAGTACAACATCTCGAACGGCGGCCCCGCGCCGGAGAAGGTGACCGACGCCGTCTACGCGCGATCAAAGGTGATCGACCGCTACCTGACTGTCGACGTGCCCGACGTCGACCTCGATCGGCTGGGCAGCACGCAGGTCGGCGACATGACAATCGAGGTGATCGATCCGGTCGAAGATTATGCGGCATTGATGGAGGAACTGTTCGACTTCGGCGCGATCCGGTCGTTGATCGCCGGCGGCTTCCGCCTGAGCTTCGACGCGATGCACGCCGTGACCGGCCCCTACGCGCACGAAATCCTCGAGCGCCGTCTGGGCGCGCCCGAAGGAACGGTGGTCAACGGCACGCCCCTTCCCGATTTCGGCGGGCATCACCCCGATCCGAACGCTGTCCATGCAGCAGAACTGTTCGCGCGCATGTTCGGCGCCGACGCGCCCGATTTCGGCGCGGCGTCGGATGGCGATGGCGACCGCAATCTGATCGTCGGACGCAATATCTTCGTGACCCCCTCGGACTCGCTCGCGGTGCTCGCCGCGAATATGGGGCTCGCGCCGGGCTATGCCGGTGGGCTGACAGGCATCGCGCGTTCGATGCCGACCAGCGGCGCCGCCGATCGCGTGGCGCGCGCGCTCAATGTCCCGTTGTTCGAGACGCCGACCGGCTGGAAATTCTTCGGCAACCTGCTCGACGCGGGACTGGCCACCATCTGCGGTGAGGAGAGTGCCGGCACCGGCTCGAATCATGTCCGCGAGAAAGACGGGCTGTGGGCGGTTTTGCTCTGGCTGAACATCCTCGCCGTGCGTCGTGAGAGCGTCGCTGCGATCATGGCCGATCACTGGGCGCGTTACGGCCGCAATTACTATGCCCGCCACGATTATGAGGGGGTTGAAAGCGACGCCGCCGACCGACTGATGTCCGAGTTGCGCGGCGGCCTGGACAGCCTGGTCGGGCAATCGTTCGGATCCTCGATCGTCGCTGCGACCGACGATTTCGAATATACCGACCCGGTCGACGGTTCGGTCAGCAGGGCGCAGGGCGTGCGGATCCTGTTCGAAACGGGATCGCGGATCGTGTTCCGCCTTTCGGGCACCGGCACCAGCGGCGCCACGCTGCGCGTCTATCTGGAGCGCTTCGAAGGCCCGCAGGGCGTGCTGGATTACGACGTCGGCACGGCATTGGAGGATCTGGTTGAGGCGGCCGATGCAATTGCCGGGATCCGCCACCATACCGGCCGCGAACAGCCGACTGTCATCACCTGAACGATGCTCGAACGTCCGAGCTAATACAGGCGACGAAACCTCTATTCCACGGGTGAATGTAATTTCCACTGCTGCAACCGGTGTTAATTTAAGTTGATAAGTCCACAATGGGTTGATCCAGATTAAGGACGGATTGCGACGGATATGGGTTATGGGGCCAAACAGTGCCCAACCGATAAAACATGGCCGACCAAGACCCATTCCCCCCTCACCGGCTGTTCGAATTCGTCGAACTCACCGCGGCCGAACGCCAGGCGATCGATCGGCTCCACGGCCCTGTCGTGCGGGTGCCGAAGGGTCAGCAGCTTCGCAGGGCGGGCGAACCGGTGGTGGAGATCTTCTTCCTGATCGAGGGATGGGCCATCAGCAGCCTCGACCTCGCGGGAGGCGAGCGGCAGATCGTCAAGGTCCACCTTCCGGGCGATCTGCTCGGCACCCCCAGCATGGTGCTGGAAACCGCCGCGGAAACCCTGACAGCAATCACCCCGATCAAAGTATCGCGCGTGAGCCTCACCGCCTTCGGGCAACTCTTCCATGATGCCCCGCGGCTCTCCATCGCCATGTTCATGAGCGCCCAGCAGGAACGCATCATGTTGATGGATCGCGTGGCCTCGCTTGGGCGAAGCTCGGCCGTCCAGCGGGTCGCGAGCTTTGTGCTGCATGTCTACGATCGGCTGCGCGTGTGGAATCCCGAGCAGGGGCCCAAGCTGTACCTGCCGCTGACGCAGGAAAATATCGGCGACGTGACCGGACTGACGGCGGTTCACGTCAATCGTATCCTCCGGCAGATGAACGATGACGGCCTGCTCGTGCACGATCGGCAATGCCTGACGCTGCTCGACATACCGAAGCTGCGAACCGTCGGCGCATTGCCCGAGCGGCGGTGGTGCCAATGGCCCGAATGGCTCGACCGCAAGAATATCGAGGGCTGAAACCCGATTCCGCGTCGTTCGTCGCAAATGACCTATAGGGCGATGATGGTTCGCGTGACGGGGATCTTCCTTGCTTCCACGCGCTGGATGATATCCAGCTTGAGCTGCGCGCGTCGCAGCTGCGGGATAAGCTGAGCGCGAATCTCCGGAATATTCTCCATCAACGCTTTCTCAAGTCGCCGAACCTCGGCCTCGAGGATCCTCTTATACATGATACCGAGCCTCTCCCCGCGTACGAGATGATCGATACATTCGCGACAGATTTTATCTATAACATGTAACAATATCCGAAATCTTTTATCGATGTCGGTTGGATAGTCTATGTGATCGTTCAGGGGATCAACGCGCAGCCGAGCAATCAGGCCAAGATATCGCGCCATCAACAAGGCACCTCGCCGATCGAGATTTGCGATCGGCGAGGCGCAGAGCTTCGCTTGCGACGGGCGCAACAAGCGACGCACAAGGACGCGTTCCGACGCGCGGAGCGCAGCTTCCGAGATACGGGTCAAGCCAGCGGAAGCGATGCAGTTATACTCTTGCGATCGATTATCTTCCTTCACTTACATTATTTGTAAATGAAATCGGAGGCCCACCAAGGTCGGGTGGCCCGCCTACCCCGACGATCATCGAAACTCTTAGGCAGATCGCCTTCGATCAATTGCCCTCAACGGGACGCGTATTTTCGAGCGTCGCGCGGGCCGAACCAACCAGGTATCGATCATCAACAGGGTCGCGCTTCGCGTCGCATCGGCTATCGTCACGCGCCGATGGAGGAATGAAGTGCGCAGCTCGAAGGTTCTGCATGTCGTAAGCTGCCATGCCGGAGGCGAGGTTGGCGATGTAATCGTGGGTGGCGTGATGCCGCCGCCCGGCGATACGTTGTGGGAGCAATCGCGGTTTATCGCCCGCGACGAGCGCCTCCGCAACTTCGTCCTCAACGAGCCGCGCGGCGGCGTCTTCCGCCACGTCAATCTGCTGGTGCCACCCAAAAATCCGGCCGCCTGCGCTGGTTTCATCATCATGGAGCCGGCCGACACGCCGCCAATGTCCGGGTCGAACTCGATCTGCGTGGCCACGGTCCTGCTCGAGACCGGCATCGTGGCGATGGAGGAGCCGGTCACCCGCTTCGTGCTCGAAGCACCGGGCGGGCTGGTCGAGATCGTGGCCGATTGCCGCGACGGCAAGGCCGCGCGCATCAACGTCACCAATCTGCCCTCGTTCGCCGACAAGGTCGGCGTGGCGCTCGAGGTGCCGGGGCTGACGACGCTGACCGTCGATACCGCTTATGGCGGCGACAGCTTCGTGATCGTCGATGCGGCCGCGCTCGGCTTCGCGATCGCGCCCGACGAGGCGCGCGACCTTGCCGAGCTCGGCATGAAACTCACGCAGGCGGCGAACGAGCAGATCGGCTTCGCGCACCCCGAGAACGCGGATTGGACGCATGTGTCATTCTGCCTGTTCGCCAGGCCGCTCGCCGACGACGATGGCGCGACTACCATGGCGCATGCGGTCGCGATCCGTCCGGGCAAGATCGATCGATCGCCGACCGGCACCGCGGTCTCGGCCAACATGGCGGTGCTGCACGCCAAGCGACGGATGCGCGTCGGAGACCGGTATCGCGCGCGCTCGATCATCGGATCCGTCTTCGATGGACAGATAATGGGAGCGACGGACGCTGGCGGCCGGCCGGCGATCCATCCGCGCCTTTCGGGCAGCGCATGGATCACCGGCACGCACCAGTTGCTGCTCGACCCGGCCGACCCCTGGCCCGAAGGCTACCGCCTGTCGGATACGTGGCCAGGGGCCTGACGCGTTCCGCTCCGGTCAGGCGTGCGGTGCAGGCGGGCCGGCTTCGCCGGGCGGCGGCGGGGGTGGCCCGTCATGGCCGTGGCGCGGATGGCCCATCGGCCCGAGCGCGTGGACCTCGCCCGCCGCATCGACCAGGAACGAGGCCCGCAGCGTGTTCCGCTCGAACCGGCCCTGTACGGTAACCGTCTGGCCGCCCGTGACCAGAGCCTGCTCGTCGCCTCCGCGGCCGAGGTCCACCAGCGTCCGACCGCTGCCATCGTCGGCAATGAACTTGTTGCCATAGGCCTCGGCGACGCGCGCGCGGATCGCGACGATGCCGTCGTGCGCGGCCAGGGTACGGATCGCGACCGGGTGGAGCGGTGCCATCTCGATCGCCGGCCTGATCGCGTGGCCGGCCACGCCGCCGCCGATCGCGCCGACCGCAAGCAGCCCGGCTGCCATGGCGGCCTGTAGCGGAGTGGAGGTGGGTAGTTTCATGAGGTCGCTCCTTGCATTGGGGATGCCACCATCTAGGCCACGGCCGCCGACGCGCGCTGAACCGCGCGGTTCAGTTTCGGTTTAGGTCACGGGCCTAGCGGGCCGGAGAGGGAGATGCCGCCGATGCGCGTGCTGCTGGTCGAGGATGATGCTGCGCTGGGCGAAGCGATCGCACGGCAATTGCGCGCGGAGAACTTCGCCGTCGATCTCGCGACGAATGGCGAGGATGGCGGCCATCTCGGCGCGACCGAACGCTACGATGCCGCCATCCTCGATCTCGGCCTGCCCAAGCGCGACGGGCTCTCGATCCTGCAGGAGTGGCGCGCGGAGGGCGCGACGCTGCCCGTGCTGATCCTCACCGCGCGCGACGGCTGGTCGGACAAGGTGCAGGGCTTCAAGGCGGGCGCCGACGATTATCTCACCAAGCCGTTCCGGATCGACGAACTAGTGATGCGGCTGCGGGCGCTGGTGCGTCGCGCCAGCGGGCATGCGGCGAGCATCATCACCTGCGGCCCGCTCGCTTTCGACAGCTCGACCGGGCAATTCGAGCTCGATGGCCTTCCGTTGCGGTTGACCGCATTCGAATGGCGCGTGCTGTCGGCGCTCATGCTGCGCAAGGAGATCGTGGTCGAGCGAATGGACCTGCTGGAGCGCGTCTACGAGGGCGATGCCGACGTCGATTCGAACTCGCTCGAGGTGATTGTCGGCCGGCTGCGCCGCAAGATTGGCGCCGACCGGATCGAGACCGTGCGCGGCCGGGGCTATCGCCTCACGGCAGAGGCCGCGTGAGGCTGCTGCCACGCTCGCTGGCGGGGCGGCTGCTCGTCACCGCGGCCTTGGCCATCATGGTCGCATTGCTCGTCGCCGCGGTGGCGATCGGCCATGTGTTCGAGCGGTTCGTGATGGAGAATCTCGATCAGCGGCTCGACGCGCAGTTGGTGGTGGTGGCGCGCGCCGTCAGAGCTGACGGAAGCCTCGACCCGAACGCCGCGGTCGATGTGCCGCCGTTCGACCGGCCCGGCAGCGGCTGGGCATGGCAGGTGATCGCGCCCGGCGGCACGCTGCGCTCCGCATCGCTCGGCGGTACGAATCTGGTCGCGCTCACCGAGCAGGAGCGCGAACATCACCACCATGACGGACTGCGGCCCCGACCGTTCGAGGGGCTTGGATCGGATGGCCAGCCGGTCCATGGCCGGGCCGTCCTCATCGCCACCGCGGCCGGCCCCGCCGAACTGATGGCCGCCGGGCCGCGCCGCATGGTCGAGCGCCCGCTGCGCGCCGCCACGACGCCGCTGCTGCTGTCGATCGCATTGCTGGGCATCGTCCTGACGGTGGCGGTGCTGATCCAGCTTCGACTGGGATTGCGGCCGTTGAAGCGGCTGCAGGCGATGCTCGTCGAGGTACGCGAAGGCCGCCGCGACCGCGTCGAAGTGGACGAGCCGAGCGAATTGCTGCCGCTCGTCGCAGAACTCAATGCATTGCTCGATACCAACGAGGCACAACTTGCCCGTGCGCGCCTGCACGTCGCCAATCTCGCGCACGGCCTCAAGACCCCGCTCGCGACGCTTCGGCTGGATCTGGCCGAAGGCGCGCGCGACGCCGACGGACGGCTGGCGGCACAGGTCTGCCGGCTCGAGGACCAGATCCGGCACCATCTGGCCCGCGCCCGTTCGGAAGAGGGTCGCGCTGCGCTACGCTCTTCCACGCCGCTGGCGCCTGCGCTCGACGGGCTGGCCGTTGCCATGCACCGGCTCCACGCCGAACGGACGATCGAAGCCGTGGTGGATGTGCCGGACGCACTAGGGGTGCGTTGCGATCCGCAGGATCTCGACGAGGCGCTCGGCAACCTGATCGACAATGCCTGGCGCCATGCCCGGCAAACGGTGAACATTCGCGCGGATATGGAAGCCGGGCATGCGCGCATCGAGATCGCCGACGATGGCGCAGCGCTCAGCGACGCCAAACTCGCGGCACTGCAGGATGGAACGATGCGCGCCGACGAACGGGGCGGCGGCCATGGCCAGGGCGTTCGCATCGCCCGCGAGCTGATCGAGCTCCACGGCGGCCGGCTAAGGTTTGCGCGCGCGGCGTCCGGCGGGCTCGTGGCACGGATCGAACTGCCCGCAGGGCAGCGTTAGCGCTCGCTCAGCTCCCGCCGGTGACCGGCTGCCAATTGCCGCCGATCGCCGCGATCAGCCGCACCGTCGCCTGCAGCCGCCGGGTATGCAGGTCGATCGCGGTGCGGCGGATGCGCAACGCCGTCGTCTGCGCCGTGACCACATCGAGATAGTCGACCGCCCCCTTGGTGAAGCGATTGGTGGCGGTGCGCTCGGCCAGCGCCGCCTGCTGCATCGCGCGATCCTCCGCCACCTGCTCGTCGCCGAGATGGTGGAGCAAGGCGAGCTGGTCCTCGGTTTCCTGGAAGGCGCGCAGCACCTCCGCACGATAATTGGCGGTCGCCTGCTCCCACCCGGCGCGCGCGGCGGCGAGCTGGCCACGACGGCGCCCACCGTCGAACAGGGTCAGCACCGTGCTCGGCCCGATCGACCAGAACAGGTTGGGCGCGGTCAGCAGGCCGGGGATGCCGGTATTCTGGAAGCCCCCCTGCCCGCTGAGCGAGATCGCCGGGAAGAAGGCGGCCTTGGTCACGCCGATCGTGGCGTTGGCGGCGAACATGCGCCGTTCGGCAGCGGCGACGTCGGGGCGACGCTGGAGCAGGGTCGAGGGCAAGCCGACCGGGACGACCGGCTGGGTGAAATCGATCAATGCCGGCGCGATCGAGAAATTCGACGCGGGCTCGCCCACCAGGCTGGCGATCGCATGTTCGACCAGCGCGCGCGCCGCCTTGACGTCCTCGAGCTGCGCCTGCGCCTCGGCCAGCTGCGCGCCGGCGCGGCCGGTATCGAGCGCGTTGGCGATGCCGCCCTGAAAGCGGCGGTCGGTCATGGCGTTGGCCTGGGCGTAGGCGTCGACCGTGGCCGAGAGCAGTTTCATCTGCTGATCGTGCCCGCGCAACGTCAGGTAGGCGGCGGCGAGCTGCGCCTGCAGGCTGAGCTTCAGCGCGGCGGCATCGTCACCGCTGGCTTCGGCGGCCGCCCTGCCGGCGCGCACGCCGTTGCGCACGCGCCCCCACAGATCGAGCTCGTAGCCGAAGCTGCCGCCGACCTGATCGATCGGGTAGAGATCCGGCTGACCGGCGCCGCGCAGCGGCCGATTGTCCGATTGGCGATTGTCGGTCAGCGCGGCATCGACGCCGATGGTCGGAAACAGTCCGGAACGCGCCTGCGTCAGATAGGCGCGCGCCTGATCGTAGCGACCGAGCGCACCGGCCAGCGTGGGATTGTCGCCGGCGATCCGCTGCTCCAGCGCGTCGAGCGTGGGATCGCCGAACCCGGCCCACCAATTGGCGGCGTTCGTCGCCAACTGCGTGTCGGCAGGCGCCGCCGGCTGCCACGGCCCATTTTCCTTGAACGCAACGGGAGTGGCCACCGCCGGCGGCTTGTAGGCCGGCGCGAACGAGCAGCCGGCCAGCGCGGCGGCGCCCAGCAAGCCGGCAATGGCGCGCATCCTAGCCATTCGTCTTGGTGCCCACGCGCACGAGTTCGCCTTCCGCGATGGAGTCGGGCGGATTGTCGACGATCTGCATGCCAGCCTTGAGGCCGTCGTCGATCTCGACCGTGCCGCCCAGATCGCGGCCCACCGCGATCGAAAGCAGGTGGACATGGCCGTCGGGCCGGACGGTCGCGACCTGCGTGCCCTGCGCGCGGAAGATCAGGGTGCTCGACGGGATCGTCGCGCCGCCGGCGCGGTCGGGCACGTCGAAGCGGACGAGCGCATAGCCGCCGGGCTTCAGCGCTTCGCCGGGATTGTCGGTGACGAGCTGGACCTGGAAGGTGCCGGTCTGGCCGTTGATCGCGCCGGACGAGCCGATTACCTGTCCCTTCCAGCTTCGTCCCGGATAATCGGGCACGGTGACGGTCGCCCCGAGTCCCTGCTTCATCGAGGCGGAATAAGCCTGCGGCACGCTGACATAGATGCGCACGCGGTGCACGTCGGCGATCGAGAAGAGCGGTTGCTGATTGGTGGCGCCGGGGCCGACCAGATCGCCGATATCGGCGACACGCGCGGTGACCGTCCCGGCGAAAGGCGCCCGCAGCGTCGCGAAACTCTTCATCGCGACGAACCGGCCGAGATCCGCCTCGGCCGCCTGCACCGCTGCGTTGCGGGCGGCGAGCGCGCCGTTCTTCTCGTCGGCTTCCTGATGGCTGACCGAGTTGGTCGAGAGCAGGTCGTTCCAGCGCGCGGCGGTGCTGCGGGCAAGCGCGGCATCGGCCTTGGCGCGGGTGACCGCCGCGCGCGCCTGCACGATCTGCTGGTCGAGCTCGGGCGTGTCGATCACGCCGAGCACGGCGCCGGTGCCGACCTTCGCGCCGATATCCTTGTACCACGCCTTCAGATAGCCGCCGACGCGGGCATAGAGATGCGCGCCGTTCCACGCCTGCATCGTGCCGGGCAGGCTGAGCGCCGTGGAATCCGGCGCGGCCTTGACCGGGATCAGGTGGACCGTCGGGATCGAGCGCGCGTCCGACCAATCCTGCGCCTGATCCGCATCGTGGTGGCGGGCGACCGTGCCCGCTGCGACTACGCCGATCGCGACGACCACTGCGACGATGCCGGCGGTCTTGAGGCCTTTGGGCGCGCGCGGCGCCGCGGCGTCACTCTGCATGGACGAATTCTCCGGTGGCATGGGGCTCGTTTTCGGCGGCGGGATGGGGCCGCTCGCGACGGTGGGCGATACTGAAGACGACGGGGACGAAGACGAGCGTGGCGATGGTCGCGCAGATGAGGCCGCCGATCACGGCGCGGCCCAGCGGCGCATTCTGCTCGCCGCCCTCGCCCATGCCGAGCGCCATCGGCGCCATGCCGATGATCATCGCCAGCGCGGTCATCAGCACCGGGCGGAAGCGGGCGGCGCCGGCCTCGGTCGCGGCTGCCAACGCGTCGCCGGTCGCGGCCAGCCGCTCGCGGGCGAAGCTGATGACGAGGACCGAATTGGCGGTGGCGACGCCCATGCACATGATCGCGCCGGTCAGCGCCGGCACCGACAGCGGGGTGTGCGTGGCGAACAGCATCCAGACGATGCCGGCCAGTGCCGCCGGTAGCGCCGAGACGATCACCGCCGGATCGACCCACGACTGGAAATTGACGACGATCAGCAGGTAGATGAGCAGGATCGCGCCGGCGAGCCCGACGATCAGGCCGGTGAAGGCGGTGTTCATCGTCTGCACCTGCCCCATCAGCCGGACGGTCGAACCCTTGGGCTGATCCTTGACGGTCGCGTCCAGCAGCTTCTGGATGTCGCCCGCCACCGCGCCGAGATCACGGCCCTGCGTGGTCGCATAGATATCGTAGGAGGACTGGACCGCATAATGCGACACCACCGCCGGCGCGGGCTCGCGACGCAACGTGCCGAGCGCGCCCAGTATCTGTGCCGACTGGCCGGCGCCGGTAACAGGCAGATTGTCCATCTTGGCGAGGCTGTCGGTGCGATATTGGGGCGTCTGGACGACGATCGGGTAGGAGACGCCATTCTTGGGGTTCAGCCAGAAGGTAGGCGCGATCTGCAGGCTGCCGGCCAGATTGGTCGAGATGGCGCGGGTGACGTCGTTCTCGGTGATGCCGAGACGATCGGCCTGGCTGCGATCGACATCGAAGGCCAAGGCAGGATAATCATTAGCTTGCTGCACGCGCACGTCCGCCAGGCCGGCGATCTGCGCCATCTTCGCAGCGATCTCGTGGGCATAGGCATCGCCGGCCTTCACGTCGGGGCCCGAAATCTTCACGTCGATCGGGGCCGGCGCGCCGAAGTTCAGGATCTGGCTGATGATGTCGGCCGGCAGGAAGGCGAAGGACGAGCCGGGAAAGCTTTCCGGCAGGATGCGGCGCAGGTCGCGCACATAATCGGCGGTCGGGCGGTGATGCTCGGACAGGGTGACGAGGATGTCACCATCCTGCGGACCGATCGTGCCCGTATTGGAATAGGCATTGTTGATGCCGGAAACCGGCTGGCCGATATTGTCGACGATCGAGACGATCTGGTCGCGCGGGATCGCCGACCGGATGCGATCCTCGATCCGCCCGAACAAAGCCGAGCTCTCCTCGAGCCGCGTGCCGACCGGCGCGCGCACGTGCAGGCTGATCTGCCCGGCATCGACCGTCGGGAAGAAATTGCGGCCGAGCAGCGGGATCAGCGCGAACGAGATCAGCACGACCGCGAGGAAGGCGGGCACGAAGCCGGCCCGGCGCGCGAGCGCGAAGGCGAGGATCTGCTGGTAATATGTCGCGACCCGCTCGAACCCATGCTCGAACCCCTGCTGGAAGCGGCGAAGCGGATTGCGGCTCTTCGGCCGGCCCGCCATCGCATCGTGGGTCGCCATGATCTCGGCGGTGTGCTCCGTGGCATGCTCGCGCAGCAGGTAATTGCCCATCGTCGGCACCAGCGTCCGCGAGAGGATGAAGCTGGCGATCATCGCGAACACCACCGCTTCGGCCATCGGCGCGAACAGGAAGCCGGCGACGCCCGGCAGGAAGAACATCGGCACGAAGGCGATGCAGATGCACAGCAGCGACACGAGCGCGGGCCGCACGATCTGCTCCGCGCCGTCGAGGATCGACTGGCGAACGGTCTTGCCTTGTTCGAGGTGCCAGTTGATGTTCTCGATCGTCACCGTGGCGTCGTCGACGAGGATGCCAACCGCCAGCGCGAGGCCGCCGAGCGTCATCACGTTGAGCGTCTCGCCCGCCACCGCCAGCGCCGCGACGGCGGCGAGGATCGCGAGCGGGATCGAGGCGGCGATGATGACGGTCGAACGCCACGAGCCGAGGAACAGCAGAATCATCAGCGAGGTGAGCGTAGCGGCGATCGCGCCCTCGCGCACCACGCCCGACACCGCCGCCTTCACGAACAGCGACTGATCGGACAGGGCCTGGATGTTCAGGTCCGACGGCAGCGTTTCCTTGAGCTTCGGCAGCGTCGCCTTCACCCCGTCGACGATCGCGATGGTCGAGGATGAACCCGCCTTGAGGATGGTCATCAGCACCGAGCGTGCGCCGTCGACGTGCACCACATTCTGCTGCGGCGGCGAACCGTCGCGGACGTGCGCCACGTCGCGCATGAACACGGTGACGCCGTCGACCGTCTTGATCGGCAGATCGTTCAGGCGATCGATCACCGCCGGGCTGTTGTTGAGGCGGAAATAATATTCGTACTGGCCGATCTTGGTCGTACCGGCGGGCACGATCTGGTTCTGCGCGGCGAGCGCCAAGCCGACGTCGGTCGCCGAAAGATGCCGCGCCTGCAGCGCCGCCGGATCGAGATCGATCTGGATCTGGCGCACGCGGCCGCCGTAGGGCGTGGGAATGGCCGAGCCGGGCACGGCGGCCAGCGCCGGGCGGATGAAGTTCTGACCGGCGTCGAAGATGCTCTGCTCCGACAGCGTCTTGGACGACAAAGCCAGCTGCAGGATCGGCACGGTCGAGGCGGAATATTGCAGGATCTGCGGCGGCGTGATGCCCGGCGGAAGCTGCTTCAGCACCGTCTGCGAGGCAGCCGTCACCTGGGCCGAGGCGGTGCGGATGTCGACGTTCGGCTGGAAGAAGATCTTCACCACCGCGACGCCGTTCATCGACTGGCTCTCGATATGCTCGATATCGTTGACCGTGCTCGACAGTTGCTGCTCGTAATAACGGACGACGCGGCCCGACATGTCCTCTGGCGGCAGGCCGTTATAGGTCCATACCGCCGCGATTACCGGGATCTTGATGTCCGGAAAGATGTCGGTCGGCGTGCGCAACCATGCCGTGATTCCGGAGATCAGAATCAGGATCGCCAGCACGACGAACGTGTAGGGCTTGGAGAGCGCAAGTTTGACGAGCTGGAGCATGATCTGTCCGTCGAAGGAACGACGCCGGCCACATCCGCGCTTCTTGCTGCAGATGCGAATTAAATGATTTTCACCTGGCTCGCCGCATGAAGCCGGACGGCGAGTCCAGGCGCGGAATCCTCAAGCCGCAGCTCGAAGCCGTGGAGATGCCCGACCGCCGCAACGATGCTGAGGCCAAGGCCGTTGCCGGGAACGCCCGCAGCATTCGCGCCCCGATGGAAACGGCGCAGAACCGCCTGCCGCTCGCCCACCGGGATGCCGGCGCCGTCGTCGATCACCGACAGCGTGGCCCCGTTCGGGTCCGACGCCACCGATACGGTGATGGTCGCCTTTGCGAACTTGATCGCATTGTCGATCAGGTTGCTGAGGGCCTCCAGCAGCAACAGCCGATCGCCATGCACCGGGGCCGGCAGCGGCGCTTCGAGCCGCAGCACGATGCCCCCCTCCTCCGCCAGCGGCTCGTAGAGCTCCACCGCCTCGGCGGCGAGCAACGCGAGATCGATCGGTTCGAACCGCGCGCGGCGGGCGCCCGCCTCGATCTCGGCGATGCGCAGCAACGCTGCGAAGCGCTGGAGCACCGCATCGAGGTCGGCGAGCGCAGCCGCAGCGATCGGCGCTGCCTCGGGCAGGCGCGCAAGCGCGAGGAGATGGGCGCGAACATGCGCCAGCGGCGTGCGCAAATCGTGCGCGACCGCATCCGTCACCCCCTTCACCTGCGCGATGACGCGACCAATCTCGTCCACCATCAGGTTGACCGTGCCGGCGATCTGGTCGAGCTCGTCGCCGCGCCCGGCGATCGGCATGCGCACCTCCATGCGCCCGCCGGCGATTTCGCGCGCGGCCTGCTCCAGATCGCGCACGCGGCGAAGGGGGCCGATCGACAGAAGCACCGCCGCGGCGGTCAGGCCGACCAGGGTCACGATACCGCCTGTCACGAGGATCAGCAGAACACGCCCGCGCAGATAGTGGATCTGGGCAATGTCGCGCCCGACGAGGATCGTTTCGCCCCATCGCGTGCGGATCGCGATGATCCGGATCGGGCCGAGCGGCGAATTGAGCTCGACCGCGTGGCCGGGCCGGATCGGGCGATCGACCCGGATGTCGCCGGCGATATGCTCGCCGTCGGCGGCGAGCAACGCCATATGCGTGAAGCCCGTGCTGCGGGCGAGTTCGGCATTCAACTGACGCGGCAGATCGGCCGCCGCGATGGAGAGGAGCCGGGCCGCCTGCGCGTGGAGAATACGATCGTTACGCGCCGTCAGCTCGCGCGCCGTCAAAAAATACACCAGGCCGATCAGAACGGTCAGACCGATCGCGAACACTCCGCCCAGCAGCACGGTCAAACGGAAGGTGCTGGTGCCCCGGATATCGCGCAGGCGCAGGCGCTCAGACGGCATCGAGCCGATACCCCTCCCCCTTCACCGTCGCGATCGGCGACGGCAGGCCCTGTCGATCGAGCTTGCGCCGCAGCCGCGCGATATGGACGTTGATGACGTTGGCACCCGGATCGAAATAATAACCCCACACCTGCTCGAAGATCAGCTGCCGCCCGATCGTCTGCCCGGCGTGGCGGGCGAGGAATTCCAGCAACTTATACTCCATCGGCAGCAAGCGGACGACCACGCCGTCGATCGAGACATCGTGCCGGATCAGATCGATGCGGATCGCCCCGACCTGCAACATCGTCTCGATCGGCGCGGCACGGCGGAGCAGCACTTCAACCCGAGCGATCATCTCGGCAGGCGCGAACGGCTTGACCAGATAATCGTCGCCGCCGGCGCGCAGCCCCGCGACGCGCTCGTCAATGTCGGACAGCGCACTGATCATCAGCACCGGCGTATCGATGCGGTTCGCGCGAAGCCGCGCCACGACGGTCAGCCCGTCGAGGCCGGGCAGCATCCGATCCAACGTTATCGCGTCGAACCGACCCGTCCCTGCCAGATCCAGTCCCTCAAGCCCGTCTGTCGCCGTGGTGATCTGATGGCCCTGCGCCTCGAGCTCGCCCGCAAGTTGCAGCGCTGTCGTCGCATCGTCCTCGATCACCAGAATGTGCGTCATCAGCCTGCGGTTCGTTGCGATACGTCGGGCAGCCGCAATGCCATCGAATGCCGCACAACCGCAAATCGCGCCATGCGATGGCGATCCGGCGCGAAATGCCGACCCCTGCTCCGTTTTCTGGCGCCGGACCGATCTCGGCCGGTTCCGTCCTACTTTGGTAGAAGGCAGCCAAACAGCCCAGATCGCATGTGGGCGGGCGGGCCGCACGTGATAGAAGGTTACAACATGCGGTAGCCGACATCCGACAATGGCATGCGGTCGCATGGCGGCGCGGCGGGGTATTATGAGCGAGATCGAAGCGATTCTCGACCGGCTTCAGGCTGTTCTCGGCGACCTCGATGCGCTCGCCGTCGCCGATCTCCGCTCAGATTCGACGATCGAACTGGCTGCGATCCAGTTACAATTCGCAATCGACATCATTCAACGGCTGCGAATAACCGTGAACTGAGGACTTTTACCAGCCAATCGCAAGCGCTCGATCGAGCGCTTGCTCGATGCTGTGCATACCTTCCTCAGTCAAACGGACCAGCACCCGGCGACGGTCGAACGTATCGGCGACTCGGCCGAGAAATCCGCGGCCCTCCAGCACGGCGATACAGCGCAATCCGGTCGTCGCCGGCGCGCCCGAAGCAATGCATGCGTCGCCGACCGTGATCTGCTTCAATTCGCGATTGGCGATATACGTCTCCAGCAAGATGTTCCAAGCGGGATTCATGAACAACATCGGCTCCGAGAATGCCGCTCCCGGAAGCTGTTGCATGCGCCTCCATGCCCTTGCGGCCAAGAGACGTCGATCGGTCGTCTCGTCGAGGAGCATCGCGTTATCCCGTCCTGCCTGTCCGCCGAATGTAAGCGGCTTGGCAAGGCGCTGTCACCATGGATAAAGTTGATCTGGATCAGTCGGACGATGGTCGTCTCGCGAGGATATCGGCGATCAGCACGAGGATTTGATCGCGTCTCCAAGCGCGGGCCGATCAAGCAGCATGCGCGTGACACCATTGGTCCAGCCGAACCCATCCTGGACCGGATACTCGCCGCCCCCACCGGCCTGCCCGCGCTCGACGTCATACTTCTCCACCATACGCCCGGTGCAGGCATAGAAACCCGAGACCGTGCGCATCCACCGCCGCGCGAGATCGTCGGCCAGCGCGGTCTTGCCGTAGCGGTCGAGCCCCGACACCCCCATCCACAGCAACGGCGCCCAGCCATTCGGCTGGTCCCATTGCTGACCCGTCCGCAGCGTGGTCGTGCGCAGGCCGCCGGGGGCGACCAGCATGGCCTGCACCAGCTGCGCGGTGGCGTCGGCCTGGGCAGGCGTCGCCAGACCGACGAACAATGGCACCACCACCGCCGCGCTGATCGACGCCGTCGGGCGGCCAGTGACACGATCCCAATCGACGAAGCGCCGGTCGGACGCGGACCAGAGATATTTGGAGATCGCCGTGGCGCGCCTTGCCGCCTGCCGCTCGAAATCCGCAGCGCAGGCCGCGTCCCCGGCCGCGGCGCAGCGGCGCGCGATCGAGCGTTCGAGGCTCCACAGCAGGCTGTTCAGGTCGACCGGCACGATGTCGGTCGTGTGGATGGTGGCGAGCGTGTGTCCGTCGCGCAGCCAGCGCGACCCGAAATCCCACCCGCTCTCGCCGCCCGCGCGCAGATCGCGATCAACCTCGCCCGCCGGGCGCGGCGCGGCCGCGGCCGCCGTGGCGACATCCTCGGCATAGGATTCTTCCCGCGGCGTATCGCGCGCATCCCAATAGCGGTTGAGCAGGCTGCCGTCGGGCATGCGCACGACGTGCTGGCAGGCACCCGCACTGTCGATGCATGCGCCGCCCGCCATCCAATAAGCATGTTCGGCCTTCAACGCGTCCAGCCGCCGCCGTATCAGCGCGGGGTCATGCGCATCGGACAGGTCCATCATCAGCGACAGGAATGGCGGCTGCGAGCGCGACAGATAATAAGCGCGGGTGCCATTGGGGACGTGGCCGTAGCGCTCGACCATGTCGGTGAAATTGGCGAGCATCGATTCCACCAGCGGCGTCTCGCCGTCGGCCTTCAGGCCGAGCATGGTGAAGTAGCTGTCCCAGTAATACATCTCCTGATAGCGGCCGCCCGCCACGACATAGGCATAAGGCAGCTGCAGCGCGGACGAACCGGGCACCACCGCCAACGGCGGCTTGGCGAGGATCGGCCACAGCGCCTTGATATGCTCGCGCATCGTCAGCTTGCGCTCGGCCGTGCCCCCGGTCGTGCGGAAGTGGCGGGCGACGAACGCGGCAAGCGCCACGCGCCCGTCTGGCTTGTCGGTCGCATAGGCCGCCAAGATCACCTGCGGATTCTCCAGCGGCACCATGTCGGCGAAGGTCTTGCTGTCGGGGAAGACGCGCGCCAGCTCGACCGCGCGATAAAGCGGGCCGAACACGTCCTCGGGCGTGGCGGCGGCGCGCGACACCGCAATCGCGCGCTCGGCCGGCCGCTGCTCCGGCGCGGCCGCCACCGATGCGGAAGCGGCCAGCAAAAGTGCGATCGGGCGGAATGTCGTCATCGTCATACTCGTAAGGGTTCGGCCGGAATGCAAACGCGCGCTGGACGGCAAAGGATCAGAACGCGTGGGCTGAGGGACGCCGGCTACATCCGCTGATACGGTGCGGTGCCGGACAGCATCCCCATGAAAAGCATGATTAAACAGTGCCACATGACAGAACTAAATTGCTTCGCGCACGATATTCAATCCTAATGTAAATCAGGGCAAAACATCATCGCGAGACTGTAACTGTCACGGCCCATTGACAGGTTACGATTGCGGATGCGAAGCAGTTGCCAGCATCAGCGATATAAATAACTCGGCCTGATGCGAACGGTACGTTGCTCGGAGGGGAAGCAGTGCGCCAAACGGTCCTGTCCGTTACGCTGGAGGTGAAGCCGGAAAGCGCGGTCAGGCTATCCGGCCTGATCGATGCGCTGCACGATCGCGCTGGCAAAGGCGGCCCGACCCAATCCGATTATGGCTGGTTCATGCAGGCGGTGCCCGCCGTGCACTTCCTGTCGATGAACCTTTTCCCGAGCGCCGAATATGACCCGGTATTCGTGCTGGAGGCCAATTTCGATGGCGCCCCAAGCCCGTTCTGGCAGGATCTCGAAACGGCGATCGGCGCGGATCTGCGTGCGATGCTGAGCTGCTGCAAGCAGCCGCTCGACGAAACCGGCGCGCTGTTCGCCGCCGTGACAGCCCCAGGCTCGAACGCGGCCATCGCGCCCTATATGGAAGCCCGCACCGCGCAGCCGAGCGTGTTCCACATGGGCAATCGCGGAATGACGCGTGATCGCATCGTCGCCGAACGCGGGCTGTTCCTCGCGATCCGCGACGAACTGGCAACCGCGCAGGGCGGCAGCGCCAATCCTTATCGCGGCATCGAGGCCGATGCGGTTCATGCCCGCCTGCGCGACGCCATGATCGGCAGGTTCGCGTGGCTGGACGAAAAAGCGCCGGTTCGTGTCTCGCTCGGCGAGACGATCGTCGACTGGCTGCGACTGATCGGCTTCGTCGCCGCGGCGCTGCTGGTGCTGGCAGTACCCGGCCTGTGCGCAGCGCTGTTCGCCATCGCGATCCGCGCGTTCGGCACGGCCACGCCGCTGGCAAGCCCAAGCCACATCGCGCTTCTGTTCGTTTTGGCGGGCGTTGCGGGGGTGATCGTCTCGCTCGGGATCATCCTCTTCTGGGTCCGCTATCTCGAACGACGCGATTCCTCGCACGACGCACCGCCGATCGATCCCGAATTGCTGCGCCAGATGGTGCAGCGCGAGGACTGGATCCCGCAAAACCACATGGGCTCGATCGTATTGCTGAAGCCCGGCGCGCTGCGCACGCTGATCGTGCATGCCGGCCATCACGCACTGCATCTCGCGCTGCGCGCCATCCCCACGAGCGGGCGCGACGGCTATCTCGGCAGCATGCGCACCGTCCATTTCGCGCACTGGGCGTTCGTCAACAATGGCGGCCGGCTGATGTTCTTCAGTAATTTCGACCAGAGCTGGGAAAGCTATCTCGATGACTTCATCGAGAAGGCGCATGTCGGCCTGACGCTCGCGTGGGGCTGCGGCGTCGGCTTCCCCCCGACGCGCTATCTGATCGCGGATGGCGCGAGCTACGGGACGCGCTTCAAGAACTGGGCGCGCCATTCGATGACGGTGAGCCGCTTCTGGTACAGCGCCTATCCCGATCTCACGGTCGATCAGGTCGAGCGCAACAACCGCATCGCCAACGCCCTGCGCAAGCCGAAGCTCACGCCGAAGGAAGCCGCCGCATGGATCGACGACCTGTGACCGGCAGCTGGAAGCTTGCGCCGCCGCACGACGCCGCGACGCAGGGCCTGGTTGTCAGCGGCTTCGCGGACCTCCCCACGGGCCGGGCGCTGATGCTGGACTTTCAGTGGGAGGGAATCGGCAGCGGCGCGTGGCTGGCGGCGCTGGAGACGATCGCGCCGGTCACCAATGCGGGCGGCAAGGAGGCGCGCGCCACCGCACTCGCCTTCGCGCATGCCGGCCTTACGAAGATGGGGCTGGCGCATGCCGCGCTCGACAGCTTCGCCGCTCCGTTTCGCGAAGGCATGATGCAGGAGGATCGCCTCCGCCGCCTCGGCGACCGCCGCAACGGCGAATGGCAGGAAACCGTCATTCCCGATGGCCCGCGCTGGAGCGCCAACACAGCCCAGCGCGGGCCGATGAAAAGCGCCGCCGGTGTCGCGCACAAGGCCAAGACGGCGACCGGACATCAGGAGGAGCCGATCACGACGGCGCTGACCGTCCACGCGCTGCTGCTGCTCTACGACGCGACCGAGGACAAGGTGGAGCAATGGGCTGCCGAGGTCGAGGCGATGCTGACCGCGCACCAGATCGCGATCGTCCACACCCTGCCGCTGTTTCTGCGCCTCGACGAAAAAGGCATCGCCCGCGAGCATTTTGGCTTTGCCGACGGCGTTTCGCAGCCGGTGCCGTTCGATGCCGCGGCGGTCGTTCCGCCCGACAAAGACACGATGCACGGCATCCCGCTGGGCGACGTGCTGCTGGGCTTCGTCAACAGCCATCACGAACTGCCACCAACCCCGATGGCGCCCCCGCTCGAGAAAGCGGCCGATGCCGGCCTGCGCCCGCATCCGCTGGCAGACGGCTTTCTCGATCTGGGTTTCGAGGGCAGCTACATCGTCGTGCGCGAACTAAAGCAGAATGTCGCCGCCTTCTGGAATTCGCTGGATGCGGGCGCCGATCATATCCGCCAGCGCGATCCCACCAATTCCGCGCATGTCACCGCCGATTGGCTGGCCGAGCGCGCGGTCGGGCGCGATCAGGACGGTGCCTTGCTCTGCCCCAAGGGCACGCTGGTGGCGAGCGGCGACAATGCATTCGGCTTCTTCGATCGCGACCGGCACGGCCATGGCTGCCCGGTCGGCTCGCACGTCCGCCGCGCCAATCCGCGCGACGGCCTCGCACCCGACAAGAGCCAGAAGGAAACGCTGCTGCAGGCGGCGAACAACCACCGCATCCTGCGGCGCGGGCGCAAATATGGCACGACCATCGCCGATCCGCGCACCGACGACGGGGTCGATCGCGGCCTGCTGTTCATCTGCCTCAATACCGACATCGGGCGGCAGTTCGAGTTCGTGCAGCAGACGTGGCTGCTCAACCACAATTTCGCGACCCTGTACGACGAAACCGATCCCTTGCTCGGCCCGAAGGGTACGATGACGGTGCGCGACGGCGTGCTGCGCCGCCGGGTGGATGTGGAGACTTACATCCAGATGGTCGGCGGCGACTATTTCTTCCTGCCGAGCATGGCGGCGCTCCGTTACCTCGCCGCGCTGCCGTCGCCCGGCCACATCGACGATGAAGGGATGGAAGCCGTTCCTCCCGATTGATTGAGAGGCGCAGACGATGGCGACGATCACGACCGCCGACGGCACCGAAATCTTCTACAAGGATTGGGGGCCAAAGGAGGCCCAGCCCCTGTTCTTCCATCACGGCTGGCCGCTGAGCGCGGACGATTGGGACAGCCAGCTGATGTTCTTTCTCGCGCAGGGCTATCGCGTGATCGCGCATGATCGCCGCGGCCACGGCCGGTCGAGCCAGACGGCGGACGGGCATGACATGGACACCTACGCCGCCGACGCCTTCGCGGTGGTCGAGAAGCTGGGCCTGACCAATGCCATCCACATCGGCCATTCGACCGGCGGCGGCGAGGTGACACGCTATGTCGCGACCTACGGAAAGGGACGCGTCGCCAAGGCCGTCCTCATCAGCGCGATTCCGCCGACCTTCATGCAGTCCGAACGCAATCCCGATGGCGTCCCCAAATCGGTGGTCGACGGCATACGCGACGGCACCGCCTATCATCGCGCGCAATTCTATCAGGACATCACGATCCCGTTCTACGGCTTCAATCGCGAGGGCGCGGCCGTGTCGCAGGGCATCCGCGACAATTGGTGGCGACAGGGCATGATGGGCGCCGCCATCGCCCAATGGGAATGTGTGCGGGTGTTGTCCGAAACCGAATTCTACGACGATCTCGCGGCGATCGAGGTTCCGGTGCTGGTGATGCACGGCGAGGACGACCAGATCTGCCCGTTCCCCACCACCGGGGCGCGATCGGTCAAGCTGCTCAAGGGGGGCCGGCTGATCTCCTATCCCGGCCTGCCGCACGGAATGCCGACGACCCACGCCGACGTCATCAATCGCGATCTGCTCGACTTCATCCGCAGTTGAGGCACGCCTCGGCGCACCTCCCGTTCAGCGATCGGGCGTCGCCTGATCGCGTGCGGCCCGCGCGGCTTCGATCAGGCTGCTGCCCGTCTCCTCCGCCGCATCGGGGGTGAGCGAGATCGCGATGCCGTCGGGCCCGTCGAGGAGGACGATGCCTTCCTCGGCGACCGCCTTGCCGCCGGTGTCGAACGGGCCGTCATTGGGGTTATGGTCACTCATCAGCATGTTCCTTTCGAGTGGTCGGCATCGGTTCGAAGGGCGTGAGCGGATCCTTCAGATACAGATAGGCAGGATCGAACTGGCCGAGCCGTTCGAGACGCGAACGATCGAGAATGTCGACGCGCGATCCCCGAAAGACGCAAATCCCCTCTTCCCGCAGCATACGGAGCACGCGATTGACGTGAATGCTCGTCAGGCCGGTAATTTCGGAAAGGTCGTTCTGGGTGATGCGGAGATCGTAGGCCGTCCCATCGCTCAGTCCGATGGCACATAAGCGGGCGTTGGTCTCCGCGAAGAAATGCGCCACCCGACCCACCGCGCCGAGCCGACCCAGCCGGAACAGCCACTCGCGATGGATGGCGGCGTCGAGCAAGGTGGACGCCCACAGCTTGCGGGCGAACTCCGCGTCGCCTTCGGTCAACCGCTTCAGGGCATCGTGCGGAACGAGCGCGATCTCGACCTCGGTGAGCGTCGCCACCGCATGATCCAGCACCTGGAGCGGGTAGCCGTGCAGATCGACGAAATCGCCCGGCACGTGGAACGCCACCACCTGACGATGCCCGTCGAGATCGTCGATATAGCGGATCATGAAGCCCGAGATCAGCATCGTGCTGTACCGGAGCCGTTGGCCGCGATCGACCAACGTCACCCGCGCGGGCACGTGCCGCCGTTCGCTGATCGCCTGTTCCAGCCCGTCGCGTTCGGCATCGGTCAGTTCGGCGATCGAGCGATTGCGCAGGAACAGATGCATGCTTCTCATGCGCCGACAACCGTCGATCGGAGTGTCCGATCCCGTCGCGAAGGAAGATCAGATGGGCGGCCGCTAGGGAATGAGCCGCTCCGCGCGCAGCTGCTCGAACAGGCGGATGAAGGCATCGTCGGTCGGCTGGTAGGCGGTGAAGCCCATCCGGCGGCTTTTCCCCATGTCGGTCACGACCTCGATCGGCCGGCCGAGATCGGCGTCGGTGTGCCAGGGCGAGGCAAGACGCCCGAGATCGACCTCCGCCAGCCCGTCGCGTTCGGCGATACGCCGCCAGATCGGTGCGTCATCCGCCATCTGCTGCTCGAGCGGCACGATCGTGCCGTCGAACGGTGCGGGCTCCAGCCCGAACCAGTCGGCGATCCGCCCCCACATCCACTTCCAGCGGAAGACGTCGCCATTGACGACGTTGAACGCCTCGTTCGCGGCCGCCGGCGTCTCGGTCGCCCACAGCAGATGGCGGGCGAGCAATGCGGCGTCGGTCATGTCGGTCAGCCCGTCCCACTGCGCGGGCGAGCCCGGGAAACGGAAGGGGCGGCCGGTCTCGCGGCAGAGCGTGGCATAGACGGCGAGCGTCGTGCCCATATTCATCGCATTGCCGACCGCCTTGCCGATCACGGTGTGCGGGCGATGCACGCTCCAGGTGAAGCCGTCGCGCGCGGCGGCGGCGAAGACCTCATCCTCCTGCGCATAATAGAAATTGTCGACGTCGAGCCGGCCCTGCTCTTCGCGAAACGGGGTCTGCGGCAGCGCGCCCTTTCCATAGGCCTCGAACGGTCCGAGATAATGTTTCAGCCCCGTCACCAGCGCGACGTGGCGTGGCGGCGCGCCGGCGCTGCGCAGCCCGTCAAGCAGATTGCGGACCATCGCGGAATTGACGCGGATATTCTCCGCCTCGCTGTCCTGCCGCAGCCATGTGGTGATGAAGACGGCATCGGGCCGCAGCCCCGCCAACGCGGCCGCGGTCGCCTGTGCATCCTGAAGATCGGCAGCGACAGGCGCGACGCCGGCCTGCGCCACCGGACGCCGCGCGAGGCCGTGAACAGTCCAGCCTTCCTGCCGGAGCAACCTCGCGGTGGCACCGCCGACGATGCCGCTTGCACCCACTACCAATGCCGTACCGGCCATGCCGCTTCTTCCTTGCTGTCAGATGCCCCAACTAGTCAGCCGACGCGCGCGGTTCTAGACGGCACCGTTCAGGGACATAGGCACCTTCAGGTAACCAGCATGACCGCATTTTCTTCCGATGACGACTGGCGCGAGGATTGCGCGCCGCGGCGCGTACTCGAACTGTTCGCGACCAAGTGGACGAGCATGATCCTGCACGTCCTCCATGCCCGCCACGACGGCGCGGCGCGCACCGGCGTGCTGCATCGAAGCGTGCCGGGCATCTCCAAGAAGATGCTGACGCAGACCTTGCGCGAGATGGAGGCCAGCGGCCTCGTCACCCGCATTGTGCAGAACAGCGTCCCGCCCGCGGTCGAATATCGCCTGACGCCGCTCGGGGAGCGCTTCGTCGAGCCGATCGAACTGCTCTACGAATGGGGGCGCGGCAATGCCGAGGCGCTGGACCAGCTCGGCACCCGGCCGACATCGCGCCGTACCGTCACGGCGTCGGATCAATAAGGCACGCCGGACTGGCCAGCCCCGCGACGATCAGCTTGAGCGCGGTCCGTTCGTGCGGCGAGCCGCCGGCCGGAAGGCCGCCGTCGAGTGCGAGCGTCGCCATGCCATGAACCGCCGACCAGCAGGCGAGCGTCGCCGCCTCCAGATCGACCGGCGCGAGTTGTTTGATCCGCCGCACCATCACGCCATAGGCATTGTCCTCGACCGGCGGCGGTCCGCCATCGTGACCCGCGAACATCAGCCGGAACAAAGCCGGGCGCGCGCGCGCGAAAGCGAGATAGGCCTCGCCCTGTGCCAGCAGCGCATCGCGCGCATCCGGTGTGGCGTCGGCCGCGAGCAGGACGGTGCGAAGATCGTCGAAGCCGCGCATCGCCACCGCCGCCAGCAAGGCGGCCTTGTCGCGGAAATGGCGATAGGGCGCCATCGCCGACACGCCCGCATCGCGCGCCACCGCCCGTAATCCCACATCCTCGCCCCGCTCCAGCGCGGCCAGCGCCGCGGCCATCAGGCGCGCGCGCAGGTCGGGAATAATTTCGTCGGGCATGTTTACAGCGTACACTCACTTGACTATGTTTACATCGTAAGCAGCGTGGAGACCGAATATGCAAGCCGCCATCAACCGCCAGTCGGTCGACCTATCGGATTACCCCGATCTCGTCATGATCATGCTCGGCTTCCGGACCCGGGGATGGCGCGGCCTGCGCGCCTTGCGGCGGATCGGCCCAGGCCTGAACGGGATCTCGCGCGAACGGCCCGAAGGCCTGCTGGCGCACGAAGGCATGATGTTCAGCCTGTCGCATTTCGGCTTCCGCCAGTATTGGCGCGATCTCGACGCGCTGGAGCAGTTCACGCGCAGCGAGCCGCACGCCGATTGGTGGCGAAGCGTCCGCGAACTCTCGGCCGGCGCCGGCTTCTGGCACGAAACCTATCACGCGCGGGGCGGCATCGAAGCGCTGTACGTCGCCATGCCCGACCCGGTCGGCCTCCAGCTATTCGCGCCCGCACGACAGCCGGAGGGTCCGTTCATGTCGGCGCGCGCCCGGATCCAGGGCGGTGCAGCGCAGGCGCCCGCCTGAGCCGGCTACCTGCCGATAGCCATCACCCCGCGTCGAACGTCTTGCGCGAATCCTCCACCCGCGCGAGGTTCGCCTCCGCCCAGATCCAGACGCCGCAAAACGCAGCGCCGAGGCTCGCACCCAGTTCGGTCAGGCGGTAGTCGACGCGCGGCGGCACCACGGCGTGGACGGTGCGCGTCACCAATCCGTCCCGCTCCATTCGGCGCAACGTCTGCGTCAGCATCTTCTGGCTGATCCCGCTCACCTGTCGTGCAAGCTGGGTGAAACGCTGCTCGCCCTGCTCCTCCAGCACCTCGAGGATCAGCATCGTCCACTTGTCCGCGACCTGCCCGATCAGGTCGTTCACCAGCGCCTCCACCTTCGGATCGCAGTCGGTGGGCGGGATCGTCTCGGCAATACGGCGCGCCTTGCGGATCGTCGCTTCGCTGAACGGCAGGCTCGACATGGCGACGCTCTCTTTCAGGTAAGTATGGATATATTCGGTGCCTTCTTACCATCGGTGCGTGACGCGATAAATAGGCGGCCTCAACCTCTGGGAGCATTCAGATGAAGCAGACCGGCAACACCATCCTGATCACCGGCGGCGGCTCGGGCATCGGCGAGGCGCTCGCGCATCGCCTGCACGATCAGGGCAATGTCGTGATCGTCGCTGGCCGGCGGCAGGAGGCGCTGCAGCGCACGATCGCAGGCCGTCCGAACATGCATGCGATGGCGCTCGACGTGGAAAGCGCCGAGGCGATCGACGCCTTCGCCCAATGGCTGATCGCCGAACATCCCGGCCTCAACGTGCTGGTCAACAATGCCGGCATCATGCGCTTCGAGGCGCTCGACGCGCGCCGTGACCTCGCCGATGCCGAGGCGACGATCACCACCAACCTGCTCGGCCCGATCCGCCTGACCAACGCGCTGATCGACCATCTCGTCGGCCAGCCCGACGCGGCGATCGTCAACGTCACGTCGGGCCTCGCCTTCGTGCCGCTGACCAGCACGCCGACCTACAATGCGACCAAGGCCGCGATCCATTCCTATACGGTCGCGCTGCGCGAGGTTCTCAAGGATCGGGTCGAGGTGATCGAGCTTGCGCCGCCGGCAGTGCAGACCGGGCTCACGCCGGGGCAGGAAAGCCGCGAAGGCTATCTGCCGCTCGACGATTTCATCGACGAGGTGATGGGCCTGCTCGCGCAGCAGCCGACCCCGCGCGAAATCTTGGTGAAGCAGGTCCACTTCCTGCGCTTCGCCGAAGCCGAGGGCCGGTTCGAAGACACGTTGCTCAAGGTCAACGCATTCGCCGCCAAGGCGCGAGAGGGCTGACGACGGAACGCTCGTTCCTGATCCGTCACAAGCCGATGGACAGCACGTGCGGGGTCGTGAACAACGGAGGAAATCACTGATAAAGGGCTCCTCCGCCGATGCGCAGCACCTCCGTGCGCCTGCTCTCTCTGCTCGCCACCGGCGCGGCACTCGCCGCGCCGGCGCTGGCGCAATGGACGCACCGCTATCCGAAGATCGCGGGCATGGCGCACGACGTCTATCTGGAGGGCTACGAACTCCCCACCTTTTCGACCAGCCCGACCGATCCGGCGCCTTCGCCTGACGACCGCTTCGTCGCCGTGGCGGCGCGCGGCTGGCTGTGGCTGATCGACACGCGCACCGGCGAGGCGCGGCGGCTGACGAGCAGCGGCGACGTCGATTCACGCCCCGCATGGTCGCCCGATTCCCGCCAGATCGCGTTCGTTCGCGATAACGACCACGACACGCGCATCATGGCGATCGACGTGGCGAGCGGCCGCGAGCGGCTGTTGGTCGATACCCCCGCGCTCGATCTCGATCCGGCGTTCAGCCCCGACGGCAAGAGCCTGTTCTACAGCTCGGCGGCGGCGGGCGATCTCGATCTGTGGCGGCTCGATCTGGCGAGCAGCGCGACGACGCGGCTGACTACGATCGCCGGACAGGAGCTGAACCCGCAGCCGATCGATGGCGGCCGCGCGCTCGCCTTCGTCCAGAAGAGCCGCACCGGCGATGCGATCCGCACGCTGTCGCTGGTCGACGGATCGCTCCGCACATTGCGCACCGCCGGCCTCGCGCCGCAATTGCGCATCGCCGCGGCACCGGACGGGCGCAGCATCGCCGCGGTCGTTCCTCTCGGCGACAAGACCCAGTTGCTCGTGATGGATGCCGTCAGCGGCGAGCCGATCCGATTGGCGCCCGAAATTGCCTATCCGCTCACCCCCGCATGGAGCCGCGCGGGCGCGATCTGGTTCGTGCATCCCGACGACCGGCAGGATTTCCGCCTCGATCACGTGCCCGCCACCGGCGGCGTGGCCGAGGAATTGCGCCCGGTCAGCTGGAGCGGCAACGAGCGCACCGCGCACGTCACCATCCGCACGCGCGAGGGCGGGACGCTGGTGCCGGCGCGGCTGTCGGTGCTCGACGGCGCGGGCCACCCTGGCGCGCCCGACAGCGGCCTCACCCATTTCGACGGGCAGCAGGGCCGCGTCTATTTCTACACGCCCGGCGCGGTGACGCTGGAGGTGCCGGCAGGGACGGTCCACATCCTCGCCAGCCACGGCTTCGACGGCGCGGCGGAAATTGCGCGGCCGGTGCGCGCGGGCGAGGCGGTGACGATCAACGTCGACATCCCCACCACCGGCTTCGACGCGGCGGCACGCGGCTGGTATTCGGGCGATCTCCACAGCCATCTCAATTATGGCGGGCCGTTCCAGCTCAAGCCGGACGATCTCGTCCTGCCG
Organism: Sphingomonas nostoxanthinifaciens; assembly: GCF_019930585.1. Lineage (NCBI taxonomy): Bacteria > Pseudomonadati > Pseudomonadota > Alphaproteobacteria > Sphingomonadales > Sphingomonadaceae > Sphingomonas > Sphingomonas nostoxanthinifaciens. The sequence goes on along the minus strand of NZ_CP082839.1, from coordinate 1,564,160 downwards.
ATGCGGGCCGAGGCGCTCGACGTCGCGACGCCGCAGCTCGCCAATCTGCAGACCACCTTCGTCGACACCGATTATTGGGGCTGGCAGCGCAGCACCCCGCCGCTGATCCGCTTCTCGCAGGAGGTGCGCTCGCACTTCCTCGGGCATGTCGGTGTGCTGGCGGCCGACGCGCCTTATACGCCGTGGTATTACGGGCCGGGCTATCCGGTCTACGGCCAGCTCGATCTGGCCAACGCCGCGGCGCTGCGCTTCGCGCGCGATCATGGCGGGCTCAACACCTACGTCCATCCGACGATGACGCGCGATCCTTTCCCCGCCGGCGGCGAGCCCACCGGCCTGCCGCTGGAGCTGGTGCCCGATGCGGTGCTGGGCGACGTCGACGCGATCGAGGTCGCCTGCCTGTGGAGCGACGAACTGGGGTCGAGCGAGGCGTGGTATCGCCTGCTTGATCTCGGCCTGCCGATCACGCCGACCGCCGGCACCGATACGATGCACAATCTCCACCGCATGCTCGCGATCGGCACGACGCGTGTCTACGCCAAGCCCGAGGGCGCGCTGAGCATGGCGAGCTTCCTCGACGCGCTGCGCAAGGGGCGGAGCTTCGTCTCGACCGGGCCGATGATCGAGTTCAGCTCCGACGGCAAGGCGCCGGGCGAGGTGGTGCCGCAGGGCCACCAAGCGATCGACTGGACGCTCGATCTGTGGTCGCCGACCGCGGTCGAGAAGGCCGAATTGCTCGTGAACGGCAAGGTCGTGTGGCAGGCGCCCGGCCTCGTCGCACCGGGCCACAAGCATTATACCGGGCGGATCACCGTTCCCGCCGGCGGCTGGGTGGCGGCACGGGTGAGCGGCGGCGCATCGCGCTGGCCGACACAGGACAGCTATCCTTTCGCGCACACTGCGCCGGTGTGGCTCGGCCATGTCGGCAGCACCGATCCGGCGACGGCGCGCGCCGCGGCAGGCGACCTGCTGCGCTGGATGAACGTGGCCGATCGCAAGCTGGCCGAGGGCTATCCCGGCGAGGCGGGCGCGAGCATCAAGGCGCGCTTCGCCGAGGCGCGGCGCCGGTTGGAGGCGGTTGCCGCCGGCGGCACGCTCGGCGCGAAGTGACCGTGCGTTCGACGGCGCGCCGGGTCGCGCTGGCGATGGCCGGCGCGGCGACGCTCGCCGCCGCCGCTCCGCCGGACAGGCCGGCGCCACTGACACTTTACACCGACGCCACCATCATCGACGGCACCGGCGCGCCGGCACGCGCGCATCAGGATATGCTGGTGCGGGGGCAGCGGATCGTCGCGATCGGGCCGCGCGGCAGCCTCGGCGGGACGGCTGGCGCCGTGACGGTCAGCCTTGCGGGGCGCTTCGTGATTCCGGGCCTGATCGACTCGCACGTCCACCTCGCCACCCCGCCCGACCGCGCGCGCGCCGAGGCGGTGCTGCGGCGTGATCTGTACGGCGGGGTCACCACCGTGCGCGACATGGCCGACGATCTGCGCCCCGTGGCCGAGCTGGCGCGCGCCGCGCTGGCGGGCGACATCGCCGCGCCCGACATCGTCTACGCCGCGGTGATGGCCGGGCCGCCTTTCTTCAAGGATCCGCGCATCGGCGCGATCAGCCTGGGCGTCACGCCGGGCTCGGCGCCGTGGGCGCAGGCGATCGACGACGCCACCGATCTCCACACCGCGATCACGCTGGCGCGCGGAACCTCCGCCGCGGCGATCAAGATCTACGCCGATCTGCCGCCGCATCTGGTGGCGACGATCACCGCCGAGGCGCATCGCCAGCACATGCTGGTGTGGGCGCACAGCGCGGTGTTCCCGACCCGCCCGGCCGACGTGATCGCGGCGGGCGTCGATACGGTGAGTCACGTCTGCTACCTCGCTTATCAGGTCGAGCCGGTGATGCTCGCCGCCTACGAGGACCACACCCCGGTCCACGAGGCGCGGCTCGCACCGTCCGGCGACGATCCCGTGACCGCCGGCCTGTATCGCGCGATGATCGCGCACGGCACGATCCTCGATGCGACCGGTAGCCTGTTCGTGCGCGCCGACGCCGGGCGCCGCGCGCATCCCGAGCGGCGGCCGCTGCGCTGCACCGGCGCGGCGGTGATCCGCCTGACCCAGCAGGCGTGGCGCGCGGGCGTACCGATCGCGACCGGCACCGACAGCGTGGCCGCCCGCGACCATGCGTGGCCCGAGGTGGACGACGAGCTGGAGTTCCTCGCTCGCGACGTCGGCTTGCCGCCGCTGCAGGTGATCCACTCGGCCACGCTCGTCGGCGCGACGGCCGCCGGGCAGGCGCGCGACACGGGATCGCTGGAGCCGGGCAAGCTTGCCAATTTCGCAGTGCTGACCGCCGATCCTACCGCCGACATCGGCGCGATCCGGACGGTCGACCTCACCGTCAAGCGCGGCCGGCCCTATTGGCGGCGCGACTATCGACCAATCACGCGCGAGGAGATGAAGGCGGATGACGATAATTGACCGGCGCGGGATGATGGCGCTCACCGTCGGCGCGGGCGCCGTGGCCGCGGGCCGCGCGCTGGGCGCCACGCCCACCGACCCGATCGGCGACTGGATCGTCATCAATGCGCTTGGTGGGCTGGGCGACCCCAACGGCCATGCCGACGATCTCGTGCCCGAGCTTACGCCGCGCGTGCTGGCGGAGGCGCACGCCTCGGGGCTGACCGCGGTCAACGTCACGCTCGGCTATGTTTCCGGCCCCAAGGATCCGTTCGAGGCGACCGTGCGCGGCATCGCCGCGACCGACCGGATCGTGCGCGACCATGCCCGCGACGTCACCAAGATCCTGTCCGCCGCCGACCTGCGCCGCGCCAAGGCGGAGCGGCGCATCGGCCTGATCTACGGCGTGCAGAACGGCGCGATGCTGGGGCAGGACGTGTCGCGCGTCGACATCTTCGCCGATCTCGGCCTGCGCATCGTCCAGCTCACCTACAATCCGGCCAACCAGATTGGCGATGGCGCGATGGCGCCCGGCAATCGCGGGCTCACCCCATTCGGGCGCGAGGTCGTCGCCCGCCTCAACGACCGGCGGCTGATGGTCGACCTATCGCATAGCGGTGAGCAGACCTGCCTCGAGGCGGCACGAATCTCGCGCATGCCGATCTCGATCAACCACACCGGTTGCCGTGCGCTGGTCGACCTGCCGCGCAACAAGACCGACGCCGAATTGCGCCTCGTGGCGGAGCGCGGCGGCTTTGTCGGCATCTACTTCATGCCGTTCCTCAACCTGTCGGGCCACGCCCATGCCGCGGACGTGGTGGCGCATATCGATCATGCCGTGGCCGTGTGTGGCGAGGATCATGTCGGCATCGGCACCGACGGCACGGTGACGCAGATCGACGACCTGCACGTCTATGAAGCGGCGCTGGCGAAGGAGATCGCCGCGCGGCGGGCGGCGGGCATCAACGCGGCGGGCGAGCGGCCCGATACCTATCCGTTCGCGGTCGACCTGCGCGGGCCCGACCAGTTCCGCACGCTCGCACGCCTGCTCAAGGCCAAAGGCTATACGCCGCGCCGGATCGAGAAGATCATGGGCCTCAACTTCGTCCGCTACGCCGAAGCGATCTGGGGCGCCTGAGCCGATGCGCGTGATCGACGCAGACGAGGTCGCGCGCAGGCTGGATCACGCGACCTGCATCGCCCTGATGCGCGCGGCGATGATCGCGCTGGCGCAGGGGCGCACCCGCCAGCTGCTGCGCGGCATCGTCGATCTCGGCGGCGGCGACGCGTTCGGCGTGATGCCGGGGGCGATGGACGATGCCGGCTTCGGCGCAAAGGTGGTGAGCGTCTTTCCCGATGCGCCCGGCGGCCGCTCGCATCAGGGCGTGATCCTGCTGTTCGATCGCGCATCGGGCGCGCCGGTGTGCGTGGTCGATGCGGGCGAGGTGACGGCGATCCGCACTGCCTGCGCCTCGGCGGCGGCGACCGACGCGCTCGCGCGCACCGACGCGCACCGGCTGGCAATCCTCGGCACGGGCGAGCAGGCTTGGCAGCATGCTTTGGCGATCCGCCACGTCCGCACGCTGAGCAGCGTAACGATCTGGGGACGATCGGGCGAGAAGGCGCACAACCTCGCCGATCGATTGTCCGCTGCATTGGGCATTCGTGTCACCGTCGCCGCGACGGCAGCAGAGGCTGCTGGCGAAGCGGATATCATCTGCACGACGACCGCGTCGGCCGAGCCGATCCTGTTCGACCGGGACGTGCCCGACGGCGCGCACGTCAACGTCGTCGGCTCCAGCCGCGCCGGGCCGGTCGAGATCGACGGCGCGTTGGTCCGTCGCGCGCGCTTCTTCCCCGATCATCGCGACGGCGTGCTGGCGCAGGGCGCCGAGTTCCTGCGCGCGCGGGAAAACGGCCTCGTCGACGACAGCCACGTCCTGCCGGAGATCGGCACGGTCTATTCCGGCACTGCGGCAGGTCGCCGAACATCAGCCGAGGTGACGATCTACAAATCGCTCGGCTCTATCGTACAGGATCTCGCCTGCGCCGCTTTCCTGCATCGATCCGATGCCACGCCTCATTGAGACCGGCACTTTCGTCTAATGACCTGAGCAAGTTACAAAACATCAATGACAGTGTACCGTCGCGCGATGATCGACGGAATATCCTCGGAAGATCTTCAGCGCCGCCTGGATCGGGCCGAAAAGTCCTTGAGCGAGGCGCTGGCTTCACAGGCCATCAGCGAGGAACGATTGCAATTGGCGCTGAAGGCGGGCGGCTTGAACTTTTGGGTGTGGGATCCGGTCGCCGCCCGCATCACCGAATCGACGTCTCCAAACGAGCGTAGCGGGCTGAATGACAGCGAAGCCGATCGCGTCGCGCTGATCCATCCGGACGACCGGGCCCAGCATCAAGCGTTGGTCGAGGCTGCCGGTCGCAACGGCACCGGCTGGCATACCGAGCTTCGGGTGATCCGTCCGGACACGGGCGAAATCGGCTGGCGGGAGGAGCATGCGCTGCCGACGCGGCATCCCGCGTCGGGCGACCCGCAAATCATCTGCTTCGTCCGGGACATCACGGACCGCAAACGCATCGAGGCGGCGCTCCGCGAGCGGGACGCCGATCTTGCGCGCGTGCAGCGCATCGGTGATCTCGGCGGGCTCGACATCGATGTGCTCGACGGGCTGCGGGGCCGCCGTTCGCCCGAATATCTCCGCCTGCACGGCCTGCCACCGGATTATGGAGAGGAAACGCTCGAGCAATGGCGCGAGCGCGTCCATCCCGACGATCGGGTCCGGGCCGAGCAGGCCCTGATCGAGGCTCTGGAGGGACGAGGAACGATCTACGATAACGAATATCGGATCATCCGGCCCTCCGATGGCGCGACGCGGAATATCCGCGTCCGCGCGGAGATCGAGCGCGACGAGAACGGAACGGCGTTGCGCCTCGTTGGCGCGCATGCCGACGTCACCGAGCAGAAACGGTTCCAGGCCGCACTCCGGGAAAGCGAGGAGCGGCAGGCCTTCCTGCTGGAGTTCAGCGATGCGCTCCGCCCGCTGGTGGACCCCGTGGATATCGAGGGCACCGCCTGCCGCCTGCTGGCCGAGCATCTGCGCGTGGATCGAGCTTATTATTTCGAGGTCGACGAAGATGCAGGCGTAACCCGCGTCAAACGGGACTTCGTGCGTGCCGGCTCGCAATCGCTGGCTGGGGAACATCGTCTCGCGGATTATGGCTGGTTCATCGACGTGGTCCGGCGCGGCATATGCCAGGTCGTCGCCGACACGCAGACATCGCCGCTGGTTCCCGCCGCCGATCGGCCCGCATCCGCGGCGATCCAAGTGATCGCCTGCATGGGTGCGCCGCTCATCAAGGCCGACCGGCTGGTCGGCGCGTTGTGCGTGACGGAGGCGCGGCCCCGCGTCTGGACCGACGACGAGATCGAACTGTTACGCGAGGTGGCCGAGCGCATCTGGGCCGCGGTCGAGCGCGCCCATGCCGAGGCGGCGCTGCGCGCCAGCGAGGAGCGTTTCACGCAGTTCGCCAACGCTTCGTCGGGCGGCCTCTGGATCCGCGACGCCTCGACGCTCGTCATGGAATATGCCAGCTCGGCCATCGGCAAGATCTACGGGGTCGAGACCGGCGCGATCCTCGGCGATATCACGCGATGGGCCGCCATGATCGTGCCCGAGGATCGCGCCACCGCGCTGGAGCATATCGAACGGGCGCGACGCGGCGAGTCCGTGGTCTACGAGTTCCGCATCCAACGTCCGGCCGACGGGAGCTTCCGCTGGATCCGCAACACGGACTTCCCGCTGTATGGCGAGGGGCATGTGCAGCGGATCGGCGGCATCGCCGACGACGTCACCGGACAGAAGTTGCTGACCGAGCATCAGAGCGTCCTGCTCGCCGAACTGCAGCATCGCGTGCGCAACATCATGGCGATCATCCGCTCGATCGTCGTGCGCACCGCAAAGGGCGCCGACAGCATCGACGATTATGCGGAGATCCTGTCGGCCCGGCTGCTCACGCTCGCCCGTGTCCAGGCGTTGCTGACCCGGAACGCCAATGCCGGTGTCGGGATCGCCACGATCGTGCAGGAGGAATTGAGTGCGCAGGCAGCCCATGCCGACCAGTTCTTTGCGAGCGGCCCCGATATCGTGCTGGCACCCAAGGCCGCCGAGACGATGACGCTCGCCGTGCATGAGCTGGCGACCAACGCGCTGAAATATGGCGCGCTTTCGGACACGGACGGCAGAGTGACGGTGTGCTGGAAGGTCGTCGAAAAGGACGACAGGCCCTGGCTCAGCTTCGACTGGAATGAAACCGGCGCCCCGGCTCGTCCGTTTCAGCCCGGTCCACGGCGAAGCGGCTTCGGAAGCGAGCTTATCGAAAGTCGCATTCCCTACGAGTTGAGCGGGCGCGGCAGACTCACGATCGATCCAGGCGGCGCGCAATGCCACTTGGAATTCCCGCTCAAGGGCGGCGCGAGCATTCTAGAAACCGACGCGCCGCAGCCCGTCAACGTATTCGGAGGATCGATCGACATGTCCGGTGCAGTCGATCTGGACGGCCAGAGCATCCTGATCGTCGAGGACGATTACTATCTGGCGAACGACGCCGCTCGCGCGCTGCGCGGTGCGGGGGCCGATATCATCGGCCCGTGCCCGTGCGAAAGTGCGGCGCGCGCCATCATCGCCCACGTGCCGCTTACGGGCGCGGTGCTCGACATCAACCTGAACGGCGACCGATCGTTCGCGCTGGCGGGCGAACTCCGGGCACGCGGGGTGCCGTTCGTCTTCGTCACGGGCTACGATCAGGCAGCCGTTCCGGCGGCGTTCGCCGATGTTCCGCGCCTGCAGAAGCCGGTGGAGTTCCGGCAGCTCGTCGCTGCATTGGCAGAACGGCTTGCGGCTCTGCCCGCTGGCTGACGCGCCCTGCTCGACCGGGCATCGATCCCCCTGCTTGTTATGGATCAAGAACGATCTCGATCCGTTTAGCAGCCAGTTCGTGGAGCAAACCACGATCATGGCTATAAATGTGGAGGTGGACATGCCGATCCTGCTTTGGCTGCTGGGAATTCCGATTCCGATCATTCTGCTCCTGATCCTGCTCTGGCATTGAGAAGGACGGGCAATGGCAACCACTTTCAACGGTGATCCAAACCGCTCGTTGGGCGTGACGGAGGCGGCGCGCTCCGCCGTGAGCTGGCCTGCGATCTTCGCGGGTGCGGCCGTCGCGATCGGAACGACGCTGATCCTCGTCGCGCTGGGCTCGGGCCTCGGCTTCGCCGCCGCTTCGCCTTGGCCGGGCGGCGGGTCGACCGCGACGACGTTCGCGGTCGGTGCCGGGATCTGGCTGATCGTGACCCAGTGGCTCTCGTCCGCTTTGGCCGGCTACATCACCGGGCGACTGCGCACGCGATGGACCGGCGTCCACACGCACGAGGTGTTGTTTCGGGATACCGCACATGGCCTGCTCGCCTGGGCGATCGCGACGGCAATCGTCGCCGGCGTGGCGTTGAGCGTCGCGGCACAGGCGGTCGGCGCCGGTTCGACCGCGGCCGCGAGCACGGTCAATTACGCGACCGACACGCTGCTCCGCACCATCCGCCCGAATACCGATGCTTCGGCGGGCGCAGTTCGCGCGGAGATCGCCCGGCTGCTGACCCGCGGCAACGATCTGCAGGCTGGCGACAAGAGCTATCTGGCAAGCCAGGTGGCGGCACAAACCGGGCTTTCGGCACCCGAAGCGCAACAGCGCGTCGATGCCGCAGTCACCTCGATCCGCGAGGCTGCCGACAAGGCACGCAAGGCCTCGTCGGCATTGGGCTTCTTCACCGCGCTGTCGATGCTACTGGGTGCCTTCATCGCCAGCGCGGCGGCTGGCTATGGTGGGCATCTGCGCGACGAAAATGCGGACCTTGTCGATCGCCCCTGATCCGTAAACGTGGAATGCGAAAACCGCGCGCCGCTATGGATGCGGCGCGCGGTTTGTTTTTCGACGGCCTCAGATTTGCGCCTGGCCGCCGTCGGCGAAGAGCTCGACGCCGTTGACGAAGCTGGCTTCGTCCGATGCGAGGAACAGCACCGCCTTGGCGATCTCTTCGGGCTGGCCGACGCGGCCCGCGGGGATCAGGCTGGCCAGATAATCCTTGGTGCCCTGCGCCTGCTCGCCGCCACCGAACAGTTCGTTCAGGCCCGCCGTATCGGTGACGCCCGGGCTGATCGTGTTCACGCGGATGTGCCGATCCTTGAGATCGAGGATCCAGTTGCGCGCGAAGTTGCGCACCGCCGCCTTGGTCGCCGAATAAACGCTGAATGCCGGCGTGCCCGAGATGCTGGTGGTCGAGCCGGTGAGGATCACCGAGGCGCCGTCCTTCAGCAGCGGCAGCGCCTTCTGCACGGTGAACAGCACACCCTTCACATTGGTGTCGAAGATGCTCTGATAATGCGCTTCGGTGATCGCGCCGAGCGGCATCATCTCGCCGCCGCCGGCGTTGGCGAAGACGACGTCGATCTGGGCGTGCTGCTGCTGGACCGCGTCGTACAGCCGGTCGATGTCGGCCAGCTGTGCCATGTCGCCGCGCACGCCCGTCACTCGCCCGCCAATCTGCTTCAACGCCGCGTCGAGCGTTTCCTGCCGGCGCCCCGTGATGAATACCGACGCGCCTTCGGCCGCGAACGCCTTGGCGGTGGCGAGGCCGATGCCGCTCGTACCGCCGGTCACCACCACCACCTTGTTGCTGAACCTGTCCGTCATCGTCTGTCTCCAACCGGCGGAGCGCCGGTGCCACGCATAGATGCAGTGAGAACGATGATGCGTGTAGAAGGCAGATATGGCACTTAGCGTTCTACTGGAGGAACGCTGTGCGGATCGACCTCAACGATTATGCCTATTTCGCCGATGTGGTCGCGCACGGCGGCTTCGCGGCGGCCGGGCGCGCCCTGCGCGAGCCCAAGTCGAAGCTCAGCCGGCGCATCGCCGGTCTGGAGGAACGCTTGGGATTGCGGCTGATCGAGCGGTCGAGCCGGCGCTTCCGCGTGACCGACACCGGCCAGGCTTTCTACGATCGATGCCGTGCGATGTTGTCGGAGGCCGAGCAGGCCGAGGCGCTGGTCTTGCAGGCGCAGGCCGAACCCCATGGCCGCATCCGCTTCAGCTGTCCCACCGGAATGATCGAGCCGATCTCCGGGCTGATCGCGTCATTCCTCGATCGTTATTCCAAGGTGCGGCTGCAGCTCGTGGCGACCGATCGTGCGGTCGATCTGATCGAGGAGCGGATCGATCTCGCGCTACGGGTCCGCGGAAGCCTCACCAGCGATGCCGCGCTGACGATGCGCTCGCTCGGGCGATCGACCCGCATCCTCGTCGCCACCCCCAGGCTCGCCAGCCAGATCGCCAGCGTCGAGCAATTGGCGCAACACCCCGCCCTGGCGACCAACGATGCGGCAGACGATCTCGAATGGCATCTGGAGGCGGAGGACGGCCGCACCCATGTCGTGCGCGTCGCCCCACGGCTGGGCTGCGAGGATATGGCGGCTGTTCGCCATGCAGCGATCGACGGGCTCGGCGTGGCGATCCTGCCCGATCATGTGTGCATCGAGGCGCTGGAGGCGGGTCGGCTGGTGCGCGTGCTGCCGGCATGGCGCGGGCTGCAGGGAATCGTGCACCTGGTCTTCACGACACGGCGCGGCCTGCCACCGGCCGTCCGCGCGCTCATCGATCATCTCGCCGCCGGTTTTCCGCACGACGTATTGGGGAAGACGGGTTGAGACCCCGCCGCCGCACCTAGAACGGCTTGGTCACGACGAGGCCGACGACCGCAACGGCCAGCAGCAGCGAGACTGGCAGAAGGAACCTCGCGTCGCCACCGGCCGCGTGGCCTGCGGCCTGCCGACGAAGCGCCACCACTTGGTAGACGTGCATTGCGGATATCAGGAGCACCAGCGCGAGCTTGATCTGAAGCCAGCCCATCACGAACCATCCGCCCTGGATCGCCAGCGAAATGCCCGCGGCCCAGACACCGGCCAGCGCCGGCGTCGCGACGAACGCATTCAGCCTGCGAAGGCGTTGCAACTCCTGGGTATTCGGGGACGGTAGGGGTGCGTCGCTGGTGAGGCGCCGTAGAAACGCCGTCATGAAGAAGCAGGACAGGAAGAGCAGCACAGCCACGAGGTGGATCCCCAAGACTGCCGGATAGGACATGTTTGCTCCTGCCGTTTACTGCCCGCTCAGTTGTCTAAGTCCGACGGCGCCTGAGCGGTGGCAAGCCAGATCACATGCGGGGGCTCTTTCCCGGTTCCGTCCGAATCCACGTTGATTTCCTCGACCGAAAAGCCCGCAGTCCGCAGCCGATCCGAAAACGTGTCGTCGGCATAAGCAGACCATACCGCCAGCGTTCCGCCCGGGCGAAGCGCGGCCCTGGCAGCGCGCAATCCCCAATTGCAGTACAGACGTTCGTTGGCGGCGGTAACGAGCCCGTCGGGGCCGTTATCGACATCGAGCAGGATCGCATCGAACCCGGCACGCTCATCGACGATCACGTCGTGGACATCGCGCATCGCGATCGAGACGCGCGGGTCTTCGAGCGAGTCGCCGACGATGTGCGCCAATGGGCCGCGCGCCCAGCCGACGATCGCGGGCACGAGCTCCGCCACGACGATCGTCGCATCAGACGGCAGCGCGGAGCGTGCCGCGGCGAGCGTGAAGCCCATGCCGAGACCACCGATCAGGATGCGGGGTGCATGGCCGTCGAGACGGTCGCAGACCAACGTGGCCAGCGCCTCTTCCGATCGGCTTGCCCAGCTTCCCATGAGCTGCTCGTCGCCGAGCAGGATTTCGTAATCGTCGCCGTGTTGGACGAGGTAAAGCCGACCGCCGCCGGGAATATCGCCGCTGTCGACCAGAACGCCCGAGGACCGATCCTCCTCTTCGACCACGGCCGATGCGAGACCGGCGACGGTCAAGCCGCAGCTCCCGCAGGGCTGCGGCCCGACAAGCGAATACCGAAACGATCTGGCGCCTGCGCCTTTTTAGTCAGCCGGGCCATGCATCGTCCTATTTCGATCGGGAGGGGGCCGGGCACGACGCCCGGCGTTGTTCGGACCGCCTTATCTTCGCGTCTTGCGTGCCTTGCGCGCCGCATAGCGGGCGTCGCGGGCGGCCTTGCGGTCTTCTTCGGTCCAGTTCTTCTTCTCGTCGGCCTTCCGGGCAGCGGCTGCCGCCTTTGCCTGCGCAGCGGCCTCGGCCTCGGCCGCAGCGGCGGCTTCTGCCTCGGCGGCGGCCTGCAGCGCCTGTGCGCGCTTCGCCTCCGCGGCTTCTTCCTTCGCCCGCCGGGCAGCGGCGCGCTTCTCTTCTTCGGCTGCCTCGCGAGCCAGCCGCAGGGCGGTCCGTTCCGCCAGGATCGCCGGGTCTACCGGGGGCTTTGCACGAAGCTTGGCGAGCGCCGCTTCCTTTGCACGCGCAGCCGCCTCTTGCCGCTGCTGAAATCCAGGGTCCTTGAATTCTGGCATCTGTATCTTGCTATCCCTATTTATGATCGTCCCATGCGGGTCGGCGCGCGCGTCACCGGCCCGGTCAGAACCTTCGCCCCATAGGCCCGGCGAACCGTTGCTGCAGCATCGCCGTTCTTGAGCACGACGCGGGTACCACCAGAATACAGGGTTTCAATCCAGCTGATCTCCGCATTGTGCTTCGCGCACATGCGGGTGACCTGCGCCTCGGTTGCATCGAGGTTCAAGGCTCGTGACATAGCAGATGTTCCTCAAGAAAAGCGGGCGAGGCATTGCGCCTCGCCCCGCAGGCGCGTTCAGGCGGATACGATCAGCTCGATCTCCGACCGACGACATAGCGCGGCGCGCAGCCGTAACCGGCGCGCCGCCCATGGTCGAAAAACGCTCGCGGAACCCCCGGCCCGATCAGGGCCGAAGGCGTCCGCCAGCCAGCCTTCTTCAGGCCGACTGCAGGTTCACTGCCGAGGTCTTGCCGCGACGGTCGGTTTCCAGCTCGTACGAAACGCGCTGATCCTTATCCAGCGTGCGCATGCCGGCACGCTCGACGGCGCTGATGTGCACGAACGCATCGTCGCCGCCAGTCTCGGGCGCAATGAAGCCATAGCCCTTGTCGGCATTGAAAAACTTGACGGTTCCGGTGATCATATGGGTATCCTTTGTCCCATGTATGACGGGCATGCGCCAACCGCGGCGTATCCCGGCTTCGTGAGGCTAGAAAGGGACAAAGGGAGCCTTGCAGGCCCAATATCCGTCGCACGCGACGTAAGCCTTCCTGATATAGGCGCTCGGGCCCGAAAAGATAGAGTGAATGTCACAAGGCCTGAATCGCCGGGCCGCAAAGAGCATCGCGCCATTTCATTTTCCGGACGGATGCGCTCTACCTTCGCTGCGCTATACGGAGATACGAGGCCGATGAAATCACGCCTGTCCAGCTTTCTCGCGACCGCATCGCTGGCAATCGCCTGCTGCCCCTCGCTGGCGCCGGCGGCGCCGTTGCGCCCGGACCAGACCGCGTTCCGCGATCTCTACAAGGAACTGGTCGAGACGAACACGACGTCGTCGGTTGGAAGCTGCACGCAGGCGGCCGAGCAGATCGCCGGCCGGCTGCGCAAGGCCGGCTTCAGCGACGATCAACTGGTGCTCTACGTGCCGCCCGGCCGCCCCCGCGACGGCGGCCTGGTCGCGACGTGGAGCGGCAGCGACAAGGCTGAGCCGGTGATGCTGCTGCTCGCGCATATCGACGTCGTCGAAGCCAAGCGCGAGGATTGGGTGCGCGACCCGTTCAAGCTGATCGAGGAAGGTGGCTATTTCTACGGGCGCGGCACGAGCGACGACAAGGCGCAAGCGGCGATCTTCTCCGATCTGCTGATCCGCTGGAAGCAGACGGGGTTCCACCCGCGCCGGACGGTCAAGCTCGCATTGACCTGCGGCGAGGAAGGCAGCAACGCCAAGGTGCTGAACGGCGCCGGCTGGCTCGTCGCGAACCGCCCCGAGCTGCTGAAGGCGGGCTTCGCCTTCAACGAGGGCGGCGGCGGCAAGACCGCGCCGAATGGCGGCCCCGAGACGCTCGGCGTGGAAGTCGGCCAGAAATCGCCGCGCAACTTCGTGCTAGAGGTGACGAATCCGGGCGGCCACAGCTCGGTGCCGCGCCCCGACAACGCGATCTATCGCCTCGCGTCGGGCCTGACCAAGCTCAGCACGCTGCAATTCCCCATCCATTTCAACCCGGTCTCGCGAGCCTATTTCGCCAAGGTGGGCGCGATGCGAAAGGATGCGGTGGGCGACGCGATGGAGCGGCTGGCCGCGCAGCCCGACGATGCGAAGGCGCAAGCCGTGATCGCCGCGGATCCCAGCCTCAATTCGATCATCCGCACCACATGCGTCGCGACGCTGCTGGAGGCAGGCCACGCGATCAACGCCTTGCCGCAGCGCGCCACCGCCTCGGTCAACTGCCGGATCGTGCCGGGCGAGACCGCGGACGAGACCAAGGCAGCGATCGAGCGAGTGATCGTCGATCCCGAGATCAAGGTGCTGCGCAGCGATATCGCAGAACGTCCGGTCGCGGTGCCCCCGCCGCTCGATCCGGCGATCCTGAAGCCGATGGAGCAGATCGGGGCGAAGCATTTCCCCGGCGTGCCGGTCATGCCCATCCAGGCGACGGGCGCGACCGACGCCACGCATCTCGCGCGGATCGGCGTGCCGACCTACGGCATTCCCGGCCTGTGGAACGATCCCGCGACCGCAGGCACGCACGGCCTGAACGAGCGGATCTCGGCCGACGCGCTCTACCGCGGGCGCGACTATATGGACGACCTCATCGCTTACTACGCAGCGCACTGAACGAGGGCGGGCTGGCGGCGGTAGCGCCGCCAGCCTCGCGATCTTACCGCGCTAGCCGCACCATCGTCGGCATGCCGATCAGCACCAGCGGATATTGCAGGATCAGGCCGGCGATGATCGAGATCGCCAGCGGCTGCTGAATGCCCGACCCCTGCCCGATCGCCAGCGCGAGCGGCAGCAATGTAAGAATCGCGGCCAGCGTCGTCATCGTGATCGGCCGCAGCCGGTTGGCCGCAGCCGCTCGTGCCGCCTCGGCTACCGGGAGTGTGTGCCGCAGTTCCTCATATTCGGACATGTAGAAGATCGCCATCTCGGTGCCGATGCCGATGATCATCGTCATGCCCATCAGCGCCGTGATGTTCAGTTCGGTGCCGGTCAGCCAGAGCGCGGTGAACACCGCCGTCGTCGACAGCAGCGACGAGGCGATAATGATGAACGGTGTCGCAAACCGCCGATACAGGACGAGCAGCAGCACGAACTCCGCCACCAGCGCAGCCGCAAACACCTTGGCGAGGCCGGCGAACGCGATCTGCTGCTGCTGGTAGAGCCCGCCCAGTTCGTAGCGTATGCCCGACGCGAGGACGCCCGGCTGGTCGAGCGCCTTCTTCACGTCGGCCACCGCCGCGCCCATGCCCCTGCCTTCGATCCGGCCCGTCACCGCCACGAGCGGCTCCAGATTCTCGCGCGCGATCTGGGGCTGGCCGCGTACCGGCACGATATCGGCGACGCGCGACAGGGTGAAGATGTGGCCGTCGGTCGCACGGATCGGCAGGCGTGCAAGCTCGTCCTCGGTGATGCCGACCGCACCGGGCAGTCGCACACGCACGTCGACCACCTTGTCGGTGTGCGGCAGCGACGTGGCGACCGCGCCCGTCAGCGCATCGTTCAGCGCGCTCTGGATGTCGGCCGGGCTGCTGCCCTGAAAGCCGGCGCGGATCGGATCGATCCGAACATCGAGCGCGTCGCCCGCGAGCTGGAGCCCGCTCTTGACCTCGACCACCCCGTCGATCTTGCCGATCAATGCGGCGACTTTCTCGGCCTGTGCACGAAGTGGGGTGGGATCAGCCGAGAAGAGCTTGACCTCGATCGGCTGCGGCACCGCCGTCAGATCGCCGATCAGATCCTCCATCAGCTGGGCAAGCTCCACTTCCACCGCCGGCACCTGCGCCTGCACCTGGGCGAGCACGGTGCTCATCACCTCCTCGGTGGGCTTGGCATGGTCGCGCTTGAGGCGGACGAAATAGTCGCCGTGATAGCTCTGGCCGAGATCGCCGCCGAGCCCGGTGCCGAGCCGGCGCGAGAAGGTCAGGACGTCGGGATTGGCCTTCAGGATCGCGTCGACCTGCGCCATCTCGCGGCTGGTCTCGTCCAGCGAGGTGCCCGGCCGCGTATAATAATCCATGACGAAGCCGCTCTCGTCGACCTTGGGCATGAAGCCGGTCGGCACGCGGGCAGAGGCGACGTAGCCGATCGCGAGCAGCACGAGCAGCACCGGCACCAGCAGCCACGGCCGGCAATCGAGTCGATCGATCGCGCGCAGATGCAGATCGCCGAACCGCCCGCCCCCGTTCGCGCCGGGATCGTGCCATTTGGAGAAATCGATGAAACGGCGGGCGAGCAACGGCACGACGAACGCGGCCATCGCCCACGAAATCGCCAGCGCGGCGGCCATCGTCACCGACAATGCCTTGGAAAAGGCACCCGTCACGCCGGTCAGGAACGAGAGCGGGAGGAACACGATCAAAGTCGCGAGGCTGGAGCCGGTGAGCGGCGCCAGGAACTCGCGCGCAGCCGGCATCACCGCCGCCGCGCCGGGAACCGTGCCATCCGACTGGGTCGCACCAGCGCGCCGCGCGATATGCTCGACCATCACGATCACATCGTCGATCAGCAGGCCGACGGCGGCAGCGATGCCGCCCAGCGTCATGATGTTGAAGCTCATGCCAAAGATGGCGAGCACCAGCACCGTGCTCGCAAGCGTCGCGGGCACAACCAAAGCCGCGATCAGCGTGACGCGCAGGCTCTTCAGGAACAGCAGCAGCACGGCGGCGGCAAGCACCAGGCCGATCAGCACGGCATCGCGCACGCTGGCGACCGATTCCGTCACCAGCTCGCTCTGGTCGTACCAGTTCACCAGCCGCGTGCCGGGCGGCAGTTGCATCGCCGCTAGCCGCGCGGCGACCGTCCGCGCGATCTGCACCGCATTGCCGTCGGGCTGTTCGTAGATGTTGAACAGGACGGCAGGCTTGCCATCCTCCACCACGCGCCGCCACACCGGCAGCACGCCCGCCTGCACGTTGGCGACGTCGCGCACGCGGACGATGCCTTCCGGCGCGGTCTTGACGACGATGTCGGCCACGTCGGCCGGCTTGGTGATCGAGCGATCGGCGATCACCAGCGACAAGCGCCCACGATCCTGCACCTGGCCGACGGCGCTGAGCACGTTGGCGTTGCGGATCGCCGTCGCGAGATCGGCCATCGCCAGCCCGTGCGCGGCCAACCGGCCGGGATCGGCCAGCACCTCGACCTCGGCGGTGTCGCCACCCTGCACGTCGACGCGCGCGAGGCCGGTGATCGACGAGAGCAAGGGCGTGATCTGGTAGGTCGCGAAATCCTTGAGCGCGACCGGATCGCCATGATCCGACATCAGGGCGTAGGAGATGATCGGGAAGACCGTCGGATCCATCCGCCGCACATTGTAGGCGGTGCTGGCCGGAAGATCAGGCAAAGCGCGCGCGACCGCGGCATCGACCAGCAGGGTGCTGGCCACCATGTCGCGGCCCCAGCCGAAATCGACCGAGATCTGCGCCGATCCGCGCGTCGTTTCCGATCGCACGTCCGCCACGCCGGGAATGGTGCGCAGCACCTGCTCGATCGGGCGGGTGACGAGCATCGCCGTCTGGTCCGCCGGCCGGCTGCCGGCATCGAGATCGACCACGACGCGCGGGAACGAGACTTGCGGGAACAGGCCGATCGGCAGCGTCAAGGCGGCGGCGACGCCGGCCAGCGCCAGCGCGATCGCGACGACGATGATCGCGCGCGACTGGCGCTCGATGAACCCAAGCGCGCCCATCACTTGCTCCGGCGGACGGCCCCGCCCTCCTCGACCTGATAGGCACCATCGACGATCAGCGGCTGCGATGCGTCGATCTTGCCGGTCACCACGTCACGATCCGCGGCGGTCTGCACCACCGTCACCTCGACGGCGCGCGCCTTGCCGCCCGCCACCTGGAAGACATGCGCGCCGTTCTCGTCGGTGACGACCGCCGCATGCGGCACGATCCACCCTTTCATGCTGCCGGCGGCGATATCGGCCTTCAGCGCCTGGCCCGGCAGCAAGGCGCCTGCCGGGAAGGTGAGGTCGACGTCGATCAGATGCGTCGTCGCGTTGAGCTGGCCGTCGATCCGCAGCACATGGCCGTCGATCGGCGCGCCGCCATCCAGCGGCCGCAGCCGCGCCGGCTGGCCGACGCGGACGGCGCGTTCGGTCGGGTCGAGCCCGATCGTGACGATGATGCCGCCCTTGCGCGCCACCGTCGCCAGCAGTGCGCTCGGCTGGGTGCGATCGCCCTGCGCGACCGGAATGGTGGTGACGATGCCGTCGAACGGCGCACGCAGCGTCTGCATGGCCTGGCCGGCGCCTTCGCGCTGGGCCGCGGCCAGCGCCGCCTGCGCATCGGCCAGCGCCTTGTCCGCCTGCGCCAGCTGATCGCGCGTGGCGAGCTGCTGGTCGAGCAGCCGGGCGGTGGTCGCGCGCTGCGCCTTCGCCGTCGCGACGAGGGTCGATGCGCTTTCAAAGCTCGCCTGCGCCGACGGGGCGAGCGCGAATATCACGATCGGCTGTCCGGCATGGACCGTGTTGCCCGGCGAGACGGCCAGCTTCACGACCTGTCCGGCCTGCGGCACGCTGAGCGTGATCGTGCCGTTCGACGCGGGCGTTGCGGAGCCATAGGCGCTCACCCACCGCGTGACATCGCCCTGCTGCGGCGCGACGGTGGACACGGCGGTGCTGGGCGTGGCGACCGGGTCGCTCGCGCTGCCGCATGCTGCAAGCGCCAGAAAGAGTGCAGGCGAAAGACGCTTCATGGCCGCGCCCCCACCGGCAGCGTCATCGGCAGCACGTCCACCTGCGGCAGGCCGGCGCCGAGCAGGGTTTGCAGCGCGATCTGACGATCCAACAATGACAGCCGCAGCGTCATGACCTCCTGTTCCTTCGTGAAGCGGGTGTTGATGAGATCGATGAAAGCGAACTCTTCGATCGCGGACTGGCCGCGCGCCGCGGTGGCGCGATCGGCGGCAAGGCGCGCAGCGGGCAGGTCGCGTTCGGCGATGGCGAGTTGCTGGCGCAGCTGGTCCATCTCGGCGAGCTGGGCGCCCACCTCGCCGGCGGCGGTCGCCAGCCGGGCGGCATATTCGGCGGCGAGTTGCTCGCGCGTGGCGCGGGCGATCGCGATTGTGCCCTGGCCGCGATCGAAGATCGGCAGGCCGATCGAGCCCTCCGGCCCGACATTGACCACGCGGCTGGAGTCGCTGGTGGTCGAACCACCGAGGATCAGATCGGGGAACTGGCTGAGGATCGCCTGACGCATCGCTTCCTCCTGCGCGGCATAGCCCAGCCGCAGCGCGAGCAGATCGGGTCGCCGCGACGGCAGGGTGGCCAGTCCGGCCTGGATCGTCGCGGGATCGAACAGCGGCAATACCGGCTGCGGGACGAGATCGAGCACGATATCGGGTGACAACCCCAGCAAAGCGTCCAGCCGGTGCTGCAGATCCAGCAGCCGCTGATCGACCGCATCGCGGTTGGTTCGTGCCGCCTGCAGGGCCGCGACCGTGGGCGCCGCCGTGACCAAGGTGAGATCGCCCGACGCGAGAGCCTTCTGCGCGGCGGCGTTGCGCGCGGCGATGATCGTATAGAGGCGGTCCGCCACCGGCCGTTGCGCCCGCGCGCCGATCAGGTCGACGGCGAGTTGGCGCGCCTGGCCGGCGACCTGCCATTCCTGCCACAACAGATCCGCGGCAGCTTGGCCGGACACGTCCTTCGCGGCGCGCCGCTTGGACGAGTAGGTGATCAGCGACTTGAGATCCTGCGTGAGGCCGACGCTCCATGCCGGAGCCACGCCGACGCCCGACACCAACGGCAGGAAGGCCGCAGACAGCGACGGATTGGGCAGGATGCCCGCCTGGATCAGTCCGGCCGTCGCCAGCCCGCGCTTGGCACGCGCCGCCTTGAGATCCGGATTGTTGAGCAGCGCCAGCCGGACGACCGCGTCCAGATCGAGCGGTCCGTTGGTGTCGGCCCCGGCGAGTTGGGCGGGCGACGATGCCAGCGGCGGCACGACCGCCAGCGGCGCGGAGGCGTAATGCTGGCACCCGGCCAACGCGAGCGCGAGCGGCAGCGCGGCGCGCTTCATCGCGGAAACTCCAAAATCGCGGCAAGGCCGGGATGGTTGTCCTCAAACCGCAGCGATCCGCCATGGATCGTCGCGATGGCGGAAACGAGGCTGAGCCCCAGGCCGTGGCCGGGAACGTGCCGGCTCGCATCGAGCCGGGTAAAGCGGCCGACGATCCGCACGCGATCCTCGGGCGCGACGCCGGGTCCGTCGTCGCTCAGCGTGATGCGGATCCGGTCGGGAAGCGTCTCGACCTTCAGCCGGATCGCCGTGCCGGGCGGTGTATGGATCTGCGCATTGTCGAGCAGATTGATGAGCGCCTGCGACAACAGTTCGCGATCGCCGGCGAGGGGCGGCGTCTCCTCGACGTCGGCTACGAATGCCCGGCCGCCATCCTCGATCGCGGGACAATAACTTTCGCCGAGATCGGCAGCGAGTCGACCGAGATCGACGTTGCCGAAGGCCTGCCGCAGCTTGCCCGCCTCGATCTCCGACAAGCGCAGCAGCGACCCGAACAGGCCGAGCACCTGATCGGTCTGTTCGATCGCCCGTTCCAGCGAGCGTTCGCTCTGCCCCGATTCCAGCCCCTGCTCCAGCTGATTGCGCAACCGGGTGAGCGGCTGGCGCAGGTCGTGCGCCAGATCGCTCGACACCTGCTTCAGGTTTTCGAGCAAAGCGGTGATGCGATCGAGCATCGCGTTCAGCAGGGCCGCGAGCCGATCGAACTCATCGTTGCGCGGTCCGAGCGGAATGCGCTGGCTGAGATCGCCCGCCATGATGCCCTCGGCCGTCCCGGCGATGATCGCGAGGCGCCGACGGATGAAGTTGGCGAGCAGGATAGCGCCTCCTGTCCCGATCAGGATCGTCGCGGCAAGCGCAGCCGCCAGCAGCGACAGGATCAGATGGTCGGTGCGGTCGAGCGCATCCCAATCGGCCGCGACCACCAGCCGCCGCCCCGGCGCAATATCGACCGCGAGCGCACGCGCGGGATCGGCATCGTCCGAAAGATCGTGCATCGCCAGCGTCTGCCATCCCCGCGTCGGCGGGCCGGCGGGGATGGCGCCGGCGATGCGCCGCCCATCGCGGGCGAACAGACCATATCCCATGTCGTTGGTCGCCCGCGCGGTCTCGCGCCGGGCGATCACGTCGCGGAGGCCAGCCTCCCCCTCCTGCCGATATTCGCTGATGAGCGAACTCATCTCGGCGGAGATCCGATCGTCGAGTTGCCCGCGCAACGCGTGATGCGCCGTCCAATAGACGGTCACGCCCAGCAGCGCGATCGCCAGCGCGAACGCAAGCGAATAGGCCAGCGCGATCCGAAGAGCGGCACTGCGCGCCACTTATGCTTCGGCCTTCAGCCGGTAACCCGATCCGCGAACGGTCTCGATGAGATCCTTGACGCCGGCGAAGCCGAGCTTCGAGCGCAGCCGGCTCATATGCGTTTCGACGAGGTTGGTCTGCGGCTCGAAATGAAGCCCCCAGACCTTCTCCAGCAACATCGCGCGGGTCATCACGCGGCCCGGATTGCGCATCAGCTCCTCGAGCAGGCGCAGTTCACGCGGCTGGAGCGGGACGGCGCGACCGCCGATCGCGACTTCGCGGCGAAGGATGTCCATGTGGATCGGCCCGACCTGCAGCCGCGTCGGCACGCCCAGCCCGCCGGCCGCCCGGCGCTGCAGCGCGTTCACCCGTGCGATCAGTTCGGATATCGCGAACGGCTTGGTCAGATAATCGTCGGCGCCAGCCTCCAGCCCCTCGACCCGATTGGCGATGCTTCCCAGCGCGGTGAGCATCAGGATCGGCAGGGGCATGCCGGCTCCGCGGACTTCGGCAAGCACCGTCATCCCATCCTTGCCGGGGAGCATGCGATCGAGGATCGCCACGTCGAAGCTTTCGCACACCAGGCGCACCGCGGCGCCCTCGCCGGTGCGCGCGACCTCGACCTCATGGCCCTCGCCGACCAACACCCGACCGATCAGTTCGGCCGTGTCGTGGTCGTCTTCCGCAACAAATATCCGCATTGGCCTGCCGTTCGAGGTACGGACGCCTTTAGCAGCGCCCGCGATACGGTCGTCTTAAGTTTTCCCAATGTTGCAACCGATACGTCGCCGGCAACAAGTCCGCATCCACGGCCGCTCGAAATTACTTCTTCCCAATGTCTTTCGCAGGCGGCGACAGCCTGTCCGGCGGTCCCTACCTCAGCGCCGTCAGCATCCTGCACAAGGACAAATCGGATGATCTTTCGTCGCCTCGGCTTCGTCCCCGCAACGCCCGACACGGTCGCTGCCGCCCCGCGCGGCCGCTCCGCAGCCGTTCGCAGCAGGCTGATGATCGCAGCCGGCCTTGCCGGCTTTCTTGCCCTGCCGGCCGTCGCGCAGGCCGCCCCCTACCCGCATGCCCAGCACCTGGCCGATCAGGTCGCGCAGGCCAACCCGGATATGCTCGACGTGCTGATGCACGTCACCCCGCCCGACAATGCCAAGAACGTCGTCGTCGCCGCCAAGCTGCCAAAGGATCTCGGCGAAGTATCGGGCGATGACGATCTCGGCGTGATGAACACCGGCAAGCCGCTGGTCGAAGTGCAGAAGGATGGGGTGCGGATCGGCGTGCTGGTCCAGATGCGCGACGCCAAGGCGCATGCCATCGGCGCGCTGGGGCTGATGTATCCCTATCATCCCGGCGACGATCAGGCGGCGGTGCTGCGTCGCTCGATCAAGATCCGCGACCAGCTGGCGCATCGCATTCCTTCACGTGCGGCGCTGTTCGCCGGAGCATAATGCGTGATGCGCGCGGTTCGCGACCGCGCCGCGCGCATCCTCACCACACAAGCGCGGAGACCCCATGCTTTCTCGACCGGTTCTGATCGCTCTCGGCGCTGCGGCCTTCGCAATTTTCCCCGCCACGGCGTCGCCATACCATCCGGTGGCCGTCACGCCGCTGCCGGAAATGCCGGAAGGCGATTTCGACCAGCTTGCCGCCGACGTGCCGCATAACCGCCTCTATGTGTCGGCCGAGGCCGGCGCGGCGATGTACGTCTTCGATCTGCGATCGGGCGCGCTGGTGCGTCGCGGAGGCCCGGTCGGATCGCCGCACAAGGTCGCGATCGACATCGCACGACAGCATCTGTTCGTCGCCGACGGAGCCGACGGATCGGTGAAGATCCTCGACCCCGATCTCGGCCTCGTCGCGCGGGTCGAGGTCGGTCCCAAGCCCGATACCGGCCTGCTCGATCCGCGCCGTCACATCTTCTATGTCAGCAGCCGCGACCCGGCACCGGGCGCGACCGGATCGCTCGTCACGACGATCTCGACCGAAAACTTCGCGATCCTCGCGCGCTACGCCGTGCCGGCGACCACGCTCAAGGGGCTGATCCTCGACGAGCAATCGCGGCGGCTGTTCGTCAGCGCGCGGGACAAGGACGGTATTGCCACGATCAGCCTCGACGATGGCACCGTCTCGATCTCGTCGCCCGCGGGGCTGCATCGCAACGTGCCGCTGGCATTCGATCCGGCCAGCGGCCACCTGTTCGTCGGGTCGCGCGCTCCGGGCATGCTCAACGTCGTCGACACCCGTACCCAGACAGTGACGCAGACATTGCCCAGCACCGAGACGTCCGACAGTGTGTCGTTCGATCGCGGCGCCGGCATTCTCTACCTTTCGGGCGACACCGGCATGAGCCGCTACGCCGTGGACAAGCAGGGCCATGCGAGCCTGCTGGAAACCGATCCGTCGCTGTCGGGCAAGACCTCGCTCTACGTGCCGGCCAACCACCGCATCTATGTCATGCGGCGCAAGGACAAGGATGCGCCCGCGGCATTGCAGGTCTTCGATGTCCTGAAATAGCAGGACGATGGCAGCGCGCACGGCATAGGGATAATGCCCGTGAGCGTGTAATGGCGGCCCACAACCTGCCCGTGGGAGAGGGATTTGAGCATGCCGCCAGCACGCGACGAGATCGTTGCCATCATCGCGCAGGAGGCACGGATCGACGAGGCCAAGCTGGTTCCCGATGCGACGCTCGCCTCGCTCGACATCGCCTCGCTCGACGTGGTGAGCGTGCTGTTCGCGATCGAGGACCGTTATGGCGTCGAGATCCAGGCCGAGGACGTGGCGTCGGCCGAAACGCTCGGCCAGTTCGTCGACATCATCATGGCGAAGGTCGCGGCGGTTTGACCATCCGCGTCGCGATTACAGGGATGGGGTGCGTCAGCGGGCTGGGCCAGGGGGTCGACGCGACCTGGGCGCGCGCCGTCGATGGCGACGGAGCGATCGCCCCCTTCGCGCTGCCGCGCGGTGAAACGGCGCGGATGACGGGTCCGGCAGCGCCCGTCACCGCGCTCGATCCGTCCGCGATCGAAGCCCGGTTCGACCGCCGCGTGCTGGGCCAGCTCGATCCGCTTTCGCGCTTCGTCGTGGTCGCGGCGACCGAGGCGATAGACGCGGCCGGCCTGATCGGCGATCCGGTGCTCGATACGCGGACGGCGATCATGATCGGCTGCGGCAGCGGCGGCAACGAGACCTCCGACAGCGGCTATCGCCGGCTCTACGAGCGCGGCCAGACGAAGGTGCATCCGCAGACGATCCCGACCGCGATGATCTCGGCGCCCGCCAGCCAGCTCGCGATGCTGTTCGGCGTGCATGGCCCCGCGCTGACGATCGCCAGCGCCTGCGCCTCGTCCGCCCACGCGATCGGCGAGGCGATGCACATGATCCGCGCCGGTCGCGCCGATGTCGTGATCGCCGGCGGCGGAGAGGCCTGCCTGACGCTGGGATCGTGGGTCGCCTGGGCATCCTTGGGGGCAATGGCCAACGACAACTGCCGCCCCTTCTCGATCGACCGGCAGGGCCTCGTGCTGGGCGAAGGCGCGGCCGTTTTGGTGCTCGAGGCATGGGACCGGGCGGTCGCGCGCGGCGCCACGATCCATGGCGAATTGATCGGCTATGGTGCGACGAGCGACGCCGCGCACATCACGATGCCCGATCAGACGGGAATCGAGGCGGCGATCCGCGCCGCGCATGCCGATGCCGGGCTCGCGCTCGATGTGCCTGTGCTAATCTCCAGCCACGGCACCGGCACGAGACTCAACGACGCGACCGAGGCGGCCGCTCTGCGGGCGGTCTACGGCGAAGCGCTAGGCGAGAGCCTCGTCATCGCGACCAAGTCGGCGCACGGCCACCTGATCGGCGGATCGGGCGCGCTGGAATTCGTGCTCGGGCTGCGCGCGCTCGTGGCCGGCGTGGCGCCGCCGATCCTCAACCATCGCGGGGCGGATCCGGCGTGCGACATTCCGCTGGCGCTCGCCGCGACGCCGATCGGCTACGACCATCTCGTCTCGAACAGCTTCGCCTTTGGCGGGCTTAACGCGGTGCTGATCGGCGGCCGGGCATGACCGCCGTCGCGCACATCAACCGCATCGGCACGGCGGTGCCGCCGCATCAGGTGCACCAAGCATTCGTGGAGTATGTCGCCGGCACGATCGCCGATGCCAAGCGCCGCCAGGTGTTCGAGCGGATGGTCGCACGCGCCGGGATCGAGCGCCGCTTCTCGTTTCTCGAGCCGATCCGATTGCCCGACGGGCAATTCACCGATCGGGATGGCTTTTACGGCCTCGGCGACTGGCCGGGCACCGCCGACCGGATGACGCGCTACGAACGCTGGGCGCCCGAACTGGCATTCGAGGCGATCGGCACGCTCGCACTGAGCGACGCGGAACGCGCCGGGATCACGCACCTCGTCGTCGCCTCGTGCACCGGCTTCATGGCGCCGGGGCTGGACCAGATCATCATGGCGGGGATCGGGCTCGATCCCGGCGTCGAGCGGACGATGGTCGGCTTCATGGGCTGTTATGCGGCGGTCAACGCGCTGCGGGTCGCGCATCATATCGTCCGCTCGACGCCCGCGGCGCGCGTCCTCGTCGTCAATGTCGAGCTTTGCTCGCTGCACTTCCAGCGCACCGACGATCTCGAACGCATGCTGTCGATGCTGCTGTTCGGCGACGGCTGCGCCGCCACGCTGGTGACGGCCGAGCCGCACGGCATCGCGCTCCGCGATTTCCGCGCGGCGACAATAAAGGACACCGCCGGTTCGATCACGTGGCGGATCGCCGATCAGGGCTTCGACATGCATCTGGATGGCGAGGTTCCCGGCCATATCGGCCGCGCGATCGCCGCCGAGCTTGCCGATGGTGCCGCCGATGGGCTGCTGCGCGGGCAGGCGCCGGCCGATTACGACCTCTGGGCGGTCCATGCCGGCGGGCGATCGATCCTCGACGCGGTCGAACAGGGGTTCGCGCTCGCGCCCGACGCGCTCGCCTGGTCGCGCGACGTGCTGCGCACCTTCGGCAACATGTCGTCGGCGACCCTGATGTTCGTGCTGGCGGCGATGCTGCGCGCGGCCGACGATCGCGATCGATCGGGCTTCGCGCTCGCCTTCGGGCCGGGGCTGGCCGCCGAAAGCTTCCGCTTCACCCGGCTGGCCGCCCCGTGACGCGCCTCGCCGTCCGTTCGACCCAGCCTGAGCAGATGGATGCCGACGATCTGCCGGCGGAGACCTTCGCCGCCGTCATCGCCGATCTCGCGCAGGTCAACACGGTGACAATGGCGCGGCCGCCGACGCTGGCCTTCGTCGCACGCGCGCTCCGCGACGTGCCGCTCGACGCGCCCATCACCATTCTCGACGTCGGTTTCGGCGACGGCGACATGCTGCGCGCGCTGGCCCGCAAATTCCGGGGACGGACGGGACTGCGGCTGCTCGGCTGCGACATCAACCCGCGCAGCGCGCCGGCCGCCCGCGCCCGGACGCCGGATGATCTGCCGATCGACTATGTCACCGGCGACGCCTTCGCGATCGATCCCGCAACGCCGATCGATCTCGTCATCTCCTCGCTCGTCACCCACCATATGGCCGACGACGAGATCGTCCGCTTCCTCCGCTGGATGGAGGCGCGCGCGATCCGAGGCTGGTTCGTCAACGATCTCCACCGTAACCTGATCGCGCAGCAGGGGTTTCGACTGCTGGCATGGGTCGCGCGATGGCACCCGATCGTCCGTCACGACGGCGCGCTCTCGGTCGCGCGCAGCTTCACCCGCGCGGACTGGCAGCGGCTGATCGCGCAGGCGGGGCTCGACCGGGCCACCGTCCGGCTCCGCTGGCATCTGCCGTTCCGCTGGTGCCTCGGGCGGCTGCGGTGAAGGAGGCAATCATCGTCGGCGGCGGCCTCGCCGGGGGCGCCGCCGCGACGTTGCTCGCGCAGGCCGGGCGTCCCGTCCTCTTGTTAGAACGCGAGGCCGAGCCGGTCGACAAGGTCTGCGGCGAATTCCTGTCGATCGAGGCGCAGCACCATCTGGCGCGGCTGGGCCTCGACCTCGACCATCTCGGGGCGACGCGGATCGGCACATTGCGGGTCGCCTTCGGCCGGCGGACGGTCGAGACGCCGCTCCCCTTCGTCGCGCGCGGCCTGACGCGCAAACGGCTCGACAGCGCCCTGCTCGACCGGGCGGCCAACGCCGGCGCGCGGATCGAGCGCGGCTTCACGGTTCGCTCGATCGCACCGGGCCGCATCGACACGTCGCGAGGCGAGCTACGGTCGGACCTGTTGCTCCTCGCCAGCGGCAAGCACGAAGTGCGCGGTGCGGGCCGCGACGTCGCCGGTTGCGACGCCGGCTATGTCGGCTTCAAGACCTATTGGCGCCTGCCACGGCGCGCGCGGACGGGCCTCGACGGCCAGATCGACGTGATCCTGTTCGATGGCGGTTATGCCGGCCTGCAGATGGTCGAGGGCGAGGTCGCGAACCTCTGCCTGCTGATCGAGAAAAGCCGCCTGGCCGCGCTCGGCGGCAATTGGGCGGGCGTGCTGGACGCGCTGCTGCGCGAGCCGCACGCCGCCGCGCTCCTCGGCGATGCCGAGCAATGTTCGCCGAAGCCGCTGACGATCGCAGGCGTGCCCTACGGCTTCCTGCATCGCGCCGATCCGGCGGAGACGGCGTTCCGGCTGGGGGATCAGGCGGCGGTGATCCCGTCCTTCTGCGGCGAGGGCATGGCGATCGCGCTGCATAGCGCCGCTGTGGCTGCAGCCGTCATCGGAGAGGGCGCGCGCGCTGCCGATCATCATGCGATCCTGCGGCGCGACTTCCAGCGGCGGCTGCGCCTCTCGATCGCGCTGCAACGCGCCGGCCAGAAAACCTGGTCGCGCGAACTAGTGCTGAAAACGCTGCGGCTCTGGCCGGGCGTGGCGAAGCACATCATCGCCCTTACCCGGATACCGAGCGATCCGACCGACGGCCGACATCACGGCCTCTCGCCGCGCCGATAGGCCAGTCCCTGCGGCAAGCGCCGCGAATGCCCCCCAGTTGAACCTATGATCAGACGTGTTAGCGCCAACATCGCGCAAATGATCGGGGGTCGAGAACATGCCCTGCATTGATGCGTGAATTTGCAACGAAGTGTTGCTTCACTTCGTGTGTCAATCTTGCAACAGGGATATATCGTTTCGGTAGCGGGTTTGAACCTAGTCGACGACGGGAGTAGCAGCGCCACCTCAAAAGGAATCGTGGTCAACACGTTCCGAACGCGGGAGAGTGTGATGCCCTATATTCGATCGATGCGGTCGGCATTGCTGGCCGGCGGTGCGGCGCTCGTCTGCGCGCCCGCGGTCGCCCAGCAACCGGCCCCGACGACCGCCGCGCCGGCAGCCAGCGCGCCGGACGCCGCCGCCACGCCGCCCGCGGCCGGGAGCAGTTCGCTCGACGAGATCGTCGTCACCGGCAACACCTCCGGCCGCCGCACATTGTTCGACTCCTCGTCGAACGTCACCCTCGCCAGTCAGGCCGACATCAACCGCAAGGCGCCGCGCTCGACCGCCGAGACGCTCGAGCTGGTGCCCGGCATCTTCGTCGAGGCGACCGCCGGCCCGATCTCAAACAATTACTCGGTCCGTGGTCTGCGCGGCGGTGCGCAGACCTTCATCACGCTGGAAGAGGACGGCATGCCGATCCTGTACGGCGGCGGCGGCGCCGACTTCTACTTCCAGAACGACCTCACGATCGGCCGCATGGAGGCGGTGGAAGGCGGCACGTCGGGCGTGCTGGCGCCGAATGGCGCGGGCGCGACGATCAACTTCATCTCGCAGAAGCCCAGCTACGACAAGGCGACCGCTCAGGTCCGCTTCACCGGCGCGACCTATGGCGACCTGCGCACCGACGGTTATTTCTCGGCACCGATCACCGACAGCCTCGCGTTCAGCGTCGGCGGCTACGTCTGGTCGCAGAAGGGCGTCCGCTCTACGCCGAACAGCTTTCCCGGTTACAACGTCAAGGCGATCCTCGAGAAGCGCTTCGACGACGGGGGCACGATCCGCCTGACCTACAAGCGGCTCGACCAGCATAATCCTTATTATGCCGACATGCCGTTCGCGGTAAGCGCCAACGGCAACATCAGCAGCCTGCCCGGACTGGACCTGAAGACCGCCGATGTCGGCGGCTCATACTTCAACAGCTTCTCGGTGCCCGACAGCCCTGCCACCGGCAATTCGATCCGCCGGTTCAGCTCGACGGTCGGCGTCCATGTGCGCGCGAACACCTATCGCATCGACATCGACAAGCCCATCAACCAGAGCGTCAGCCTGTTCGCCCATGTCCGCTACCTGGACGGCATGTACGACTTTAACGGCATCTTCCCGGGATCCGGCTCGGGGACTGCCGGCCTGACGTCGGCGGTCAATTATCTGAATCCGACGACGTCGCCGCTGGCGAGCTATGCCGTCAATGGCGTGCCATACTTCACGGCGGCCGCCAATCGGTTCCCCGGCACCGTCCAGTATGGGCTGCGCGATATCCACACGCAGCAGGTGATCGCGGCCTCGAACGCCGGCGTGCTCAACGCGCTCAACGGCAACGGCCTGCTGCAGCAGACGGTGCTCAACCACCAGACGCTCAAGACGCGCGACTTCGGCAGCAATTTCGGCGCGAAGTGGAATTATTCCAGCGGCGCCATCGACAATTCGCTGACCGTGGGCGGCATGTATTACAATGTCCGCCGCGACAACGACCAGTCGGCGGTGGCGACCGTGGTCAACGACGTCACCAACGATTCGCACGTCTACGACGTGGTCGCGCTCGGCGCCGACGGCAACGTGCTTGGATCGCTGACCAATAACGGCATGGTCAATTACGGCAATTGGGGCCAGGGCGTCTTCAAGGACGAGATCAACTCGATCTCCGGCTATTTCAACGACGAGTTGAAGATCGGCGAGCGGCTCCACATCGACTTCGGCGCACGCTATGAAAGCGAGCATGTCCGCGTCGACATCGGCAACACCGCCACGAACAATGCGGCCGTTCTGCCGGGGACGCCGGGCCTGTATCAGGATGTCGGCAGCACCTTTGACGGCACCTATGCGCGCCAGAAGGCGACCTATAGCGACTGGGCCTATACGGGCGGCGTCAATTACACGCTCACCGATCACATCTCGCTCTACGGGCGCGGCGCGTTCGGCTTCCAGACCAATGGCGGTGATACCGGCGGCACGCATAAGCCGACCGGGCTGACATTGTACGAGGGCGGCGTGCGCTTCCAGTGGCCGGGCATCAGCGGATCGGTGATCGGCTTCCGCACGATCATCCGCAACCTGTCCTACCAGTTCATCAATCCGGACAACCCGACGCAGCAGACCAATGCGCTGGCGAACAGCAAGACCAACGGCGTTCAGGTCGATGCCGACATCCGGCCGGTCAGGTTCTTCAGCCTGAATGTGCAGGGCGTCTATCAGGATCCCAAGCTGACCAACCTGGTGTTCGATCAGGTGATCCCGGGCAGCTACGACGGCAACACGCCCGAACGTACCCCGAAGAAATTGCTGACGGTCACGCCGTCCTTCATCCTGCCGGGCGGGCTGGGCGAGATTTACGGGCGCTGGAAATATATCGGCAAGATCTTCGCCGATGCGGGCAACGGCATCTCGCTGCCGAGCTACAGCGTGTTCTCGGTCGGCGCGAGCGTCAACGCGACGAAGCGTCTCAACATCAATGTCAGCGTCGACAATCTGACCAACACAAAGGGTTTCACCGAAGGCAATCCACGCCAGGGCCAGACGCAGACGATCGTCAACGGCTTCTTCTACGGTCGCGCGATCTACGGACGGAATGCGGTCGTCAGCGCGACCCTGAAGCTGTGATGTCACGCGGTGGCGGCGCTCGCGTGCCGCCACCGCATCTTCTATGAGAGGGTTGATGGCTCTTCTGCCCCGCCTGGGCGCGTTCGCGCTGGCTATTTCGCTCGGCGCCGCGTCGGTTGCGCGCGTGGAGACGGATGCGATCCAGCGCGAGGGGCTGAACCTCAACAGCTTCGTCCAGTCGGGCCCGGTCGCAGCGCACGTGGTGCTGCGTTCGGGCACGAACCCGCGCCTGATCGTCGCCTTTCCCGCCGGCAATAGCGGGGTCGGCCTGTGGTTCGAGCCGACGGCCACGGCGGCCGAGTGGCGGATCGACCAGGCGCCGCAGCCCTTCACGGCCAAGGACGACAAAGGGCGCCCGCTGCACGGCGTGACGTTCCGCGCCGTCGTGCAGACGCCGCGTCTGGCGGTGAAGCGCGCGGTGCTGTCGAGCGTGCGCGTGCTGCGCGATTATCAGGCGCTCGGCACGGCCCCATCCGCGATCGACACGCCGATGCGGGGTGCCGGCAACCGGCTAAGCTGGACGCGCGATCGGCTGGACGGCGCGCCGGGCTATGCGCTGTCGCTGACGGTAAAGCATGGGGGGCTGGAGGGCGGCACGATCATGGCCGGCCCCGATGGCATGATCGCGCTCAGCTTCACGGCACTGACCGGCGAGACGCCGCTCACCCCCGTTCCCGCCGGAGCCTTGCTCGAGCCCGGCGCCGCCGTCGACCCCAAGGCGCGACGCGCGCTGACGTTCCTCAGCTATCGCGAGAAGTTCCTCGCCGGATCGTGGCGGTTCAACACCTATTTCGGGCGCGACACGCTGATGTCGGTGCGGCTGCTGATGCCGGCGCTGAAGCCGGCGGCGGTCGAGACCGGCTTGCGCTCGGTGCTGGCGCGGCTCGCGCCTGACGGCAACGTCGCGCACGAGGAGGATATCGGCGAATTCGCGATCCTCGACCATCGCAAGGCCCATGACGGCGCTTCGGCCGCGCCGGTCTACGACTATAAGATGATCGACAGCGCCTATCTGCTGGCGCCGGTGGCGGGCGCATGGCTGCTGGACGATCCGCGCGGACGCGCCCGCGCCGCTGCCTTCCTGGCGGAACATGACGGTGAGGCGCAGCTCGGCAGCCTGCTCATGCGCAACCTCCGCTTCGTGATCGCGCATGCGCAGCCGTTCGCGCGCGATCCGCAGTGGCGCAACCTGATCGCGCTGAAGGCGGGGATGGATGCCGGCGAATGGCGCGACAGCAATGACGGGCTCGGCGGCGGCCGCTACCCCTACGACGTCAACGCGGTGCTGGTGCCCGCCGCGCTGGAGGCCGCCGCAGCGCTCGATCGCGCAGGCCTGCTGGCGCCTTATGCGAGCGCGGACGATCGCGCGATGCTGGCGGCGCTCCCGGCAATCGTGCAGCAATGGCAGGCCCATGCCCCAGCCCTGTTCGCGGTGACCAAGCCAAGCGCCGAGGCCCGCCCGGCGATCGAGCATTACGCCGACAGCCTGGGTGTTCCCGCCGCGCCGGCGCTCGCATCGGTGGCGGAACTGCCGGTACGCTTCCACGCCATCGCGCTCGATGGCGAGGGGAAGCCTGTCCCCATCCTCAATTCCGACGAGGGGTTTGCGCTGCTATTCGCCCGCCCCGCCCCGGCGATGCTCGATCGTGCGACCGAAGCCGCGGCGCGGCCGTTTCCCGCCGGGCTGATGACCGGCGCCGGAATGCTCGTCGCCAATCCCGTCTTCGCGCCGCCCGCGCTGCAGGCACGCTTCGGGCCCGGCGCCTATCATGGCACGGTCATCTGGTCGTGGCAGCAGGCGCTGATGGCGGCGGGGCTCGCCCGCCAGATCGCGCGCACCGACCTGCCCGCCGCAACCTGCGCGCGGCTCCACGCCGCCCAATCCGCGCTGTGGCACGCGATCGACGCCACACGCAGCATGCAGAGCTCGGAACTCTGGTCATGGCGCCATGTGGACGGGCGTTACCAAATCGCCCCGTTCGGCGCGAGCGGCGCCGACGTCGACGAGTCCAACGCCGCGCAGCTGTGGAGCACCGTCTATCTCGCGGTCCAGCATCCGACCGCGCATGACGGGGCGTGCGGACGGTGACGAACGAGCCGGTGCGCCGGGTCGTCATCCTCGGTGGGGGCACCGCCGGCTGGATGACCGCCGCCGCGCTATCGCGCGCGCTCGCCAAGACCGGGATCGGCATCACGCTGGTCGAATCCGAGGAGATCGGCACGGTCGGCGTGGGCGAGTCCACCATCCCCACGATCCACTGGTTCAACAACCTCGTCGGGCTGGATGAAGCGCGCTTCATGGCCGAGACCCGCGCGACCGTAAAACTTGGCATCGAATTTCGCGGCTGGCAGGGCAGCGACAGCGCCTATTTCCATCCGTTCGGGACCTATGGCGGCCCCGGCGACGCCACGATGTTCCCGCATCGCCTGATCCGCGCTTGGCTGGACGGAGCCGCGGCCGAGATCGAGGACTATTCGCTCAACACGTGCATCGCCCGCGCGCGCCGCTTCACGCGACCGGTCGGCGACCCGCGCTCGTTGCTGTCGACGCTCGGCTACGCGTTTCACTTCGACGCCGGCCTCTACGCCCGCTTCCTGCGGACTATCGCGGAAGCGAACGGCATGGTCCGTGTCGAAGGCAAGGTCGGCCATGTCGAGCAGGATGCGGAGAGCGGCTTCGTTCGCGCGCTCACATTGGAGTGTGGCGCGTCGCTGGCGGGAGACCTCTTCATCGACTGCTCCGGCCTGCGCGGCCTGCTGATCGAGCAGACGCTGGGCGCAGGCTTCGAGGACTGGTCCGACTGGCTGCCGTGCGACGGCGCCTGGGCAGCGCCCTCCGCCCCCGAGCCGTCGATCACGCCTTATACGCAGGCGATCGCGCATGCGGCCGGCTGGCGCTGGCGCATCCCGCTACAGCACCGGGTCGGCAACGGTCACGTCTTCAGCAGCCGCTTCCAGTCGGCGGAGGATGCCCGCCAGGCGTTGATCGACGCGATGGACGGCCCGCCCACCGCCGAGCCGCGCCTGATCCGGTTCACGCCCGGCCGGCGTCGCCGCGCCTGGATCGGCAACGTCGTCGCGATCGGGCTGTCGAGCGGATTCCTCGAGCCGCTGGAATCGACAAGCATCCATCTGATCCAGACGGGCATCGGCAAATTGCTCTCGCTGTTCCCGCGCGCGAACTGCGATCCATTGCTGGCCGAGCAATATAATCGCGTGACGCAGCGCGAGATCGAGGACGTGCGGGACTTCCTGATCCTGCATTATCGCATGACGCAAGGGCGCGACGAACCCATGTGGCGTCATTGCCAGAGCACGCCGCTACCCGAGGCACTGGCCCAAAAGATCGAGCAGTATCGCGCATCCGGACGGCTGATGCTGCAGCCCGACGAGCTGTTTCGCGACGCGAGCTGGTTCGCGGTGCTGACTGGTCAGGGGGTCGCCGCGCGGGATTATAATCCGCTCCTGGACGCCGGGTCGGCAGACGAGAATCTGCAGCACCTCGCGTCCATCCGTGCAGCGATCCACGCGTCCTGCGATCGGATCCCGCCGATCCAGCCCGCACCCGCACGACGAAGCGCCTGAGCGGGCAGCCGACGAGCCCGGTCCCCGTCGTCAATCGCCTGCGGCCCGATCCAGTGCTCAGATTTCAAGCGCGACCACCTCGTGGAGATCAACACGCGGCACAGTGAGTTCGACGAGCCGCCCGTCCTGCCGGAATGCGGGTGCAGTACCGCCGCGCAGAAGCTTGGCGCTCCTGACGCGCGCGCCGTCCGCCAGCGTCACGCGCACGACCTGCTCGCCCAGCGGCACCGGCTTGCGCATGTGGCCGCGGAAGGCATTGGGGCCGTTATAGTTGAGCAGGTGGATGGCGTAGCCCGGCTTGGTCTGCCAGCCGATCACCTCCAGCAACCCGTCGCCCGAGACCGTCACCGCCATCTTGCCGTTCAGCAGCCAGCGGATCGTGTTGGTCAGCAAACGACCCAGATCCGGATTGTCGAGCCGCCAATAGGTCGCGTCCATGTCGCCGGCCAGATAAGCGAGGCGCGCGCCGCCCGCCTCGCGCGTCACGACCGAGGGGCGGTCGCTCGGCGGAACGCGCTGATACACCGATTCCGGCGGATAGACCGGATAGGGATCGATGAAGGTCAGCGGTACGTCGGCGGTCGCCGTCACCGGCTGGCTCCAGTACGGCCCGGCGATCCAGCTCGTCTCCTCGAAGCCCTCGGTGATCGGCCCGCGCCGCCGCACCGACTGGAGCGAGACCGGGGCGAACGAGCCGAGCACGCCCTCGCCGCCGCCACGCACTTCGCCCGCCTTGGCGATGCCGAACAGCCGGCCCAGCGCGAAATCGGGACGCGGCGATCCGTCCTCTTTGAACAGGCCGGTCTGGTAGGTGGCGAGCAACGCGCCGCCCCGCCGCGCATAGGCCTCCAGCGCCGCGGCCTGCGCATCGCTCATCATCGCGAAATTGGGCAGGATCAGCAGATCGTAAGGCGCGAGGCGCTGTGCGGTCAGCTCGTTCTCGTGGACGAAATCGACCGGGATGCGCGCGTCGATCAACGAGGTGTAGACGCCCTGCAGATAGTCGGTCGTCTTGCCCTTGGCCTCATGCCGGTGGCTCATGGTATTAGTGGGCAGCACGATCGCGACGTTGGCCAGCGAACGGACGTTATGGAAATGCGCGTCGTTGGCGGCGTGCCACGTCAGGAAATCGCGGCCCGGCCCCTGCCAGCGGCGATCCTGCCGAAAGCCCTGTTCCATGCCGAGATGATGATACCAGACGATGCCGCCAGCGGCGGTGGTCTGCGCCATGCGCGACACGGGCTCCCACGTCGTATCGGCCACCTGCCGCCACATCGTCGAGCCCGAGCGGGTATAGCTGCCGGTAACCGCGGCCACCGGCCGATCGCCCATCATCGCATGGGCATATTTGACCTGTTGTGCGTCCTGCCACACCGGCTCGTCCATGCCCGAGCGTGCCTGATTGTCGGACGTGTACCAATTGGCGTTGCGCGTCAGCTTCCATTGGTCGAGCCCCGAATCCTCCATGCCGCCGGCGACGTTGCAGCTGTAGAAATTGTCGGGGTTCTTGGCCGTCAGGATGCCGCGATAAAGGTCGGTCAGATGCGCCGCACTATCCATCAGCGCGGTCTTATATGCTTCCGACTTCGGGTCGCCGATCTTGCGGCAATTCTCGCAATAGCAGACCTGCATGGTCGGCCAGCCGTTCATGTAGACGCCATCGATGTCGTATCGCGCCACAAGCTCGCGCAGGATTGCCGGCTGCTGCTCGGAGAACTGTCCGCTGAACTGGCAGGTGAAGGCGATTTCCGGCGCCGGTTTCTGCAGATTGCCCGCCTGATCGCGGCGGAACCAGAGCGGATGCGCCTCCAGCAGCTTCGGATCGATATATTGGATGTCCGGGCTCATCCGGCCGAACACGCGCAGCCCGCGCTTCTTGGCGGCGGCGAGGCATTCGCCGAACAGGTCGCGGCCCTTCAGATAGGTGCTGACATGGAAGAAGGGCACCTTGGTCGGATAGAAAGCCACCGGGCCGGAGACCGAGAGCGCGACCGCCTGCACCTTTGCCGACGCCCAATAATCCGCCCACGCCTCGACGTCGCCGAATTCCGGATCGCGTTCGTTGAAGTTGGTCTGGCCGATGCGCTTGATCGTGCGATACCAGGGCAGGCCCGTATGCGCGGCGGCCACCGCGCGTCCCGGGAGGTCAGCGGCCACAGAGGCAGCCCCTGCGATCAAGGCGAACTCGCGCCGACTCACATCCATCGAAACATCTCCCTTGAAGTCGAGCGACCGGTACGCGCAACCGTCACCAGCGGAACCGGATGCCGGCGCCGTAGACGCGGCCGAGCGAGTCATAATATTGCGATGTATTGGCCAGCGCCTTCAGCGTGCCATTGTCGGCGATCGGCGGCGGATCGAGATTGAAGGCGTTGTTGATCTTGCCATAGACTTCGAAATGGCGGTTGATCCGATACTGGATGGTAAAGTCGGCGTAAGCGCGCGCATCGAAGTGGTAGAGATTGATCTGCTTGGCTGTCGGATACAGCGCGGAATAACCGCCGCCGCCGATCACGGTGACCAGCGCACGGAGCGTGATCGGGCCATAATCGAAGGTCGCGGTATTCGACGCGCGCCACTTCGGCGTCGCGTTCGTGCCGGTAAGGAAGCCGGCATTCTCCTGCACCGCGCCGTTGGCCACCGTCTTCACATGGGCGACGTAGGACACAAGCGAACCAAGCACCAGCGAGCCAGGCAGCCCGATCTGCTCCATCGGCACCGCATAGCGGCCCTCGAAGTCGACGCCGTTGACCTTCAAGACCTGCGCGTTGAACTGCAACGCCTGGACACGGACGATCTGGTCGGTCGTCGGATCGCGCGTGATCGCCGAGCAGAACGTCGTCGATCCGGCATAGCAATTGTTGACCACGTCCTGATTGCTGAACGCCGTGATCGCGTTGTTCATCTTGATCCGGTAGACGTCGACCGAGAAGCGGAAGCCGGGCAGGAAATTGGGCGACAGCACGACGCCATAGGTGAAGGTATTCGACTTTTCGGGCTTCAGATCGGGATTACCGCCGGTGATGGTCAGAACCGTCGTCGAGACACCGAAGGTGGAACCAGGGCGGCGATCGATCACGGTCTGCCCGTTATTGGCGACGGGCGAGCTGTACAGATCGTTCACGCTCGGCGCGCGGAAATCGTGTGAGTAGGTCGCGCGGAAACGCACCTGCTCGTCCACCTCGTAATTGGCGCCGACCTTCCACACCGCCGCGGTGCCGCTGCTCTCGTAATTGGCGACGCGCGCTGCGGTATCGATCTCGAACTTCCGCATGAACGCGAAGTTCGGGATGGTGAGCGGGATCACCGCCTCGACATAGCCTTCCTCGACATAGTTGCTGCCCTTGAACGGGGCCGCGCTCGCCTGTCGCCATCCGGTGATCTGCGAGATCGGGTCGGACGTCTGGTTGATCGAATCCCGACGATATTCGCCACCCGTCGCCAGCGAGATCGGCCCAGCCCAGGTGTGGAAAATATCGCCGCGCACGTTGAAGCCAGCATTCAGCTGATCCATCCGCGTGTGGACCCACGACGTGCCGAGATAATAAGCCCGTGCCGCGGCACTGATCGTGCCCGGTCCGAACAGATTGGCAGGAACGCAGCCGTTGGTCGGATCGGTCAGCGTCGATCGGCAGACGGGCGCACCCACGGCGACGCCCGCTACGCCGCCTGTCGCTGGATTGGCCACCGCGTCGACTACATTGAAGAAGCGGCTCTGCACGCGATTATTTGCTGCCGTGGAATCGAACGTGTCACGGGTGAAGGCAAGATGCGCGTCCCATTTCCAGCGATCGAAGAACGGCAGGGCGCCATCGGCGCCGACGATGCCGCGCGCATATTGCGTCTTGCCCATGTTGTAGGTCGACTTGTCTTCGAGGTTCTCGCGACCCAGCGTAAAGCTGGTGAGCCCCAGCGTCGCCATTTGCGCGCGGATCTGCGTGGGCAGATAGACATTGTCCGCGCGAATGACGAGATCGCCATTATTGTAGTTGGGAACGTTGGTCTGGATTTCCCGATCGTAGGAATACAGCACCGATCCCCAGATGTGGCCGCGATCGCCGATATCGTAGGTCAGCTTGCTGTAGCCGCTGTATCGATCGGCTTTCGGCCGCAAGACGCCGGCCGGCGTGTCGTAGCTCTTCACGCCGTCGCCATTCTGGCAGTAGCTGACACCGCCGCAATAATCGCCGCGATTAT
Source organism: Sphingomonas nostoxanthinifaciens (assembly GCF_019930585.1). NCBI lineage: Bacteria > Pseudomonadati > Pseudomonadota > Alphaproteobacteria > Sphingomonadales > Sphingomonadaceae > Sphingomonas > Sphingomonas nostoxanthinifaciens. Next base: position 1,525,500 of record NZ_CP082839.1, on the reverse strand, counting down.
AGGGCGCCGTCACGCCGTTGCCGAGGAACTGCGTGTTGCGGAACCCGACCGGGCCGTTGGTGATGACGCCGCCATAGGTGATCTGGGCAACGGTGCCGCCCGGCCCGATGATCATCTGTGGCTGACCGGCAGCGATGTTGGCGGCGGTGTTGGTGAAGAGCGAATAGCCCAGCCGCCCCCACGGCCGCGCATTTTCGTAGATGATCGACGGCTGGCGGAAATAGGATCCTGCCGCGACCAGATGCAGGCGGCCGCTCAGGAAGTCGTGCCCGAACGCGATGCTCGCGCTCTTCTGGCGATCGTCGCCATGGTCGGAGATCACGCCCTGCAGGTCGATCTTGCCGCCATTCATGGTCGAGATCAGGCCGACGTTGACGACGCCGGTGATCGCGTCGGAACCGTAAGCCGACGACGCGCCGCCGGTGACGACCTCGACCCGGTTGATCAACAGGGCCGGTAGGATGTTGGCGTTGAAGCCACCCGTCGGGCTCGTATCCTCCAACCGCAGCCCGTCGAGCAGAACGAGCGTGCGATTGGCACCGATGCCGCGCAGGTTGAAGTTGGTCTGGCCGACGTTGGTCGAATTGTTGACGTTCTGGTTCGGGGTCAGCGACGGGATTTCGGCAACGATATCGGTGACGGTCACCGCCGCCTTCGCCTCCAATTGCTTGCTCGAGATCGCCGTCATCGGCGTCGGCGTCTCGAAGCCCTGCCGGCTGATGCGGCTGCCGGTGACGACGATGTCCTTGACCTCCTCCATTGGCGCCGCGCCAGCGGCCGGCGTAGAAGCCGGCTGGCCGACCGGCACGGCCGCCGGCGGGGTGGTGGTGTCCTGAGCCCACGCGGCGGTGGCGAACGGCAGCAGGCTGACGCCGATCAGGCGCCGCCGCATCCTACTTCCAGACATCGACCTCTCCTTTTCAATTCGCTTTTCGCGAATATTCTATAGTTCCGGCGAGATTTTACCGATCGACTCCACAATCACGTGACACGACAGATTGAGTCACGACGACATAAGTCTCATCAAACAGACTTACCGATGGACCGTCAGATTGGTAGGAAATCTCCTCCTATTCGTGACTTAGCGCCGTTGGCACAGATCATGTCAAGTCGATGTAATTTCATCGAAGACGTAAATGGTTACATTTTCACAATGCGGAACAGCGACGATCTCTCTCGCTTCTTATCTGTCGCCCGAGGAGCCGATCAGGCCGCCAATAGCCCCCCGATATCGTTGGTCATGCGCTGCGCCGCGAGCGACAGCGTCCGCCCGAGCATCATCAACCGCGGCTCCGCCAACCGCGCAACGCTCCCGGAAATGGACAGCGACGCGCGAACAAGTCCTTTGGAATCGAACACGGGCGCCGCAACGCAGCGAACACCGAGCTCGTTTTCCTGATCGTCGATCGCAAACCCGCGCGCGCGGATGTGCGCCAGTTCCGCATCGAGCGCGTCGGCCTCGACGATCGTAAGGTCGGTCCGCCGCTCGAATGCATGCGAGGCGAGAAAGCAATCGCGCGCCGCCTTCTCCCAAAAAGCCAGCAACGCCTTTCCGGAGGCGGTGGAGTGCATCGGCATATGCCGCCCCGGAGCGGTATTCTCGCCGTTCCCGTTGGCCGGACGAGCCTGGCCGACGAAGGCGACGTCGTCGACGTCGGCGATCGCGATATTCACCGTCTCGCCGGCATCGATCATCAGCGATCGCATGATCGGCCGCCCGATCCGGCCGAGATCGCGCGATTGAACGAAGGCGTTGCCCAGCGCGAACGCCTGAACCCCGATCATCCAATGGTTCGTGCTGGCATCGAAATCGACGTAGCGCAGCGTATTCATCGTGGTCAGCAGCCGGTGCGCGGTCGATCGCGGGAGGCTGGTCTCGCGCGCGAGATCGGTCAACGTCGCGCCGTTGTCGAAGCCGGTCAACGCGTCGAGGATGTTGAACGCCCGCACGAGCGACTGAACCTTCCCGAGCCGCTCCATGTCCGCATCGTCCGTCATGATCTGCGTCCGCTCCTCTGTTCGGGCCGCCGCGCGATCCGCGACGCTCGCCGCCGTCAACCGCGTCCCATTTCCCGCATCGTGGACAATTCGCCCGTGGCGCCCGCCGTGCCCTGCCTTATTCTTCCGCCCAGACGGAAGAGGAGCCGAAGATCATGGTTTCGCGCATGTTTTGGCTTCCGATCGTGCTGGCTGCAGCCGCTGTAACGAGCGGCCCCGCCGCCGAAGCGGCGCCGCCGGCGATGCCGGTCCTGGTGCCGGACGCGGGCTGGCTGAAGCTGCCCGCGGACATGATGCTCGGCGACGTCAGCGCGGTCGCAGTCGATGCCCACGACAATCTGTGGGTGCTCCATCGTCCCCGCTCTTTGCCCGAAACGGACCGGGCGAAAGCGGCGCCGCCAGTCGTGATGTTCGATGGCAACGGCCATTACCTGCGCGGCTTCGGCGGACCCGGCGCCGGCTACGACTGGCCGACGACCGAACACAGCATCGCAGTCGATCGCGAAGGCCGCGTCTGGATCGGCGGCAATTCGCGCGGCACCCCCGCCGACGACATGATCCTCGTCTTCACCACGGACGGACGCTTTCTCCGCCAGATCGGCAAGCCCGGCGCGAGCCAAGGCGATGCCGACACTGCCAACCTGCACGCCCCCGCCGACATCTTCGTCGACGATCATGCCCATGAAACCTACGTCGCCGACGGCTATGGCAATCGCCGGATCATCGTGTTCGACGCCGACACCGGCGCATTCAAGCGGATGTGGAGCGCATTCGGCGCGCCGCCGCCCGCCGACCCTGCCCCCAATCCGCGCGCGGTGGGAGCGCCGTTCGTTCCCGAGACCGGAGACGGGCCGCAGGGTTTCAATGGCGTCCATGCCGTCGAGTTGTCGCGCGACGGGCTGGTCTATGTCGCGGATCGCAACGACCAGCGCATCCAGGTCTTTACCCGCGCGGGCCGATATCTCCGCCAGACGTTCGTCGACCGCAACCAGCCGTCGCCGCAGACCGCATCGTCCATCGCCTTTTCGCCCGATGTCGGCCAGCGCATCATGTACGTGTCCGACTGGGGCAATTCGCGACTGCTTGCGTTCGACCGCAAAAAGCTGGCGCTGCTCGGCACGATCGGCGGCAAGGGCAGCGAACCCGGCCAATTTTCCGGCCCGCACCTGATCGCCACCGACAGCCGCGGCGTCCTCTACGTCGCCGAGGTGGCCGGCCGGCGCGTCCAGCGTCTCGTGCCGCGTCGCTAGGAAGCGCTTCGCGGTCATGACGGGATGATCCACGGCGTCACATATTGCTGAACGACGACCAGCAGGCCGAGCAGGCAGGTGAGCGCGATGCTGTGCTTGAAGGTGCGGGCGAGCACCTTGCCCTCATGACCGCGCAGATCGGTGACGACGGTGCCGGTCGAGATATTCTGCGGCGAGATCATCTTGCCCATGACGCCACCCGACGAATTGGTCGCCGCCATCAGGATCGGATTGAGGTTCAACTTGTGCGCGGCGACGACCTGCAAATTCCCGAACAGCGCGTTGCCCGACGTGTCGCTGCCCGACAGGAACACCGCCAGCCAGCCGAGGAAGGCCGAAAGGAACGGAAACAACAGCCCGCTCGAGGCGACCGCCACGCCCAACGTATAGGCCATGCCTGAATAGTTCATCAGATAGGCCAGCGCGACGATCAGCGTCGTGGTCAGCGCCGGCAGACGCACTTGGCGAAGCGAGCGCACAAACGCGGCGACGAAATCGCCCGGTGTCTGCCGGCACAGCGCCGCGGTAACGATCGAGGCGACAAGGATCGCGCTGCCGGTCGCCAGCGGCTGGAAATCCCAGACGGCGGCATAAGGCTTGCCATAAGCGGTGATGAAGACCGCATTGTGCAGGCCCGGCCACTGGATCAGGGTGCGACCCATCAGGTTGATCTTGAAGTGGATCCAGATCGTGACGGTGGCCGACAGGACCAGCCAGGGCAGCCATCCGGCAAGTGCGCCGCCCGCTCTGGCCTCGGCCGTCCGCGCGGAGGCGATCAGATCCGCAGGTATGGTCAGAGCGTAGGCCGGATCCGGCACCGGCTTCCACACCCTGCAGAACGACAAAGTGACGATCAGGCACGCCAGCGACGAAAGCACGTCGGTCAGCGCATAACCGAGAAAGTTGGCGCAAAGGAATTGCGTCAGCCCGAACGACGCTCCCGCGACCAACAATACCGGCCAGACGCCCCGCAAAGCCCTGACCCCGCCGTAGACGGCAGTCACGTAGAACGGGAGGAACAGCGCGATGATCGGCAGCTGGCGGCCGATCATCGCCCCCAGCACGTGATCGGGCAGTTGCGTTACCGCGGCGAGGGTCGTGACGGGCGCACCGAGCGCGCCGAATGCCACCGGCGCGGTGTTGAACATCAACGTGAAGACGAGTGCGTCGAGCGCCGGGAAGCCGAGGCCGATCAGCAGGGCGCTGGTGATGGCGATCGGCGCGCCGAAGCCGGCCACGCCCTCCAGCAGGCAGCCGAACGCGAAGCCGATGACGACGAGCACGACGCGGCGGTCGTCAGGCAGATGGCGCACCAGCCAGCAGCGTAGCGCCTCGAACTGTCCGGACGCGACCGAGAGATTGTACAGGACCAGCGCATTGAAGACGATCCACATGACCGGCCACAAGGCGAACACGCCGCCCGCCGCCGCGCAGTCGAGCGCCAGACCGATCGGCATCGTCCAGCAGGTGACGGCGAGGATCAGGGCGATCACGAGCCCCACGGCCGACGCCTGCCATGCGGGCCGCCGCACGACCCCGAGCAGCACGAGGACGGCGGCGATGGGCAGCGCGGCCACGGCCGACGAGGCCGCGATGCTGTTGCCGATCGGCGTCATCAGCTGATGAAGCACCAAGCCTCTCCCTCGGTTGCCGCGGTCTATTGGCGCCGCGATCACCTATCTGGCTATAATTAATTACCGCACTTCGCAAGCGGATAGTTTATTTTACCGGAGTGCCCCGCCTCGCTCAGTGGCGCGCACGTCCGCGCTGGGGCGCGACCAGATCCTTGTGCGCCAACCTGCGGATCGAGGCCGCCTGCCGACGCTCGGATTCCTGGATCAGGCGCTGCGTGCGCAGCGTCGACATCATGTGAGCCTGCGCGGCGGCGCGGGCCGCCTCGGCATCGCGCGCCATGATCGCATCATGGATCGCGCGATGCTCGTCCAGTTGCGACTCGGGTGAGGCGCGATGCTCGAACAAGTTCCTGCGGTTGAGGTAGACGTTGGATCGCAACATCGTCTCGAGGCTGCGCATGAAGTGCAGCATCAGCAGATTGTGGCTCGCCTCGTAGATCGCGAAGTGGAACTCGGCATCCCATCGCGCGATCGCTTCGACGTCGCCAAGCGCATGCGCCGCGATCATTGCCTGGAAATGCTCGCCGATGAGCGTCCGATCGACTTCCGACGCCCGCTCCGCTGCATAGCCGGCCGCGGCCGCTTCGACCACCGAGCGAAATTCCATGCAGTCGATCCGGGCATCCGGGTCGTCCATCAGCAGCATCAGCGGATCGCGCAGCGTGTGGCCGACCTGATCGCTGACATGGGCGACGCCCTGCGCATCGGTCGTCAGCAGGCCGCGCTGGACGAGCTTGGCGATCCCCTCGCGTAGTGACGGGCGCGAGACGTCGAGCTTGGTCGAGAGCTCGCGTTCGGGCAGCAGCCGCTCCCCGGCCTGCAATGTACCCTCGAGGATGAGCTGCTGAAGATGCTCGGCTATGGCGTCGGCCAGTTTGGCGGGCTTGATCGACGTCGCAGTCATCGCGGGACTCCGCACTTTCGTTCGCATCACCCGAGCATCACTGTCCAAGCTTGGGCCGGGCGTCAATGCGGAGCCAAATATATCATTGTCGTCGGTGGTAAAAAATATTATCCAGAACTCAGACGACGACGCTGATGGCACTCCGGCTCAAACCGGCCTGCCGGCGATCGGCGCATTTTCAGGAGAGATCGGCATGAACCATCCGTGCATCGGCTTCGCCATTTCAGCGATCGGCGCGGCGGTCGGATCGGGCGTGGGCGTATAAGCGCCGCTTCCCCCAGACTGCCAATCTAACGCGAAAGGAGATGAGAATGGCCGAGTTGGAGCTGGATCGCCGGGATATGCTTAAGGGCGTCAGCGTGATCGCCGGATTGGCCGGCGGCGTGCCGTTCACCGGCGCCGCCGCCGCAGCCATGCAAGGTGGCGGCAAAGGATGGGAATGGGAGCCGATGCGCTGGGTGCAGATTTGCGCCACCGACGACGATCCCGGCCGCTACGACAAGCAATTCTGGCTGGATTTCCTTCGCCGCACCAAGACGCAGGGGGTCTGCCTCAGCGCCGGCGGCGTCACCGCTTTCTACCCGACCAAGGTGCCGTTTCATCAGCGCAGCCCCTATCTGGGCAATACCGATATGTTCGGCGACCTCACCCATGCCTGCAAGGCGATGGGGATCCGCGTGTTGGGCCGAGTCGACCCCCATGCCGGCCATGCCGACATGCTCGCCGCGCATCCGGACTGGATCGCGCACAATGCAGACGGCACGCCCAAGCGCCACCCGACCGACCCCGAACTCTACCTCACCTGCCCGAATGGCCCGGTGACGTTCGAGTGGATGCCGCAGATCCTGACGGAGATCGTCAGCACCTATCCGGTCGATGCGATCTTCGGCAATCGCTGGGCGGGCAGCGCCGGCATCTGCTACTGCCCGGTCTGCACGCGTGAATTCAAGGCGGCGAGCGGCTTCGCGATTCCAACCGCTCTCGGCAACCCACGCGACCCGCAGGTGCGCGCCTACATGCTGTGGGATGATGAGAAGCGTTATGCCCAGCTGAAGCTGTGGGGCGACACCGTCACCCGCATCCGTCCGCAAGCATTCTTCACGCCGGGCACGTGGGGCAGGCTCGATCCCAAGCGGCTCCGCCAGACGATCCGGTCGATCTATGCCGACCGGCAGGGGCGGAGCGGGCAGAATGCGGCATGGCTCAACGGGCGCAGCGCCAAGGAAGCCTATTGCCTGATGCAGGATCGGCCGGTCAGCGGCATCTTCGCCGTCGGCGAGACCTCGACGCCCTATCGGCTGATGGATTCGACCCAGTCGAGCGCCGAGATCACCGCCTATCTCCACGACGGGCTCGCCCACGGCTTCCGTCCATGGATGACCAAGTTCAAGGCCGAGGTGTTCGACAAACGCTGGGTGCCTGCGGTCGAAAAGGCCTATGTCTGGCACGCGGCCAACGAGGCCTATTTCCGCAGCACCGCCAGCCTGGCGCGGGTGGCGCTGCTCCAATCCGCGCAGACCCAGACCTATTATGCGCCCAACGTGCCGCGCGACACCGGAGCGGCCGGCCCGATGGATCTGTCGAGCCTCCATGCCGGATCGGAGGATGCGTCGAACGGCTTCTACCAGGCGATGGTCGAATCGCGCATTCCGTTCGGGATCGTCGACGAGCGTCAGCTCGATCCGGAGTTCACCGGCCCCTACAAGGTGATCGCGCTCACCAACGCCGCGGCCCTCTCGGATGCGCAATGCCGGCAGTTGCGCGCGTTCGTCATGAATGGCGGCGGTCTCGTCGCCACGCATGAAAGCTCGCTCTACGACGAGTGGGGCACGCAGCGGAGCAATTTCGCGCTGGCCGATCTGTTCGGCTGCGACTTTGCCGGCAAGGTCGATCAGCGCGTCCAGAACAGCTATCTGACCGTCCATGGGCCCGATCCGTTGACCGTCGGCCTCGACGACACACCGCGGATCATCGCGGGCACCAAACTGGTCCACGTCACCCCGCGTCCGGGGATGGGCAAGGCGGCGCTGACCTCGGTTCCGAGCTATCCGGATCTGCCAATGGAACGCGTTTTCCCGAAGACGCGGACGACCGACGTGCCGATGGTTTATGCGCGGCAGGTCGGCAAGGGACGGGTCGTCTACTTTCCCTTCGATCTCGATCGCACCTTCTGGGAAGTGGCGAGCGTCGATCATCTCGCCTTGCTCCGCAACGCCGTGCTGTGGGCGGCGAACGAGCCGCAACCGATGGCGGTGTCGGGCGCTGGGCTGGTCGACGTCAGCTATTGGCGACAGGAGCGGTCGGTGGCGGCGCACATCGTCAATCTCAACAATCCCATGGCGATGAAGGGCTTCATGCACGAGATACTGCCTGCCGGGCCCTATGAAGTGACGTTACGCCTGCCGCAGGGCACCCGCCCCGGACGTGTCCGCTTGCTCGAAGCGGCAACCGACGCGCAATTCCGGACCGAGGGCGATGCGATCGTCGTGCAGGTGCCGCGTATCGCGATCCATGAGGTCGTCGCGGTGGACTTCGCGTGAGCGAGGTCGATGTCACCGCGTGGGACGACGCCCGCGCCCGGTCGTTCCTTCGCGAACTGTTCGATGTCGCGGTGGGCGCGGCCGACCCGGCCGGCGTGCTGGCGCCGCACCTTCCATCGTCGCCCGCCGGCCGATGCGTGGTCGTGGGCGCGGGCAAGGCCGCGGCGTCGATGGCGGCGGCGGTCGAAGCGGCATGGCCCGACGTGCCCCTCTCGGGCACGGTCGTGACTCCCTATGGCTACGGCATGGCGACACGGCGGATTGCCGTGCGCGAGGCGGCGCATCCCATTCCCGACGAGAACAGTCAGGCGGCGGCGCGCGAGATATTGGCGGCCGTGACCGGCCTGACGCCCGACGATCTCGTATTGGTCCTTATCTCCGGCGGCGGATCCTCGGTCATGGCGTTGCCGGTCGAGGGGGTGACGCTGGCGGACAAACAGCTCGTCAACCGCCGCCTGCTCGCCTCGGGCCTCGACATACGGACGATGAATGCGGTTCGTCGGCGGCTTTCGGCGATCAAGGGCGGCAAGCTCGCTTTGGCCGCCGCGCCAGCGCGGGTGGTCACGCTGGCGGTGAGCGACATTCCCGGCGACGATGTCTCGTCGATCGCCTCCGGCCCCTCAATTACGGATCGCGCGGCGGACATCGACCTCGCCGCCGTGATCGAGAAGCTCGGGCCCGGCCTGCCGGACAATGTCGTCGCGCGGCTGCTCCAGCGCGGATTGGCCGCCACGGCCGACACGATCGTGCCCGACGTGCGCCTCATCAGCACGCCGTACCGGTCGCTGGAGGATGCGGCCGATGCGGCGCGCGCGCAGGGCGTGGTGCCGGTCATCCTCGGTGACGATATCGAAGGCGAGTCCGCCGACGTCGCCGCCGAAATGGCGCGGATGGCGTTGCAGCCGGTGGATCGCCCGACCGTCTACATTTCCGGCGGCGAGACCACGGTGACGCTCGCCGGCGGCCCGGCCGGACGGGGCGGACGCAACACCGAATTCGCGCTGGCGGCGATCAATGCCGGCCGCGGCGATCCGCGCTTGTGGGTGCTGGCGGGGGACACCGATGGCGAAGACGGGTCGAGCGGGGGCGCCGCTGGCGCGATCGCCACGCCCGACACGATCGCGCGCGCTGCCGCCGAGGGGCTCGATGCCGGCGCCGCCCAGCGCGGGCACGACAGCGCGACCTTCTTCGCGGCGATCGGCGACCTGATCGTCACCGGGCCGACCCGGACCAACGTCAACGATTTCCGGGCGATCCTCGTCGTCCCCGAAGGATGCGCGCAATGACCCGACTGGCTGCCAACCTGACCATGATGTTCCAGGAATTGCCCTTCCTCGAGCGGATCGACGCCGCCGCAGCCGCCGGCTTCGCCGCCGTCGAATGCGTGATGCCCTATGTCGCGCCCGCGCAGTCGATCGCCGATCGGCTGGAAGCGAACGGCGTCGCGATGGCGTTGTTCAACATGCCGCCGGGCGACTGGGCGGCCGGCGACCGCGGCTATGCCGCCAACCCGGCACGGGTCGACGAGTTCGCAGTGAGCATCGACACGACGATCGACTATGCGGCGGCGACCGGATGCCGCACCGTCCACCTTATGGCCGGCAAGATCCCCGTCGATGCCGATCGCGCGCAATGGACCGCGACCCTGGTCGCCAACGTCCGCCGCGCCGCCGATACGCTCGAACCGCACGGCATCTCGATCGTGCTGGAGCCGATCAACACCCGCGTCGATATCCCCGGCTATTTCTACGACACCACTGCGGCGGCGCTGGCGGTGATCGACGAGGTCGGCCGGGATAGCGTGAAACTGCTCTACGACATCTATCACATGCAGATCATGGAGGGCGATCTCGCCCGCACGATCGAGCGGTTGCTGCCGCAGATCGGGCATGTCCAGCTCGCCGACAATCCCGGCCGCAACGAGCCGGGCTCGGGTGAGATCAACTACCCTTGGCTGCTCGCGCGGCTCGACGCGCTCGGTTACGACGGCTGGGTCGGGTGCGAATATAAACCGGCGGGCGACACCGTCGCCGGTCTCGGCTGGGCCACCCCCTATCTCCACCCCATCCGTGACGGAGCGACGGCATGAAGATCGGTTTCATCGGCGTAGGCATCATGGGGCGGCCGATGGCGGGCCACCTGCAGGCGGCGGGTCACGAGCTGCTTCTGGTGCAACACCGCTCGGCCCTGCCCGAGGAATTGATCGCCGGCGGCGCGATCACGTGCGCGTCCGCGCGCGAGGTCGCGGCGCAGGCGGAGATCGTGATCCTGATGCTGCCCGACACGCCCGACGTCGAGCGGGCGCTGTTCGGCGAAGACGGCGTCGCCGACGGGCTGCAACCCGGATCGACCGTGATCGACATGAGCTCGATCGATCCGATCGCGACCCGAGGATTTGCCGAACGGATCGCGGCCAAGGGCTGCGCCTATGTCGACGCCCCCGTCTCGGGCGGCGAGGTCGGCGCGCGCAACGCGGCCCTGACGATCATGTGCGGTGGCGACGACCAGGATTTCGAGCGCGTCAAGCCGCTGTTCGAGCTGATGGGCAAGAACATCACGCTGATCGGCGGCGTCGGCAGCGGCCAGGTCGCCAAGGTCGCCAACCAGATCATCGTCGCGCTCAACATCGAGGCCGTGGCGGAGGCTCTGGTCTTCGCCGCCAAGGCCGGGGCCGATCCCGCAAAGGTGCGGCAGGCGCTCATGGGCGGCTTCGCGGCGTCGCGCATCCTCGAAGTGCATGGCGAGCGCATGATCAAGCGCACGTTCGATCCCGGCTTCCGCATCGCCCTCCACCAGAAGGATCTGGCCCTGGCGCTGGGCAGCGCGAAGGCCTTGGGCATGGCGCTGCCGAACACGGCATCGACCCAGCAGATCTTCAGCACCTGCGTCGCGCAAGGCGGCGGCGGCTGGGATCATTCCGCGATGGTGCGCGCGATTGAGCTGACGGCCGGCCACAGCCTAGATCAGGCGCGCGCGGACGCCTGACGCGCACCGATTGGGCTCCTTCCCGGCCGCGAATGGTTTAAGCTTTGTCCGAACAGCGCATGCAGGAGAGCGACGATGGAGGTTCTGAACCACGCGGAGGCCGATCATTCCATGGTCAACACCGGGGACGCACCGGCAACCGGCCCCACCGATCGCGCCCAGTTCTTCGAATATAGCCAGGCCGCCGACCCGATCCGGCCGAGCCTGACGCCGCGCATTCCCTATCATGTGTTTTCGCCGTCGCTTTATGCCGACGGGCCGTCGCGCGTCGTCCCGCTCGATCTCAGCGCGGCGCTGAAGACCGAAGGGCCTGCGACCGGGCCGGGGCTGTGCGCGAACTTCATCAGGATCGGCGCAGGGGATCGCATCGATCTCGATCCGATCGCCACCTCGATGATCTTCTACGTGATCCGCGGGTCGGGCACGATGCGCCAAGTCGGCACGACGCTCGACTGGTCCGAGGGCGACTTCTTCAGCGCGCCAGCGCTGGACGCGCTGGACCTCGTCGTATCGGCGGATGCCGCTCTATATTATGTCAACGACGCGCCGCTGCTGCGCTATCTCGGCGTGCGCCCCGATCGTGCGCGCTTCGAGCCGACGATCTACAAGGCCGCACGCGCCAATGCCGAGCTCGCCAGGGTCGCGAACGAGCCGGGCGCCGCGCATCGCAGCCGCATCAGCGTCCTCCTCGCCAACGAGAATTTTCCGCAGACCCGCACGGTGACGCACACATTGTGGGCGATGTATGGCATGATCGGCGCGGGCACCGCGCAGAAGCCGCACCGCCACCAATCGATCGCGCTCGATTACATCGTCGATTGCGATCCGGGCGCCTACAGCCTCGTCGGTCGTGAACTGGATGCGGACGGCAACATCAAGGATCCGGAGCGGGTCGACTGGCAATCGGGCTGCGCCTTCGTGACGCCCCCCGGCTATTGGCATGCCCATTTCAACAGCTCGGGCCGCGACGCGCGGCTGATTCCGATCCAGGACGCGGGCCTGCAGACCTATCTGCGCGCGCTGGATATCCGGTTTACCTGACGGGCCGGCCCCGCGGGCCGCTACGCTGCCGAGGCGGCCGTGCGCGCCTTGGCCGCCGCGCGGTAGCGGTGCAGCAACGGCTCGGTATAGCCATTGGGCTGTGCCTCGCCCATGAACACCAAGGCGTGCGCCGCCTGATAGGCGAGGCTGTCCGCCTCGTGCCCGGTCATCGGTTGATAGGCGGGATCGCCCGCATTCTGCGCATCGACCTTGGCCGCCATCCGGCGCAGCGCCGTCTCGACCTCGTCGCGCGTGGCGACGCCGTGCCGCAGCCAGTTCGCCAGCAGCTGCGACGAAATCCGCAGGGTCGCGCGATCCTCCATCAGGCCGATGTCGTGGATGTCGGGCACCTTCGAGCACCCTACGCCCTGATCGATCCATCGCACGACGTAGCCGAGGATACCCTGCGCGTCATTTTCGAGTTCCTCGCGTATCTCGTCCGGCGCCCAATTGTGCCCCTGCGCGATCGGAACGGTCAGCAGTGCGTCCAGCGGCGCGACCGGTTCCGACCGGCGCTCCTCCTGACGCGCCGCCACGTCGACGAGGTGATAGTGGGTCGCGTGGAGCGTCGCCGCAGTCGGGCTCGGCACCCATGCGGTGCTCGCCCCGCTCAGCGGATGGGCGATCTTCTCGCGCAGCATGTCCGCCATGCGATCGGGCGCCGCCCACATGCCCTTGCCGATCTGCGCGCGCCCGGCCAGCCCGCAGGCAAGCCCGATCTGTACGTTGCGATCCTCGTAGGCCTTGATCCACGGGGCACCCTTCATCTCGCCCTTGCGGATCATCGGCCCTGCGGCCATCGACGTGTGGATCTCGTCGCCGGTGCGATCGAGGAAGCCGGTGTTGATGAAGACGAGGCGATCCTTCACCGCCGCGATGCACGCGGCGAGGTTGGCGCTGGTGCGCCGCTCCTCGTCCATCACGCCCACCTTGATCGTGTGCCGTTCCAGCCCGATCAGATCCTCGATCGCATCGAACAGGCGGTTGGTGAATGCGACCTCGTCGGGGCCGTGCATCTTCGGTTTGACGATGTAGATCGATCCGGCACGACTGTTCGCGCGCGCGCCGTTGACGTCGCGGCTGGCGATGAGCGCCGTGACGATACCGTCGAGAATGCCTTCGGGCGCCTCCGATCCGTCGGGCAGCAGCACCGCGGGGGTCGTCATGAGATGGCCGACATTGCGCACGAACATCAAACTGCGCCCCGGAAGCGTAAAGGCCGAGCCATCCGGCGCGACATATTGCCGATCCTGCGCGAGCCGGCGCGTCTCCACCCGCCCGTTCTTCTCGAAGCGCGCTTCGAGCGTACCGTCGATCAGGCCGAGCCAATTGTCATAAACCGCGACCTTGTCCGCGGCGTCCACCGCGGCAATCGAATCCTCCAGATCGGCAATCGTCGTCAGGGCCGCCTCGAGCTCCACGTCGGCCAAGCCGGCAGGGTCGTCACGGCCAATCGGATGATCGCGATCGATGACGAGTTGGATGTGAAGCCCGTTGTGACGCAGCAGCAGCTGCTCTCCGGCCATGCCGACGAACTGGCCCGGATCGGCCAACGCAGGGACGCCGCCCGTCCAATCGGACCATGTGCCGGTCGCCAGCGGAACCACGCGATCGAGGAACGCTTTCGCCCATGCGATGACCTCGGCGCCCCGTGCAGGATCATAACCATGGCCGGCAGGCGCGTCCGATAAAGCGTTGGTTCCATAGAGGGCGTCATACAGGCTTCCCCAGCGCGCATTCGCCGCGTTCAGCAGGAAGCGCGCATTGAGGATCGGCACCACGAGCTGCGGCCCGGACAGGCTGGCGACCTCCGGATCGACGTTGCGCGGCGAGATCGCGAACGGCGCGGGTTCGTCGACGAGATAGCCGATCTCGCGCAGGAACGCCTGATAGTCGGCCTGATCGATCGGCTGGCCCGCGCGCTGTTCGAGCCACGTGTCGATCCTCGCCTGCAGCTCGTCACGAACGGCGAGCAGTCGCGCATTCTCTGGCGCCAGACGGTCGTAGATATCGGCGACGCCGTGCCAGAAATGATCCGAATCGATATCCGTGCCGGGCAGCGCCCGCTGTTCGATGAACGAAGCGAGGCAGGTCGCTACGTTCAGCCCCGCGCGATATTGATAATGACCGGCAGTCTGATCGACACTCGCGTGGTTGCCTTCAGCCATGATGACAGTTCCTTCGGTATCATTTGCGCTCGTCGTCATCGCACCGGCGGCCCAGGGCGATCCTCCCGACGCGCGAATAAGCCCTCGTTGCCCGTTGCACTAGCCGATCGCGGGGGTGCTTTTCCGCCAGGAGAAAAGACGATCTCGATTGTCGCGTCTTCACGCGCGCATGCCATGCTCGCCCGCGGCTCATAGCGGCCTGGGACGCGGATTTGCCCGCAAACCCTCTTGAAACGGGTTGGCGATCCGCAAGATCGCTCACACCAATATATTGACAATCACCAACCTATATTGGCATTATGTATAGTACATTCGATCATTCCGCGATTGAATAGGGCAATTCATGATTTGGATTGGATGATCTGCCCGCGAGAGAGCATTCGCCTTTCTCTCTCGACAGGATGAATCATTTTGATCCGACGTTTGTTTTCGGCAGGATTTAACGCCGAGGCTCGCCCTTTCACTCGCTGTCGAACTGCGCCGTTCGGCATCATGGCGATTGCCGCGGTCTCGGTCATGGCTCCTGAGCCGATCTCGGCCGCAGACCGCCATCATGTGCAGGAAAGCGGCCAAGATGCGGCCGCGGCGATCCGTGCGCTGATGGAGAGGGTCGACGGGCTCGAGGCGGAGCTAAGCGCCCTACGGTCGCAGATGGCGAAGCGCGACGGGCTGCAGCCCGTCGCCGCACAAACAGCCGCCCGATCGACCTCTGAGGCTCAGGCGACCCATGCCCCGATGGCAGACGCACCTTCGGTAACGCCCGCGCAAATGGACGCGAAGATCGCCTCGGCACTCGCCAAGGAGCATCATAGCGACAAATTCTATTACAAGGGAATCACGCTGACTCCGGGCGGATTCCTCGAACTTGCGGGGGTCTACCGCCAGCATTTCGAGGGGACCGACGTCGGTTCGAACCTGCTGATACCCTTCCCCAACGTGCGTCAAAGCCACGTTTCCGAAGGCCGGTTTTCGGCACGCCAGAGCCGGATATCTTTGCTCGCCGAGGGATCGGTCAACGCGAACACCAGGCTCAGCGCCTATGGCGAGATCGATTTCCTGGGGGCTGCCCAGACGGCAAACTCGGTCGAGAGCAACAGCTACAATCCGCGCGTCCGCAACCTCTACGTCACGATCGACTGGGATCGCGGCGACCATGGCTGGCACTTTCTCGCCGGCCAGAGCTGGTCGCTGGCAACGATGAACGCGAAGGGCATCACGCCGCGCAACGAGTCCCTCCCCCCGCAGATCGACGCGCAATTCATTCCCGGGTTCGTATGGACGCGCCAGCCGGGCGTGCGTCTCGCCGCCGATTTCCTCGATCACACATTGTGGGCGGCGATTTCGGTCGAAAACCCCCAGACATCGTTTGGCCGGAAGACACCGCCCACCGTCGTGGCGACGGCAAGCGGCGGGGCGTGGTTCAACGCCGCAAACAGATTGTCGCTGAACCACGTGCCGGATGTCATCGGCAAATTGGCCTATGAAGCCGATCTGGCCGGCCACGGCGTGCATGTCGAGACGTTCGGGATGATGCGCAGTTTCGATGCTCACCTACTCACCGGAAGCAATGCAAGCGCGCATGGCTATGGCATTGGCGGGGGCGTCGAGGCGCAACTGCTGCCCGGCCTGCTCGATGCGCGTCTGACCGGGCTGCATGGCACGGGTGTCGGCCGCTACGGCACCTCCGGCCTTCCCGATGTGACATTCTCGCCGGACGGGAAGATCCACCCAATCACCGAAACCGCGGTGCTGGCGGGGCTGACCCTGCACGCGACCAAAGGCCTTGATCTGTACGGTTTTGCCGGCGAGGAACGGCAGGATCGTCAGCCGTACGAACAGATCGGTCTGGGCAATATCGGTGCGGACAATAATGGCTGCTTCACGGCGGGCGGCATCTGCGCCGGCGACACGCATCAGGTGCGGCAGATCACCGGCGGCTTCTGGGACAAGATCTATCAGGGTTCGTTCGGCCAGGCAGAAGTGGGGATGCAATACAGCTATACGCAGCGCCAGCTTTTCGCAGGCGCGGGCGGCGCGCCGTGGGCCAGTCAGAATATGGGCTTCGTCAGCTTCCGCTATTATCCGTTCTGACGTCGCACTTTCGCGATCAGGATCGTGGATCGCGATCCTGATCAACCGAGGCGGCCGGCAGATGCTCGACCAGAATGGCGATTCCTTCACCGGCGAACGATTGCGTCACTGCGCCGTCTATCTGCACCGGATGCTCCACGGTCAGTATCGCCGCCGCGCGATGATCGGGGTCCAGCTTGGCCCACGCTCGGACGGCACCTTCGAGGCTGGTCACCTCGGCCACGTCGACATCGCCGCGCGGCACATTCTCGAGCGCGGCGCTCATGCGCCAGTCGATCGGCGGCGTCTTCGCGTCGTCGCCCCATGTCGCCTCTGTCATCGTCGCCGATCCTCCGCTGGGTCAAAGCCCCGGAGATCAAGCGACGGCCCCGCCGCCGGGTTCCATCGGCGGGATCGGGTCGTCCGCGCTCCTCAGGCCGCTACGGCGTGCGGAGTTGCGGCGGCGCGCATCGTCACCCGCACCGATTTGTACGACGGCGTGCCGCTCAGCGGATCATGATCCTCGAGCGGCACCAGACAATTTGCCTCGGGATAATAAGCGGCGAGCGACCCGCGCGAGATCGCGTGCGCCACGACGGTATAGCCGTCGAGCGTCCGCCCCGGCCCGGCATCGATGTCGACGCGATCGCCATGCGATAGGCCCAGTTCGGCGAGATCATCGGCATTGGCGAAGATCACGTCGCGGCGGCCGGTGACGCCGCGATAGCGATCGTTGAGGCCGTAGATGGTGGTGTTGTACTGGTCGTGGCTCCGCACGGTGGTGAGCAGCAGCGCCCCCTCCGCTCCCGACGCGCCGGCCAGCGGATGGACGATGAAATGCGCCTTCTTGTCGGGCGTGTTCCACACCCGCTCCGACGCGCCGACGGTCAGGCGGAAGCCACCCTTCTGGCGCACCCGGACGTTGAAATCGTAGAAATCGGGATAGACCGCCTCGATCCCGTCGCGGATCAGGTCGTAATCGGCGATCATCGCGTCCCACGCGATCGGCACATGCGGCAAGGTCGCCTTGGCGATGCCGGCGACGATCGCGGGTTCGGAATGGAGATCGGGCGACGCCGGCTTGAGCCTGCCACGCGAGGCATGGACCATCGACATCGAATCCTCGACCGTCACATATTGCGAGCCCCCCGCCTGGACGTCGAGTTCCGTCCGGCCGAGGCAGGGCAGCACGATCGTCTCGCGCGCCAGCAGCAGGCAGGTGCGGTTGAACTTGGTGATGATGCTGACCGACAGATCGAGCTTGCGGAACGCCGCAAAGCTCGCCTCGGGATCGGGCATCGCCACCGCGAGATTGCCGCCGAGCGAGATCAGCGCCTTGGCGTGGCCGTCGCGCATCGCCGCGAGCGCCTCGACCGCATTGTGGCCGTGCGCGCGCGGGCTCTTGATGCCGAAGCGCGCGTCGAGGCGCTGAAGCATCGCTTCGGTCGGAATCTCGGTGATGCCGACGGTGCGGTCGCCCTGGACGTTGCTATGGCCGCGCAAGGGGCAGATGCCCGCGCCCGGCTTGCCCATATTGCCGCGCAGCAGCAGCAGGTTGGCGAGCTGCTGGACGTTCGACGTGCCGTAGGAATGCTGGGTGATGCCCATACCGTAGCAGAGGATCACGCGCTCGGCCTGCCAATAGGTCCGCGCCATGCTCTCGATCGCGTCGCGGGTCAGCCCGGAGCGCGTGACGATCTCGTCCCACGCGACCGCCTCGACATCGGCGCGGAGTTCGTCGACGCCAACCGTGTGCTCGGCGATGAACGGGCGGTCGAGCAGCCCCTGCCCGCCGGCATCGAGATCCGCGGCATCCGCCTCGAACAGCGCCTTCATCATGCCCTTCAGCATCGCGCTGTCACCGCCGACACGGACCTGGTGATAAGCCGAGGCCAGTTCGGTCGAATGCGTCGTCAGCATCTCGGACGGATGCTGCGGCGACTTGAAGCGCTCGAGCCCGCGCTCGCGCATCGGGTTGGCGACGACGATCGGCACGCCGCGTTTGGCCGCGTCGCTCAGCGTCGAGAGCATGCGCGGATGGTTGGTGCCCGGATTGTGGCCGATGCAGAAGATCGCATCGGCCAGCTCGAAATCGTCGAGCGTGACGGTGCCCTTGCCGATGCCGATCGACTTCGGCAGCCCGACGCTCGTCGCCTCGTGGCACATGTTCGAACAATCGGGGAAATTGTTGGTCCCGAACGCGCGCGCGAACAGCTGGTAGAGAAAGGCGGCTTCGTTGGACGCGCGGCCCGAGCAGTAGAATTCGGCCTGATTAGGATCCGCCAGCGCGTTGAGGCCGGCGCCGATCCGCGCATAGGCCTCGTCATAGGTGATCGGCACGAAATGGTCGCTCGCCGCATCGTAGCGTAGCGGATGCGTCAGGCGCCCGGCATTTTCGAGATCATAGTCCGACCAGCCATACAATTCGGTCGCGCTGTGGCGCTTGAAGAAAGCGAGATCGACGCGCTTGGCGGTCGCCTCCCAGGTTACCGCCTTGGCGCCATTCTCGCAGAATTCGAAGGACGAGGTCTTTTTGGGATCGGGCCATGCGCAGCCGGGGCAGTCGAACCCGTCGGGCTGGTTCATCTGTAGCAGCGCGCGCGTGTCGGTCGAGGCGCCCATTTGCTCGCGCACCGCCAGCGCGACGGCTTTCAACGCGCCCCACCCGCCTGCCGGCCCGTCATAGGGCTCGACACCCGGAACGGTGCGATCGGTGTCGTCGGTCGATGGGGTGAGATCGGACATGGCAGCTTCCTGTGGTCTGCAGCATTGCTTCGCGAGCGTTCCAGCCTGCGCCCTCGCCGAGCGCCGATCAAATCGACTTCGCTAATCTATGATAGACGTCGGCTATAAATCGGCACTGTCGAACGGTGCGGGCAGCGACATTGCGCGCGCCGCCTTGAGCGCGGCCTCAGCGATCGGCGAAAGCGGCTGACGATCCGAGACGACGAGCCCGACGCGGGTCGGCGCCAGCGCCGGCATGATCGGCAATGCGCGGGCCCATGGCGGGACGAGCAGACCGTAGCTGTCGGGGATCAGGCTGTTGAACCCGCCGGATCCGACCATGGCGATCAACGCCTCGTAAGTGTCGGCCGTCGCCAGCGGCGCCGCGGTCAGGCCGTGTCGGGCGAAATGCTCGTCGAGGATGCGGCGGTTCTGCATGTCCTGATGGAGCAGGCACAAAGGCTGCGCGAGCGCTTCGGCCAATGTCACCGCATCGCCGAAGTCGCCCGCCCGATCGGCGGCGATCAGAAAGATCGGCCGCTCGCGATAGAGCGGGACGGCGATCACCCCGGTCGGCGCCTCATGATCGACATAAGTGAGACCGGCATCCAGCTCATGGGCTGCCAGCCCCCGCACGATATCGCGCGAACTCTGCGATCGAACGCTGACCTCCAGTCCGGGGTTGGCGGTGGTGATCGCGCTGGCAAGCAAACCGACGGCGGGCATCGCCGCGGGGATGGCCCCCAGCCGCAACATGCCCGCCAGCTGTCCCTGCGTCGCAGAAATGGCCGCCGACAGGCCGTCATGCGCGGCGACGATCTGCTGCGCCCAGGGCAGGATCGCCAACCCTTCGGGGGTCAGCCCCTGAAAGCGCCGATCGCGCTCGACCAGCCTTTTCCCGACCTGCTGCTCGAGCGCGGCGAGCCCCGAGGACAAGGTCGGCTGCGAGACGTTGCAGCGGCGAGCCGCGCGCGCGAAATGCCGCTCCTGCGCAAGCGCGAGCAGATATTCAAGAAACCGGATCTGCATCGCTGCCCCCGTCGGCGATGCGCGAGCGCGGTCGCGATCGGGGGCGCCATGCCATCGTCACGACCGGGCAGCGTCGCCTGCTGCCGGAGCATCGCCGCGGGCCATCAGCATATATGCCCCGCCGACGAACAGGCCGCCGCCGATGATGTTGCCGATCGTCACCCACAGCAGATTATAGCCGGCCGAGGCGAAGTCGACGAGCGGGGTCGGATCGAGCAGCGCCAGGGTGAACAGCGTCATGTTCGCCACCGAATGCTCGAAGCCGCAGGCGACGAATGCGAGCAGGCACCACGCCATCGCGAAGATCTTGGCGGTATCGTCCTTCAGCCGCGCCGGTGCCCAAATGGCGAGGCAGACGAGCCAATTGCAGAGGCTCGCCCGGGCGACGAGCGCAAACGGCGTGGGGCTGATCTTGTGGGCAACGTAATCGTGCAGGAACGGCGCCGGTGCGCCGAACACGGCACCGCCGCCCCCGGCCGCGAAGATCCAGCCGAGCAATGCGGCCCCCACCAGATTGCCAACCCGGACGACCACGGTCAGCACGATCGCACGGCCCAGGGAAAGTCGCCCCTTCCCCACGCCCAGTACAGCGTACATCACCGTCCCGGTGAACAGTTCGGCACCGGCAAACAGGACAAGCAGCAGTCCAAGCCCGAAGACCGCACCCGCGGCGAGCGGCCGGACGCCAGCGGGCAGCCCCGAGCTCACCGTCAACGCCAAAATGAGGGCGATCCCGATATAGGCGCCGCCGAGGAGCGCCCCGACCATGAACGCACCGGGCGCGCGCGCGAGCGCCTCGGCTTTGGTCTCTCCGAGCTTTGCGAAATGAAGGACGTTTTCGGTATAGGTCAAGGCTACTCTCTCTCGTTTACACGGGCAGCGACGCCCCGCCGCGGACCGTTAAAAAGGTCAGCACTATGGACGTTTCCGCCGGATCACGTCAAACCGACCAGGCCGGCGTGCCAAGCGAAGATCGCGCGGTCCGACTTTTCCGATCACTGGAGAGCGGCTAGCAAAACGCGGCCGGGCCGCCAATCCACGGGCCATGCTAATCGTGCATGGGGGCATGCGCGCTTCAGATGCTCCGAACCTGCAGGCGCGGCTCTTGCGGATCGGCACGCTCGCGCTGCGCGCGGCGCGTCGGTTCATCGCACCTCGCCGGTGTCCAAACGCCCGCCATCCGCCTTCGCGATACCCGGCGAGCAAGCCGCTAGACGGAGGCGCGGTCTGACGTGAGGTCTTTCTCCAGAACGACAAACGCCAGGTCGTCCCGCAGCGGCGTGCCGAAACGATCGTCATCATAAGGGAATGGCTCGGTCTCGCCGGTGAGCCGATAGCCGCGACGCAGATACCACGCGATCAAAGTGCTTCTGACGTTGACGACCGTCATGCGGATGCGTTTGCCCCCCTGCGCGCGAACAAGGGCTTCGGCGGCAGCCAGCAACGTGCGGCCAAGCCCTTCATTCTGCCGGCTCGGCTCGGCGGCAAGCGAGCCAAGATACCAGCTATCATGATCGAGCGACTGCAACCAAACGCAGCCAAGTACCGTCTCGTTCGGATGCTCGACCCATTTCAGGAACAACGCTTCCGGGTTTGCGAGGATGGCGGCGCGCAGGAGTGTCTCGTTGGTTCGATCGCCCGCAATATATGCCGCTTCCGAGTTCCAGCCTGCTTGTGCCGCAGAGCCACGATAGGCCCGATTCATGAGCGCCGCGACTGTAGCGATATCATCGTCTGTGATCGGCTCGAACATGTCGGCATCTACGAGGCCGGACGCGGAGGTGTAAAGGAACGGCGCCCGACGATCGCGATGACAAGCAAGTCATGCGCAAAATCGCTTGTTTTCTTGATTATTAATTCACGCTCTTTATGCCGTCGCCACCCCTCCGATAAGGTGACGAACATGGCAGAAGCAGACCCCATCAATTTGAAAGATCTGACTGCAGATATCGCCGTGGCGTTCGTCGCGAACAACAGCGTCCACACCAAGGATTTGCCCGCGCTCATCCATAGCGTTCATGCCGCGCTCGCCAGCCTTGGCGAAGCGGCATCGACCGTCGAAACGACGGACACGGTCAGGCCTGCGGTATCCGTCCGCGCATCGGTCAGGCCCGACTACATCGTCTGCCTCGAATGCGCTCAAAAGCAGACCATGCTGAAGCGTCACCTTAAAACCGCGCATGGCGAGACGCCGCAGGAATATCGCCTGAAATTCAAGCTTCCGGCCGACTATCCGATGGTGAGCGGAAACTATTCGGAGAAGCGCCGAAACCTCGCCCTCACCAGCGGCCTGGGCCGCAAGGTCGCCCCGAAGCCCGTCGAGACGGTCACCGCGCCAAAGCCCCGTCGCGGCCGCAAGCCCAAGACACTCGGCGATGCGCTTGCGTCGGCGAAAGCGCATTTGCTGGGCTGAGGGAACTGCGCAGGGGCGAGGCGGTTGATCGGCAGTTCCAACAGGGAGGAACTGCAATGCTCTACACCATCGTCGTGATCCTGCTCATATTGTGGCTGCTCGGGGCATTTGTCGTGCCTGTGGGCGGTGGGCTGATCCACCTGCTCCTGGTGCTCGCGCTCGTCGTGCTGGTCTACCAGCTCATCACCGGTCGCCGCGTCGTATAACACCATCGAGGGGTGGCCCCGGCCGCCCCTCTTTTCGCCTCCCGGTTTTCGCAATTCGGGTTGCCAGGTCACCGCAGTAGAAGGCGGGACACCATCCGTGCACGCGATCTTGCAGGCAGCCGCAGATCGCCCCCGCCTCGCTCCGCGAGCCAGGCGCCCGAAGGCAAAAGCACTCGATAAATCGCAAATCCGTGGCGGAGCGGGAGGCCATTGAATAATCCGCCTTCTGCCGTTGTAAAACAACGACTTTTCGTCGCTACGGTCGCATTATACCATGGAACGTACCATGGATTAGAAATCCGCCTTGTTCGATTTCCACCGCCTCCGTCGAACGGCGCGTCGCCGGCGGATAGCTCATCCGGAAACGCTCTTGCTCCTCTCTAGAACAAAAACGGAACAACGTGTAAAGGAGATCGGCAATGAGTCGCAAGGATGCTGGCTATGGCCACCGTTGAAGATCGCGAGCCGTTCGGGCGCTGGCTGCTGGCCCAGCAGGATCGCGGAGACTGGATCGATGAGCTGGCCAGGGCCGCGCGCGGCGACCGCGGCTTCCCGCGCAACGCCACCGTCGCCGATGCGCACGCTCGGCTGGTGCTGCTCGGCGCGGATCCAGATATGTTCGAGCAGCTCGAGGATGCCGAGCGCGCGTGGCTGGCGCTATGAACGCGCCGACCCGCCCTGCCCTATGGCGCCGCGTTGTCGTGCAGGCGACGCCCGAGCAAGCGCGTGGGCGCCTGCGCGATCTGATCGAGCAGCACGACGACGGCGACTATGCCGGCCTGAAGCAGCTGATGGGGCGCAGCGCGGGCTATCTGCGGCGCTATGTGCGCCAAGGCAGCCCAACACTGCTCGGCGGCCACGATCGTCGGATGCTGGCGAGCTATTTCCGGATCGATGAGCGCGAGCTTGGCGGCCCTGATCCGGAATGACCGACCACCGCTGCCGCCTGTGCACGGCCAACGACCGCGAGGCCGTGATCGAGAAGCTGGCGGCCGACATGTGGTGCAGCCGGATCGACATCCCTTGGGATGAAGCCGGGATCATGTGGCAGAAGGCGTTTCGCCAGATGGCCGAGGCCGCGGTGCGGTCGCTGCAGCAGATCGGCTGAGAGGTCCCGATCGCACCCGATCTGGACTATCGTTGCCGGCGGAGACGCCCGGACTGTCGAAGCTACAAGCGTTAACACTCGACCATCAATGGAGACTTGGCAAATTGCTGGGTTCCCTGTATGACGCGCTTCGTGAGCCAGTCAGGGAGCTAATCATGGCAGCAGACGAGCCTGCGATGGAGTTAGAGTTTCAGTTCGAAACCAGTTGCGTCAACCACATCGCTGAATGCCGCTATCGCCTGACCGTTCCGGTAACGGTCTCACGCAAATTGCAAAAATTGGAGGCTGATCTCACGGACGTCTATAATGTCATGATGAACGGACGCGTAATTTATAGCGGGATGCGCGACCGTGAGGGCCTCTGGATTGTTCGGGGCAATCTCGTTGATGGTGGACAGCTCGATGTTACGATGACCTTCAGGTTTAGCGATCTCCATGTTGAGTTGATCGATGTAGCCTGATTGGGCCCGACGCTCACTTCATTTAACTTCCACGAGGGATCAATAGCTATGGCGAACAAGCTGCACGAGGGAGGCGAGACCAGGATTGTGGACGCTTTTCACGCAGTCGACCTGGGCGCTCCATTCAAAGTTGTTTTGACGGATTGCGTGACTGCGCAGTTCGATCGAAACGGAGAGATGGTGAACTACACCATTCCGGATTTCGAGGGTCTAGTACGCTCGGTCGTTATGGCGCGTCTCGCACACGACCGGAAGCTGAATGGCGCGGAATTGAAGTTTTTGCGAAAGGCAGTTGGTGTCTCGCAAGCCGATCTTGCGCGCATTCTCGACTTCAAAACCGAGCACCTGTCGAAGGTTGAAAATGGGCACGTTCCCCTGACCACAATGGCAGAGCGCTGGGCGCGGGTTTTCCTGTTTGAAGAGGCTGCGAAGCTTCACAAGATGGAAGAAGGTGAACTCAAGTCCAAACTGCATGATCTGCTGAGGAAGATGTTTGACGGCATGAAGCCGGTCGCAGCTTTCTCGCCAGAGGAATTGGAGTTTATATTCCATCGCGAGTCCGCCGCGCTTGATGAGGCTGCTGCTGCAAACGACGATTGGCAAGAGGCTGGGAGTGGGATCTCGGGGCTCGGCAAATGGTCAGCGGTAGATGAACTGGAGGCGGCCTGCGGCTAAAACCAAAAAAGGCCCCGAGCGCAAACTCGGGGCCTTTCCAGATTTCTTGCCATGAGCACGACCAAAACTGGCAGGTGCGACGGCGCAGACCTCTGCTGTGAGAAGCCGTGCTTTAGCACGTTGAGTTTGCGTCGCCAAGATCATCCGGTCGCATCGTTGGAGGTGCAGCGTGTACCCTCCCGTTCCCAAAGGGAAACGGTTGGTGTTCCGCCCGTACATCACGGTGAAGGGCGTGCGCGTCTATGCCAAGCAGTATGGCAAGCGCGTGTTCCCCATCCTGGTGGACGCGTAACATTGATCAGCCGGCCGCAGCGACCCTGTGGCCGGCACCCGACAGGACCGGCAGATGCGCTGACCTCATCACCAAGTGATGGAGATGAGAATGAAGATTGGACGCAACGCGAGCACCGGGCGCTTTATTCCGGTGAAGCAGGCCCAGGCTAATAAAAAGGGCGCGGTGGTCGAAACGATCAAACGCCCGAAATAATAGACGAGGGCGCCCGGCAAGCCGGGCGCCCTTTCTTTATGTTACCAATAGCGCCGCGTGATGCAAAGCCTCACCCCCGCGCATACGGGTGCAGGGCGCGGAGGGGAGCGGTATTAACCATCTTTGCGGTTCTTACCCCGCCGGCCTTATTTACCGTTCGTTTACCGCCTGTTAGGCGCTGCGCGCTCGCGCGGTCCTCGCCCGAGTCGGGGTAGGGGGTAACATGAAGAAGATTTTGGCTGCGGCTGCGCTTGTGAGCGCATTTGCGATTGGCTCTGCGGCATCCGCCGCCACGCTGCTGGTGAGCGTTGTAGGACCTGACGCTGGCACCTTCGAGATCGACAGTAATCCAACACCGTATGGTGTGTATGTCGACCCCTATTATCATCAGGATCATTTCTTCGTCCACGTCTCAAACCAGACCGGTTTCTTCGACGAGATATTGGGAGTCTCTTTTTTTAGCTCCGGTGGAGCTATTATTCAATATTCCAATGCCGACTATACGCCGCTCACCGGAGCTAAATTGTTCACTGGCAGTGTAAACAATCCTTTCATAACCATCGGCTCGTTCATGGCGGAAGACGCCGACGGGTTTAAGTATTCGATTACTATCTCGAACGCCCCAGCTGTTCCAGAGCCAGCCTCTTGGGCGATGATGGTCGGTGGTTTCGGGGTCGTCGGCGGTGCAATGCGCCGTCGCCAGCGGGTGAGTGTCAGCTTCGGCTGATCACCACACCGTCCGAGAATACGAGGACGCTCCCGGTAACGGCGAGCGCCCTTTCTTTATGCGTTGATGATCAGCTCGCCCGTCCGCTGGGCGCGGCCGTTCGCCGACCGATCGTATAGGTGACCGGCACCTCCTCGATCTGGAAGCGACCAAAAAACCGCGCGCGCAGGCGATTAAGACTGATTGGCTATTTCGGCAGCACACCAGTCCTCGTGCAAGTCACAGGATTGGCGACGTTTTGGGCCGAGCACATCGCCACCTCGTTCGTGTTAGATGAGAAAAAGTACGCCGCGTTGTTAGACGATCCGGCGGGTATCCAGTTTCGTGTCTGCCCCGCCGGCTGCGCTCTCGTCTCCGCAGCATAAGTCAGCGTGCCAAGTATAACAGCAGCGCAAATTGCAAAACCCATCTTCCGCATGGCCATTCCCCCGTGCGGCCGAGTCGGCCGACGAGGAATTAGGCCGCACACCGACAGCAAGCGCAAGAATGAGGAAATATATACGCGATATATCATTTGCTCTTGCATCCGTCCGCTCGAATGCATATACGGCGTATATCGGAAGGGACGAGCGATGTTGAGCAGCCGGGAAATCATGAAGACGCTGAAGGCCAACGGTTGGGAGCATGTCGCGACGCGCGGCGATCACTGGCAGTTCAAGAAGGGCGGCGTGAAGATCACGCTTCAGCACCCGGTCAAAGACCTGTCCCTCCGCAACATCATCTCGATCGAGAAGGCGACAGGGTTGAGACTGCGGCCCTGACAAGGCCCAATCTTCCTATGCGCCTTCTGATCTGATATACTGCGTATCTCACGGAGAAAACCTATGCCCGCCACCTATTACCCTGCCATCATCGACCGCAGCGCGAGCGGGCTCGGCGTTACCTTCCCCGACTTTCCCGGCTGCGTAGCAAACGGTGCGACCGTCAACGAGGCGGCGCTGAACGCCGAGGGCGCGCTTGCGCTGCACGTCGCCGCCATGGTGAAGGACAAGGACAATCTGCCTGCGCCGTCTGCATTGGACGATATCGAGGCGGTCGACGGCGCCGACGACGTCGCTTACCTCCTAATCCGCGTGGATGCGCCATTGAAGGTAGAGCGCGTACTGGTCTCCCTTGACGGCAACCTGCTTCGCGCCATTGACGCCGTCGCCCCGAACCGCTCGGCGTGGATCGCCGACGCTGCTCGCGCGGCGCTGGCACGGCAGGGCTATGGCACGTTTCTCGGGCCGTCCGAGAAAGGAGCGTTTGGAGGCCATCCCATGGCGCAGGCGCTGGAGGAAGTGGAGCGCGGCATCGCCGAAGTGGTCGCTCTTGCGATGGGCAATAAGCAACAGAAAGACATCATCGCATGACCGAAACGACCATGATCGAGCGGGTGGCTCGATCCCTGTGCGGGCTGGCGAGCAATCCTCCGGGAGGGCATGACGCGTCGCCATCCATGCGAGTGCCTGAAGGAGACGTCGACTGGCGATCTTTCATCACGCCAGCCCGTGCCGTTATTGCCGCCATGCGCGAGCCGGAGGACAGCATCCTCCGCAGCACGGCGGCAGACGAAGTGATGAATGCCAAAGCAAACGTTGACCCTTGGATCGTCTTCTACGCTGATCTCTGGCGGCACATGATCGACGCCGCGCTGGCGGAGGAGCGCTAAGCCCCTCCGCCGCTCGGATCAGGCGGCAGCGGACGGCTTCAGCGCCGACGCGACGTCATTGTAGAGCGACTGCACCAGCTCGCGCGCGACGTCAGCCGCGTCCGATGCCAGCGAGGCGAGGCCGCCGCCGGTGACATAGGACAGGACGAGCGGTGCGGTGTTCGTCACCACCTGCTCGAACTTCTCGGCGCCGGTCAGCGTCGAGTCCTTCAGCGCCTTGATATCGGCAGTGACGGTGGCGCCGATCGAGGTCGTCTTGAGGGTGGCGACGACCTTCTGCGTCTCGGACAGGGCGAACTGCTCGACCGCATGGCCGGCGGCGTGGAGCGCGGTCAGCTGCGCGGAGCTGAGGAAGCCGACGAAAAGCTTGGACATGGTGTTCTCCGATTGAAGGTCAGGCGACTGGACCAGCGCTGCCGGCCTGACCGGCGGCAGCGACGGGAAGAGATGTGGGCTCGGCGTTGAGCGCCGCCCATGCGGCCGCCCAGCGGGTATGGGAGAGGAAGGCGCGCGCCTGCGCCCAGCCGGTGGCGCCGGCGACCATGAGCGTGCCGACGATCGTCTCGACCATGGTGGCGACGAAGCCGTCGACCGCGCCCTGGTCGACGATCCCGCGCGTCACCAGCGCGGAGCCGGCGGCGACGAGGGCGTGACGGACGAACGATGCGAGCAGGGCATGTACGGCCGTGGCGGCCGGCGCGGGAAGGTCGGACATGTGTGGTCCTTTCAGGCTTCGTTGGTCGAGGCGGGCACGCCGGCGGCCGTCATCAGGATCGGATGGCCGAGCAGCGGCTGATCGGACGGCCAGCGGGCGGCGATGCAGCGCGCTTTCTCGATCCGGACGATCGACACGCGGTCGCCCTGATTGCCGCCCAGCACGTGGAAGGCCGTCAGATCCTCGCCGACGTAGAAGCCGACGTGGCCACCGCCGGGGCGCTGGAACACTAGCACCGCGCCGGGCGCGAGCATGTCGCGCGCGACAGGCTTGCCCCACGTCGCCCAGCTCGTCGCACGCACGCCGATCTTCATGCTCGACAGGTCGACGCCCGCCTCGCGGAAGCTTTCGGCGACGAACACGCCGCACCACGGCACGCTGTCGGCATTGTAGAGGACGCCCAGCACCTTGATCGTGAGCGCGCGCGCCCAGCCGATGATGGTCGGATTGTTGGCGACGCCGGGCGCTTCACGCGTGCCGACGAGCGCCCGCGCGCGGACGAGCCACGCGGGATCGATGCTCATGGTTAACCAGCCTTTAGGAGGCCCGCCGCTACAAACGAGCGCACAGGCAGGGGGATGACGATGTCCAAATATCTGTTCGCGAGCGCGCTTCTCGCCGGGGTCACCGGCATCCTATCGGCGGCGCCTCTGGCGGCGTACGTGATCGGGATCGCTTAGCAGCGGAAAGGCACACGGGCCGGCTGGGCGAGATCAGACTGCGCCGGTGACAGCCGTCGCCGCCGCCATCTTGGCGCCGGTCATCGCGCCCTTCTCCAGGGCCTGCGCGGTGCGCTGCCGGTCGCGCATCTCCTTGATCGAGATAACCGCGCGCTTGACCTTGTCGGGCACGTCGTCGGCATTCTCGAGGACGAGGATCAGCGCATCGATGCACTGGTCGGAATTATTGGCACGATGGCGCAGCAGGGAAGCCTCGGCCTCATGCCGCTGACGCTCCGCGTCGAGCTTCTGGTCGAATGCCTGCCGGTCGGCGTCCATGCGCTTTTCCAGCGTCTCGACGCGCGCGCTCAGGGTCTCGATCAGCTTGGCGTCGGCGCTCTGATCCAGCTCGCGCATCTTCGGCCGCAGCTTGATCCACGCGACGAGCGCGCTGCCGACGAGCAGGTTGAGGATCGTCAGCAGGGTTGCCGACCATGAGAAGCCGGTGACCGCGACGTGCTGCACCGCCTGCTTGGCGTTCTCGACGTGGTCAGGCGTCATGACGCTGATACCAGGTCGAGAGATAGGCCATCGTCAGGGCGAGGACGATGGCGGTCGCCAGCGATGCCTCGGCCGAGATGTGGGTCAGGAAGGCGAGCCGGTTGACCGCCAATAGGAACACGGTGCCCCACAGGCCGTCGAGATAGCGGCCGCGGAAGCGCACGAGGCGAAGCACCGCCGGCAAAAGGCAGGCGATGCAGATGATCCACGCGGCGACGCTCCCGCCGCGCAGCAGGTGTTCAATCGACATGGAAGGATCTCCAGCCGGCTAAAGGCGCGGCGAGCGAGGTCGTTAAAGGGATGCCGGCACCCGTTCGCTGGCAATAAAGAGCGGGGTGGAGCGCGCCGCAGATTGACCTGCAGCGCGCTCCACTTCGTCGCGACATTAACTTTTAGGTAACCGAGGCAGCTTAGACCTCGATCCGACCAGTGTCCGCGACGGTCGCGCAACTGAGCACGTCGCTGGTTCCGCCCCACCCCCGGCGGCGTGCTCCATTTCGTCGTATGTGATCCGGATCAGCTCACGACGATCGAGAATGGCACGTCGACGTTCGACGCGCCGTCGCTGATGGTGATGACACCGGCGTAGGTGCCCGCGGTGGTGGGCGTACCGGTCAACGTCATCTGCAGCGAACCCAAGGTGACCCCCGGTGGCAAGGCGCCGCTCTTGAGCGAGGACGTGCGGATCAACCCGCCGCCGGTCGACATGATCGCGAGCAGATACGGATTGCCGACCGTGCCGGCAGGCGCCGCCCCGCCGGCGATCCTGGCTGCGAGCGGCCATTTCGGCACCTGCACCCCGCCGGGATTATAGGTGGCACCGAACCCGTTCACGCCGGCGATCATCGCATCGCGATACTTGCTCGCCACGAACCACTGGCCGTTCGCGTTGTCATAGCCGTCCATCAGATGGATGCCGTCCGAGAACACGATGTAATCGTTGATCCCGTTATAGGCAGGCGTGCCCACCCGGCCGGTGCCGAGCATCCACGCCGACTGCGACCCGCCGGTCGGATTGGCGGATTTGATGAACAGCGAGAACGGATCGCCCCACAGATCGAACTGCGCCTTCAGCTGCGTCTCGCGGTTCTGAAGGGTGACCAGGGTCTGGCTGCCCTGCGACGTCCACACGCCGCCGATGACGATCAGCGCACGCGGGAAGTCCGCACGCACCTGCTGCCACATGGCATAGGCCGCCGTCACCGTCGGCCCGACGCTGCCAGAGTCGTTGTACCCGTCGTTGATCTTGATGACGTCGGGATCGAGCCCGCCGAGCATGGGCCTGACGAAGTCGGTGTAGAAGTTGGGCGCGGTCTTGCGGCCGGCCGACGTGACGTAGCCCGAACCGACAAGCCCGGAAGAGATGACGTTCTTGAAGCCGAGATAGCGGCCCATGATGCTGACGAGGTTCTCGCCGCGCGTCGTGCCGTTGTTGATGGGACCGGCGGTATAGCTGTCGCCGATATTGATCTCGACGACCGTGTCCGCGCGGGTCGGCTTGGCAAGCGTCGCCCCGGCCTCGATACGAACGCCGTTGAAGCGGAAGTCGCCGGTCACCTCGATACCGAGCTCGTACGTGCCGGTCGCGCCGAGGTCGTAGGTCGTCCAGTTGAGGCCGGTCCCGGCATTCGGCTGGTAGGCGACACGCCCCGCCTGGGCGAGCACGCCGTTCACCCAAAGCCGCAGCACCGGACCGGAGCCCTCCTCGCGGCTGCCGATCTCGATATAGCGGCCGTTGATGAGCTTCGTGTTCCACTGAACCGAATGCTCCCAATAGGCCTTTGCCTGCGGCATGAGCGCCGACAGCGACGTGTTGGTGAGCAGGGCGTCGTCGCTATCAACGATGACGTAGTAATTGGGGTCCTTTGTCACCAACGGCGTGCCGCCGAGAGCCTCGAACTTATCCGGGTTCGCGGAGTAAGTGATCAGCTGGGGCTGAACCGGCGTGAGCGACGTGGTCGGCGTGATGCCGAGGGGCGCCACGTCCTGCCCATTGGCCGTCTGCGCCGCCGTCATCACCCGCTGGATCTTCGCGAGGGTGGCGGTGCGCTGCATGTCTAACGCGCGCCCGCGCAGGCCCGCCTGCGCAGAGCGGATCGAGCCGGGGATCATGTCGGCCGCCGCCGGCGGCGCTGCCATGAAGGCAGCGACCGCCAGCAGCGCGCTCATGAGCGTGCTGAAGAGCTTCGTCATCGTAATCTCCTGTCCGGGACGGTTCAGGCTGCCGCTCACCACTCGCGAACGTACATGTTGACCGGCCCGGACGTGCACTGGTCGCCGATCGCACCGGTGCCGACGTGGCTGTCCTTGCTCTCATAGTAGGTGCGGTACGGGATCAGAAGGCTGTCGGGGCCGACGGTCACGCTGCCGAGGCCGTTCTGATAGCAATCGGTGGTCCCGTTCTGGTTCTGCT
Source organism: Sphingomonas nostoxanthinifaciens (assembly GCF_019930585.1). Taxonomy (NCBI): domain Bacteria; kingdom Pseudomonadati; phylum Pseudomonadota; class Alphaproteobacteria; order Sphingomonadales; family Sphingomonadaceae; genus Sphingomonas; species Sphingomonas nostoxanthinifaciens. Next base: position 1,493,081 of record NZ_CP082839.1, on the reverse strand, counting down.
GCGAGAAGCCGCGGCGGCTCAGGTTGGCGGCCGCGACCAGCTGCGGGCCGCCGCTCGTGACGATCGTGCCCGAGGCGACGGTCGCCGCTGCAGACAGCGTCAGCGCGAAGCTGTTCGAGCCGTTGTCGGTGATCGCCGTGATCGTGGTGCCGGCCGTGATGCCGGTTCCGGAGACGAGCTGGCCAACCATCGGGATGCCCGAGCGGACGCTGTTCTGGTTGACGAAGTTGGAGGTCACCGCGAGCGTCAGCGCGGTCGACGCGGAGGTTGCGGCCGACGCGGTGCCCGAGAAGCCGATGACCGCCGAGCGGTTGGTCGAGCTGCTCTGGATCACCGTGTCGATCTTGCCACCCGCCTGGGCGGGCGTGCCCAGCTGGGTGACGATGGCGGCGACGCCTTCCTTGGTGGCGGGGTTGATCGTGGCGCCGGTCGAGTCCTTGACCTGATGGCAGGGCACCTGGGTCGACGAGACCGCGGTCGAGCACGTGGCGATCGTGGCGCCGGTGGCGTCCTTGACCTGGATGTCGGCGAGAGCCGGAGCGGACGCGAAAAGGGCCGCCGCGGCGAGCGCCGCGACGCGAAAGAGCATCTTCATGGTGGTGTCTCCCTTAGAGGACGGTGATGAGGCCGGAGTTGGCGGGGTCGGAGAAGTCGAGCGTTCCGCCGGCACTGCCGGCAGCGGTCACCACGGCGGTGACGGCGAGGTCGCCGGTTTTGCCGGCGGCGTCGGTGACGCGCAGGACGTAACTGTACGTGCCGGCGGTCGTGTAGGTGCCGACCTCGGACAGGCCGGAAAGGTTGCGGCCGGGAGGCATCGTACCCGAGAGCAGGGTCAGACCGTAGGGTGCAGTGCCCCCGGCCACGGATAACGTGAAGGCGGCATTGCCGCCGACGACCGGCGACATGCTCGAGCCGGTCACGGTGATCGTCTGGCCGGACTTCAGCACATAGCTGTAGGCCGCCCGAGATTGCGCCTTCGCCGCGGCGCTCCCGAAGACGCGCGGATAGCGGCTGCCACGAGCCATATGCATTCCTTTCTGGTGGTGCCGGCTTGCCGGCGGGTGGATCAGGCCGCGCTGGTGGTCGGCGAGTAGGTCTTAATGAGCTGCGGCAGCTGGGTGGCGACCGCGAAGCTCAGGTTGCTCAGCACGCCCTGCGCGATCTGCTTGGGCTGCGAGACGTAGCCCGGCGCGTAATCGAGCCCGGCGATGATCGTGCCGAGGTCGACCTGCAGCGCGGTCAGCTTGTCCAGCACCGCCTGCGCCGCGGCGCGCTCCGTCTCGATGAGCGTGGCGGATGCCTGATAGGTGGCGGAAGTGTCGTCAGCCATGATGGTTCTCCAAGGGTGGTTGCTCCAGCGAGGCGCAGACGATCGCGACCATCTTTGCCCGGTAGATCTCGGCGAGGCGCCAATGCGCCGGTGTCAGCAGGCCTCGATCCCGCACCATGCGGTCGTAGTGAGCGAGGTCGCGGAACGATTTTTCCCAGGCGCGCGCGACGCAGCCGGCGGTCGGATAGAGCGTCGCCCAGACCACCTCGACCGGGGCGACCTGCACCGGCCCGAGCGGCGCGAAGTCGACCACGGGGCCGGACAGATCCTCCATCAGCGTCGCCGCGGCGTCGCTCACCCAGAGGTCGATCGCGTGCCGCCCGTCGTAGAGCAGCCATTCGCCCCCGGTTCGGCAGTGCGCGCGCGTCGCGAGCCGGCGCTCGATCTCGGCCAGTTCTACCTCGCGGCAGACGACGTCGATGTCGCCCGTGCCGGCAAAGCCTCGCTCGCCGCGCCATGGTGGCAGGAAGCCGCCCAGCCGGGCAGCCTCCGACCCGATGACGATCACAGGCCGGCGAGGTTCACGACGAAGCTCGATCCGCCGCCGCCGCCGTCGAGATCGCCATAGATGTATTCGTTCCGGCCCTGACCGCCGGTCTGATAGGCGTTGCTGTAAATGCCGTCGGGCGCGCAGAAGCATCCGCCGATCGTGCCGCGCCAGACGTCGACGAAGTTGGTCCCACCGGACGAGCTGGTGATCTCGACGCTGTCGTTCACGATCTCGATGTTCGAGTTGAAGGCGAAGCCCCATTTACCGCTGGGCAGGCCCATGATCTGGCCCGAGCCGACGATCTTCATCGGGCGCCAGATCGACGAGAAGACGATCCCGCCATCCGGGCCGTACACCTCGACGCCGGCCCCGCTGCTCACCACCGGCGGCCGATCGAACACGTACCAGCTGAAGCTGTAGTCGATGCCGCCGACGACGGACGGGCTGCCGAAGCAGGCCACCCGGAAGGTCCAGCTGCCGTCCCCGTTACGGCGCGCGCCCATGATGCACGCGCCTTCGTCGCCCCGCCCGTTCCGCTGGGGCTTGTAAATCACCAGCAGCGGCACGTCGGCCCCGGCATAGCCGATGTCGACATATTGGATCGTGCCGATGCCGGTGCCGATATTGGCGGTGGCCGCGCCCTGCGCGCGCAGCGCCAGGCAGACATAATGCTCGTCGACGATCTGAACGCCGCGGTCGTTCACGACCTCGAATCCTGCGGTCATCACGCCCATCCATAGATGATGTGCACTTGCCCGTTCGGGGGCCAGCTGCCCGAGGCCGGATAGCCCAGCACATAGGTCACGCTTGCGGTGTTAGCGTCGGGCCGGCCGACATAGGCCTGGGCGTTCAGGCCGTTGCTGGCGAAGGCATAGGCCCACGGATTGGTGCCGGCCGGCGCCGGATAGTTGATCGTCGTCTCGGTCTGGATCGACGTGAAGGTCAGCACGCCGACGACCCGGCTGGTATTCTCGTTCGTGTCGAACCAGAGCGCTCCGTCAGGCCCCCAGACCTGCATGCCCGAGGGCATCACCAGACTCCGGCGCGGAAACGCAGCACGTTGTTGCCGTCGTAGGAGCGGATATTGTTGCCATCGAGCTCCATCCGCTGGCCGCTGGTCGCGGTGCGCAGCAGCCCGATGTTGGCGGTAATGGCCGACAACTCGCCGACGCCGATCTTGTCGGCGGTGACGATGCGCGCGCCGAGCAGGTCGGTGGTGATGGTGCCGTGCACGATGACGCGCTGCGCATCGAGCGTGCCGGTCTTGAGGTAGTCGCCGTCGATGATCGTGCGGCCGTAGCTTGCGTCGAGGTTCGTGCCGTTTCGGTAAAGCGCGAGGATTACGTTGTTCGTGTTGCCCACGATCTCGGCCACGCCGCCGGCGGGCATCCCCGCCCACAAGTGCCCCGATCCGTCGCCGAAAGCATTGGGCGAGGCAGCCCGGTCAAACCAGACGAGCAGCACGGCGACCGGATTGTTGACGTCGAAGGTCTGACTGCCAGCTCGCATGTAATCGACACGACGATTGCCAGCGTCGTCCTGCCATTCGACATATCCGGCAGACCAATAGACGGTGCTTACCCGGTCGGTATCAAAGGTGATGTCGATCAGCTGGACCCCGCGAAGGCCGATGACGGCCTTATTCAACGTGATCGTGTTTGCCGCGATCGCGCCGCCGTTCAGTGAGGCGCTGTCGCCGCCGAACACCCAATTGGAGATCGGGTTGCCGCCCTGCGTCAGGACGTTGCCCACGCCGATATAGGTGCCCTGCGCGCGGATAACGCCGGCGGGATCAGCTGCGTTGTTATAGGCCGTCTGCGCGGTCTGCGTGAGCGTGCCGAGGTTGAAGCCGGTGCCGCTGATCGTCAGGTAGCCGGGCAGGTTGTCGACGCTCTGGATCAGTTTCGCCGCGAATGTGCTGCTGACGGTCAGCGTGTTGGCGAAAAACGCATCTGCGAAGCCTTGGTTGAAGATGATCTTCTGCGCGGAGATCGTGCCATCCACGACAAGCTCGGCACCGTTGGCCTTACGAAGGTCCGTCTCGCCGAGACGCACATAGCCATTGAACGGGCTGCCATTGTGGATCACGTAAAAGGCGAAGCGGTAGCCGATGACCGGGGTAGACGGTGCGGTCACCTGCTTCTTGACGATCTGCGCTCCGGTCCCGGGGGCCATCGACACGATGTTGGTGCCGATGGTTATAGAGCCATCAGCGTTGATCCATTGCAGGTCGACATTCGCCTGAACGTTGCTGAAGTTCTCCATGCCGATGGCGACGGCATAGGTCTGAGCTGCCGAGACCCCAGCGATGCCAGGCGTACAGAAGGTGTAGTTGCTGGTGCTGCTCGTGTTGCCCAGCTGGGAGTAGAGCAGCCAGTGCCGTGGCGCGCCCAGCGTGGCGGAGAAGCCAGTATCGGGGTTGACGATCCACGCGCCGGGATTGTCCTGATAGCCGGGCGTCGCGAACGGAGCGACGGCCGCAGGAGAAGGCCCGAACCACCACGTGGGATCGTTGATCTGGCTGTCCGGAAACAGGTTCTCGGCTACGACCGCGACCTTCGAGGCGATGACGGCCTGGGCCTGTATCGCGCCCGTGTAGACCGACAGCGGTCCCAGCTTCGCCTGCGTGATGATGTTGTCGGCAAGGTCTGACGTGTTGTTGACGATCGTTGCCGCATAGACCGGGCCGGTGAGCACGCTGGCATTGCCCGACGTGTCGATCGCCGACACCCACCAATAGCCGGCGAAGCCCGTGTCGAGGCCGGAGACAGTGCGCCGGCCGACGGTGCCGGGAACGCCGGTCGCCTCCGTGCCATAGCCTGTCGCCGTCGCGGGATCAGGCGAGGCCGAATAGAGAAGCCGGATCGCCGCGAGATCGCTGTCGCCGGGGTTGGTCCAGGTGAACGAGATCGCCTTGAAGCTGCCGATCGCGGTGAAGTTGGTCGGCGGCGCGGGCGGCAGCGTGTCCTTGATCGTGTTGCCGCTGATCGCCGCGCTGAACGTCGATTTGTTGGTACTCTTGTCGACCGCGGCGACCTTCGCGACGAACGCTGCGTTGGGTTGGATCCCATGGAAGACCGTGCTGTTCGCCGGCGCGACAGACTGGACCGCGCCGCCACCGTTCAGCGCGAGGCTGAAGATGTAATATGCGATGTCGGTTTCCGGGTTGGCGTCCCACGTGAAGCCGAGGTCGACCGTCCCGTCGGCGAGCAGCGTCGACGTCGCCACCAGGCCGGTCGGCGCACCGGGCGGGGTGGCGTCGCCGCCGCCAGTCTGCTGCTGGAGCGCGCGGACCTGCGCGACGACGTCTTCCGCCAAGGTGTCGCCGATGTAGGTGCCTGCGGGCGCGCCGACGGTGGCGTTGTTGGCCGGCTTCGTCCCGTCAGGATCCGGCAGCGTCGGCCATGTCACGTCGCTCACCGTCGCCAGCGGCTGGACCGGCGCCGCCGTGCTCAGGCCTTCGACCGTGAGGGCGAACGTGCTCGCATTCTCGGCCAGCTGGATCGAGAAGTCGCGGAAGAAGCCGTAGATCGTCAGCGCCGACAGATCGTCGGAGGCGATCCAGAGTGAGGGCATTCCCCGGATCGAGGCGATCCGCCGCAGCACGCTGTCCGCCGCGTCGGTCGAGATGAGCGCGCTCACCTCCATCCGCTTCGCCCAAGCGCGCTCGACGACGGTCGTCAGCCCGAAATCGTCGGTGTCCTTCTTGCTATAGTCGGTGATGCCGACCTTCGGCGAAATCGCCGGGGCGCCGAGCGGGCTGAGCGCGCCCATCAGCAGCGTTCCGGCCTCGACAGCAGCGGCCCCGCCGGTCGCGGCGATCGTGACCGTGAACTGCCCGCCCGCGACGACGTCGAGATCGAGGAAGACCGCGCGCTCCTCCGCGACGGCAACGGTTCGATCGTAGCCAGGCGCTTGCACGCGGACGCTCGCCGCATTGGTGTCCAGCACCGCCAGCGCGGTTATGGTAGTCGCCGGGTTCAGCGTGAGGACGATCGCGCCAGTCGCGGTCGTGACCGAGCCCAGCGCCTGATCGAACATTGCCCAGCGGTTGGTCGGGCCGACGTCGGTCCATTTCGTATTCGTCGGGCTGACCGGGTCGTTGCCGACATTGCCGCCGACGACGCTTTCGTAAACCCGATGCATCGACGCCTTGATGACCCGCGCGCCGTTGCCATAGGTCGCGCCGGCATCCCATTCCGGATAGTCGTTCTCGGGCACGTTGATGCTGATGAGCCGCGCCTGCGACACCACCTCGGGCCGGATCACCTTCAGGCTGCCGGCCGTGTCTGACGGGCTCGGGTCGACGTCATGGAGCGTGGTCGGCGCGCTGGGCAGCCCCTGAATGGTAAGCGAGCAGATGCTGTAATCGTTCAGCTGCAGGTCGAGCGAGAAGTCGGAGAAGAAGCCGAACAGCGTCAGGACGGCATAGGACTGCTCCGCGATCCAGAGCACCGGCTCCGCGCGAACGGCGGCGATCGTGCGCTGAAGCAGGTCGACGCGCGAGGTTGCGACCTGAACGTTGGTCGACAGGGTCTTCGCCCACGCTCGCTCGACGACGGTGGTGACGCCGTAATCGTCGGTCGTGCGCTTGCTGTAGTCGGTGATGCCGATCGTCGGGTTGGTCTCGGTGACACCGAGGTCGACCGCGGTGCCGAGCAGCAGTGCGCCGACCGAATTGGTGGCGAAGCCATCGGCGGTGACCGTGATCTGCGCGCCGGCCGGAGCCGGCAGACCCTCCAAGGTGACGACCGCGTCGACCACCGGATAGGTCTGGTCGAACGCGACCGCGCCGCCGACACTCACCTGCACGCGCGCTGTCGCGGCGACGGTGTCGAGCAACGCCAGCGTGTCGATGGCAGCGCCGGGCGCGACGGTGACCGACAGCGCGCCGGCGGCGATCGAGGCCATGCCCGCCGTCGGCACGAACATCGCCCAGCGGTTGGTCGGCCCCATGTCCGTCCACGCGGCGCTGCCGACGGCGGCGGGATCGTTGCCCTTGTTCGCGCCGGCGGCGCTCTCATAGACGCGATGCGTCGCCGCCTTGATGACACGGTCGCCCGCGGCATAGGTCGCGGCCGCCGACCACTCCGCATAGTCGGTTTCGGGGAGGCTGGACGCGACGAGCGCCGCATCCGCGATCTGGACCGGAGGAACGAATTTCACGCGGCAGCCCCCGCTACGGTGATCGCGTCGCCGCCGTTGGGCGCCGTCACATTGTCGAGGATCTTGGCCACCTTGTTGATCGGCGCGGCAAGCGACGCATTGCCCGCGTTGGTGTCGGCGCGCAGCTGGGCCACTTCGTCACGAAGTGCCGTGATCTCGCTGATGAGATCGTCGTTGGCGGACGTAGGGCTTGTGCCGGTTGATGCGGCCGCGGCGGCGGCCAGATCGGTCGAGCTGCCGGTAGTGGTGGCGGTGCCGGTCATCGCATTGATCGCGGCATAGGTCGCCTCGAGACTGGCGGCGGTCTGCGCCTGAACCCGGTTCAGCTCCTGCTGGCTGGTGGCGGCGGCGGCGGCGGCCGTGAGCAGCGACTGCGAGAGGGTTGGGAGCGACTTCGCGGCATCCTGATCGCCGCCGCGCGCCGCAGCGGTTGCCGCGTTGAACTGGCCCAGCAGGGAGGCGAAGCTGCCGCCCGTGCTGGTATCGGTCAGCCCGCGGATGCGCTTAACCTCGTCCATGATGCTGGTCCCGACGCTGGTCCACGCGTCTTTCAGATCCTGCGCCGCCTTGGCCGCGTCCTGGGCGTCCTGCAGCGCATAGATCTGCTCCTGCAGGGCCCGGTTGCTGACATCGAGCTTCGCCAGCGCTGCCGCGCGAATGGCCGCGGTATCGCCCTGCAGCTGGAGCAGCTGCGACTGCAGGTCTTCCCGTTCCGACAAGATGTCCGCCGCCGACTTGGCGCCTTCGAGGCTGGTCTTCAGGTCGGAGAAGGCCGGCGCAAGCTGGAGCAGCGTCACGTAGGTCTGACGACCGGCGTCGGTGGTGAGATCCTGCGCCTCAACGAGCGCGCGGAACCCGTCGAGCGTGTCCGGCATGGACAGGCCGAGGCTGTCGAACGCCTTGGAGATTTGCGCGGTCGTCGCCGCGGCCTGCTCGGCCTTGGTGTAATAATCCGCGAAATAGGTGTCGGTGGCGCTGGTGAAGTCGCTCACGCTGTCGAACATCCCGGCGATCGCCATGTCGACATCGACGCCCAGCGACTTGGACGTAACGCCCAGCTTCTGGAAGGCGGCGTCGACCTGCTCGACGGTCGAGGACACCCGCACCAGCGTCTCGAAATAGCCTTCGCCGACCTTCTGGAACTTCTCCAGCCCCGGCGCCGCGGCCTGTGCCATGTTGTCGGCTGCGGCGCCGAAAACGGCCTCGAGCTTCGTCTCGATCTCGTCGCCGGTCAGGCCCTGCAGGTCGATCTTGCCGATGTCGATGGTGAACCCCTGCAGCTTGCTCTGGACGGAGTCGAGGGACTGCCCGAGCGGCCCCGCTGCCTGACCGATGGTCGTATAAAACTGCTTGATCAGCAGCGTGAACTGGTTCTCGATGTCGGGATCGGCAGCGGTATAGTTCGTCGAGTATTTCGTCGACGTGGTGAGACCGAGGAACTTCTTCTGCTTCTCGATATCCGAATAATACGAAGCGTCGAACCCGCCGCTCAAGATGTCGCCGACGCTCTGCGCGCGGCCGGACAAGCCCGACCCGATGACGGTCGTCTTCGTGCCGAACAGGCTCGACAGGAAGCCGCCGATCAGCGGAATGTTGCTCAGGATCGAGCCGATCCCGCTCGTCTTGAACCCCTGTGCGACGGTGCTGTCGGCATTGATATTCCCGTTGCGGACGAGCAGCGTCGCGAGGCCGGAAATGTTGCTCTCGATCGAGCGAAGCGAGGCCAGCATGTTGCGGCTGACGGTCAGGGTCGCGTCGTTCACATCCTTCAGCGCGGACAGCGCGTTCTTGATCGACGCACTCTGCGCTGACGTGTCGCCGAGCACTGTGCCGGTGCCGGTGTTGCCCTTCGAATAGTCGGCCGCGCTGGTGCTGCTGCCGCCGATGCCGCCCAGCACCGCGACGCCGATCCCGACCAGCGCCGCGGCGGTCGCGGCCATGGCGACGATGTTCGCAGGGAACGGAAGCTGGCTGTGCTTGGCGATGCCGGCCGTGCCGTCGGCCGTGGCGCGCGCACCGGCGTTCACGACAGCGCCAGCCGTCTCGGCTCCGTTCTGGATCATGGCGGCGATCGACATGGCGAGTTGGACCGCACGGAACGCAGTCTCGGCCGCCTGCAGTCCCTTGTAGATGCGGCTGTGCTCGCTGAAGAAATCCTTCGCCGCGCCGGTGATGCTGGCATAGGCGTCGATCTGGTTGCGTGCGGATGCCTGTGCGGCCTGACCTTCGGTCTTTTTGCCGCTGGTGACATCAGCCGAAAGGATGCGTTGCTGCTTGACGTATTCCGCGAGCGCTTCCGTGGCCGCAGAGATCGACTTTCCCGCTCGGCCGAACGGCTCCGCAATGTCGGCCGCGTACTTCTTGGCCTGCTCGGCGGCGTCCTTGAACGCGTCCTGCTGATCCTTGAGCGCTTTCTTTTGCTGCTCCACGCTGTCGTTGAAGGTGTTGTGCGTCGAGGTTTCCCGCTCCTTCTGCGCGTCGTTCAGCATGTCGCGCACGGTGCGGGTGTCGTCGGGGCTCGCAAAGTCCTTCGCAGGATCGATGCCGAGGCTCTTCAGCGTCGTCTTACGGATATACTCGTCGAGCGCCGCGGACACGTTGCGGATCGTCTTCTCCACCGACGCCCATGCCGCCTCGTGCTGCTTCAGATCCTTGGCGGCCTCGCGATCGGCGGCGCGCTGGGACTTCTGCGCTTCCTCGGCCGCATGAACCGCATTGGTCGCTGCCGTCAGCTTCGATCGGTACTCGTCGAGCGCGGCGCCGCCCGCCTTGTCGGCGGCGGCCGCACCTTCCTTCACCAGCGCCAGCTGCGCCTGGGCGCGCGCCAGCGGGGTCGTCGCGGTGGCGAGGGCCACCTGCTTTTCGATCAGGCCGGTCGTCGAATGCGCCAGCGCGGTGGTGTCGCCACCCAGCGCACGCAGCTCTTTGCCCAGCCGGTCATTCTCGCGCTGCGCCATGATGGCCTGGCCGCCGATGCCCGAAACATCCAGAGCGACCTTCGCCAGATCGGGGCGGGTCTTGGCCAGGGCCGCCAAGCCGTCGGCGAGCTTCGCGACATCCCCGCCAGCGGCCTTGATGACGCCCTGAACGGCCGTGTTGTCGGTGAAGCCGACGCCGCTGATCGTCGTGCCGGGCGCGGCCGGGGTCGCGCTGAATGCGGCCGACGACGCCCGGTCGAACGCTGCGCCGCGCGACTCCGCGATCGCCTTGTTGTTGGCGGCGATCTCAGCCTGGCGGGTCAGGGTCGCGTTCAGGACGAGCACGCGGTTCTGCTCGGTGAGCCGGCCGGTGGTCTCGTCGATGAAATTCTTGATGTCGCTCTGGCGGTTCTGGAAGTCTTTGAGCGACTTCTCCGCCTCCTTGGCGTTCTCGCTGGTGTCGAACAGCTCGGTGACGAGCGGCGCCAGCGCGCCGACCGCGAGCATGATCATCAGGCCCCAGCCGCTGCCCATAAAGGCCGCCAGCCGGCCGACGACGCCCTCGGTGGCGTTGGACTGCATTGCCCAGAAGCTCATGGCCTCCGTGATCCGGCCGAACTCCATCGTGAGCGCGCGAACCGGGCTTTGGCCGGCAGCGATGCTGTCGCTCAGAGCGCGGACAATGTGCTGCGCCTCCATTCCGGCGAGGCTCATGCGCCCATGCGATTCCGCGAGCTCGTTGCCGCGCATCGCCAGCATCTCTTCGACCTTCGCCATCTCCTCGGCGCTGAAGCCGGCGTCGGTCATGACGCGGCGGGCTTCGCTGATCGCCTGCGAGACGCGCGCCTGCGCGGCGGCAGCCGGATCGAGCATGTCGCGCAGCCGCTGGACGGCCACGGCATCGCGCTCCGCTGCAGCGTCGGCGTCCTTCATCGCCGCGGCGCCGGCACGGGCCCGCGCCTCGAACATGGCGTAAGCAAGCCCCGCCTCGCGGAGCGCCGTAGCCTCATCCTCGGCAGCCTTGGCGCTCAAGGCGCTGAACGTGGCCCCCGCGTTGGTCGCGCTGATGCGGCCCGTCCCGGTATTCCGCTCGATCGCGGCCGATAGCGCGGCGCGCTCATAGGCTTGCGACAGCGCGGCCATTTCCCTGGCCGTGGCCTGGGCGACCAGCTCCTGCTCGCGCAGCGCCGCGGCACCCTCACGCACGCGGTTCTCGAAAAGCTGGTGGGCGATCGTGCTCTCGCGCACGCGCTCGGCTTCGGCGGCTTCGGCCGTCGCCAGCTGCTCCTGCTGCGCGCGGAGCCGATCGGCCAGTTCGGTCAGTCCTTGCTGCTCGGCCGCCAAGGCTGCCGTCTCGACCTTCAGGGCGCGCAGCTCGGCGGTGGATTTGCCGAAGCTGGTCGTCTGTCGATCAAGCTGACGAGACATGCTCTCGCCCGCTTTTTCGACCTGGGCAAGCGCGCGAGCCGCGTTCTGGCTTTCGCGGGTCGCGGCAGCGCCGAACGCCGTAAGCGATGCCGTCGCGCCGCCCAGATCGAGGATGTGGCCGGAGGCCGCTTCGACCTTGGCGAACTCGCGCACGGCGTCCGCGGCGGCCTTACCGATCAGATCGTCGAGCTGGGAAAGGCTCTCGATCGAGCCGCCCGGATTGATCGCAAAGCCGACCTCAAGCGTCGGTGCGCCATCGCCCATGAGCGGACTCCCACAGAAAAGGGCCGCTCATCAAGCGGCCCTTATGGAAAAATGAAGTCGGGAGCCGCAGCGGTCCGCGGCGGTTCGCTAGAACTTTGCGGCTGGAAACCCGCTAAATTCTTGCGGTGTACAAAGTCCACGAGTTACATCCGGCACGGAATACGGCCCCGGCTCGTAGCTTAGCCAATACCACTCACCCGTTGCACGGTTTATTGTATTAATAAGTCGAGGCCCATCGGAAGATGATGGCTCTTCCCGCGCGAGTGTTATTGTGCCTGACGTCAGCTCCGCGAGCTTCTGCACGGTCTTACATTGGCCAAAGCACCATTCTCGACTCGCGAGGTCTACCCGATAACGCATAGATGCGTGCTTGGATGTGCACATCAGATCGAATTGGTCAGCAGCCACCGCGGGGGTGGCGATCAGTCCCAAACCAAGCACCAGCGCGCGCATACAGCCTCCGTCGATGAGGCTCTTCTACGCGCGCCGGGTGGTGTTCGCCAATATCAGCCGAGGACTGTCATGAGCTGGGCCTGCTCAACCTCGCGCTCCCGTGCGGTCACCGGCGCTCGCCATGGCGGCGGGCAATTCTCGCTCTCCGCGCGACGTCCTTCGGCGAGATATTCGCTCGACAGACGTCGCAGGAGACGCGCCTCCCACGCGGACAGGTCGACACCCGTTGCCCGTTGCCAATCGTTGATCTCGCGCCAGCTCATCGGCGAGGCGCCCATGCCGGCCGCTTCCACCAGCCCGACCTCGATCAGCCGGTTGATGATGTGCGGCGCTGGGTTGACGGGCATCTCTGGCTCGACGCCGTGCCGCTTCATCGCGTCGAGCCGGCTGATGCCGGGGCGATCCTTCTCGCGTTTCGCGCGCCTGGTGCGCTCGTCGGGCTTGGGCGTGGCAGCGAGCCACGCCATCGCCCGAACGTAGACGATCAGTTCCCGGCAGAGCCGGGCATGAAGTTTCCCCAGTCGGCCACGAACTTGGTGACCTGTTTCGGGATGAAGCCGAGCTTCGGATCGCGGTACAGCGCCTCGAACAGTTCTGCGCCGTCGGCCTTGCCAGCCGGCGGATAGGACAGGTTCTCGAACCGCACGGTGATGGCGGCCAGATCCTCGGCCTCCTCGCTCGCGCGCTGTTCCGGCGAGGCGATGCTGATCTTGTTGTCGTTGTCCTGCATGCGCTTCAGCGCGCGCGCGGACTGCCGCGCCTCGACGGCAGAAAACGCTTTGCTGCCGGGGCCGTAGACCACGATCCGCACCGGCTTGTCGCCGTCGTACAGGAACGCGCCATTGGCGCCCTTGATGTGGATCGAGGCGGTGTCAGCGACGGCCTGGGTGGTGATGTCCATGATAGTCCTTTCGCGGGCGATTGGTGCACCCGGCCCGCCCGCAGCCCGCGACAAGCGGGGCGGACCGGGTGCATGATGGCCGGCGTCGCGGGCGCCGGATTTGGAGGGTTAGGCCGGCACCTTGACGATGTCGGTGTTGATCTCGACGGTCGGGTTGGCCATCAGCACCGTATCGGCGCCGTCGGTCGTCTCGGGATATCCGAACACGCGCCCCTGGAAGTAGCGCTTCGCGCCATCCGCATAGGTCACCATGAACGAATAGTTCGCGTTGCTGTCCGCAGCGGTGCGGAGCAGCGTCTGGCCGGCGTCGGTGGAGTCATGGGCGAGCGACGGCGCGAGGGTGCCGTTGTCTTTGCTGCCCTTGAACTTCTGCTTCGCGCCCTTGAGCGGCTGAAACTCGACCTTCGCATAGACCGCGCCGATCGCGCCGATCTTCTCGACCTGGCCGATCTCGGTATAAGTCAGGGCAGCGTAGCCGGTAGCGTCGAAGGTTGCGGGAGCAGCGGCCGAAATGGCAATCGCCGAGCCCGCCGCGGTGGTGGAACCCATGTCGTTTCTCCAATTAAAAGCCCGCCGGGAATGGCGGGCGGGTCATTGCCCGGCGGGCAATCGGGGAACCGAGCGGTCGCGGGCCGCTTCGATATCAGACGGCGTGTTCGTCGGTCGCCGCTTCGCCGGCGGTGGCCGACAGCTCCGTCTGGGTGGGCTCGCGGACGAGGCCGGCATGCTCGTAATTGGCGAAGACGCCCTCGGGCAGCTGCTCGACCTTGCCGGCGGTGAAATGCCGCTCGACATCGGTGTGGTCGAAGTTCGTGTCCTTGAAGCTGGTGACGATGAACGCGGACTTGGTCTTCTTGTCGGCCATTGGTGGTCTCCTCGGGTGTTCAGGCGTCCGCGTCGAAGCTGACCCGGAAGTCCTGGGATTGCTCAAAGCTGTTGGCGGGCCCGGCCAGATCGGGGCCGGTGCCGGCGGTGAGGATTGAGACACGCCTGCCACCGCCGACGTCGCCGATCCGGCCGGCGCACGCGGTGCGGATCAGCTCGATGATCGCCGTCTGATCGCGATAGCTTGCGGCGCGGACGGTGACCGAGACGCGATCCGTGACGCGCACCGAAGCACCTCGCTTGAGCGGCTGACGGTCGACGCTGCTGATGGTGCGGATCACCACGGCTGGGAGCGGCACGCCATCAGGCAGCAGGCCCAACTTGATCCGCTCGATCGGCACAGCTGCCACCATGGCGGCGCTCGCGCGAAGCAACGTGCCGACGATGATCGCGCCGGTCATTCGGTGTCCTCCGGCTCGTCTGGCCCGGTGATGCCCTCGCGGGTGATGCGGGCATTGATGTAAGTCTGTGCCGCGGCGATCGCCTCGGCCTCCTTCGCGTCCAGCGCTGGCCGCAGGAATGGGTTCGGACGCGCGCCGGGGTGGTGGACGGTATTGCCGACGAATTGCCCGTTGATGACGAGCGAACCTTCGGCATGCGAGCGGTTGATCTTGCCGACGCTCATGCCGCGGCGCTGGCTTTCATCGACCGTGATGAAGTGCGGGTCGGTGCCGTACTCGAGCCACGGCGCGATATACGCGCCAGGGCCCTTGACCTGCACCTTAGCGACGACGCGGCCCTCTTCCCGACGAGCGGCGACCTTGATCGCGTCGGTCACCTCGGAAGAAATCGAACGCTGCCGAGCCTCTGCCGCGACGATATTCGCTGCGGCGCGCGCCGCCCCGAGCAGCACCTTGCGCCCAAGCTCAGCTGGCAGCTGCTGAAAGAACCGAGCCACGTCGGCGCGACCCTTGATCGTCGCCATCAGGCGCTGTTGCCGGCGGAGCTGTAATCCTCGACCATGAACTCGAGCCCGACACGCCGGCCGAGCTCAGCAGGCTCCGAAATGATCTGCATGGTGCGAACGACCCGATCGGTGCCGTCGCCCTGTCGCTCGAGCAGGCCAAAGCGCATTGCCGAAGTGATGCCCGGACGAAAGCGGATCCTCACGCGAGCCGGGCGAGTGGCGAGGTTGACGCCGTCGGCGAGCCGTTCGCCCCGGCTGGGCAGCATATCCTGGACCTGAGCCGGGACGCTCAGCACGACGACGGCCCAAGCGCCCGACCCGGCGCCGTCCAGCGCGGGATCTTCGACCGGCCCCTCGATGCGAATGCGACGATCGAGGTCACCGCTGCGGAGCTTAAACCCGGACATCAGGCGAAAACCCGATAGGTCGAGAGCAATGCCTCGACGGTCGTCGACATCGGTACGGCAACGGCGTGCGCGCTGGGCACGGTCGTATCGCGATTTTCGTACAGATCCGCGACCATCATGAGGATCGCCGCGCGGATCGGCTTCGGGATCGCCGTGTAACCGGCGGTGTAGCGGATGCGGATCGCCTCTGCGCGCAGCGAAGCTCCGTCCCATGCCCAGCTGCCGCTGCTGGGGTAGAGATCAGAGCCGGCGAGGTAAAAGTCGGCCAGATCAGCAGTTTGCTCGACATTCATTGCGTCGAGATATTTGACGCCGAGCAGCGCAGTCTGCGGCGGAAATGGCAACCGCACGCTGGATCCGCAGCACAGGAAGGCGCCGAAGCGCGCCTCGAGCGTCTGCTCGCCCAGCGCGCGGCCGAGCCAGCCTTCCGGCCCGTCGATGTGCGCGGTTGCCGCAGCAATCATCCCCTCGACCATCGCCTGCTGGGTGGTGTCGCCGCCGAGATTGAGATGCGCATCCGCATCGGCCCATGCCACCACGGGCTGAGGCGGTTCCACGACGACGACACGCACGATCAGGCGGCCTTGGTCTTTTCGGCCTTGCCCTCGGCCTTGTTCTTGAAGGCCGTCTCGGCCTTGGCGTCGTACTCGCCCAGCACCTTGGTATCGACCAGGTGCTTGACCATGTTGTCGTCGTCGACCTCGCGAGTTTCGCCGGGCTGATACGGATCGTGGGGCCGGTCGCCGATATGGGCTTCCAGCGTCGTGAATTTCGACATGGTGGGTTCTCCAGAAAGAACGGGCGGCCGTCGCCAGCCGCCCGCCAGGGTCATCCGCAAGGGGTCAGCGGATTAGAAGGTGCCCTTGATGAGCGCTGCGGAGCGCTTCACGGCGAGCGCCAGGCGCTCCTCCGCGCGCATCGTCAGCAGGTTCTTCTCGAAGTCGTCCGCATTCTCGGACGAGATGAGCACCTCGACGGTCTCGCGATCGTAGAGGGTCGCGGCCAGCTTGAACGCGCCGGTGAGGAACGCGCCGACCGTCATCGAGACGGTCTGCGCGACCGGCTTGCCCCACAGCACCGGACCCGCGACACCCTGCGGGTTCGCGAAGATGTAGCCGCCGGCCGCATCCTTCGTGATCTCGATGTTGTACCAGTCGATCGGGTTCAGCACGATGCCGTCGGGCGGGAAGTAGGCCAGGATGGCCTGCAGCACCGCCGCGCGCAGCTTGTCGATCTGGTTGGCCGGCGCGGTGGCGCCCGCCGGCAGCGCGTAGGCGGTGGCCTGCGGCATCAGGCCGTACAGGTTCTCGCCGGTGCCGTCGCCGAGCAGGATCTGCGCATCCTCCGCCAGCGCGAGGCCGTAACGCATCTCGGCGTCGACCTCGGCCTGCAGGCGGGGCGCGTCGTCCAGCGCCTGCTTGGTCAGCTTGGCCAGGTGGGCGAGCGTGCGCACGTTCGCGGTCACACGGGACCAGCCGTAGTTGCTGTACGGCTTGGTCGTGCCCTCGGGGACCGGCGCGGCGGCATTGGTCCGCGTGGTCTGCTTGGGATAGTCGACCGAGCCGGTGGCGATCGGCACGACCGTCAGCAGATCGCGCAGGATGATGTCGGGCCGCTTCGGAATGCCGACGATCTCCGTCTCGCGCTGGCTGACGATCATGCCACCGGCGGAGCCCGCCGAGGTGGTGATCGCTTTCAGCTCGATGCGGGTCGAGCCCTGTGCGCCGCGCTCGACGAAGGACTTCAGCTTCTCCGATTCGGCCAGCTGCTGGCCATAACCCTTGATCTCGGGCGCGCCGCCGCCGCCCGGACGGGTGGCCTTCTGCTCCAGATCCGCGATGCGGGTCTTGATCTCGTCGAGCGCCGACTTGGCGGTGTTCATGCCGGTGATCGCCTCGTCGGCGAGCTCCTTGGCCTTCTTCGACAGTTCCTCGCCGCCGGCGAGCTTACCGAGCGCCTGCTCGGCAATGCCCTTCACCTTGTCGAGCTTGCCGTCGAAGTCCTTCTTGATGTCCTCGGCCAGTTCGGTGACCGTCTTGTGTTCGCTCATGGGGAATCCCTTCGGGATGGGGTGGATGGTCAGCCGCGCAGCGTCTTGAGAAACTGCAGGGCGTCGTCGTCCGCCTTCGCCTCGGGCTCCCCCCGAAGGTGCGGCAGGCAGGCCGTGGCGAGCGCCTCGGCCTTGGATCGAGTGAAGCCCAGCTCCCGCAGGGCGTCCTCGAACTCGCGAACGGTCGGCATGCCGCCGGCCGCAATCTGATGCTTGACGCTGTCGACCCGCGCGCGATCGTTCGCGGCGAACGTCACGAGGCTGACCTCCTTGAGGTCGAGCTTCTTCAGCGACAGGATGCCCTGCTTGTCGGCATGCGGCGCGGCCTCGACGACGCGATAGCCGATCGACAGGCCGTCGAGCGCGCCGCCCTTGAGCAGCGCATAGGCCGATGCCGCTTGCGGCACCGTGTCCTTCAGGAGCCGGCCCTTGACGTAGAGGCCCTTGCTGTCCTCGGCGAGGTCGTCCCAGGTGCCGATCGGCTGGGCCGGATCGTGCTGCCACAGCAGCTTGATCGAGCGGCCCTTGCGGCGCGCATCGACGAGGCTGGCGGTGAACGCGCCGGGCTCGACGACCTCGCCGTAGCTGTCGACGTTCCCGAATACCGAGCCGTAGCCCTCGAAGGTGCCGTCGTCGTTCAGCGCCTTGATGTCGAGCAGCGCGCCGCTGTTCTTGGTCAGCAGCATATCAATCCTCCAACCTGGGGCCGCCATTGTGGCCCATCATCGCCGCCTTCACGCGGGCATCGACCAGCGCGTCGATGTCGCCGCCGAAGAGCAAATTCATGAGGCCCGAGCGGACCTGGTCGCTCGCTGCCGCCGGCACATGGCCGAGCTGATCGACCGGGATGAGGTTCGACTGGACCGTGAGCATGTCGGCACCGGGGCTCGGATCGCGCGGCAGGTTTTCCTTCGCGCGCATCTCGTTGCGCTTCATCACGCCGTTCTGGCCGAGCGACGAATAGAGCGCGGCGCGCGCGGCGCTGTCGGCGCGCAGCAGCCCCTCGACGATATGCTCTGCGTAATAGGTCTTCCGGTCGACCGGACGGAGCAGCTGGCGGCGAATTTGCCCCTCGATCCGCGTCAGTTCCGGCCCGAGGCCGAGGGTGAGCCACGACAGGACCAGCTGCTCGATGCCGCTGCCCCACATGGTCTGGCCCTGCGAGGCATGGCCGATGAGGATCGGGAACACCCCGAACCAGCGGCAGATGTCCTCGACCGAGAAACGCCGCGTATCGAGCAGCTGGGCATCCTCCGGGCTCATGCCGAGCGCCGAAAACCTCATGCCCGGCGGGAGCGGCATCACCTTGCCGGTCTGGGTGGAGCCCGCGAATTTCTTGAACAGCTCGACGAGCTGCTCGCGCTGCTCCTGCGTGGTGCGCGCGCCTTGCTGATCCTCGACGAAGCCCGACAGCTGAAGGCCGTTCGCGAACGTCGTACCGGCCACCTCTTCCGCCGCCAGCGCGGTGCCGAGCGTCTGCCGGCCGAAACTGATCGGCGACAGACCCATATCGCCGCCCGCGCCAAAGCCGCGGAGGTGGAAAATCTCGCTCTCGGGCAGATCGTCGTTCGATCGGCCGTTCCACACGCGGTAGCGCCGCTCGTTGTTCGCGTCCCGATAGACGGTCACCGCGTCGGGATAGATCGGCCAGAGCGCGACCACGTTGCCGTCGCCGCGGCGCCCGATGCGGGCATAGGCGTTGCCGCGCAGGTTCAGCGCCGTGATCTGGCCTTCCCAGAACTCCATGGCGTCCTGGTCAGGGTTCGGCGCGTTGGCCAGCACGTCGTAAAGCGGGTGATCTTCAGCCGGCGCGCGCTCCAGCGCGCTGGTCCGACGAAACAACTTCAGCGGAAGAGACCCGATAGTGCGGGCGTTCAACCGGGTGCAGGCCCACGCGGCGGAGAGCGTCAGCGTGGTTTCGGGCGTCACCGGCTTCGCGGCGTATGTTCCGCCATCGCCCCGCAAGATCTTCTTCGGGCCGTCCAGCTTTGCCGGCTGCCCCTCCGCCGTGCCGGTCCGAAGCCAGCCGGTGACGACCTGAAAGATGCTCATGCGTGCATCGCCCCGGCCGCGAGAAAGGCGTCCATATCGACGGCATTCGCCACCGGATTGCGCGACATGAGAATGACGGCATCGAACAGCGCGATCAGCGGGTCGATCTTCGCCTTGCCGGCGATCTGCTTTGTGATCAGCACGGCGTTACCTCGCTGCTCGACCTTCGCGTTGCCGACGCACCAAGCCATGAGGCGCTGGCCGGCGTGGAGAAGGGTCTTGTCCTTGAGCTTGCGCTCGCTGCCGATCACGGCGCTGTTCAGCCGGAAGCCCTGCGCAACCGCCTTCAGGTGATCGGACGTGAATCCTCGCGCGGACAGTTCGTCGATGAGTGCGGCGACGCCTTGGGGGTCGAGCCCGACCGCATATTCATCCGGAAACAGCCCCGCATCGAGCACGCGCTGCAGCACGTCGGCGACGCCGCGGATGTCGTCAGTCGGATCCTCGCATTTCGTCAGGTCGCGGTCGGCAATGAAGCCTTCCAGCGCGCTGACGATGTCCTTGCGGCGTTCCCAGACGTCGGGCTGCGCCCAGGCGTGACACCATGCGAGCCACTGCTTCGTGACCTTGTGCCGGCCGAGCAGGCAGAGGCCGAGAAGATCGTCGAGGCCGCCGCCATCGATGCCACCGACGACCACCTCGCAAATCTCGAGGAAATGCTCGAGCGTGCCGTTCCAAATCTCCGCTGGCGCGGCCGCCGCCGCCCAATAGGTGGCCCCCGCCCATGCATCGTGGAGCAGGCCGACGCCCATCTCGACGTTGAGGTGCTTCGCGAAGAAGACCTGCCGCTCGGACATCTCCGCGCGCATAGCTTCGTCGAATTTCGTCTGCAGCCAGGTCTGGCTGACCGATCGGCCGAGGTTCGGGTTGGTGACGTAAAAGTTGGCCGGGTCGATGTGCTCGTTCGCCGCGATCATCTCGGGCGGAAACTCGTAAAGGACCGGCAGCTTGGTCGGCGCGATCACCTTGCCGTCGCGGATCTGGCGATATTCGGTCAGCTTGGTCTTGAACACGCCCTGCGGCGGCTGGTCCGACTGCGTCGTCAGGTAGATCGTATAGCCCTCGGGGCGTGATGCCTGCCCGCCGGTGGCTTCCTGAAACATCGAATCGGCCGTCGCGACCTTTCCAAACAGCCACAGTTCGTCGACCAGCACGCGGCTGGCCTTCTTGCCCGACACGGTGGCGCTGTCCGCGGCCACCACCTTCAACGTCGCCTTGGTCGAGCGGTTGGTGATGAGCTTGATATGATCCTGGATGTGCAGGAGCGCCGACAGATCCTCGTCGGCTCGGATCATCGCCGCGGCGGGCTTGAACGAGTTGTCGGCGACCTCCTTCGTTGGGGCCAAGATCAGGTTTTCGTCTTCGTGGCGCCATCCCAGCGCCAGCTCCGTGAGCATCAGGCCGGCGGCGATGGTCGACTTGGTGTTCTTCTTCGAGACGAGGAGCAGCGTCTCCTTGATCATCTGCTCGCCCAGCTCGGGATCGTATGCCCCGAACAGCGCGGCGGCATAGTCCAGCAGCCATTGGTCGCACGCCTGACCGATCGTCGGCTGGCCGGTGACGTCCATCAGCCGCAACGAGGTGAACAGCGCCATCTTGGCGTCTGCCACGTCCGGGAACAGCGGATCGAACGGGATGAGCGAGCGGCGGTGCGTGATGCGCTCCCGCCAGTCCGGGCACGCCGTCGTCCAGACGGGCATCAGCTCACAGCTTTGAGCGTCGGCGGACCAATGGGGCGGAAGCGGCTGGCGATCTCATTCGCCTTGTCCTGCTGCTGCGCCTTCTTGCCCTGCGGCGCGGCGGCCTCGTTCAGCGTTTTCAGGGCCAGAGCGAGCGTCTTCATGGTGTTCGCGCGGCCGGCCAAGCCGACAGCGCGCATCATGCCATCCCGGCGGGCGGCGTCGTCATCATCTTCGGTGGCCTGAAGGATCATATCCTCCAGTTCGCCGCGGTGGCTGGTGACGACGTCCAGCTCGTCGAGCATCCGCGCGACCAGTGCGCGCCCGCCATCGGCTATCGCAGCGGCGTCGACCGGCGTTTCCGGGTCGATTGGCGCGGGCGGCGGTGGCTGGCGCTCAGGTTCGCGCCTGTTCGCGGTGCGAACCTTGCGAACCCACTTTTCCACCTTTGCCCGCTTCCGAATAGCCGTGTCGGAAATATCGTGCCGATCGGCTATTTCTCTGATCGAGTCTTCGCCCGAACAGTATTCGATTTCGATGCGCTGCCAGTCGACAGTCGTTTTGCGGGTTGCCATCAAATATCGCTTTCCCGCTCAGGTTCGCACCCCCAACCGTCCACCGGAATTTTTTCTGTGCGTGGGGCGAGGGGCGGTCTACGGCGTCGAGGGTCGCCGGACTTTTGACCCGCCCCTGGGGTCTCAATCGCCGCGCCAATGGGCGACCAAGGGGCGCTGAGCGTCGTTTCGCACACCAGATGGCGCAGGCAGCGCGTGACGCCGTCGGCTTCCCAGCAAGCCGTTATCGGTAAGCCGCAGCCTGCTCCTCGCGCTGCTTCGCGCCGTCGTGGCACGGCTTGCAGAGGCACTGGATGTTGGTGTCATCCCAGAACAGGACGAGGTCGCCGCGGTGCGGCTTGCGATGGTCGGCCACCAGCTTCGAGCTATCGCCCTCGATGCGGCCGCAGCGCTGGCAGGTGAAAGCATCCCGGACCAGCGTCGCCCAACGCAGGCGCCGCCATTCGGCGGTCTTGTAGAGGTGGCGCAGCGGGTTGAACGCCATGCGCTCGCGCTCTTTGCCGGCGCCGTCCACAGGCACTGATGCCAAGCGTGAGGGCACAGAGCCGAGGCGGGACGGCATGGTGCGCAGCCGAGGCGCGCCTCGGCGCATCGTCAGCGCTTCCAGCCGCGCATCTCGCGCACCAGGTCCAGCTTCTCATGGCTGAACCGCTCGGGATCGCTGTTGCTGTATAACAGGCGCGAGAGGCGGCTGATGGCGTCGTCGAGTTGGGCGGGCGTCACCACGACGCGCCGCTGGGTCACTTGCAGGGCGTGCCGTCGGTGGTCGAGCACGGCGCATTGTCCACCACGTTCGCCGGGTTGCGATCAAAGGTGGACGTGGTCTCACAGGCGGCCAGCAGGAGCGCAGCCGACAGGGCAGCGAGACGCAGGGCGTTCGACATCGGATGTTCCTTCGGCTCGTGGAAAGCAGATACGAAAAAGCCCGCTTGCGGCGGGCTTGATCTGCGCTGGGCGCAATCTCTGATGTGGTCCTTATGCCACTTCCGTTGCCCCGGCGCAACTCTCTTCCTCCGCGACGCAGAGCAGCCAGCCCCAAATCCAGTCGGGCCGGACCATGAGCGGCACGCCGTGCAATTCCGCCAGATCCTCCGGTTCGGCGCCATGCTCGCGGGCAACGTCGCCCAGCGTTGCTTCGGCAACCCAGATGCCGGCTGGCGCCGGCGTGCGCATGATCGCCGCAGCGATGGCCGACGATACAGGGTTGCGGGCGATGCTCATCACGGGGCGCTCGCTGACATTGCCGGTGCCGGCGGTGCCACGATAGCCGCTAACCAGCGCCGTCAGTCCGCGCAGGCTGGACATGAACTCGTCGGCGACGATCTGGCGGTGCCGACCGGATATCGGCACCAGCTTCTCGCGGAACACCTTGCGAGCTGGCGGTATGCCATTCGGCCCCGCAGGCGTTTCATCGACAAGCCATGACTGCTTGCGGCTGCCGAACCGATCCATCGCGATGTTGCTGAACGATCGGTCGAACACCGCGACGGCCCGGAACGTGCCGACGTGCCGGCCGATCGCTGTCTCGCATCGGTCCACGATGAGCCGCGCCGACAGCCCGCGCTCGATCGCGGCCATTGCCCGGCTTTCCGTCCCGTTTCCGCCGCCGCCGCCGGCGCCGACGTCGAGGCAGGACTTGGTCGGCGAACTATCTGCCCGCTCGTAGGCGTTGCGGTAGTAGCGGAGCGCGATCAGATCGGTGGTCGACAGGCCGATCTTCTTGGCCAGGCTTTCGACCAACGGCACCCGACGATAGGCGAAGCCGATTTTGATGCCCTCGTCGCGGATCTGGCCGCGCGAGAAGCTGTAACGCGCCTGCTGCTCGTCCGTGGGTTCCTGCATCGGCTCGTCGGCTGGTGTCTCCACCCGCTCGACGGCCTTGCCGCCGCGCGGCTTCGTCTGCCCCTTGAGAGCGCCCCTAATGCCTTTCGTGTTCAATGCATTCGCTCCCAATCGACATCGAGGTCGATCTCCTCGCCGTTTTCACCATTCAGCGTCAGCACCCCGCCGGCAGCCGACCAGTTCGGCTCGACGACGCCGGCGTCGGCATATTCGCCGCGCGCCTCTGCAGCCGCTTGGTCGCGGCCCTCCTGCTCGGTCATCCCCGAGACGACCGTGGCCGACGCCAGATCAGCGCCCGCGCGCAACTCCCCGAGGAAGACTGCCAAGCGCGTACGGTTTTCGTCCGCGCTCACCAGTAAGGCTCGAAGAGACCGATATCGTTCAGAGCGATCATCAGATCACCGATATCGACGCGCCGAACCCAGCTCTTATGCCGAAGATCGTCGATGAGGCGCAGCAGATCTCGACCGGAGGCAACGGAAGAAAGCGAGAAATCCCATGCGCTATCGCCGGGATCGGTGGATTGGACCGCGTGCGCCGGCATCGCACCGAGGAATGGCCCGGCATGCTCGCCGTATATCCATATCCCCCATCGCCGCCCAATTTGCACTGGGGGCGCGGGGCGCTCGATGCCGAGCCGAGAGTCGGGCAACCCGCCGCCCATAATGCTATCGTCCGTTCCCACTTGCCCCTCCTTCGAGACTGGTCTCACCTAGGTCGGAATATCGTCCGGTGACGCGATCATATCCGAGCGTTGCGCGGCCCCGCTGGCCCACCCACTTCGCGCGCACCTTCCGCACGAACACGTCTGTGGTGCCGTCCCGTTCGCCGCGGTGTATCGTGAGACCGTTGTCGGTCTTGTTGACGAAGTTGGCCGAGCCGCTGATGTCGTAGAGGCTTGGGGGTGAGACCTTGCCTCGATCATCAGGTTTCATTTTCGCTGGGTGGGCGATAAACCAGACGTGGACGCCGTGCAGCTTTGCAAAGCGCGTCACTTCCGCCAGCATCAGCGAGACGTATTCAGTCTCGGTCATGTTCCCCGGGCGCCGGTGTTCAATTTCGTTGTACGGGTCGATGACCAGCCCAAGAATGCCGTAACGCTTCACGAGCTGCCGGGCCATGTCCAGGATCCACTTGATCGTTGGACCGTCCTGCCCCTCGTTGCGGATAAAGCGGAAGTGATCCTCGATCTTTTCTATTGCCGCTTCTAGGTTGAACGAGGTCATTCGTGCCGTTGGACCATCCCAGAACGGCATCCCGATCCACTTTTCGACGAGTTTGCTGATATGCTCTGGTGGCTCGTTCTCGAATGAGCAGATGCCGAACGTCCACCCCTCGCGCTTGGCAAGGTTCACCATGAACTGATCGATGATCTCGGACTTGCCATTGTTCGGGATCCCGGTGACGACGGTGAGCTGACCGGGCGCAACTGTGTAAAGGGGGTCGAGAGAGGGAAAGCCGGTCGATACGCCCCGCGCCCGGCCTTGCCAGAACAGTGACAGCACCTGATCGCGATAGTCGGAAACGTCGTAAAGCCCTTCGATGGGCCATGGCTTCGACTTACGACACCACTCGCCGAGCGCGACCTTGCCGTGCTGGATCAGATACTCGTTGGCATCCTTGATCCCCGCCGGCCATTTAACGACCCAGCACCGATCCTTTCCGTACCGGCGCGCAAGTTCCTCCGCGAGCGCCTCGCCGGGGCCGTCGGCATCCGTGGCGACGACGATGCGCTCGAACGGCTCAATCCACTGGTCGCACGTCGGGATGAACGAGAACTTCTTGGCATGCTGGTCGCCCTGTCCGACCGTTTTAGGCGCGCCGTCGGGCACTGACAGAACGTTGGGTATCCCCGCCTCGATCAGGGATAGGGCGTCCATCTCGCCCTCGACAATGATAAGCTCGGCGCTCACAGCCACGTCCAGCTTGTCGAGCAGCCAATAGACCTTCTCGCCGTCCTTGATCTGCGAAAAACCATCCTTCGGCAATTTGCGAAACTTGGCGTTGCAGAGCGCTGTGTCGCCCGGCTTGCGGTAGGGGAACATCACAGCCGAGCGCGCGGTCGACCAACCCACATCCGCGAAGCGCAGCGCGTCCTCGCTGATCCCGCGATCGGCAAAAAAAGCGATCGCGTGGGCAGGCAGGGATTCCGGGCGGCGGTCGATCCGCACTGGGGGCCGGGCAGGCGGTGCGGCGTGCCAACGCTCATGCGGGTCGCGGTCATATACTCCACCCGACCACTCGCAATTGTGGCACTTCCACACGGCTCCGTCATGGCTGATCGTGAGGGACAGGCATGGGTCGGACTTGTCCCGTCGCGTGTGCGAGCATTTCGGGCAGGTAAGCTTCTGGTTGCCCTCGCCGTGGTTGCGGGGCCGAATGCCTTCGTGCGCGAGCTTCTCGGTCACGCTTTGGCGGTCAAGCGAGGTCATATGCCGAGATACTCGCGGTCGCGGGCCTGCGGCTTTCGCCGTTCGAAATCCGGCGCACGGCGGCACCAGTTGCGCCACGTGCCGAACCAATCGAGCTTCACCCCCGCCTTGCCGGATATCGCCGCGAAATGGTCGACGAACATCGCGAACTGGAGCTCAGCCGCCTGCTGGGTCAGGTTGCCGTCCTTCGGACCGCGGCCGGTTGCCCACGCCAGCCAGTCAGGGGCCATGGCGAAATCGGCATCGATGCGGGTGCCGCGCTTAGCGGCGCCTCCCGTAGGGCTATTATAAGAATGTCCCTGTCCCTGTCCCTGTCCCTGTCCCTGTCCCTTGGAGCTGTTTTCCGCGTGACGTCCGCGTGACCGCTTACCCCCTGTCACGCGTGACATATCCGTGACGCGTTCAGGCCGCCCAAGTGCTTGCCATTGCTCGAAATCTGGGGTCTCGATCTTGCCTTCAGGGTGCCGTTCGTTGTGCTTCCTGATGGCGGCACAGAGCGACCCATGGCGTTTCTTCAGCTTGCGATCCCATGCCTCGCGTGCCGCTTCTGCGACGACGGGGTGGTAGAGTCTGCCGTCGGAGCAGCGCTCCCAGCCGTGCATCGCTAATTCGCGCGCGCTGTCCCATGTGACACGGTCGAAGCCCAGTTCTGCTAGATAGCAAAGCTCATCATCATCGTCCGGCAGCGATGCGGCCGGCACCTGATGCCAGCTTCGATACCAAAGTTTGTGGCCCAGCATCCATGCGAGGGGGTTGCGCGAAGCCTTGGCGTTGAAGGTCGAGCCGAACAGCCGGGTGATGTCGATCATGATGCGCCCGAAATCGCGCAGATCGCAATCTGACGATGTGAGCGGAGGCGAGACTGCGCTGTCCGCGACCGTCAGGTCGTCCCAGCTGCTTTGACCGGACGGCCGGCCGGACCCCGTCACGGGCGTTACCCAGCGTGTTCGGGGAGGGTGGCTTCGCGCGCCCGAATAATGCCTTCGAGCTTATCGTATGTGCCCATCTTCATATCGGCGCCGGATCTGGCCCGTGACACGGTCGACTCCGCCACACCAGCAGCAGCGCAAACCTGCGCCATCGACATGCCGGCTTGGCGAGCCCGGCTGCTCAAGATTTCGATTTTCGACATGCGCACATAGTATGTGCGTCCGCGCTAATGCGCAAGCGCGCACACGTTAACCACCTATTTTGGAGACAGGCATTAGCGTCCGCGCTATTGTGGTGGCATGGATTACAGCAGCCACCGCGATATGATCGGCCGCCTTTCTGAGCGGACGGGCCTCTCACCGACTGCCATCGCGCGGAAAGCTGGGCTGTCGCCATCAACGCTGACCCGCATCGCACACGGGCGAGAAGGTTGGAGCCTGAAAGCTCCAACTATGCAGGCGCTCGCCCTGACGTTTCCCGATTTCTTCGAGCTTGAAAAAGATGAACATCTCTCGGCATACGCTGAGGTGGAGGTATTGCCATCGTATGCAGGAATGGGAGGTGGCGGCTTTGGCGATGGGGAAGTGAAAACCGCGTTAATACCCCGAAATTTGATTGAAGAACGACTTCGCGGAACGGCGGCTGATATGCTTCTGATCGACGTGCGCGGTGACAGTATGACCCCTGACTTCTACCATGGAGACCAGATACTTGTAGATCGCCGCGACGTTAATCCGGCCCAGCCTGGGCCATTCGCGCTCTGGGATGGCGAGACCTACGTTGTCAAACTGATCGAGCGTCTGCCGAGCAAGCGCGGATGGTTCCGCATTTTCTCCGCAAATGAGCGTTACAGCCCATACGAAGTGCGAGAAGCCGACATCCGCATTGTCGGACGGCCGGTATGGTTCGGCCGAGCGATCTAGCCTATTAGCGCCAACGCTAAAATCACCGTTGACAATGTTAGCGCCCGCGCACATTCTATGTGCACGGAGACGCTCTGGTATGCCCGTTTGGCACGGCACGCTGGTCGGTTCCTAAGCAGGAAAAGCCAGCGCTGTTGACCGCCCGCGAATAGGGGTCAGAGGCCAGCCCTTCTCCTGCTCCACTTGCAGGAGAACCGGCTATGGCCGCCATTGCCCACTTGACGCGTCCGCAGCGCGCCATGACGCTGACACACGACGACCTTCCCGAGCTGGATGGCTTAAAGCTCAGGATCTTCAATGAAATTGAACCTGGCTTCGGCGTGGTGCCCATCCTCGGCGATGACGCCGGCTCCCACATGCTTCGGCAGGGCGAGGTGGCGGTCTACGACGAGACTTGGCACGACCGCGTTGGTCGCGGCGAAGCTGCGCTGACACCGGGTCTGTACTGCTTCGAACGGCAGCGGCCGCCAAGTTGCACGCCCAACCGCATGGTGGCCGACCGCTTCCGCGACAACGATCCGGTGCGGATGCGCTGCGAACGGAACGTGGTGATGGTCTTCCCTCACCCGCGCCAGCCCGAGCATTGGGCGTATCGCGACCTGCGATCGCGCCTCTATCGCGGCGTTCGCCTGTCGGCGCGTACCGAAGGGCCGATCTACGAGCACGGCATGTTCGACATGCTGCTCGGCCCGATCGTCGGCATCTACCAGCCGGCGCCCCTGCGGGACGCGCACTGATGGGCGAGCACCGCTGCATCGTCGATCGGCCGCTCGTGGTCGATGGCCTCGTGCCGGCCGAGCCGGCATCGGTCGAGCAGATGGTCGAGTGGCTTGATGTGGCCGCCGCCACCGGCTGGGAGTCTTACCGCCCCGTGTGGTTGCGCCTGCTCGCGGCGACTGGCGGGTCGGTGTCGCTCATGTGGGACGGCATTTGGCCGACCATCGTGGTCAGCCATGGAGTCGATGGCGAAGAGCCCGCCTATCTCGGAAGCCGGATCGAAGTCGCTAACCGGCTTTTCGCGCACCTGCGCACGGCCGGCTTCCGCGGCCAACTGCTCGAGGCGCTGATCGGGGACGGGGATGGCACGCTTTCGGATGCCGAATGTGGGGAGGTTGGGCGGGCGGTCCATACCGTGGTGCACGACTTTCTCGCGATCGAGGGTCGCATGCTTATCGAGCCGGACGGCACTCTCACTCCCGCAGGTGACCTGCCTCCGGCATGGGGCCAAGACGAGGCAAACGATTGCGAGATCGAACGCGCTACGAGGGCGATCCTGACTGCTGTGCGCTGCCCCCGCGCAGCGCGGGCGATCCGTCGCGTGGTCGAGACCTTCGGCGAGCGCCACGCGAACGGTTGGGTCGAGTTGCGCAGCCTTACAGCGCCGATCGAGATGGCCTTCGCCGCATGGCGAGAGGCGCTGGGTGCCATCAACGGTAGCGGGTTTGAGGCCGACGACGCCCCGCATTGGGCGCTGATCGACTTCGCCGAGGATGCCATCACCCGCACGGCCGAATGCTCGCCGCGGGCTGTCGAGGCGCGGGTGTGGCTGATGCTCCACTACAGTTCGATCGACGCCGCCGACCATGGGGCTATCGAAGCCGCCAATATCGGCCTTCTTCCGGCCTCCGCGGACAGGGATTGGACCGCGGAACTAGCGATCGGGGCGCTCCGGGCGCTCGCGGGAATGCGGAGCGCCTCGCATGGCTGAGCGCTGCGACAACTGCCGGTACTGGCTGGCAGGCCGAGGCATGGCCGATCAAGTCAAGGCCAACGGCGACTCTGCCTTCGGCTGGTGCCGGCGCAATCCCCCGAGGATTGTAGAGCACGTCGCGAGCATGTCGATCCGCGGTCCCGCTTTCGGCAATCAGATCGAAAGCAATGATGCGGCCGACGTGTTCGCAGTGTCGGACGCCACCCTTTTCCCGGCAATTTTCGGCACGTCCTGGTGCGGCGAGTGGCGCGGGTCGGGAGAGGAGATGCCTTTCCCATGCTGATCCAGCCGCTCAATTACACCGCGAAGGCCATCGCCGACCTGATGAGCCACTTCCCGGTCTATGCGCTGTGAGCCGCGATGGCACCGCCGCGCCGACGGTCGACGTCGCTTGGGCCACCTATGACATGGCCATGCTCGATCTTCACGACACCTACGCGCAAAGCCCTGTCCCTGACGCCGACACCCGGCGGGCTCGGGCGATGGACGCCGTTCGCGCGTGGGGCACCTTCCGAGATCTTTTCAACGCCGCGCCGGTCGATGAACCGGTGCTACCAATACAAGGAACGACAACATGCTGAAGTCGAGCATATTCAAGGCGGTGGCGGATCTGGTGTCCGGCGCAGACGCGCGGAACGAGGCCGATCATAAAGCCTTCCTCGTTTTCTATCGCGATCTCGTTGAGACCATCCCGACGGAGGTGTGCCAAGCGTTCGGCACACTGGGCGGGGTGCGGGCACGGACAGCCGCGAATGAGGAAAAGCCGTTCGGGCTGCAGCTGTCCGTGGCGGATTATCTCTGGTGGAAGCGCCAGATCGAAGAGGGCACCCGGTTCGTTGCTGGCCCGTCGTCCGTCCAGATGGATATGCTCGATCGCTTAACGCGAAAAGCTGACATCCACCGGCTCACCGCCGACGAACGCAAAGCGCTCATCGCGCTGTTCGACCCCGCCTGACCAATCGAGATCCGGCGCAGCTGACCCGCCCCTCCTCAGCAGTGCCGGCGATCCGAACGGGCCGCCGCGAGGCCTCCCCGTTCGGATCGACCAATAGGAGATTAAAATGGACGACCGAAAGCATCCCGATTCCTATGACCTCGATGAGCAACGCGCGCGTGAGAGCGCGCGGCTTGCGGCATTGCTCGAGGCCGAGGCCGCGCTCTTCAGCCTATCACCTGCGATCGGGACGCCTGACGAATGGCTGCACGCGGCGATGGATGCCGTGCGCGTGCGTGCCCAGGGTGACGGATGGACGGCGGGATCCGCATTGGTGCCGCTCGCCGCGCTTTCAATCATCATCGCGAAGCTCGAAGAGCTGCTGTTCGGCGGCAAGCCTTGGCCTTGGCCGGAGGAGCCCGCATGAGGCGCACCATAGTCGCAGCCGAGCGCCAACCTCGTTCGACCATTATCAGGCTGGATTGCGGGCACGAGCGATCGCTGGGAGGCCATGTCTGGTTCAGCGGTCGCCCCGTGTCGCCCCCGGAAGATCTCCTGCGCTTCCGGGGCGGTTACGACTGCCATGACGGGATGTGCGGCGCATGGAAGGGCGAGGCATGAGCGCCGCCGCCGGCGCGACGGCTCCCCGTCGGCCCGCTAAGCGCGCGGGCGCAGCTGAAACCCTTCCCACGCGGGCAGTACTGCTCGGCGCCGAAGATCGCCTGCTCAAGCTGCCAGAGGTCATCCAGATCGCAAAGATAGGGAAGACGATGATTTATAAGCTGATGCGCGACGGCAGGTTTCCTCGCGCGTGCAAGCCCGTGGGATCGTCATCAAGCCGTTGGAGCGAGCAAGAGGTTTCGGCGTGGGCCATGAAGCAGCTAGCGTCGCGTGCAAACGAAAAGTGTCGGCACGGCTCTTAAATAGGCTTTCGGTGTGGGCCATGCAGGCACATGTGTGTCCCGTACGTGGCGTCGATGTATTTGCAATCTTTGGTGATTTCTTCGTTCCACCCGCCGGCAGTCTCGAACCGACTTACCGTCGGCATTATGTAATTATTCTTACTGGTATTACAGTTGTTTTGATCAACCTGATGGTGATCCGCCCGTTTAAAATCCTCGGTGTCTACGACATCCCATCCAGTGCTCGTCTTCTTTGAAAGATAGCGGCTAAGAACAACGTTTTTAATGTCGATCGTACAGATAAAATTCCAATGAGGCTTAGTCTGGTCGGCTCGCCAAAAAAGCGATACCGAATAGTCTACCTTATAACTAACTGTTCCACTCGGGCTAGCGCCTTGGATCGTAGATGTTTGCACCTCAGCGTTATTGATAGTGCTTTCGTCTGTGGATCGGAGCGTCGGCGCGCCTTGCATCGGTATTTTTGGGTGGTTCTGGGCCTGCAAGCCATGACCAGCAAGGCTCAAGGAGATCAGTCCTCCACGAAGTAGTTGCTTTGCCATTGTGTGCATTGATCATCCCCCCGGATAAATGAGGGGAAGATTAGCTTCGCCAGTTTCGCGAGTCAATGTGTCGATCGGGCGGGATCGCGCCAATTTGGTGGCGACATTTTTCCTCCGTACGCGGTGTATTGCTCGGGGAGAAACGGCTGGGCAACGGGTTGCAGGCCGCCATTACTTTGTGACGGCACGACGTGCCCCAATAAATATGCCGGTTAGGACCATGCCTACCAAACCAAGCACCGTGACCGCCGTGCTCCCCACGAGGAAATCTAGAACACTCTCTTGCAAGTCAAATCCGTGGAAGTGACAGCCATCCATCACAAGCAGATAAAATACACCCACCGAGTAAACGGACATATAATTGAATGCTTTTTTGGCAGAGGGGGCGATTAATTTATCTAATTCGGCGATCGTCGAGCTTCCACGCTTGAGAGCGTCGAATTCGCCCTGAATTCGATCGCGGTCCTGGACCACCTCATTGAAGCGCTCCCTAAGGATGGCAAGGTCGTTAGCGTTATCCGGCGTGCCCTCCGGCTGCGGCAGCGAGACGGGAGCTCGGTCGAGGTCCTGTAAGGACGCTCGCTGAGCGCTGTCGTCGTACTGCTCCCCTGCCACAAGTGGCTCCCTTACGCCTTTGCCTGTCTGCCGGCTCTCGCAAGTGCGAGGTAATGCTCCCTAATTTCTTCGTTACGAAGTTTGGCATTCCGTCCACGCTGATAGTAAGCGTGAGTCCATGGCGTGCCGGGCTGGTGCGTCATTTCTGAAAGTTCGTACGCAGATTTTCCGCCGTATTTCCGCCAAACGTGATCGATGATGGCTCTCTCGTTGCGAGTGAACTCCGCCATCGGAATAGAGTTGTCGTAATCCTTGACCTTACCACCAGAGCCATTGGGAAG
The DNA here is from genome assembly GCF_019930585.1 of Sphingomonas nostoxanthinifaciens. Lineage (NCBI taxonomy): Bacteria > Pseudomonadati > Pseudomonadota > Alphaproteobacteria > Sphingomonadales > Sphingomonadaceae > Sphingomonas > Sphingomonas nostoxanthinifaciens. The sequence continues at coordinate 1,460,446 of NZ_CP082839.1, read as the reverse complement.
ATCACGCATCCGATCCCAAATTGACCGAAAAACAGGCCCATTATCCCAGGCCTCCGGCTGATCGTTGACTAGCGGCTCACCGCTGATGGCCAAGTTCCATCCGTGAGCGATGTAGGTCAGCTTTTGCAGCTTCATCTGGGGCAGTGCGTGCCCCGCTATTTCAACAAAGGCGTTCGCTACTGCCGCAGGCGTATAGTCAGGCATCAGGCCCTCCACCGGCGATGCGTGCACGCGGACGCGTGCACGTAGTTATAGAACAATATAAGAACCTAAGGCACGCATAGCAAGCCAGCGACAGATTGCACCAGTTCGCGCTTGTCCGCAAACGTTCTTAGTCGTTCACAGCCTGCCCCGCCCCGTCGCAGCCCACCTAATCGGCTGACCAACGTATGCGTCTGGCGTCCACATGTCCCCAACCAATCGATCACCCCAATCCTGCGCTAGTTCGCGCCGACGAGCCATATGCGCAGCTCGGTTGTAGGCGCTCTCGACCTTGTCCTTTGGCACGTGCGCCAGCATGAGGTCGATGATGGCGCGATCGGCCGGGAACAGCCCGTTCATGATCGTCGAGAAAGCCGCGCGAAAGCCATGCGGCACGTGGCGCTGGTAATAGCCCGCGCGAATGAGCAGCGCGCGCAGAGTGTTTTCGCTGATCGGGTGGTGCACGTGGCGCTCACTCGGGAACATCAACTGGTAGCCGCCGGTGAGAGGGCGCAGCGCGTTGATGACGGCCAACGCATGCGTGGACAGCGGCACGATATGATCGCCGCCTTCCTCGGCTTTACGCTCCTGATCGCCCTTCATGCGGGCGGCGGGGATGCGCCATGCTGGCTGGTTGATCTGAACTCGCTCGCCTTTCACATGGCCAAAGCGAGCCTCCACGTCCTCGAGCTCGTCCCACCGCGCGCCGCGAATTTCGTTCGGCCGCACTGCGGTCAGCGCAAGCAGCCGCAGTGCGAGCTTGGTAGCCGCCCGGCACCGCTCAGCCTCACAATCGATCACCATCTGACGCACCGCGCGCAGCTGGTCGCCATGATCCTCAAGGCGATCGATGATCGAGGCTTGCTTCTTCGAGCGCGGCACTTTCGGCAACGCCTTCACCAGATCCGCGGCTGGATTACTTTTCGCTAGGCCGGCGGGGATGGCATAGACGTAGACATCGCTGATGCGCTGCCGAATGCGGTGGGCCGTCTCGACCGCGCCGCGCGCCGCGATCGCGCTCAACGTCTCCAGCACCTTCGCCGAATCGATGACCGTGATAGGCAGATCGCCGATCGCCGGGAACACGTCGCGCTCAAGGCTACGCATCACGTCCATACCATGTATGGCAGACCACGTCGGAAGACGCAGATCGTGCCAGCGCCTAGCGACGATCTCGAACGTATTCTCAGTTTCCGCCGTCCGCGCCTTCGTCGAGACGCGTCGCTCTACCGCCGGGTCTCGACCATCGCGGAGTTGATATTTGGCCTCGTCGCGCCGCTTGCGAGCGTCGAGCAGCGTCAGCGCCGGATAAGGGCCAAGCTTGAGTGTTTTCTGCGCTGGACGGCCTGCCTCGTTCCGCCCGTAGGTGTAATTCATGCGCCAGTGCTTGCCCCCGGCGGGGGTGACGTGGAGAAAAAGCTGGCCGCTGTCCCCCAGCTTATAGGCCGCTTCGCGAGGTCTCGCTGCCTTGATTTTTGCGTCCGTCAGCACGCTCGTTCCCCCATACCATGGATCGGCCATGCCGATGCCATGGATTTGACCATGCGAGGGGGTGAACGCCTGCGAACAGATGTGAACACCAGCCCCGCCCCGTAGGCGCGGCATAGCATGATCTCAGAGGGAAAGTGAACGTCTGCGGACGTTCACGGAACAAAAGGTGGCGGAGCGGGAGGGATTCGAACCCTCGATGGGCTTTTGACCCATACTCACTTTCCAGGCGAGCGCCTTCGACCACTCGGCCACCGCTCCATCCGCCGGAGAGCGCCCCTATCGTGCGGCCGCCCCTTTCGCAAGGCGCGCCATCGTGGCAGGCTTCGCGCCGATGATCCGCACGCCATTCTCGCTGCTCGCCGCAAGCCTGCTCGCCACCTCCGCGCCGACGGCCGATCCCGTGACGCCGGGCATGATCGTCGAGCGTGCGCCGACGGCTGATTGGGCACCGGTCGCGCCCGAGGATCTGCTGCTGATCGACCTCGCGGGCGGCGGCCAGGTCGCGATCGCGCTCGCGCCCGAATTCGCGCCTGTCCACGTGGCCAACATCCGGACGATCGCGCGCGCCGGCTGGTATGACGGGCTCGCGATCGATCGGGTGCAGGACGATTATGTCACGCAATGGGGCGATGCCGACGGGCACAAGCCGTCGCCGCCGGGCATCGTCGCCCACCCGGCCGCCGAATATGACAGGGCGGCTGCCGGCCTGACGCCGGTGCCGCTCCCCTATCGCGATTCCTATGCGCCCGCGACCGGCTTCGTCGGCGCGTTCCCGGTCGCAGCGGACGGCGATCGAGCGTGGATGACGCATTGCTATGGCATCGTCGGCGTCGGCCGCGACATGGCGCCCGACACCGGCAACGGCCAGGAACTCTATGCCGTGATCGGCCATGCGCCGCGCGCGCTGGATCGCAACGTCGCGCTGGTCGGGCGGGTCGTGGCGGGGATGGAACTGTTGTCGGCGCTGCCGCGCGGCAGCGGGGCGCTCGGCTTCTACGCCGATCCGAAGCAGCGCGTCGCCATCGCTCGCGTGCGGATCGCCGCCGATCTGCCGCCAGCCGAGCGACCGGCCTATCAGTGGCTGCGGCCCGAAAGCGCGAGCTTCGCCGCGTGGGTGAAGCTGCGCGCCAATCGCGACGACGCCTTCTTCCGCCATCCCGCCGGCGCGGTCGATCTGTGCAACGCGCTGCCGCCGGTACGGCCGGCGCCGCGAAGCTAGCGGCGATGCGCCTGTTCGGGCTCGGCCGGCGTGCGCCGCCGCAGGCGGTCGCGGCGGTGCCGGAGGGTATGCGCATCTACGCGATCGGCGACGTGCACGGCCGCTTCGATCTGATGACGTTGCTGATCGAGCGCATCGCCGCCGACGATGCGGCGCGCCAGCCCAGCGAGACGCACGTCGTGATGCTCGGCGACCTGATCGACCGGGGCGCGGAATCGGCGCAGGTGATCGACTTCTTCCTGCGCGATACGCCGCCGTTCGCACGCTTCCACCAATTGATGGGCAATCACGAGGAGATGCTGCTGCGACTGATCGACCGGCCGAGCGAGGAAGCGATGGCGCATTTCCTGCGCTATGGCGGGCGCGAGACGTTCGAGAGTTACGGCACGCCGCAATTGATGCTCGACCTTGCCGACCGTTATCCGCCGTCGGCGATCCTGGCGCATGTCCCGGAGACGCACCGCGCCTTCCTGCGCGGCATGGGCGACGCGATCCAGGTCGGCGATTATCTGTTCGTCCATGCCGGCATCCGTCCGGGCGTGCCGCTGGAGGATCAGGCGCCGGAGGATGTGCGCTGGATCCGCCAGCCATTCCTCGACAGCGACGAGGATCATGGCGCGGTGGTGGTCCACGGCCACACGATCAGCGCTGCACCCGAAATGCGCCGCAACCGCATCGGCATCGACACCGGCGCCTATGCCAGCGACGTCCTCACCGCCGTCGGCCTGGAAGGCACCGAACGCTGGCTGCTGAACACCGCCGCCTGAACCGGCGAACCGGGCCGTGACGATCGCTGGTCAGGCTCGCATGTGGACGTCGGCTCCTGCGATGTCTGAACGATATCGCCCGTTTGAACATATCTTCGGCTTGCCCCCCTGCTCCGCTGGCGCCAATCAACTCCCATGCGCATTGCTCTTTTCGAACCCGAGATTGCGGGGAATGTCGGCGCCGTTCTGCGGCTCGGCGCGTGTCTGGGGGCGGCGGTAGACCTCATCGAACCGATGGGGTTTGCGTGGGATGATCGCAGGGTGCGCCGGACCGCCATGGACTATATCGACCACGTCGTCGTTGCGCGCCATGCCGGCTTCGACGCCTTCAGGGCGACGATCGGTTCGCAAAGGTTGGTGCTGTTCACCACGAAGAGCACGCGATCGGCTTATGATTTCGACTTCAGGAGCGACGACGTCCTGCTTTTCGGGAAGGAAAGCGCGGGCGTTCCGCCGCCCGTGGCCGACGCCTGCGAGGTACGGTTGCGCATTCCGATGCGACCGCAGGTGCGCTCGATGAACCTTGCCACGTCGGCGGCACTCGCGCTTGGCGAGGCCATGCGCCAAACTGCAACCTTGCCGGACTGACGGGCGTCGGCCATCTCGCGGAACCCGCGATGCTCCATCGCAGCAAATTCGGCGGGAAGCGAATGGTCGCTGCCCGCATTACCGCAACCAAATTTCAAGCCGAGCAGAACCCACCAAGCGGCGTTAGAGGACGTCACCGACCATGTAGTAGAGGAAGGTGAACCAAGCGACCAATGCGAGCAGCGCGACGAGCCAGGTCGCCTTCAAGAGGACCAAGTCTAGCAGCGGCCGCATATCATCATCCTCCGAGCGCAGAGCGCCCATCAACGACCGACGTCGGTTAACGCAAGCACGGATTGCAGATCACGCCGGGCCGTAGGATGCGCTCCTCAGGCGCGCTATATCCGCCCCGTCCGGGCAATGCGCGGCGTCGCTTGATATCGGTCGCAACCGCCGTGGCGAAAGAACTCACGCCCTCGGCAGCAATCAGAAATCGAGCCTTCGATCCTCGATTTCACGCAGTGTCTGCACGGCGAAATCGCTTTCCCCGTTTGTGCGATTGAAGATCCGCAAGAGCGTGACCGCATCGACATCACGCAAACGGCGGGCAAGCCTGACACGCTCGCCGCGCTGGGTCAGCGCATATCCCGAGATTGTCTCCGGAGACGCCTCGATCAGTTCCTTCCAGAGCAGTTCCTCGACGTTATAGTCCCTCCGCCGATCTGGCGGCCACGCGTCCATGTCCAGCAGCATGGTCATCTGAACCGATGACAGCACCCGCCCAATGCCCAGAGCCTCCTCGAACTGCAAATCGGCCATCAGATCTCCTCGCCAAGATCCTAGGCTTTTGCCGCTGCTTGTCAGCAACAATTGATCTCAAGAAGATGCGGCTCGCAGATGGCAATAATCAGGTGTATCCCGGCATCCGGTGTGCCCCGACCGCTGAGGTCGAGCACTCTCTACGCTACTCACGGTCCAGGCTTGCACCCAGACCGTGAACGCGCGGGTGGCTAGAGGGCCATTGCCGCAGGCGCGGCAAAACTTGGTATCATGTGACGGACCTGCTGGAGGGCGCCGTCGATGGCCACGCGCCGCGCATCCTCGCCGCGCCCGAGCCCCTCGGCAACGATGAACTCAACATCCGCGCCGACAAAGGTGAAGATCGAGCGAAGCAATGTTTCGGCATGCTCGTACGCGACGTAGGGAGAGCCCTCGCCATAGACGTTGCCGCGTGCGAGCGTGACGATCACACGCTTGCCCTTGGCGAGACCGACAGGGCCGTTTTCGCCATAGGCAAAGGTCTTGCCCCTCACCGCGATGCGGTCGATCCAAGACTTGAGCTGGCTGGGAATCGTGAAATTGTAGAAACCGGCACCGATCACGACGATGTCCGCGTCGAGAAACTGCTGCACGTCTTCGCCCGTATCCAGCGTGAGGAAGGTATCGAGCGTCATGTGGGGAAGCGGCTCGGCCGCAAGATCGCGGTAGACGACATCGAGGTCCGCATGCGTTTCCCGCAGGCGTTCGACGACAGCCGCCGATATGGCGCGGCTGGCCGATCCTTCGCCCGTGATGCTGGAATCGAGGTGCAGAAGCTTCATTGAATGTCTCCGGTCTGGATTTGTGACCAGGACCAGCTATGTGACCGATGACGTCCCGCCAAGGACGCATATTTTTAGGACCAGGTCACATGACTATGCCTGCCTTGCCCGGGGTGAGCGCCCATTGCCGCAAGATGAGCAGCGTGCTGTCCATCGTCGGCGACAAGTGGACGGTGATGATCGTCATGGTGCTCATCGAGCGACCGCGCCGCTTCAACGATTTGAAGCGAACGATCGGCGGCATTTCGCAACAGATGCTGACACGCACGCTGAAGGCACTCGAACGCGATGGCATGGTCAGCCGAACGGTGCATCCCACGGTCCCACCGCAAGTCGAATATGCGCTGACCGAACTGGGTTATTCGCTTTCGGAGCCGCTGCGCGCTCTCGGCGCCTGGGCAGGCGCCCATATCGAGAAGATCGGCGAAAACCGGCTACGTTATGATGGAAGCGGGGCACCAACTTCGACAAGTCCGCTTCCGCTCCCCCGATAAGAAAAGGATATCGGCCGTCGCGCAGAGCCTTCGGCAAGCTCAGCCGAACCGCTCGAATGGGCACAGGAACTGGCACACCAGACCGCCTGCCGGCGTCTTGCGGCCGTTTACACCAGCGCGCTTTCCAAAGCTCCTGACCTGCGGCACGAGGAAGCGATGCGCACATATCTTCTCGCTGCCGGCTTGTTGGTATCATCGTCCGCCTACGCCGCCGATCCTCAGCCCGTCGCCGGTTCGGGCGGCATGGTGGTGAGTGCGCAACATATCGCCTCGGAGGTCGGCGCGGATATCCTGCGGCACGGTGGCAACGCCATCGATGCCGCAGTGGCGGTCGGTTACGCGCTTGCGGTCGTCTATCCCCAGGCCGGCAACATCGGCGGCGGCGGCTTCATGACGCTCCATCTTGCCGGCGGACGTTCCACCTTCCTCGATTTCCGCGAGAAGGCGCCGCAGGCTGCCACCGCGGCCATGTATCAGGACGCCGCCGGCAAGGTCATACCCGGTCTCTCCACCGACAGCTGGAAGGCCGTGGGTATCCCCGGCACCGTGCTGGGGCTGGAAACCGCCCGCATCCGCTATGGCACCCTGCCCCGCGCCACGTTGATGGCGCCCGCAATCCATCTTGCGCGCGACGGCTTCGTGCTCGGACAGGGCGATGCCGGGGTGATGGCGCTGGAGGCCAAGAAGCTTGCGCGCGATCCAATGTCGGCCCGCATCTTCCAACCGCAGGGCCGTCCGCTCACCAAGGGCGATCGGCTGGTCCAGGCCGATCTCGCCCAGACGCTATCGCAGATTTCCGCTACGGGGCCGGATGCCTTCTACAAGGGACCGATCGGCGCCGCGATCGCCAACGCCGCCCGGCATGGCGGCGGCATCATCACGCGCGCCGACCTCGCCAGCTACAAAGTCCGCGAACTCGAGCCGATCGAATGCGATTATCGCGGCTTTCACGTGATCTCGGCGCCGCCGCCAAGCTCGGGCGGCGTGTCGATCTGCGAAGCGCTCAACATCCTCTCGGGATATGATCTCGCGGCGATGGGCTTCCATTCGGCCGACGAGGTCCACGTCCTCGCCGAGGCGCTACGCCGCGTCTATGTCGACCGCAACAACAAGCTCGGCGATCCCGATTTCGTCACCAATCCGATCGCCGAGCTGATCGCCCCTGCCTATGCGGCGAAGCTCCGCGCCACGATCGATCCGGTGCGCGCGACGCCATCCTCGACGCTCGGCCCTGCCGTGCCCGAGCATGAAGGCCACAACACCACGCAATATGACGTCGTCGATGCCAAGGGGAATGCGGTTTCGGTCACCTATACGCTCAACGACTGGTTCGGCGCGCACCGCGTCGCCGGCGGCACCGGCATCGTGATGAACGACGAGATGGACGATTTCACCTCGAAGCCGGGCGTGCCCAACATGTTCGGCCTGGTGCAGGGCGCGGCCAACGCCATCGCCCCGGGCAAGACGCCGCTGAGTTCGATGAGCCCGACGATCGTCACCAAGGACGGCAAGGTCGCACTGGTGATCGGCAGCCCCGGCGGCTCGCGGATCATCACGATCACGCTGGAGGCGATCCTCAACATGATCGATCACGGCATGGACGTGCAGGAAGCGATCGATGCCCCGCGCATCCACGAGCAGTGGCTGCCCGACACGATCTCGCTCGAACCCTTCGCGCTCTCCCCCGATACGCGCCGACTGCTCGAACAGCGAGGCTACCGCTTCGAGGACGAAGGCCATTGGGGCATCGCCGAGGGCATCGCGATCGGGGCGCCGCGACTGACATCGTCGAACAGCGCGGGTTCGGCCTTCCTGTCGCTCGGCGCGCCGCCGCTGAAGGGTGCCACGATGTTCGGTGCGCACGACGCGCGCGGAGGTGCGGGGTCGGCCGAGCCGGTCAACTAGACCGCGGGGGGGCTGCTCTGTCCATATCCGGTCGCAGCTGTCCGATCATGGACAGGGCAGCGATCGGGACAGCCCGCTCTTGCGCGATATTCGGCCGCTGAACCTGGCACGGAGCTTGCGCCGGTCATCGCCAGGGCACCAGAGGCAGACATGATGGCATCCAACTATCACACAGACGTTCGTTTGCTCCGTTCTCCGGCCGACTGGCTCATTGCCGGTGTGCTTGCCTGCATCATCGCCGTGCTCGCCCTTGGGGCGCACGATGTGGCGATCTCCCATCTCGGAATCATATATCCGGACGAGAGCGGCGTGCCGAACTGGGCTAAATATCTGGGTCAGATCGTCCGCCTCGCCACGATGGTCTATGTCTCGCATCTGGCCCGCTGGCGCCTGGATCAGATGAGCCCGGTCAAGGCAGCGATCGCGCTCGGTCTGCTCGTCGTCTTTCTTCAGGAAACGGTCCGCATCATCGTTGTCGACAATATCGTCTCCGATGGATGGATCGATCGCCGCTGGATTTATCTTCTGATGACGCGGCTGCCGAACGCGATGCTGTCTTTCTGCAGTGGGGCGGCGGCCGTGACAATTTCGCGGACGTTACGCCACCGCCCGATCTGGGCGGTCATCATCGTGGTGCCGATCGTCGCCGCCATTGGGCTGTTCGCGCTTCTGCCCGCGCTCAAGGGTGTCGCCGGCTGGATCGACGCGACGCTTCACCTTGCCGAGCCGCCCGAGGTCTACCAGCCCCCCTACGGGTTCTACGTCTACAAATACATTTACGGCACGTTCGTCGAACCCACGATCGCCTGCTTCGTGCTAGCCTATCTCGCCTGGCCGGGCCTGAACGGCACCCCGCTTCGCCGGACGGCGGCCTTCGTCGCATTGATCCTGTTGATGCGGGGACGCGTCGTTGCGACAGCATTGTTCAGCGTCTGGATCAAAGCGCCATTGCCGATGGCCATCGCCGCGGAGGGGCAATTCTTCGTCGAGACGCTCGTCATGGCGACGCTGACCGCAGCCGTTTGGGCCCACCTATCCCGACCGGCTCGTTGAACCCTCCAGACGGCGCGGCTTCGGATCAGGCAGCCTGGGCCTCCCGCAGTCGCTGCCGGCCATTCGCGATCGTCTCGATCTCGTTCAGATGACGCCCGCCCCATTCGCAAAGTGGCGACAGCGCGGTGACGATGCTCGCGCCGAAGCCCGTCAGCGAATATTCGACCTTGGGAGGGATCTCGCCATGATCGACGCGCATGACCGCGCCGTCGGCCTGCAATTCCTTGAGCTGCTGGATCAGCACCTTGTCGCTTACGCCACCGACCATCCGTCGCAGTTCGCCGTAGCGCCGCGCGCCCATCGACAGATGGAACAGGATCAGCGGTTTCCACTTGCCGCTGACGACGAACAGGGCCGCCTCCAGCCCGCACGTGAACCGTTCATCCGCCACCGCGACGTCCTTTTTTAGCACTTACCAAAAGGTGCATACTGGAAGTGCGGAATGCAAGACCGCACCTTCGGAGCCTCATTCCAAGCGAGGTTGTCATGGGTAGGTTGGACGGAAAGATCGCAGTCGTCACCGGGGCGAACAGTGGCATCGGGCTGGCCGTGGCCCGGCGGTTCGTGGCCGAAGGCGCGCATGTCTACATAACGGGGCGCCGTCAGGACGAGTTGGACAAGGCTGCGGCAGAACTCGGCGCAAACGTCACGCCGGTGCAGGGCGACATCACCAGGCTCGACGATCTCGATCGGCTGTTCGACGCGGTCCGCGCCGGCCATGGCCATCTGGACATCCTGCTCGCCAATGCCGGGCTCGGCCAGATCGAGCCTTTGGGCCAGATCACCGAAGCCTCGTTTGACCTCACGTTCGGCGTCAACGTGAAGGGCACCGTCTTCACCGTGCAAAAAGCGCTGCCGCTGATGGCGTCGGGCGGATCGATCATCCTGACCGGATCGACCACCGGATCGATGGGAACGCCTGCGTTCAGCATCTACAGCGCCACCAAGGCCGCGATCCGAAATCTGGCGCGCAGTTGGGCGCTGGATCTCAAGGGCACCGGCATCCGCGTTAACGTTCTGTCGCCAGGCGCAACCGCGACCCCCGGCCTTGACGGCGTTGCCGAGGCGATCGGCGGGGACACGTTGTATGAAGCACTGATCGCGCAAACGCCGGCCGGCCGGATCGCCGACGCCGCAGATGTCGCGGCGGTCGCGCTGTTTCTCGCATCGGATGAGAGCCGCGTGATGACCGGCGGCGAGGTGTTCGCCGACGGCGGCCTGGCACAAGTCTGATCCTGTCGGAGGCAGCGGTGTTGGTTTGCCAGCTGGCACCGCTTCCTCCGTTCATCGTCCCGGCGGCAGCGCGAACGCGACATAAGCGGAGCCCTTGGTCCCCTTCGGATTGCGGGCGTTGCTGGTTGCGATGGCGATATATTGGCGGCCGCCGATGCTGTAAGTCACCGGCGTCGCCATGCCGGAATAGGGCAATGTCGTCTGCCACAGCAGCCGGCCGGTGCGGCTATCGAAGATGCGCAGCCGCTGGTCGAACAACGTCGCGCCGATGATGAGCAGCCCGCTCCCGGTGACGATCGGGCCACCGTAATTTTCCGATCCGGTGCCCGTCATGCCCCTGGCGGCAAGCTCGGGATATTCGCCGAGCGGCACCTTCCACAGGAATTTGCCGCTGTTCAGGTCGATCGCGTTGAGCGTTCCCCACGGCGGGGCGATGGCGGGATAATTGTCCGGATCGAGGAACCGTTTGTAGCCGCCAAACCGGTAGGGCGCGCGGTCGACGGCAGGATCGCCGAGCACCTCCTGCCGGCCGTCAGCGCGCTGCGGTTCCTGCTCGCCGCGAAGATAGGCGATCAGCGTGGCGCGGGCGGCATCCGCAATCTGGGGAAAGCCGGGCATGCGCCCCCTGCCGCCCCTGATGATCGCGTCCATCTCGCCCGCCGTGCGGCGCGACGCGATCTGCGTCAGATCGGGGAAGTCGGGCGGCGATCCCTTGCGATCGACGCCATGGCAGGCGGAACATTGGTCCGCATAGATCGCCGCGCCCCGCCCCGCCCCTGCCGGCGCCGCATCGCGCCGCACCAGTTCGGCGAGCCACGCCATCTCGTTGCTGTTGACGAACAGGATGCCATGGTCGCGATCGACCGCGGGGCCGCCCCATTCGGCGCCCCCGTCGAACCCCGGAAACACGATCGTCTTCTGGCCGACGCGGAACGGCGTGAATGGCCCCTGATGATTGGCCGCGCGGAAGGCCTCCAGCGCGACCCTGTGCGCCTCGGGCGTGCGGGTCGTGAGATCGTTCTCCGTCAGTTGCTGGCGCGCGAACGGGGCGGGCAGGGTCGGCATCGGCTCGGTCGGCGATGCATGTTCGCCGGGCACGTCCGACGCCGGAATCGCCCGCTCCCCGATCGGGAACAGCGGTCGCCCCGTATCCCGGTCGAACAGGTAGACGACGCCCTGCTTGGTCGTCTGCGCGACGGCATCGATCGACCGGCCGTCGCGGTGGACGGTCAGGAGGACGGGTGCGGAGGGGAAATCGCGGTCCCAGATGTCGTGATGCACCGCCTGGAAATGCCACTTGAGGCGGCCGGTCCGCGCGTCGATCGCAAGCAGCGAATTGGCGTAGAGATCGTCGCCAAGCCGGTCCGCGCCGTAGAAATCGGCGACGGCCGAGCCCGTGGGAACGTAGACGATGCCGCGCTTGGTATCGACCGCCATGCCGGCCCAGTTGTTCGCGGCCCCCGCCGTCTTCCACGCATCGGCGGGCCACGTCTCGTGGCCCGGCTCGCCAGGCTGCGGAATGGTGTTGAAGCGCCAGCGCAGCGCACCCGTGCGGACGTCGTAGGCGCGTACCATCCCCGGCGCGGCCGGCTGGGTCTCGCCCGTGCGGAAGCCGGTGATGATGACATCGTCGAAGATCACGCCGGGCGTGGTCAGAAAGACCGGCAGCGTCGCGGGATCGCGGCCCATGCCCTCGCGCAGGTCGATCCGGCCCTCATGGCCGAACCCTGGAGCCGGCGCACCCGTTTCGGGGTCGAGCGCCGCCAGATAGCTTCCATTGCCGCTGAACAGGCGCCGGGTCTTGCCGTCGGTCCAGTAAGCGAGGCCGCGAACCGGCTGCTCCGAATGCTCGACCGCCTGATGCCGCCACTTCAGCCGACCGGTCGCGGCATCGAGCGCGAACACCGATTGATCCACGTCGACGCCGTAGAGCGTGCCACCGACGACGAGCGGCGACGTCTGGAGCATGCCGACGCCGGTCTCGAACCGCCATGCGGGCGCGAGCGTACCGACGTTGCTACGGTCGATCTGCGCCAGCGGTGAATAATGGTCGGCGGCCGGGCTGCCACCGAAGGACGCCCAGTCGACCTCGCCCGGAGCATGCCGCGCGGCCTCGGTCGAGACGCAACTCGCCGATGCGAGCAACGCGACGGATAGTGCGAACAAGCGCCCAGACTGCATACCGACGCACCTCTCCTGTCGACAGTCTGCGTCATGCGGAGATTATGGCGCATGTTCAAGCGATGAGAGCGGCACCCCACCGCACGGATGCACGCCCGATGGCTCCCGGAATGATGCCCTCGAAGCGCCGATGACGGAGGCTAAACCCTCGCGCGCTCACGCCCGTTCAGCAGCGACAGCGACGTGACGTTGGCCTGCCTTTCCATACGCAAAAACTATGCGGATGCCGCGTTCCCGATCTCGATAATATACGGCCATCGGGCCTAATTGCCTCTCTCGCCGGCGCGCCAGCTGTCGCGCGGCTGGGAGAATATCGATGCAGGATCTGCTCTGGATCGCAATCATGATCGGGCTGGTGGCGGCGACGCTCGCCTACGTCCGACTGTGCGACAATGCGTGAGGTGACGGCGATGACGCTCGACCTCTGGCTCGCGGCACTCACCGCGGTCGGCCTCCTTCTATATCTCGTGGCGGTGCTCGTCCGCCCCGAGCGTTTCTGAGGAGGCGGCCATGACGATGCAGGGCTGGATCCTGATCCTTGTCTTTACCGGCATATTGCTGGCGCTGACCAAGCCGGTCGGCGCGTGGCTATTCGCGCTTTACGAAGGGCGGCCGACACCGCTCCATCGGGTGATCGGCCCGGTCGAGCGCGGCTTCTACCGGCTGGCGGGGATCGACCCGACCGTCGAGCAGGGCTGGCGGCGATATGCCGTCCACATGCTGATGTTCAACGCGGTGCTGATGCTCTTGACCTATGCGGTGCTGCGGCTGCAGCTGTTCCTGCCGTGGAACGGCCAGACCCTCGCCAATCTGCCCGAGCATCTCGCGGCGAATACGGCGATCAGCTTTACCACCAACACCAACTGGCAGAGCTATTCGGGCGAAAGCACGATGTCGAACCTCAGCCAGATGCTGGGGCTGACCATCCACAATTTCCTGTCGGCGGCGACGGGCATCGCGCTGGCATTCGCGCTGTTCCGCGGCTTCGCGCGGCGGCAGATGCAGACGATCGGCAATTTCTGGGCCGATTGCACGCGCATCACGCTCTACCTGCTGCTGCCGTTGTGCGTCCTCTACACGGTCTTCCTGATCGCGAGCGGCGTGCCGCAGACGCTGGCCGCCACGATCGACGTCCATACGCTGGAGGGCCTTAAGCAGAGCCTGGCGGTCGGCACGGTAGCGAGCCAGGAAGCCATCAAGATGCTCGGCACCAACGGCGGCGGCTTCTTCAACGCCAATTCGGCGCATCCTTTCGAAAACCCGACCGCGCTGACGAACCTCGTCCAGATGCTGTCGATCTTCCTGATCGGCTTCGGCCTGACGTGGACGTTCGGCAAGGCGGTCGGCAACACCCGCCAGGGTTGGGCGATCCTGGCTGCCATGATTATCATGTTCCTCTGCGGCGTGGCGGTCAGTTACTGGCAGGAGGCGGCGGGCAACCCGGTCCTCCATCATCTCGGCGTTGCCGGGGCGAACATGGAAGGCAAGGAAGTGCGCTTCGGCGCAGCCGCCTCCGCCCTTTTCGCGGTCGTCACCACGGCGGCGTCGTGTGGCGCGGTCAATGCGATGCACGACAGCTTCACCGCGCTGGGCGGGATGATCCCGCTGTTCAACATGCAGCTTGGCGAGGTCGTCGTCGGCGGCGTCGGCGCGGGCATCTACGGCTTTCTGCTGTTCGCCATCCTTGCGGTGTTCGTCGCCGGGCTGATGGTGGGCCGCACGCCCGAATATGTCGGCAAGAAGATCGAGAGCCGCGAGGTGAAGCTCGCGGTGCTGGCGATCGCGGTGCTGCCGCTCGCCATCCTCGGCTTCACTGCGCTCTCCTGCGTGCTGCAGCAGGGCCTGGCGGGGCCGCTCAACAAGGGGCCGCACGGCTTCGGCGAGATCCTCTACGCCTTCACCAGCGCGGTCGCGAACAATGGCTCGGCGTTCGCGGGCCTCACCGCCAACACGCCATATTACAACGGCTTGCTTGGAATCGCCATGTGGGTTGGGCGCTTCTTCATCATCGTGCCGATGCTGGCCATCGCCGGCTCGCTCGCCGCGAAGAAGCTCACGCCGGAAAGCGCGGGCAGCTTCCCGACCACCGGCCCGCTGTGGGTGGGGCTGCTCGTCGGCATCATCCTGATCCTCGGCGGCCTCACCTTCCTGCCGGGCCTCGCGCTCGGCCCCATCGCCGATCATCTCGCGATGATCCGCGGCCAACTCTTCTAAGCGGGGGCGTCCATATGGCACGCGCAGCGACCAAATCCCTGTTCACCGCCGATCTGATCCTTCCGGCGATCGGCGATGCGTTCAAGAAACTCGATCCGCGGCAGCTGGTCCGCAATCCGGTGATGTTCGTCACCGCCTGCGTGGCGACGCTGCTGACGGTGCTGATCTTCGTCGGGCATGACGGCCTCTCCACGGCGTTCAAGGCGCAGCTGACCGTCTGGCTGTGGCTGACCGTGCTGTTCGGCACCTTCGCCGAGGCCCTGGCCGAGGGGCGCGGCAAGGCGCAGGCTGCCTCGCTTCGCGCGACCAAGGCCGAGCTCACCGCGAAGAAGCTGAAGGGCGACCGCGTCGAGACCGTCGCGGCATCCCAGCTCCGCGCCGGCGATGTCGTGCTGGTCGAGACCAATGACCTCGTCCCGGCCGATGGCGAGGTGATCGAAGGGGTCGCATCGGTCAACGAAGCGGCGATCACCGGCGAGTCCGCGCCGGTGATCCGTGAGGCGGGCGGCGACCGCTCGGCCGTGACGGCGGGCACACGGGTGATCTCGGACCAGATCAAGGTGCGCGTCACCGTCGATCCGGGCCAGGGCTTCCTCGATCGCATGATCGCGCTGGTGGAAGGTGCCGAGCGGCAGAAGACGCCCAACGAGATCGCACTCACTATCCTGCTTGTCGGCCTGACGATCATATTCCTGATCGCGGTCGGCACGATCCCCGGCTTCGCGTCCTATGCGGGCGGTTCGGTGCCGGTGGTGATCCTGGCGGCACTGCTGATCACGCTCATCCCGACGACCATAGCGGCCTTGCTCTCGGCGATTGGCATCGCCGGCATGGACCGGCTGGTGCGCTTCAACGTGCTCGCAAAGTCGGGACGCGCGGTCGAGGCGGCGGGCGACATCGACGTGCTGCTGCTCGACAAGACAGGCACGATCACGATCGGCGATCGGCAGGCGAGCGAGTTTCGGCCGGTGGGCGGCACCGCGCCCGAGCTGTTGGCGGAGGCCGCGCTACTCGCCAGCCTGGCCGACGAGACGCCCGAGGGGCGCTCGATCGTCGTGCTGGCGCGCAACAGGTTCGGCATCGCCACGGCGGCGCTGCCCGAGGACGCGGAGGTGATCGCCTTCACCGCGCAGACGCGCATTTCGGGGGTGCGGATCGGCAGCGGCCTGATCCAGAAGGGCGCGGTGGATTCGGTCCTCAAGGCCAATCCCGGGCTTGGCCAGACCGCCGCCGCCACCGAGCTTCGTCGCATCACCGACGAGATCGCACGCGGCGGCGGCACGCCGCTGGCGGTCGCGCGCGACGGCCGGCTGCTGGGCGCGATCTTCCTCAAGGACGTGGTCAAGGCCGGCATCCGCGAACGCTTCGGCGAGCTGCGCGCGATGGGCATCCGCACGGTGATGATCACCGGCGACAATCCGCTGACCGCCGCCGCGATCGCCGCCGAGGCGGGCGTGGACGATTTCCTCGCGCAGGCGACGCCCGAGGACAAGCTCGCGCTGATCCGGAAGGAGCAGACCGGCGGCCGGCTGGTGGCGATGTGCGGCGATGGCACCAACGATGCGCCCGCCCTTGCGCAGGCCGATGTCGGCGTGGCGATGAATACGGGTACGCAGGCGGCGCGCGAGGCGGGCAACATGGTCGATCTCGACAGCGATCCGACCAAGCTGATCGAGGTCGTCGGCCTCGGCAAGCAACTGCTGATGACGCGCGGGGCGCTCACCACCTTCTCGGTAGCCAACGACGTCGCCAAATATTTCGCGATCATCCCGGCGATGTTCGTCGCGCTCTATCCGACGCTGAAGGTGCTCAACGTGATGGGGCTGGCGACGCCCGAGAGCGCGATCCTGTCGGCGATCATCTTCAACGCGATCATCATCCCGCTGCTGGTGCCGCTGGCGCTGAAGGGCGTCGCCTACAGGCCGATGGGCGCCGGGCCGCTGCTCGCGCGCAACCTCGCCGTCTACGGGCTTGGCGGCCTCGTCGCCCCCTTCGTGGGCATCAAGATCATCGATATGGCCGTCAACGGCCTCGGCCTCGCTTGAGGAGACAGAAAATGGGCAATGATTTCACCACCTCGCTCCGCCCCGCGATCGTTCTCACGATCCTGTTCGCACTGCTGCTTGGGCTGGGCTATCCTCTGGCGATGACGGGTATTGGGCAGGCATTGTTCGCCGATCGGGCCAATGGCAGTCTGGTGCGCGACGCCCAAGGCCGGGTGATCGGATCGAGCGTGATCGGGCAGGCCTTCACCAGCGATCGCTATTTCCAGACGCGCCCGTCGGCGGCCGGCAAGGGATATGACGGGCTCGCCTCCTCGGGCTCCAACTACGGCCCGACCTCGCAGGCGCTGGTCGATCGCGTGAAGGCCGATGTCGCGCGACGGCATGGCGAGGGCGTCGGCACGATCCCGGCCGATCTCGTCACGGCCAGCGCCTCCGGGCTCGATCCCGATCTCTCCCCGGACGCGGCGTACGTGCAGATCGCGCGTATCGCCCGCATTCGCGGCTTGTCCGAGGCGACACTGCGCGCGCTGGTCGATCGGCAGGTCGCACATCCGCTGGCCGGCTTCGTTGGCGAGGACCGGGTCAACGTTCTCATGCTCAACCTCGCGCTGGATCGGATCGCCGTACATTGACGGAGCGCGACCGGCCCGCGCCCGAAGCCTTTCTGCCTGCGGCTGCACAGGAGGGTCGCGGTCGGCTGAAGATCTTCCTCGGTGCGGCGCCCGGGGTCGGCAAGACCTTCGAGATGCTGTCCGAAGGTGCGGCGCGGAGCCGCGCGGGCGTGGATGTCGTCGTCGGCATCGTCGAAACCCATGGCCGGGCCGATACCGCGGCGCTGACCGCGGGCCTCGAAATCCTTCCGCGACGCGCGATCGACCATGAAGGTCGCATGCTGACCGAGATGGATCTCGACGCGCTGCTGGAGCG
This sequence comes from Sphingomonas nostoxanthinifaciens, assembly GCF_019930585.1. Classification (NCBI taxonomy): domain Bacteria; kingdom Pseudomonadati; phylum Pseudomonadota; class Alphaproteobacteria; order Sphingomonadales; family Sphingomonadaceae; genus Sphingomonas; species Sphingomonas nostoxanthinifaciens. Next base: position 1,442,626 of record NZ_CP082839.1, on the reverse strand, counting down.
CCGCCCCGCGCTCGCGCTGGTCGACGAGCTCGCACACACCAACGCGGCCGGCAGCCGTCATCCGAAGCGCTATCAGGACATCGAGGAGCTGCTGGAAGCAGGCATCGACGTCTACACGACGGTCAACATCCAGCATGTCGAAAGCCTCAACGACATCGTCGCATCGTTCACGCGGGTCCGTGTCCGCGAGACCGTGCCCGACAGCGTTCTCGAGCAGGCGGAAATCGAGGTCGTCGACATTCCGCCCGACGAACTGATCGAGCGCCTGAGGGAAGGCAAGGTCTATCTCCCGCAGGAGGCGACCCGAGCGCTGGCGCATTTCTTTTCGAAGTCCAACCTCTCGGCATTGCGCGAACTGGCGCTGCGGCGCGCGGCCCAGGCGGTCGATGCGCAGATGCTGGAACATCTGCGCGCGAACGCGCTCGGCGGCACCTGGGCCGGCAGCGAGCGGATCGTCGTGGCGGTGAGCGAGCTCGCAGGCGCCGACGGGCTGGTGCGGGCTGCCAAACGGCTTGCCGACGCGCTGCATGCGCCGTGGACGGCAGTCCATATCGAAACCGCGCGAACGCGCCAGCTGGCGCCGGACGGTCATCGCCGCATCGCGGAGGTGCTCGGGCTGGCCACGAAGCTCGGCGCGCAGGTGGCGACGATACCCGCGACGCACGTCATCGACGGATTGAAGCGGTTTACGATCGAGGCACGGGCAACGCAGCTCGTCGTCGGCAAATCGGCCCGATCGCGCTGGTTCGAGCTGCGGCATGGATCGGTGGTCGACCGGCTGGTGCGGGAGACGCCGGGTATCGCCGTGCATGTTCTGCCGCTTGAGGAGCGCAGCCGGCCATCCTCACGATCGACGTTCTGGCCCGCGGCCGGCCGCTGGGACCGGCCTTCTTCCTACCTTTATGCGACGCTGATGGTGGCCGCCGTCACGATGCTCGGCGCGATGATGTTCCGTTTTCTCAATATCGGCAATGTCGCGCTGCTCTATCTGCTGCCCGTGATGGCGGCCGCCAGCCTGTTCGGCCTGCGGCCCGGCCTCTATGCCGGGCTCGCCTCCAGCCTCGCCTACAATTTCGTGTTCCTGCCGCCGGTCGGATCGCTCTCGGTCAGCAATCCCGAAAATGTCGTCTCGATTTTCGTGCTCATCGGCGTCGCTATCGTCACCAGCCAGCTGACGTCCCGCGTACGCATCGAGGCCGATCTTGCGGCCGGCAGCGCCCGAACGAATGCGGCGCTTGCTGGTTTTCTGCGCCAGCTGACGGCGCTCAACGATCCGAATGAGGTCGGCCAGGCGGCATGCGCCGAGATCGCCCGGCTGCTCGGATTGCGAACCGTGCTGTTGGAGCCGGGGCTCGCGGGCCTCGACGTCGCTGCGACAACGGAGGCCGGCGTGCGGCTGGAAGCGATCGAGATGGCGGCGGCCCAATGGGCGCACGATACCGGCCAGCCAGCCGGGCGCGGCACCGGCACGCTTGCCGCGTCCGACTGGCAATTCCAGCCCCTGCGGGCGGGCGATCGTGCGCTGGGCGTGATGGGGTTGGCGCGTGACGACGGCGTCGACCCGATCCGCGCGGACCAGCTCGCGCTGCTTGGAAGCCTCGTCGACCAAACCTCGCTCGCGCTCGAACGCCTGCAGCTTGAAGCCGAAATGCGCGACGTCGAAGCCGTGAGGGAACGGGACAGGCTTCGTGCGGCCTTGTTGTCGTCGGTCGGTCACGATCTGCGCACGCCGTTGACGTCCGTGCTGGCGGCCTCGGCAGAGCTGCGCCGCCGGTACGACGATCCGCTGCTCGAGACCATCGAGAGCGAGGCGATGCGACTGAACCGGTTCGTCGCGAACCTGCTCGATATGGCGCGGGTCGAAGCCGGTGCGCTGAAGCTCAACATCGAGCCGGTGGATCTCACCGATGCGGTCGCTGGCGCCGTCCATGACACGCGCCGCGCTTTGGAGGGGCATGCGATCATTCTCGAGGTCTCGCCCGATCTTCCCTTCGTATTGGTCGATCCACAGCTGTTCCACCACGTGCTCATCAACCTGCTCGACAATGCAGGTCGTTATGGCGATGCCGGGACGCCGATCGCCATCAAGGCGCAGCGGGCGCATGACGAACTGCTGTTCTCGGTGCTGGACCAGGGGCGCGGCCTGCCGCCCGGCCGCGAGGAAGAGGTGTTCGAGACGTTCCGACGGATGGAAGGATCGGATCGATCCATCGGCGGCACCGGGCTGGGTCTCGCCATCGTGAAGGGGTTCGCCGAAGCGATGGGTGCGAGCGTCGAGGCGCGGAATCGCGACGACGGACGCGGGGCATGCTTCACCATCCACTTTCCCGACCGGCTCGTCGTCCGAACGGCAGACAAGGTCGAGCTGTGACCGGAGCCTGCATCCTGATCGTGGACGACGATCTTCATATCCGACGCTTGCTGCAAAGCACACTGCAACGCGCGGGCTATGCGTCGATCCAGGCAACGACCGCGGCCGAAGCGCTCAGCCAGGTTCGCCACGCCAAACCGGACGCCGTTCTGCTCGATCTGGGTCTGCCCGATCGCGATGGGCTCGAGATCGTCCAGTTGCTGCGACACGAAAGCAGCGCGCCGATCATCGTCGTCTCGGCGCGAGATGCGACCGACCAGAAGGTCGCAGCGCTCGATCTGGGCGCGCACGATTACGTGACCAAGCCGTTCGACAGCGAAGAGGTGCTGGCGCGGCTTCGCGCCGCGCTTCGCAACCGGCTGTCGACGGAAAGCGCGTCGCCGATGATCGAGACCGGGCCGGTCAGCATCGATCTCGCCAATCGCGCGGTCCGGCGGGACGGCGTCGAGATCCATCTGACCCGCAAGGAATATTCCGTTCTGGAACAGCTGGCGAAGAGCCCCGGCCGCGTGGTGACCCATCGGAGCATATTGGATGCAGCGTGGCCGCACGATCATGACCAGCGTATCGAATATCTGCGCATCGTCGTCCGCAATCTCCGGCAGAAGCTGGAGGCCGATCCAGCGACCCCTGCGCTGATCGTCAACGAACTTGGCGTCGGTTATCGTTTGCTCGTCTGACGCGCGGCAAACTCCCAAAGGAAAAGACGAGCGCGCCAGATGCAGGCGATGGCGGCTGGTCGCGCCAGAAGCTCGCGCCGCCCCCCTGCCCGGCAGCCTACTCGACCCGGCTGACAGCAATCGTTACCGCGGGTCAGCATCAACGATGCCGCCGGAGAACAGAACGTGACGGACCATGGGCAAGAGATATCCGCTCTCGGCGAGCATACGCTGTCGAAGATCAGTCGAAACCTGATGCCGCTGCTCTGCGCGATGTACCTGATCGCCTATATCGACCGGCAGAACGTATCCTATGCGAAGCTGGAAATGGTGGATGCGCTCCACCTGTCGGAGGCGGTCTATGGGCTGGGAGCGAGCCTGTTCTTCCTCGGATATTTCCTGTTTGAGGCGCCCGCCAACGTGATCCTCTCGCGGGTCGGCGCGCGTCTCTGGTTCGCACGCATCATGGGAAGCTGGGGGCTGGTGACGCTCGCGCTCGGCTTCACGCAGAACGTCGTCATGTTCTATGCGCTGCGGTTTCTGCTGGGCGTCGCCGAAGCCGGCTTCTTCCCGGGCGTGCTCTACGTCCTGACGCTCTGGTTTCCGCAGACGCGGCGGGCACAGATGGTGGGCCTCTTCATGATCGCCAGCGCAATCGCCAATGCCGTCGGGGCATTTGTCGGCGGCGCGCTGCTGGGGTTGGACGGTCTGGCGGGGCTGGCGGGATGGCAGTGGGTGTTCGTCGCGACCGGCATCCCGGCGATGCTGCTCGTCCCGCTGATCCTCATCAAGCTTCCGGTCGGGCCGCAGGCGGCACCGTTTTTGCGCGTCGAGGAAAAGGAATGGCTTGCGGCGGAGCTTGCCAGCGAACCCACGCCTCCGCCCGAAGGGCCGATCTGGCGCGCCTTCATCGACCGGCGCGTGCTGATCCTTGCCGCGGTCTATTTCGGCATGCCGCTGGGCACCTATGGCCTCAGTTATTGGCTGCCGACGATCGTCAAAGGCTTCGGTGCATCCAATTTCGAGAATGGCGCGATCAACGTCATCCCCTGGCTATGCGTCGCCATCGCATTGTGGGCGGTGCCGCGGCACGCAGCGCGCCATGGCGCGAGCGTTTGGCACATCGTCGGGCCGCTGCTCGTCGCCTCGGCCGGCCTGCTCGGCAGCGTGCTCGTTCCCGGCGCTGCGGCGAAGTTCGTCTGCCTCTGCATCGCGGCGGCGGCGGTGATGTCGGCGCAGCCCGTTTTCTGGAGCGTGCCGCAGCGCCTGCTGTCCGGCAGTCATGCGGCTGCCGGGCTGGCCGTCATCAACTCGATCGGTAATCTGGGCGGGTTCGTCGCGCAGAATGCTGTGCCGGCGATCCACGATGCCACCGGAAGCAATCTTGCGCCGATGGCGGGTCTGGCGGCGATGGTCCTGCTCAGCGCCGCGGGATGCTTTCTCGCGCTGAGGCAACATATACCAAGAGCGGCCTGATCGGCCCGATGCGACCCGCCCTCGCCCGGATCAGCCTTCGCTATAGGCAAAATAGTCGAAGTCGGCGGCGATCGCGCAGCCTGAAAGATCCTGGCAGGCCATGCCGACGAACGTGCCGGTGAAGTTGGGAAGGCCCGTGATCGTTGCTTCGTCGGACAGGATGCTCGCGTCGAATGTCCCGGGTACCGGCGTCCAGTCCGATGCGGATGCCATGCGGTATGAGAAACGGAGGCTTTCAAACGCGACGTCGACGCGCAGATGGATCACCCCGCTCGGGATCGGTATCGGCGTGCTGAATGCGCTGCCATGCGTCTCGGACGGCAATGCCGACATGACGCCGACGTAGCGGCCATTCTCCTCGTCCGTCGAGATGAAGAGATAATGGAATTTGGTACTGTTATAATAGCACACCAGCCCGGCGGCCTGCTGGAAGTTGTCCGGCTCGAACGCGACCGAAACCTCGGCCGAGTAGGAAAATGACTGCTGGCGTCGCGCCACCAGTGCCTGCGTAAAGGCACTTCCGATACTCTCGCGCCCGTAGAGGCGAAGATGCCCGGGGCGTGCCGTCAGGCTGAATATGGCGTCCGGATAGGGCGTTCGCAGCCATTGGAAGTCTGCGGGAAGCGTCTCGTCGTCGAACTGATCCAGCTGACGGACGTGCGGCGTGCTTTCGGCGATCGGCAGTCCCGCGGGCACGGGCGCCTTCAGCGAGGGCGCCCCCGTCCCGCCGAGCGTTCGCAGCCAGCCGTCTTCGCCCCACATCATCGGCTGAATGGCGGTCTCGCGTCCCAGCACGCACCGCTCCTTGCCGGGAAGCGGCCGCCCGCAAAGATAGGCCATCCATGTCTCGCCGGTCGGCGTGTCGACCAGGTCGCCATGGCCGGTGCGCGCCAATGCGGCATCGGAGCTCCGCACGGTCAGGATCGGGCCGTCGGGATGGGGCTCGTAGGGCCCGTACAGGGATCGCGAGCGCGCCATCACGACGGCATGGTTCCACCCCGTCCCGCCTTCGGCGACGAGCAGGTGATACCAGCCGTCACGCTTGTAGAGGTGCGGACCCTCGGTGAAGCCCAGTTCGGTGCCCTCGAAGATGACGCGGCGTTCGCCGATCAGTTTGCCGGCGCCGAGATCGAACTGCTGCGCCACGATGCCGGCGAACCTGCGGCGATCCGGCCGATGATCCCACAGCATGTTGAGCAGCCAGGTGGAGCCGTCGTCATCGTGGAACAGGGCCGGATCGAAGCCGCTGCTGTTCAGATAGACCGGATCCGACCAGTCCCCGTCGATCCGATCGCACCAGACCCAGTAATTGTGAAAGTCGCGCAGCGCCACGCCGGTCGCGCCGTTGATCGTCGTCCGCCCGTATCGCTTCACATCGGTGTAGACGAGATGGAAGCGGCCATCGGCATGGCTCAGATCGGCGGCCCATACGCCGCATGAGTCCGGATCGCCGCGCAGATCGATCTGGCTCGCCCGCCGCAACGGCCGGGTGATGAGGCGCCACGACTTGAGGTCGCGCGAATGGTGGATCTGAACGCCCGGAAACCATTCGAAGGTCGAGGTCGCGATATAATAATCCGCGCCCACCCGCACGATCGATGGATCGGGATTGAAGCCGCGCAGGATAGGGTTGTGGATCAGGTTCATGCAGGCTTCCGAACGATCGTCCACACCAGCGCTGCGCCAAGCAGATCGAGCAGGCCGAGCAGGACGAAGAAGGGTTGATAGCCGACCTCGTCGACCAGACGGCCGAGGGTCAGTGTGAAGATCAGCACGCCGAGGTTCGCGGCGGTGCCGGCGAAACCGGTCGCGGTCGCAACCTGATCGTGCGGAAACAGGTCCGACGCCATCGTGATGATCGTCACCGACAGCGTCTGGTGCGCAAATCCACCGACGCACAGCAGCGCGATGGCGAGAACGGGACTGGTGACCATGCCGACGAAGATCATGCCGGTCATCAGCAGCGCGCCCGTGGTGAAGGCCCATCGCCGCGCGTCGATCAGGCCCACGCCGTTACGCTGGAGCACCGACACGATCGCCGGCCCGAAGAGACAGCCCAGATCGGCCGCAAGGAACGGCAACCACGCGAAGAACGCGATCTGCTTCAGGTCGAAATGGCGAACCGTCACGAGGTAGAGCGGCATCCACACCGACAACATCCCCCACACCGGATCGGCCAGAAATCGCGGCAGCGCGATGCCCCACAGGTTGCGTTGACGCAGCAAGGCGACGAGCGACCGGCGTCGCGCACGGCCCTGCAAGCGATCCTCTTGTCCCGCCACGATATATTCACGCTCGCGCCCGGACAGCGCAGAGTGACGCTCGGGCCGGGCATACCAGAACAGCCAGAGGATGACCCAAACGAGGCCGAGCAGCCCCGCGACGATGAAGGCCGCGCGCCAGCTTCGCGTGAGGATCGCCCATGCCACCAGCGGTGGTGCGAACACGGCGCCGAACGAGGCGCCGATATTGTAGAGACCGCCGGCAAATCCGCGCTCGCGTGCCGGAAACCATTCGGACACCAGCTTCATGCCGGCGGGCTGCCCCGAGCCCTCGACGAGACCGAGGGCGCCGCGCAGGCCCGCGAAGCCCAGCCAGCCGTGCATCCAGCCGTGCGCCATCGTCAGCAGCGACCACGCCGCGACGAACAGCGAGAAGCCCCACTTCAGGCCGACCGCGTCGAGGAGATAGCCGCACAATGGCTGGAACATGACGCCGATCTGGAACGCCCCCGCGATCCACGAATATTGCCCGCTCGAGATCGCCTGTTCCGCCATGATCGTCGGCGCGGCGATCCCGAAGATACTGCGCGTCAGATAATTGATGACCATCGCGATCACGAACAGGCCGATGATCGACCATCGCACGTACGGGAAACCACTCAGCCTCAGCGCGCCTCTCCCCCGATAACGCTATCATACTTGTCCGAGGCGTTCGCCGTAGCAAGCATCCATCTCGGCCACCCGACCAATTCCACACCCATAATCCGGTTGACAGGCCGCGGGAAAGCGGGCAGCTTTCGATGATAACGTTATCACCTTGCCGATACTTGGCAAGCAAGAATAACGCATGGGGAAGGATGCATGATGGGAAAGACCAAGCGGTTGCGCACGTGCCGTGGCCAGAGCTTTCGGGCAGCGGCCAGCATCGGCGCGATCATGGCCGCAGCAATGGCCTCGCCTGCAGCGGCGCAGGGAGCGCCGGGCGATCAAGGCACGCCGTCGGCAGGCAGCCCGCCCCCCGTCAACAGCCTGGCACCGGCCAATAACGCGGCAACGCCCGGCCAGCCTGGCGACATCATCGTCACGGGCTCGCGCATCCGTGCGAACGGATTCAGCGCACCGACGCCGACGCAGGTGTTCAGCGCGACCGACATCGCCAAGAATGCCGAGCCGAACGTGTTCAACACCATCGTCCAGCTGCCGTCGCTGCAGGGATCGACCGGCGCGACGACCGGTACGTTCAGCACGTCGAGCGGCCAGCAGGGGTTGAGTTCGTTCTCGCTGCGCGGCCTCGGCACGATCCGCACGCTGACGCTTCTGGACGGGCAGCGGGTGGTGGCGGCGAACGTCACCGGCGTACCGGATATCAGCCTGTTCCCGCAGCTGCTGCTCGAGCGCGTCGACGTCGTCACGGGCGGCGCCTCCGCATCCTACGGCTCGGACGCCGTCGGCGGTGTGGTCAACTTCATCACCAACAAGCATTTCGAGGGTTTCAAGGCCAACGTGTCGGGCGGCCTCACCACCTATGGTGACGACAAGCAGTATCTGCTGCAGGCGGCGGCGGGCAAAGCATTCCTCGACAACCGCCTGCACATCGTGGTCAGCGGCGAATATGATCGCGAACAGGGCGTGCCGGCGGGCGGCTTCGGCGAGGAAGCACCCAATGGGCGCGACTGGTATACGACCGCGACGCTGGTCAATCGCGGCGTCATCAACGACGGCTCGCCGCAATATCTCTACCGCGAACACGCCCAGGCCTATCAATATACCAAATACGGCCTCATCAGCGCCGGCCCGTTGCAGGGCACCGCATTCGACAAGAACGGCAACCCGTTCCAGTTCCAGTATGGATCGAACGGGGTGCCGGCGAAGAACGCGGCTGGAACCGTCACCAATTGCTATTCGTCGGGCGGCTTCTGCGTCGGCGGCGATCTATCCGGCAATGTCGGCGTCGGCACCTCGCTCCAATCCAAGCTGGAGCGCATCAACGGCTATAGCCGCATCGGTTTCGACTTCGCACCCGACAACGAGATCTACGCGACGGTCAATGTCGCGCGCGTGAAGACGAGCAACCAACCCAACCCGGGTGGCGCGACCACCGGCCTGGTAATGCAGTGCAGCAATCCGTTCCTGCCGGCGTCGGTGGTCGCAGGATGCGCCGCGAACAACATCACGAGCTTCACCTTCGGGACGAGCAATGCGCTGTTGCCCCAGAATATCAGCGTGCACCCTACGCGCACCCAGTATCGCGGGGTGTTGGGCGCCGATGGCCGCTTCAGCGCGCTCGGCACCGACTGGCATTATGACGGCTATTACGAGCACGGCGAGAACATCACGAATATCCACGTCCGCAATATCCTGCTCAACCCGCACTATCGCGCCGCCGTCCAGGCGACCACGGTCAACGGCCAGATCGTCTGCGCCGATCCCGTCGCGCGCGCCAATGGCTGCGTGCCGATCAACATCTTCGGCGGCACGACACCGAGCGCCGCGGCGCTGGCCTATATCGAGCCGGCGAGCGGCCCGTTCCAGCACACCCGCCAGACGCAGGACGTCGCGAGCTTCAACCTCACCGGCGAACCGCTCTCGCTGTGGGCGGGGCCGGTGTCGGTCGCGTTCGGCGGCGAGTGGCGGCGCGAATTCTATCACGTCATCGCCGATCCCTACGGCAATGGCGTATCGGCGGAGAGCCCGAACAGCAGCGCCTATCCGGCCGATCCGGTGCTCAGCACCGCAGGCAACAATTGGTATGCCGGCAATTATCATGACGGGCGCGGCACCTACAACGTCAAAGAAGCGTTCGTAGAAGTGAACCTGCCGTTGTTGAACTCGCCGACGCTCGGCAAGGCAAACCTCAACACGGCGGGCCGCTGGACGCACTACAGCACCGCCGGCACCGTCTATACCTGGAAGGTCGGCGGCACGTGGGACACGCCGATCGATGGTGTCCGCCTGCGCGCGGTGACATCGCGCGACGTGCGCGCGCCCAATCTGTCCGAACTGTTCGCGGCGCCGGTCACGACGACCTTGCCCAACTTCACCAACCCCTTCACCAACAGCGCGCTGCTCGTCCTTCAGAACGTCGTCGGCAACCCGAATCTGAAGCCCGAAATCGCGCGCAATACCGAAGCCGGCATCGTGCTCAGCCGCCCGAAATGGCTGCCGGGGCTGAGCCTTTCGGTCGACTATTATAATATCAAGATAAAGGGCGTCGTCTCCAGCCTGTCGGCGCAGCAGCAGGTCAATTTCTGCTTTGCGGGGCTGACCCAATATTGCAGCACCTTCAATTTCGCACCGACCAGCGGCACTGCATTCATCAACGTCCAGGTGTTCAATCTCGCGTCGATCAAGACCAGCGGCTTCGACTTCGAGGCAAGCTATCAGTTCAAGCTCGACCCGCTTGGCCTGCCGGGGCGCATGACCTTTCGCGGTCTGGCCACCAACGTCCGGCACTTCATCACCGATCCCGGCATCTCCGGCGCGGCGGTGATCGACAGTGCGGGGCAGAATAGCGGCAACACCCCCAAGTGGAAGCTGCTCGGGATCGAGTCGTGGGATACCGACAAGTTCAGCCTGACGCTGCAGCAGCGCTGGTTCAGCAGCGGGACGTTCGGGAACCAATATATCGTCTGCAGCGCCGGCTCATGTCCCGTCCAGACCGCGCAGAATGCGAACAATTACCCGACGATCGACTATAACCACATGAAGGGCGCGTTCTACCTGGACGTCGGCGCATCGTACAACATCACCAAGAAGTTGACCGCCTACTTCAAGGTGGACAACGTTCTCAACCGCGATCCGACGCCATCGCCGCAGACGAACACCGGCCTGGACGCGAACCCGGCATTGTACGACCTGCTCGGCCGTTTTTATCGCGGCGGCATCAGGTACAATTTCTGACGTTTCTATCCTCTCCAGCGCTCTCCTCGGATCCTCCCATGCCCCGGCTTCTGCCGGGGCTTTTTTTTGCGATCAGATCGACTGATCTTTGGGCGGCGCCGTGGATTGTCGCTCGATCAATTCATGCTTGAGGATACGGGTTCGCCGGGCGCCTTGCGGTTCTGCTCCCACTTCCTTGATCTGCTGGGTGAGCAACTGGAGCGCCTCTGCAGCCAGTTCGCGTACCGGCTGCCGGACGGTGGTCAGCGGCGGCCATAGCGTCACGGCGGCGGTGGTGTCGTCGAAGCCGACGACCGTCAGGTCTTGCGGCACATCGAGGTGAAGGCGGTGTGCGACCGATACGACCGCCGAGGCCATGTCATCGTTGCTGGCGAAGATGGCGGTGGGCGGCGTCGCCGTCTCCAGCAGTAGATGCCCCGCCGTCAGCCCCGAAGTGTAGCTGAAATCACCTTGGATGACGATGCTTTCCACGTGAGCTATTTCGTCGACCGCCTTTTGGAAGCCACTGAGCCGCTCCGCACTCGCCGACTGGTTCGCGTTGCCCGTGATGAATCCCAACCGGCGATGCCCGAGCGCGAGCAGATGACGGGTCATATCGTAGGCGGCGCGCTTGTTGTTGATGCGGACCGATATATTCTCGGACGAGACGCCGCCGACGACGGCGACGGGGAGCGACGCCTCGCGCAGCGGCTGGAGGATGCTGTCGAATTCGCCGAGCGGCGGCGCGAGGATGACGCCCGTCACGCCCGATTGGATAAGGCGCTGGATTTCGTTTTCGCCGGGCGGAAGTCCACCCTCCCCCTTCAGGAGGGTCAGTTGCGCACCCCTGGCGGACGCTTCTTCGAACACGCCGGTCAGAAACTCGCTCATGAAGGTGGCGCTGGGATTCGAATAGATCACGCCGATCCTGATCTCTTTGGACGTGACGAGGCTCCGCGCAGCGACATTCGGCGAATAAGCGAGATCGCGGATGGCGAGATCGACCGCCTGCCGCGTCTCCGGGCGGACACTGCCGCGCGCGTTGATCACGCGCGACACGGTCATTGGCGACACGCCGGCGCGCTTGGCGACGTCGATCACCGTGGGCGCGCGCTTCTTTTGCGTGACGATATCCAAGCGATCTCCAAACCGACGCGAGCAAATGCAACGTAGCAAGCGCGCGGTGCCAACGCCAACGGATAGCCGACCTGCACCCCGAGCCGGGCGGCTCAGCCCCGTTTCCCCCACGACCGTTCGAGCGCCACCTCAGGATGCCCGTGTCGCGCCCATCATAGTTGCAGCGCGTAAAGACTATGGTGCGTCAGAATGAAGAGTGTCCGCCTGTCCGCGCCACCAAACAATAGCTGAAGGGGGCGTTCGGGCACGTCGATGCGCCGCTGCAAACTGCCGGTCGGGCCGTAGACAAAGACCTGCCCGTTGGCGACGTACAGATTGCCGGACGGATCGCGCGCGACGCTCTCGCCGCCGCGTTCGGCCGCGACGCGCAGATCGGTCACGCGCCCGCTTTCGCCGATCAGCCCGCTGTAGGTGCGGTTTTCCGAAGCGTTGGTGAGGAAGACGCGCTCGCCGGGCTTGCCGACGACGAGGCCGTAGGCGTCGAGCGTGTCCGACCAGCGCCAGCCCTGCTGGTCTTCCGTACCCTGATTCCAGGTGCGGAAGGCCGGCAGGACCAGCGATCCGTCCGGCGAGACAAATTCCTGCGCCTTGGCCTCGCCCATTTTCTGGATGAAGAAATCGGCGAGCGGCGGGAATTCGTAGGTGCGGGGATCCATCCGGTCGGCGAACTCGCCATTGGCCCAGACATTGACCGGCAGCGCAGTGCTGGCGCCGCGAGGTGCGGCGACCGGCGTCGCTGCGATCACGCGGATCGCTTCCGGAGCGTTCGGGTCGATGCTGTAGACGGTCCCGTCACGCCCCGCCGAAGACAGCACCATCAGGCGGCCGGAGCGATCGACCGCGAGATTCGCCGGATCGAGCGGCGCCTCCGAGACGGTGGTCAGCCCTTCGGACTTCGACCAACCCAGAATGCGGTGGAAGAAGCGATCGACGAAGTAGAGCTTGCCCTCCGCATCGACCGCTCCGCCGGCGATCGAATAGAAGCCGTCGGCGAGCATCTCGATACCCGGCGTGGCCGGAGCCATCGGCCCCGTCCCGGCCACGGGCGGCGCTGGTGGCACGTCCAGTTTCGCGAATTCCCGCTCGCGCACCTCCTGCCGCCGGGTGAAATCCGTGATCGCGTTATCGAACGGGAACTTGCCGGCGCGGGAGAACGTACCGCACCCCTTGCTGTCGCAATGCGCGAAGCTGTTGTCGCCGTTGACGTGCACGTTGCGGAACCGGATGTCGCCCGATCCGAACAGTCGAATGGCAGTATCCATCGGCTTGATCGAGCGTGTCACGCGGTAGCTATGATAATTGGCGAACAGGATGTTGTGCGCATCATGGAATTCGGTCGAGACGGCGTTGACGCCATCGCGCACCTCCTGTTCGGTCTGCGGCGCGAGAAATTCCCAATTCGCGACGTTCCGCAGCACGATCTCGTTATTGTAATGATGCTCGGCGGACAGTTCGTAGACATGGCCCGGCGTCTTCGTGTCGGAGACGAGAAAGCCGGTCGAGGCCAGCCCGTTCGGCGTCCAGATCGCGGCAAAGGTTCCGCCGCCGCCGTCGGTCACCCAGATACTGGCATGCTGGGCGTCGAAGCGGGCACCAGGCTCGTTGGCTCCCATCAGCTTTCCCGCCACCTGCAGCAGCGGTCCATGGATGCGGACATCGTTCACCATCGATGCCGCGCCAGCCTTCCATAGCAGTGCGGTCGCGCGCGGATTGACCGCACCGGCCCATAAGCCGACGCCCGACACGATCGCATTGCCGCCCTTGGCGCTTTCGATCAGTGCCTTGGCACCGCCGACGCCGGCAAAGGCCGGGCTGCCATTCGGCAGGACGAGCTGCGTCAGGTTCGGGTGGAGGGCGATCAGGACGCTGTCCGGACGTAGCTTCAGCGTGTCGGTGACATGATAGCGGCCGATCGGCAAATAGAGCACGCGATGCGCGTCGATCGCATGCTGGAGCGCGGCGGTGTCGTCGGTAGCGTCATCCCCCTTCGCACCTAGGTCGCGCACATTCACCCACTCACGCACCGGCGGCAGCGGCGGGATGGCCGGCGCCGGCGGCCGCGGCATCTGTGCGAGCGGTGCCATCGCGACGTCGGTCGCATAATCGCCCATCGCGCCGAGCGCGGGAAGCTTGAGCCCGTAGGAGAAGTCCTTGACGCGCCAGCGCATGCCGTTGCCGGCGATCGCTTTGCCGCTGTCGCGGAAAAGGGCGAAGGTGGGGGTGTTCACTCCGACCGCGTTGTCGAACCCAATCTGGGTGAAGACGCTGTTTTCGCTGGAGATGACGATGCCCGCCCGCGAGACATTCTCGAACCGAACGTCTTTTCCCCAAAAGGAGTCGGAATAGCCGCGGTCGATGTTGATCCCGACCGGCGTGTTGCGGATCGCGACGTTGACGAGCGTCAGGCCGAGCTCATGCTCGCGAACCGCCGCATCGCGCTGACCGTCGAATTCTGAATCGAGCAACGTGAACGGCCACGCGGGCGACGTCTTCTCGCTGATGATCCCGTAGCGGCCACCGTAGAACCGCAGATCCTCGCACTCGTTGCCCGCCTGATAAATGCCGGCAAGGCCGGAGCCCAGATGGAAGTCGATGTGGCGCAGAAAGGCGTGTTGCGCGACGCGGAACCGGACGGCGACCGCACCGGCATTGCCGCGGCCAATCTCGAAATCGACGTTCGACAGCGCCGAATAGAATGTGGTCTGGGTGGCATCGAACACGCTGGGATCGAACGGGCGCGTGGTCGGCGGCGGGATTGGCGGCTTGCCCGCCCGATACTGATCGTCGCCCGTAAAGCTGACGACGGCCGCGATACCGTCCGCGAAGCCGGGCGTGTTGTCGGCAAGCAGGATCACGGGACGCGTTCGGCCGATCCCGAAGACGCGCACCGCCGAGCGGAGCAGGATCGTGCGACTGACCCGATAACGGCCGGGGGGCAGGAAGACGATGCCGCCCTTGTTGCCGCCGGTGCTCGCGGCGGCATCGATCGCGGCCTGGATCGCCGCGGTGTCGTCGGTGCGCCCGTCAGCCGCCCCCTTGACCAGGATTGCGTGCGGATCGTCGGGCTGGGTCGAATAAACCGAGGTCGAGATCGCAAATGTGGGAGGGGCCAAACCCGCCATCGCGGCCATCGCCAAGGCAATCGCTTTCATCGCTGTCCTCACCCATGATCTGGCCGCTGTTTTACAGCGTGCTGATGTGATAACGTTATCACGCGCAATCGAGGATAGCTACCCAGCGAGCAGCTCGATCGCGCTGAAAGGCCGCCCGCTCGCCACATGATCGCGCCGGGTGCCGTCTATTCTGCCCCGTCGGGGTCGGACGACGGCCGAATGCGGCGATCGCTCGGCAAGTTTACAGCCCAATGGCGTTGCCCCCCTCGCTTCCGAAATTGCATTTTCATACATCGGAGAGACAGCTAAGAAACGCCATCGGGCCGCGGAGCTTCCGTCGTCGCCGGTCCGGGAAGCAGGTGCGAACATGACGGCGGGCGGAGTTTTAGCGCTTGCGCGTCCCATGTCCGGTGATCTCGGCGCCGCCTGAACGCGCGCCCTCGAAGCATTTATGTTCGCTTCTCCTGCTTGGCCTGATGTATCTGGCAAATGACGAAGCGGAAGCAGCCAAGCCGGCATCCAGCACCGCCCCGCCATCTGCCGACGCCACCGAAGCCGCCACCGCCGCACAGGACGAGATCCTCGTTACGGGTCATGTGCAACGCGGTGCCGTCGCGACCAACGTGCCACCCGAGGTCAGCCTCAACAGCGCGGTGATCCAGTCGCTCGGCGCCGCCGATCTGACCGAAGTGTTCAGGGAACTGGCGCCTGAAATCGGTGCGACGCCCGGCACGTCTGGGGCGCAACGCGGGCCGGCCATCGTGCTGGTGAACGGGCAGCGTATCGCGGGCTTCTCGTCGATCAAGGACTTCCCGCCGGAATCGGTGCGACGGATCGAGATCTATCCCGAGTTGGTCGCCCTCCAATATGGCTACGGGCCCGACCAGCGCGTCGTGAACGTCGTTTTGCGCGACGATTATCGCGCGCTCACGTTGCTGGGTCGCTATACGATGGCACCCAATAACTGGCGCGGGCTTTATCGCGCCAAGGTCGACCTGATCCGCATCGGCGAGAATGCGCACTGGAATCTCGCGCTCGATTATAGCCATCAGGATCCGATCGTGGCCGACACGACGTTCGCGGGCTCGCTCGCCCATATCGGCGCCACGCCGCGGCATACGCTCGCCCCGCAGGACGACCATCTGACGATCAGCGGTGCATCGACGCGCCCGATCGGTGCGATCAGTGCCGAATTGACCGGCAGTCTCGATCTCGACGCGCTGCAGTCTCGACCGGGCCTGTTGAGCGAAGATGCCGATCTGCTGGTGCAGGAGGGGCTTGCCGATCTGGCGACCGGGCCGCTCGATCGCGTCGACCGGACCGCCCGCGCGCAGACCAGCCTCACCCTGAACGGAAAGCTGGATGGCTGGCGGTGGTCGACGATCGCGAAGCTCGATGAAAGCACCCGGCTGACGCGCACCATCGACGCTTCAAGCGCGGCCGCCCTCGATACCATCCTGCTGCCCTCGCCCACCATGCTCGGCGAGCGGTGTAATGGCGCATCCAATACCGATTGCGCCTCGACCACGTCACGTCTGGCCAGCGGCGACGCTTACCTGAACGGCAATCTCTTTGCGCTGCCCGCAGGTGCCGTCACCGCTGCTTTGCGGACGGGCTTCGTCTTCGCGAATGTTCGCGGCGATTCCGCGCTGCAATCGACCGATCTGCACCGAAGCGACATCAGCGCGCAGGCCAGTCTCGATTTTCCGATCACGTCGCGCAAATTCGCGCTGGGGACGCTTTCGACGGGAGTGAACGCCGAAGTTCATCGCCTTTCCGACTTCGACACGCTCTCGACAATCGGATCGACGCTGAACTGGTCGCCGATCGTTCCCGTGAACATCATTGCATCGTTCAACCGGATCGAACAGGCGCCGAGCCTGCTGCAACTCGGCACCGCCCGGCTCGTGACGCCCGACCTGCGCGAATTCGACTTTGCCACCGGCACGACCGTGATTGCCCAGCAGATCGAGGGGGGAAATCAAAATCTCCGCCTGTCGACGTCGCGCATCGCGAAGGTGCGACTGCAGGCCCGCCCGATCGCCGCCGCCGATCTCACCTTGTCCGCCGATTATACCTGGGATCACACGCGCGATCCGATCATGAGCATCACCGCCGCGACCAGCGCCACGATCGCCGCCTTCCCCGACCGCTTCACCCGGCAGAACGGTTTTCTGACCGAGCTGGACGCGCGCCCGATGAATCTCGACTGGCGAAAGCGTCAGCAAGTTCGTCTGGGCATCAACTATTCGACCGCCTTCGGCGGCGCGTGGCCGGACAGGAATGCGGCACCCGCCAGCGGCACCAAGCCGACCGTCCGCGATCAATTCCAGATCGCGCTCTACGATACGTGGGCGCTTCAAGACCGCGTTGCGCTGAAGGCCGGGCTGCCGGTGATCGATCTGCTCGGCGGCGACACGCTGAGCGACGGCGGCGGCACGGCGACGCATCGGCTGGAGCTTCAGACGACGATCTCGACGCATGCGGTCAGCGCCGATGTCAGTGGCGTCTGGCAGACGCCGACCACGACGACGACCTCGTCCGGCGAAGCGCTGACCTTCTCCCAGGGGATCACGCTCAATCTCCGAGTCCAGATCAACCTGGCCGATCAGGCGTGGCTGCGTCGCCGCATCCCGTGGCTGAAGGGCAATCTCAATCTGTCTGCGGACAATCTATTGGGTGCACATACGACCGTCCATGATGCCAGGGGGGTCGTGCCGCTCGCCTATAGCGAGTCCTATTTGAACCCCACCGGACGCACCTTCCGCATCACGTTACGCAAACGCTTCCGATGAAGATCGAAATCGAGCGCGGCGATATCGAACAATGCCTCGTCAGCCGCCGCTGCCACGTCCCTCACGATGGCCACCTGTCATCTTCGGAGTGGGCACGGCCGCCCCGCCCCTCTATGCGGGCGACGAACCTTTAGGGCACAGGCTGGTACATGGCGCGCAAGCATCCGAAACATGGTCCGTACGAGGATCTGCGCCACGAGGATGAGGCTCCTGCGGCGCCGCCGCCTTGCTGGCTTTGCGGCCGGCCCACTGGCAAAACCATCGTCTGGCACCATCCCGTGCCCAAGAGCCGGGGCGGGCGCGATGTCGTGCCCATGCACTCCATTTGCCAGCAGACGCTGACCGTCAATTTCACCAATTCCGAATTGCAGCGCTACGGGATGGATGTGGAGGGCCTGCTGGCCGATCCCGCCGTACGCAAATTTGTCGATTGGGTCGCGAAGAAGGATCCTGATTTCACCGCGACCATCACCAAGAAGCAGCGCTGATCGGCGTTGTTTTCGGAGAAGCCGCAGTTCATCCGGCCGGAACGACCAGGCCCGTCGTCTGCATGAGCGCGATCCTGACGCCATAACATCGGGTGAGCGTCTCGGCATCGAGCACGTCCGCGCAGGGGCCGTCGGCGATGATCCGGCCGTCGCTAAGAACCAATGCCCGCGAGAATGTCCGTAACGCTTCGGTGGGATCGTGCGTCGTCGCCAGCACGCTCAACCCGTGTGCCGCGAGCTGCCGCAGGAGCGAGAGGACATGCGCCGACTGACCGGGGTCCAGCGCTGCGGTCGGCTCATCCAGCAACAGGATGTCCGCACCCTGCATCATGGCGCGCGCGATCAGAACCGATTGCTGTTCGCCCCCGGACAGGGTCGTGTAGGCACGACGTGCCAGATGCCCGATGCCGACACGATCGAGCGCTGTCTGCGCGACGCTCGCGCCGGACGTCTTGCCAGCCCAGCCCGTGATCGAGACGCGGCCCATCGCGACCATCTCGGCCACGGTGAACGGGAATGTCGGCAGGTGGCGCTGCGGCACGTAAGCGATACGCCGCGCGATGGCCCGACGGGGCATCGACAGGATCGGCGCGTCGTCGAGCAGTACCAGTCCAACATCGGCCCGCAGCAAGCCGAGCAGCAGGCGCAACAGCGTCGTCTTACCCGATCCGTTCGCACCGAGCAGCGCCACCATCTCGCCGCCGCCCAGCTCAAGCGAGACGTCGCGCAGCACGGGGCGTCCATCGCGGCTCAGGACGAGCCCCTCGGCGCGCAGGCCGTTGCTCACGCCCAGCCTCTGCGGAGGCGTGGCAGCACCGCGAGGAAGACGATCACGCCGACCAGATCGGTGACGATGCCGATCGGTATCTCGGAAGGCGTGACGGTGCGGGCGATCGTATCCGCGATGACGAGAAAGACCGCGCCGATGCACGCACAGATGGGCATCAGCCGACCGTGCGCCGGGCCGGTCAGGAGGCGGACGATGTGCGGCACGACGAGACCCACCCAGCCGATCGTTCCCGCCAGCGTCACGGTCAGCGCGCAGGTCGCGGTGGCGATCGCGATGACGGCGAGACGCAATCGGCGTACCGGCACGCCCAGGCTCAACGCCTCGTCATCCGCCAGCACGAGCAGGTCGAGGAAGCGCCCGCAGCCGATCAACAGCGCGATACCGATCGCAAGCGGCACGCCGGCGATGGCAAGCGTCGGACCGGCGGCGCCGGTAAGGCTGCCGAGCAACCAGAAGACGATATCGGCAAGGGTATTCTGCGGATCGGCGACGAATTTCGCCAGCGACAGCAGCGCGGTGAACAGCGCCCCGCTGACGAGCCCGCCGAACACCAGCAGCAGGACACCGCCTGCGCTCTCGCCGTCGCGATCGGCGAACAGCCGCGCGACGAGCACGCCCAGCGCGACCGCGGCGCCGCCGCCTGCGAACGTGAGCGCCATGCGCGCGACGGGCGGCAGATCGAGCAGGATCGCCGCGGCCGCGCCGAACCCGCTTCCTGCCAGCACGCCGAGCAGATCGGGCGATACCAGCGGATTGCGGAATACGCCCTGATAAGCGGCGCCGGCGCTCGCCAGCCCGGCGCCGACCAGCGCCGCACCGAGGATGCGCGGCAGGCGTTCGTGCCACAGCAGAGTGGTCGCGATCGGGTCGCCGGCCGCCCCGCCCAGCCCAAGCGCGCGGAGCAGGTGAACCGGCGGGATCGGGTAGCGGCCGATGCACGCCGCCCCTGCCATGACGATGACGAGCAGCAGGATCGAGAACAGCAGACCCCTGCTCATCGCGTCCAGCTCATGGAGCGGGCGGCAGCGATGCCAGGATGCGATGCGCCTCGGCATCGGTCAGGTGGTAGCCGTAGAAACGCCGGTAGAAACGCTGCGTCTCCGCCGCCATGTCGCCCGTCCCGGCTTCTCCGGGATGAAACAGTTTGGCCGCCCATTGCAGCTGGAGCGCGAATTCGGGACCATAGCGATCCCACGGAAAGACGCCCGCCGGATTGCGCACCACCCGACGCCCCGCCATTGCGGGTATGCCGATCCAGGGCTGATCGTCGGGCCCTTTGGCCGGGCCGCCGACGATGATGATGTCCGGATTCCACTGGGCGATCTGCTCGATCGAGATCGGCTTCTGGTTGCCGATCAGCCCGTCCGCCGCGTTGCGCCCGCCGGCGGCGCGGATCCAGGTGTCGATCATCGTGTTCGCGCCATCGGCCTTGAGCGGCGACCAGGAGACCAGGTGCAGCACGCGCGGTTTGCGCGCTTCGGGCAGCGATCCGACCGACGCGCCCAAGCGGCGCAACACGGCGGCAGTATAGGCCTCGTAATCGCGAAGCCGCTGGCGGGCGAGCGGCGTGCCGATCGCCGACGCCGTCTCGCGAAGACTGCGCGCCATGCCGGGAACGTCGGAAAATGACATGTCCCGCGCATCGATCCCCAGCGCCTTGAGCCGCGCGGCTTCGGGCGCTTGTGCGGTGAAGGCAAGCTTCACGCCCTGCCCCAGCAAGGTCTCGGCATTGGCGGAGCCGTTCGCGACGATCTGCGCGCGCCGCAGTTCGGGCGCGACCCGGAACATCCAGGGCTGTGCGGTCGGCGTATCGACCGTCACCCGGATGCTGCCGGCCGCGCCCAGCATCATCGTCATCGCATTGTGCGCAAACCACAGGTCGGCGATTGGCGGCGGCGCGACGGGCGCCGCGCCGATCAGGATGGGAAGCGACAGCGCGAGCAACGCGAGGCGTTTGGTCACGGGAACCGTCATAGCGCGAACGCGACCGAGCCGGCGACGGTTCGTGGCTGGCCGAGCGCGGCCGTGGCGTTGCCGGCGCCGGAATAGCCGTTGAGCCCGCCCGGAACGATATTGGTGAGATAGCGCTCGTCGGTGACGTTGGCGACGTCCACCCGGAAGGTGACATGATGGGTGCCGAACACAGCATCCTTCTTCACGCCCAGATCGAGCGTGGTGTAGCCATCGGCGAAGAAGCGGTTCTGGTTGTCGGTCGGCCGGTTACTGGCATGCCGCACGAAGGCCGTGAGTTGCAGGCCGGATATGCGGGGCACGGCCCAGGTGACGAGCGACGTCATCGTCCAGCGCGACAGGCCGGCGATCCGCGTGTCGTTGGTCGCGGCGGTGGCGGTATCGAGCAGCTTGGGATCGAGGAAGGCAACGCCGCCGAAGACCGTCAGGCCGGGCAGCACGCGCCCGTTTGCCGTGAGCTCCACGCCCCGGTTTCGCTGTTCGCCATCCTGCTCGAAGACCGAGGTGGCAGCGTTGATATAGGCGAAAGGCCGGCTGATCTGGAAAGCCGCCAGGGTGAAGTCGACAGCCTTGAGGCCGAGCTTCACGCCGCCCTCATACTGCTTCGATCGGAAGGGCGCGAGAATGCTGTTCTGATTGACCGTTCCGGCGGGTGCGGTGTCACCCTGCTGGAGGCTGTTCGCATAGGTGAAATAGACGGTCAGCGGTTCGATCGGCTTGTAGACCAGGCTGGCCGAAGGGCTGAACCCGGTATCCGAAGAGCGACTGGTGGCGCTGCCGCCGCTGTTCGAGTTGATGGTGCCGAGCCAGCTCTGGCTTCCGGTCAACACCGCGCTCCAATGCTCGCCGATGCTGATCCGATCGCTCGCCACCAGCACCTGCTGCCAGGCGCGCGACGAGCGATAGCGATCGGTGAAATCCGGCAAATTGGGCCGTGCGAAAGCGCGCGGATTCGCGAGCGTCCCCGAGCCGAGCGTGAAGGTGGCTCCGGCATAGGGATTGAAGTTCTTCCACACGAAACCGTTGGTTCCGAGCGCAAGCTGGTGCCGCAACGGCCCAGTATCGAACTGGCCGTCGAGATAGGCCTGATTGGACAGGATGGTGAAGCGGCTGGCCGTCGAGGTCTGAATCGTCGCGGTATAAGCGCCCGCGGCGTTGGTGATCGTGTCGGTGATCTGGCTCGTTTCGCGATCCGCCACCTGGTCGAGCACGCCGACGGTCAGGTGCCAGTCGCTGCCGATGTCGTGCCTGAGCTTCGCACTCCCGGTATAGGTATGGTTGCGCTGTCCGGCATAGGGCTGCGCATAGCCCTGCCGGTAGGGATCGATTTCCGGGAAGGCGACGCCGTTTGCGGTCGCGAAGCTCGGCTCCACGCCACGCGTCTGGTAGCGATAATAGCTGCCGTTGAGTTCCAGCACCGTGGACGGAGCCACGTGCACGTCGAGCGCAAGGCTGGCCAGCTGACGGCTGACACGGCTGTTGTCGAGATAGGCTTCGCCGGCCTCGTTGAGCAGATTGGCGCGGTAACCGATCAGGCCATTGGCGGCTGTATTCGACACGTCCAGATGCTCGAGCCAGAGGTCGCCCGAACCGTAGCCGATGCGGCCATAGGCCAGAGGCTGGGCCGTCGGGCGCTTGAGCGTATATTCGAACGTGCCAGCGGGGTTGGCCGGCCCGAAGATCGCGCCGGACAGGCCGTTCAGAACCTGAACGTTCTCGAACTGCTGGGCGGCATAGTCGGTCGTCGAGACGATGTTGAACCCGTCGATCCGGCTGTTCTGCACGACGCTGCCCTGGAAGCCCCGACTCTGCGGCCGGGCGCCATCGCCCTGCACCGAGGGCAAGTAGCGGAAGACGTCCTGGACGCTCTTGAGCTGCTGCTGCTCGATCAGCGCGGAGGGCACGATGTTGATCGTGTTCGGTGTGTCGTGCACGTCGACCAAACCGAGCGGCCCGAGCGAGGCGGTCTGCGTCTCGTCGTGGATGGCATCGCCTTCCACCCCGGTCACGACGATGTCGGATGGTGCTGAAAGCCTATCCTGCGCCTGCGAAACCGTTCCTAACACGCTGGTGGCGACGAACATCGCCCCCGAACAAATGATACGACGCACCAACATCCCTTTGAAAACGATCTAAATGCCGCGGACGTGCGGATATAGCGCCATCAGGTGACGGTGCCATCGCTTTCCATGGCACGCCGTCTCATCGGGCGCATACCCTCGACGGCCCTAAAGCCGGTCTGAGCCCGAAGTCGGCGACGACCCACGGCTTTGGCGATTTGCAAACGCCGCCGCCCGTTATAGATGGCTAGATCGCAAACGGGAGAGCCGGCAATGGACTATAAGAATCTCGGAAAGACCGGGCTCAAGGTATCCCGTATCACGCTCGGCTGCATGAGCTTCGGATCGCCGTCATGGGCGCCCTGGGTGCTGGAAGAGGCAGCGTCGCAGCGGATTATCGCGCAGGCGCTCGATCTCGGCATCAACACGTTCGATACGGCCGACATGTATTCGCTCGGCGCGAGCGAGGAGATCGTCGGTCGCGCGCTGGCGAGCACGCCGCGCCACCGGCTGGTGATCGCGACCAAGCTCAACGCGGCGATGAGCGACGATCCCAATGATCGCGGCCTGTCGCGCAAGCACGTCTTCGCGGCGATCGACGCCAGCCTGCGCCGGCTCGGCACCGACCATGTCGACCTCTACCAGATCCACCGCTTCGATCCCGACACGCCGCTCGAAGAGACGCTCGAGGCGCTCGACGAGGTCGTGCGGGCGGGCAAGGTGCGCTACCTCGGCGCTTCGTCGATGGGCGCGTGGCAGTTCATGAAGGCGCTCGGTCTGCAGCGGCAGCACGGCTGGGCGCCGTTCGTATCGATGCAGAACCATTACAACCTGATGTATCGCGAGGAGGAGCGCGAGATGCTGCCTTTGTGCCGCTCGGAAGGCATCGGCGTGATCCCATGGTCGCCGCTCGCGCGCGGCCGGCTGGCGGGCCGGTCGGGCACGACCCGCGCCGCATCCGACAAGACCGCGGGAACGCTGTACGACAACGACCGGTCGAGCGAAGAGGCCGTCGTCGCCGCCGTCCGTACCGTCGCCGAACGCCACGGCGTGCCGATGGCGGAGGTCGCCTATGCGTGGGTGGCGACGCGTCCGGGCATCACCTCGCCGATCGTCGGCGCGACCAAGCCCGAGCATCTCGAGACCGCGATCAAGGCGCTCGATCTCACTCTGTCAGCCGAGGACGTGGCGCTGCTTGAGGCGCCCTATCGGCCGCAGCCGGTCGCGGGGCACGTCTGACGCCCGCCGGCGGCGCGGCGGCGATCAGGCCGTCGCGCCGTCCAGATCACCGACGAGGAAGCCGTAGTCGCCCGCCTCGACGAGGTTGCGGGTCAGATGGCCCATCACCATCACGCCGCGCGCGAACGGGCTGACGATCTCTTCGATCGTCTCGAACGTATAGGGGCTGACGATCCGTGCCAGCGGCGCGCCGCCCGCAATCGGTTCGCCCAGCGGCGGGGCGAGCGGTTCCAGCCAGCCCCCCTTGCGCGGGCGCACACCGGCAAGGCTGGTCACGACCGTCTGTGCGGGAGCCGGTGCCACCCCGCCCTCGATCGCGCCGAGATGGCGCAGCATGTTGATCACGCCTGCGACCGTGCGCTCGACGTAAGGGCCCTGATCGACGATGCCGCCGCCCAGCTCGATGACCGTCGTCGGGATGTTGCGCCGCTCGACCGTGACGGTCGTGCTGAGGCCGTTGAACACCGTTCCCTCGCGCCCCGTCGTCGGTCGATAGAGGATGCGCGAGCCGAAGCTGCGCGACAGCGCCTCGTCGTTCCAGATGTAGACGTAATCGACGGTCGGGCGGTCGGTGCCGGTGTGAAGATCGATATGGACGTCGATCTGCTCGAGGAATTCGCGCGTGATCGCCGCGGCGAGCTGCTGACTGAACGTGCCCGACGGATTGCCCGGAAACTGCCGGTTGAGGTCCAGCTCGTCCAGCCGCGCGAAGCGATGGTTGCCGGCGAAAGCATAGGGATTGGCGACCGGCAACAGCAGCACGCGGCCGCGCAGTTCGAGCGCGTTTAGCGCGCGAAACAGCTCCAGCGCGGCCTGCGCGCCGGTATTCTCGTTGCCGTGGACTGCCGCACTGATACCGATGGTGGGCCCGTCAGCCGCGCCGACGAGCTCGTGGATCACGAGGCTCGCGTCGTCTCCGTTGGCGAGCGTCGTGAATGCCGGACGCAAGATCCGAGCGGTCTTGAATGCCATTGGGTTCTTCCTGGGTATCCGGCCTGTCGCGCCGGAGAACGTCGCGTGCCCTCAAGGCCGCGAGAAACTGGCCGGTCGCGATCGGATCGGGGGTGTGGCGGAACTCGAAATGCTCGGCGTCTTCGGAGAGCAGCTCGATGATATGCTCCGCGCCGGTCGCATAGATCACGACATCGCGATCACGCAGCACCTCGGCCAGATCGACGGCATCGATCCAGCTGGTGCGGACGTCCGCGACGTGCGGCGTGAACTCGCGGATCGCATGCTTGAGGCTTGCGACATGCTCCTCGAAATGCGAGATTCCGGCGACGCGTGCGCGCGGATCGAGATTGGCGAGCGCGCTCCGCGTGGCCTGCGACGGGATCATGCGCAGCCCGGCCACCGACGCGCGCGGCAGCAGCGCGCGTATCTCATGCTCGCGATGGATCGGCACCAGCACGACGTCGCACGCCGAGCAGGCGGCGCGCGCGGCCTCGTCCTTTTGCAGATCGTCGATCAGATACACCTCGACCGCACCCGGCCCCTCGATCATCGCGGTGATCTCGGCCGCATAATCCAGCGCCGCCGCACGGAAGATGCCGATCAGGCCGATCCTCAACTCCTGCGACGGCTGCAATCGCGCCTGGGTCGTCACCATCGCCGCGAGGTCGATCGGCGTGAGGCCGATATCGGCCCCCTTCTCGATCAGCAGGGCGATATCGGCGCGCAGCGCCATCAGCTCGGCATCGCGCTTGCCTGCGCCGCTCGCGAAGGCGCCGACGCCCGGTCGGATCTCGATCAGGCCGGTGCCGCGTAATTCCTGATAGACGTCGTTGACCGTCATCGGCGCGACGCCGACCGCGAGTGCCAGCTCGCGCACCGAGGGCAGCCGTTCGCCCGCCGGGATGAGGCCGAACGCGATGACGTAGCTGAGCAGCCCGTGAAGCTGCCGCCCAACCGGAATGGGCAGGCTCTTGTCGATGCATGATTGGTCGAAAATGGCCATTTTGTTCTTCTTGTCTATGACACGAAGCGCCGTAACACAGCCCCCGGCGCTTCGCCAAGCGGGCATACGCGAATGTCGTTGCCAGTGTGGTGCAAACGTGTACCTTTCCGATGATACACGTTGGGGTTTACAGCATGGACCGATCTGCAAGGCCCTGGGCGCTATACAACAACCGCCAGCGCACCGCCTTCCTGTCGATCCTATTTTTCGTGTCCGCACTCAACAATCTCGACAAGACCGTCATCACGATCGTGCTGGAGCCGATCAAGCGCGAATTCGGCGTGTCCGATACCGCGCTCGGCGTGTTGAGCGGGCTGTCCTTCGCCTTGCTGTACGCGACATTGGGCATCCCCGTGGCGTGGGCGGCGGATCGCGGCAACCGCAAGACGATCATCGGCCTCGCATTGGTTATCTGGAGCGGCATGACGGTGCTGTGCGGCATGGCCCAAAGCTTCGTGCAGTTGGTCGTGGCGCGCATCGGCGTCGGTGCCGGCGAGGCGGGCGGCATCCCACCCGCGCAGTCGCTGATCGCCGATTATTTCCCGCCCGATCGCCGGGCGCGTGCGATCACCGTCTTCTCGGGCTCGCTGGTGGTCGGCTATCTGCTCGGCCTGACCGGCGGCGCGCAGATCGCGGCGCATTATGGCTGGCGGGCGACGATGGTGGCCGCCGGTATCCCCGGTTTGCTGCTGGCGCTGATCGTCTACCTCAAGCTCGACGAGCCGCGGCTGCGGCTCAGCCTGCCCGACAGGCATGCGACACGCGGCGCTGGCATGGCCGATCTGGTCGGCATCGCACGCACGCCCAGCCTGGCGCTCATCATCGCTGGAATCACGGTCTACAACGCCTTCTCGTCGGGCGTGTTCGCGTTCATCCCCCCCTATCTGATGCGCATCCTCCACGTGCCTTTGCCGCAGATCGGCTTCTATTATGGCGCGCTGTCCGCCGCGGCGGCACTGACGGGGATCTCGCTCGGCGGATGGCTGGTCGGGCGCCTGTCGATCCGCGACGTGCGCTGGCAGGCATGGCTGTGCGCAGCCGGACTGTTCGTCGCTCTGCCCTTCTTCGAGCTGGGCTTCCTCATGCCGAGCTACTCCGCCTTCCTCGCTACCGTCGCGGTCGGCATGGTCGCGCTCAACGTCGCTTATGGCGTGATGTACACCTCGCTCCATTCGGTGTGCGGATCGGGGCGTCGCGCGCTGGCGGTCGCGGTCAGCCTGTTCTGCAGCAACCTGATCGGCGCCGGGCTCGGGCCGGTGATAACGGGCGCGTTGAGCGATGCCTTCACCGCCAGCCACGGCGCGATCGGGCTTCGCTACGCGATGATGGTCGCGGCGCTGTGGCTGGCGGCGAGTGGGCTACTGATGCTCGCGGCCGGCCGGATCATGGTGCGCGAGCTTGCCGATTGAGCCGGTCGCACCGGCACCCTGTACGACGGAGACGATCATGATCCATCCCGCCCGCCTGCTGCGCCGCGCGGCCTCGTCCCTCGCGATCGTCGCGCTCGCCGCGCAACCGGCGCTGGCGGCCGAGCAGGGCCCGAAGCCCGCGGTCCATGCAAAGAACGCGATGGTGTCAGCCGGCAACGCGCTGGTGGCGCAGGCGATGCTCGACGTGCTGCGCAAAGGCGGCAACGCCATGGATGCCGGGCTGACCGGCGTAATCCTGCAGACCGTGGTCGAGCCGCAGATGGTCACCCTCGCCGGTGCGATGTCGCTGCTCTATTACGACGCCAAGTCGAAGCGTTATTATTATCTCGACGCAGAGTTGAACCATACCCGTGCCGGCGCGCCGGTGTCGCCGGGCTGGGTCCAGGTGACGCTCGATCCGATGCCGCTGCCCGAGACGTCGGGCCGCGCCATCGCCGTGCCGGGCACCGTCGCGGGGCTGAAGGCCGCCGCCGACCGCTTCGGAACGCTGCCATGGGCGCATTATTTCGCGCCGGCGATCAAGACCGCCGAAGACGGCTTCCCGATGTATTCGTTCCTGTATGCCGAATTGTCGGACGCGGCGATCAATCGGCTGTCGGCCTATCCGTCGGGCCGCGCCGAATTCCTGCCCAGCGGCTTCGTCCCGCCGGTCGGCGCGGTGATGAAGCGGCCGAACCTCGCGCGCACGATGCGCCGCATCGCCGCGGACGGGCCCGATTATTTCTACAAGGGCGAATGGGCGCAGCATTTCGTCGACGGGGTCCGGTCGGCCGGCGGCGAGATGAGCCTGCAGGATCTGGCGGACTATCGCGTCCGGTGGGAGGAGCCGGTCCACTCCAGCTTCCGCGGCTACGATATCTATGGTTCGCCACCGCCATCGACCGCGGGCGTGCTGACCGCGATGATCCTCAACATCGCCGAGCCGTGGGATCTGTCCCCCGCCACCCACTATGCGCAGGATGCCGCCAGCTTCTACCGCATCCGCCGCGCCTTCGAATTCGCCGAGGATTTCGCGGACGGCTTTGTCAAGGATCCGGTCGGCTACAATGTGCCGCTCGACACATTGCTATCGAAGGATTTCGCGCATCAGCTGACCCGGCTGATCGACGGCGGCATGCCGAAGGATGCGACGCAGGTCGCGGTGCAGCGGCCGACGCCGGCCCCCGCCGCCGACGGTACGAACGATCCCAACTCGACCGACACCGACCAGCTCGTCGCGGTCGACAAGGACGGCAACATGCTGTCGCTCACCCATAGCGTGAACGGGCCGACCTTCGGCACCGGGCTGGTGATCGACGGTGTCGTCACCAACGGCGCCAATTACTTCCCCGGACGCGCGATCGGCGACGGCCTGCGGACATTGTCGCCCTTCCCGCCGACGATCGTGGCCAAAGGCGGCGCGCCTGTGCTCACGCTCGGCTCGCCCGGCCTCGCGTCGCGCGCGGTCGCGCTGATGCTGGTCAACTATCTCGGCTACGGCCTCACGCTGGAGCAGTCGGCCGATGCGCCGCGCTTCCAGGGATCGCAATATTATCGCACCGCAACGATCGAATCGCGCGTGACCGACGAGACGCGGCAAAGGCTGGCGCAGCATTACGGCGTCACCGTGCGGACGACCGCGCCCTATAATTGGCACTTTGGATCAGTCCAGGCGATCGCCCGCCAGAGCGACGGGTCGCTGGTCGGCATCGCCGATCCGCGCCGGCCCGGCGTCGCCCTGGGCTATTGAGCGCGGAGAACGGGCTCCCCGGCGGACAAGGTGGATTTGACGATCTCGCCATCCTTGACCACTAGCACCACCCCGCTGCCGTCGCCGGCCAGCAGCGAGATATCCGCAAGCGGATCGCCGTCGACGAGGATCATGTCCGCAAGCGCGCCGGGCGCGATCGTGCCGATCTCCCCGGTGCGCATCATCAGCTCGGCGTTGATCGAGGTCGCCGAGCGCAGGATCTCGAGCGGCGTGAGCACCTCTGCGCGGATGCGGAACTCGTCGCATTGATGGACCTGCATCGGCCCGAGCAGATCGGTGCCGAGCCCCATCTTCACGCCGGCATCGCGGCATAGCGCGAGCGAGCGGCGGCCGGCAGCGGCGACGAGCTCGACCTTCTCCATCAGTTCGCCACCCCAGCCCAGCTCGGGCGCATGGCGCAATAAAGCGTCATAGGTCGCCAGTGTCGGCACGACGTAGGTTCCAAGCTCGGCCAGCACCGCCGCCGCCTCGGCGTCGATCAGATTGGCATGCTCGACCGAGCGCACGCCGAGCCGCGCGCAGCGCGCGATCGCATCCGCCGTATAGGCATGCGCCATGACGTAAGTGCCCCACCGCTCGGCCTCCTCGACCGCGGCACGGATCTCGCGATCCGAATATTGCAGCATCCAGATCGGGTCCGAGGGCGATGCGGCGCCGCCCGAGGCCATGATCTTGATCTGGGTGGCGCCGGTGCGGAGCTGTTCGCGTGCCGCCTTGCGCACCTCGTCCTCGCCATCGGCGAGCGCGCTGGTCGCGCCGGTATAGCCGCAGCCACACATGCGCGTGCCCGGTACGCGCATGTCACCATGCCCGCCCGTCTGGCTGAGCGCCTTGCCGCTGTAGAAAAGCCGCGGGCCGACGAACATGCGGTTCGCCAGCGCATCGGCCAGCTCGCGATCGGCGCCGCCGGCATCGCGCAGCGAGGTGAAGCCCGACGCCAGCGCGCGCTTCATCATCGCCTCGGCATGCAGCGTGCGCGCGACGATCGAGCTGCCGTCGTTCAGGCTGAGGTTGGCGTTGAACGCATAAACGTGCACGTGCGCGTCGATCAGACCGGGCATCAACGTGCGGCCGCCGCAATCCACCACGCGATCGAAGCTGCCTTCCGCCGCGGCCGAGACCTCGGCGATGCGCGCACCCTCGACGATGACGCTGTCATGTGCCTCGACACGATCGACACCGTCGAAGATGCGCGCATTCCGAAACAACAACCGCGTCATCGCCGCTCCTTACTCCCGTGCGCGACCTGCTTCAGAACGCCGTGCGCAGATTGAGGCCGACCGTCCGCGGCGTGGCACTATTCGTCAAGGTCCGGCCGACCCAGAAGGCACCCGAAAACTCGCGGGTGATACCAAGCGCGTTGAACAGGTTGTTGACGTAGAGATAGACGCCACGCTTGCCATCGGCGGTCTCGATGCCGACGCGGGCGTTGACCATGTCGTAGGCCGGGATACGCCGCGTATAGGTCGCGTTGGGCCTGAAGTCCGAATAAGAGTCGCTCAGGTGGTTATAGTCGCCGCGTAGATAGGCGTTCAGCGACCTGTTCAGCGGGAAGCGATATTCTGCGCTGCCGCCCATCGTCATCTTCGGCACGTAGGGAATGCGATCGCCCTTGAGGCCTGCGGCGAGGATCGTCGCGTTGGTCTGATCCTGCGTCAGCTCCGGGGTCATGTACGAGAAGCTGCCCGACAGCGTCAGGCCGCGCAGCGGGCGGATGCCGCCTTCCAGCTCGACGCCCTGCACGCGCGCATCGCCGGCATTGGTGATGAAGGTGAAGGTGCCCATCGTCGCCGCCGGACGGCCGGTAACCTGCAGGTTCGACCAGTCGATTCTGAACACGTCGAGGTTGAGCGTCAGCTTGTGCTGGAAGAAGGATGTCTTGATGCCAGCCTCGTAATCCCACAATTTATCGGACTGGTACGGCGTCAGCGCCTCGGGCAGGCCGATGACCTGATTGGCGCCGCCCGGCCGGAAGCCTTGTGCTGCCTCGAAATAGGCCATGATGTTCGGCGTGAACTTGTAGGATGCGTTCACCTTGACGACGGTGCCGTTCTCCTTGGAAGACGCCCGCGTGAGCGGGACCAGCCGCGCGCCCAGCAGGACATCGGCCATCGGCGTCTCGCCGGCGACGCTGCGCGAGTAATGGAAATAGCGTGCGCCGCCGGTGATGTTCAGCTTGCTGGTGATATCCCACGATAGATCGGCGAACGCCGCCGCCTGATTCAGCGTGTCATAGATGTTGCGATAGAAGACCAGCTGGCTCGCAATGGGATCGCCGTTGCTGTCGACGTTGTTCGCGGCATTGTGCACGAACTCATGACGGTGCGAATAGAAACCGCCGACGGTCCAGTTGAACGGTCCGGTGCCAGCCGAGCTCAACCTGAGTTCCGTGGTCAGCGCATGCACGTCCTGATCAGGCGAGACGACGCTGTCCGCCTGTGAATCGATCAGGCCGTAGAAGCTGCTCAGCGTGGTCGGCCCGCACGCCGCACCGCTATTGTACAGGCTGGCGCATGAGGCGGCCGTCCGCCGCGACTGGATCAGTTCCGATTGATCGTCCGCGCTCTTGATGTGTCGGACGAAGTAGGAGACGACGCCGGTGAGCTTGACGCTGTCCAGATCCCAATTGGCGGTCGCGCTGTAGAGGTTGAGGCGGTCGCGCACCGGCAAGCGCGTGAAGTAATCCGCATTGTAGCGGCCGGATTCCTTGATCCAGGTCGGCGTGTCCGTGTAGGTGCGATTGATATAAGCGGCCAGATCGAGCGTGAAGCGCTCGGTCGGCGTGACCCGCGCCATCACGCGGCCACCATAGGATTTCAGGCCGTTGATGCCTTTCACGCCCAACGTGACGTTGTCGATATAGCCGTCATTATGCTGGTAGAAGCCGACCGCGCGCACCGCGATCTTGTCGGTGATCACCGGCAGGTTGACCATGCCGTTGAGTTCGTAATTGAACCCGCCATCCTGCGTATCGGAGATCGAGGCATCGGCCAGCCCCTCGGTCTCGAAGGTCGGCTTGTTGTAGATGATCCGCAGCGTACCACCCATCGAACCCGCCCCGTACAGCGTCCCCTGCGGGCCGCGCAGCACCTCGGCGCGCTGGACGTCGAACAGCCGCAATTCGGGCGTCGTGCCGCCGGCATCGTTGGCCGTCCCGATCACGCCGGTCACCGGCGCTTCGTCATAATAAACGCCCACGGTCGGCTCGCCCGCCGCCTGGATGCCGCGGATCACCACGCGGCGGAACGAGGGGCCGGCATCGACGAACGTCAGGCTGGGAACGGCACCCGCCAGGTTCGAGATGTTCTGCACGCCGGACTTGGAGAGCGTGTCGCCGGTCACGGCCGAGATCGAGATCGGCGTCTTCTGCAGCGTCGTGTCGCGCTTGAGCGCGGTCACCACGATCTCGCCGTCGTTCGGCTGCGCCGCATCGGCAGCGCCGGCATTGGCCGCCTGCGCCGCGGCCACTGTCGACCACGACAATGCCGCGGCCAGGATCGTCGATAGCGCACTTCCTCGCAAAAGCATCTTGCAGTTCGACATTGAATGACCCCTTTTGGAAGACGTTGCCTCTCGATCGCGTTTCTGTTCTCGTGGATTGCCGAATTGACGTCGGCCTTTGCTTTTGTGTTCAGGCGACGGTCGGCTCGGCGCTGTCGAGATCGCCGACCATGAAGCCGAAGTCCCCGGCCTCGACCAGATTGCGGGTGAGGTGCCCCATCACCATGATCCCGTTCGCATAGGGGCTGCGGATCTCGTCGATCGTCTCGAAGGTGTAGGGGCAGACGATGCGCGCCAGCGGATCGGCGCCGCGCACCGGCTCGCCGAGCGGGGGGGCCAATGGCTCGACCCATCCGCCCGACGTCGGCCTGATCCCCGAAAGCCGCGTGATGATGATCTGGTCGTCGCGCCGCGCGACCTCGCCCTCGATCACGCCGAGATAGCGCAGCATGTTGAGCACGCCGTCGACCGTGCGCCGGACATAGGGCGTCTGATCGACGATCCCGCCGCCCAGTTCGATCACCGCTGCCGGGATCTTGCGCAGCCGGTAGGTGACGTCCGCGCTGGTGCCGCGAAACGCCGATTCCATCGATCCCATGTCCGGCCGATAAAGGATCTTCGATCCGAAGCTGCGCGTCAGCCCTTCGTCGTTCCAGAGATAGGTATAGTCGACGGTCGGACGGTCGGTGCCGGTGTGAAGATCGATATGAACATCGATCTTCTCGAGAAACTCTTCCGTGATCGTCGCAGCCAGCTGCTGCGTGAACGATCCCTGCGCATTGCCGGGAAACTCGCGATTGAGATTGAGATTGTCGAATGGCGCGAACCGCCTGTTTCCGATCATCGCGTAGGAATTCGCGACCGGGAGCAGCAGCAGACGCCCCGAAAACGGGATCGATGCCAGTCGACGGTACAATTCCAGCATCGCCTGCGATCCGGTATTCTCGTCGCCATGCATCGCCGCACTGATGCCGATCGTCGGACCGTCGCCATCGCCGCCGATCAATTCGTGCATTGTCAGCCGGCAGTCCGTCCCATTAGCCAGCCGCGTGACCTTAGGCGTAAGAAGGCGCGTTCTATGGATCATTAACACCATCCATCCGATGAGAAGAGAATCGCGAAGCCCGTTATAGAATGGTAGAACGATGTCGATCGACCGCGCAAGCGACCTTGAAAGATTTATGACAGCCGCAGGATTGCCCCTGCTTGGGCGCTGGCGGCGACGTCAGCGCGTACCGGGGCAGCTCTGTCAGAGGGGCAGCGCAGCGGCGGTCCGCGCAAAAGGATGCCAGAGTCCGGCCATGGATCCAGTCGTTCGGGAGACTGTATAGTGCCTATCATCCATCTAATCACGGATTATGGCGACGTATTTCTGGAGATCGACGTCGAAAACACGCCTTTGACTGCAGATAATTTCCTCCGCTACGTCGATTCAGCGCTCTACGATGGCGCGAGTTTTTACCGCGTCGTGCGCTCGCATGACGACCCGACCGGAATTCCCATCGACGTGATCCAAGGCGGGATCGGGCGCGACAGCCGCGCTTATCCCGGCATCGGCGTGGAAGCGACGCAGGCGACCGGTCTCCGCCACAGGCGAGGCACGCTTTCGATGGCGCGGATGGTGCCGGGCTGGTCGACCGCGCTGGCGACGTCGGAATTCTTCATCTGCCTGAGCGACGCGCCCGAACTCGATTTCGGTGGCCAGCGCAACGGCGACGGCCAAGGTTTCGCAGCCTTCGGCAATGTCGTCAGCGGAATCGATATCCTGTCGACGATGCACGACCTTCCGATCGACCCGGACAAGATGGCCGGGACAAGCTTTGCGGGGCAGATGCTGCGCGACCCACCGCGCATCCTGCAGGCCCGACGGGCCTGAACCTCATCCTGAAATAGACATGGCCTGCAGATGCCGGCCATGATCACGACCCCGTCGACCCAAGGATCTCAATTCACGACCGGTGCGTCGACCCGAATGCGGCCTGCCAGCGCCCGATCGGCTGCCTCGTGACCGACAACCAGCGGAAGCGCTGCCGACGGGACGGTCCAGCGTTTCGCGCCGCTGTTCCATGCCGCGACGGCGCGCGGATCCACCGTCACGCTGATCGTCTTGGCCTCGCCCGGCTTCAGCGTCACCCGCTGCCAGGCGGCGAGACGATAGCTTTTGACCCCGGCGCTGTCGGGGGCTTCGACATAGACCTGCGGGACGTCTGTCCCGGATCGCTTTCCGATATTGGCGACGGTGAAGCGCACATTCGCTCCCTGAACCGTCAACTGGGAATAAGTGAAGCGCGTGTAGCTCAGGCCATGGCCGAACGCGAAGAGCGGCCGCTGATCGCGTATCTGATACCAGCGATAGCCGACATTCGCGCCCTCTGGATAATCGATCG
The DNA here is from genome assembly GCF_019930585.1 of Sphingomonas nostoxanthinifaciens. Lineage (NCBI taxonomy): Bacteria > Pseudomonadati > Pseudomonadota > Alphaproteobacteria > Sphingomonadales > Sphingomonadaceae > Sphingomonas > Sphingomonas nostoxanthinifaciens. The sequence continues at coordinate 1,407,401 of NZ_CP082839.1, read as the reverse complement.
TGAAGTGCGGGATGGGCCCGTTCGGATCCGTCCGGTCGCGCGCATGCAGCAGGTCGAGCCCCACCGGCTTCGGGCGCGGCGCCTGCGTCTCGGCGGCGGGAAAGGTGATCGGCAGCCTGCCCGAAGGTTCAGTCCGCCCGAACAGGATGTTGGCGATCGCCTCGCCCCCGCGCTGTCCGGGATACCACGCTTCGATCACCGCAGGCACATGCTGCAGCCACGGCATCAGCACCGGGCCGCCGGTCTCCAGCACCACCGCCGTGCGGCGGTTCGCCCTGGCCACCGCCGCGATCAGCGCGTCCTGATTGTCCGGCAGCGCGAGCGTCTCGGCGTCCTGCGCCTCGGTCTGCCACTGCCAGGCGAAGACGATGACCATGTCCGCACCGACGGCCGCCTTCGCGGCAGCGGCGGGATCGCTGCCGTCGATATAGTCCACGCGGGCATTGGGGGTGAGCGCACGGATCGCGTGCAAGGGCGAGGACGCATGCCACGTCATCCGGGCGAAGCTGGCCGCTTCCCCCCGCGCGAGCGGAATCTCGACCGGAACGCCGCCGACCGAGCGCACCTGGCTCGATCCGCCGCCCGAAAGCACGCCAACGTCGGCATGCGCGCCGATCAGCACGATCCGCCGCGCATCGCCCATCACAGGCAGCAGATTGCCCTCGTTCTTGAGCAGCACGATGCCCGCTTCCGCTGCGCGCTGCGCCACATCGGCGTGCGCGGCGAAGTCGATCGGCGTGGCCGCATCGGGCAAGGGATCGTCCATCGTGCCGGTCTCGATCATGCCCGTCAGGATGCGCTTGACCATGTCGTCGAGCCGCGATTGCGGCACCTGTCCGCGCGCCAGCGCATCTTCGAGCGGCTTGCCGAAGAAGACCTGCGCGTCGAGCTGCTGGCCCGATTCCTGATCGAGCCCGCCAAGGGCCGACGGAATGGTGGAATGGACCGCGCCCCAGTCCGACATCACCCAGCCCGGATAATGCCAGTCCTGCTTGAGCACGGTCGTGAGGTTGAAGCCGTTTTCGCAGGCGTGCGCGCCGTTCTGCAGATTGTAGGCACACATCACCGATCCCGGCGCACCGTCGGCGATCGCGATCTGGAACGCCAGCAGGTCGCTCTCGCGGAGCGGTGCCTCCGCCAGGCGCGCATCATAGACGTTTCGGCCGGTCTCCTGCGGGTTGAGCACGAAATGCTTCACCGTCGAGACGATATGGTTCGACTGCACGCCGGCGATCGCCGCGCCCGCCATCCTGCCCGCGAGCAGCGGATCCTCGCCCATATATTCGAAATCGCGCCCGCCCCATGGATCGCGCGTCAGGTTGACGCCGCCGGCGAGCAGCACGTTGAAGCGCTTGGCGCGCGCTTCCGCACCGATCATCGCGCCGCCCGCGCGCGCGATCGCGGGGTCGAAACTGGCTGCGGTTGCCAGTGCGGAGGGAAGCGCGGTGGCGGTATCGCCCTTGCGCTCCTCGACCTGGTTGGCGACGCCGAGGCTCGCATCGCTCTCGCGCAACGCCGGGATGCCGAGGCGCGCAATGCCGGGGACATAACCGGCGGACGGCACCCAGCCATCGGGCATGCCCGGCGTCGGCGCGCCCGTCGGCGGATACCACCAGCCGTGGACGAGCTGCAGTTTTTCGGCCTGCGTCATTTTAGCGACCAAAGTCGCGGCGCGATCGGCTGCGGTCTGGGCCGCGAGCGGTGCGGTCAGCAGCGAGGCCCCAAGAAGCCATAAGGTGCGGCGGAAGCGGAACATGCCATGCCTCTCAATGATGGTGATATTGGCTGATGAGCGCGCGGTGCGCGGGCAAGGCGGCCAAGGCCTGTGCCTGAGCCTGACGCACCTTGCCGAAAGTCGCGATCGCATCACGGCCGGCGTCCGGACGGGCGGCGAAGCTGTGCCGGCCTGCCTCGGTATCAAACCCGAGCCCGAACAGGATGTACGCCCAGCTCGGCGGCAGGAAGGTTTCGTAATCGACCACGAAATCGAACCGCGAGGGCGCGCGGTGGCGCCACTGCGCCAATTTGTCGCGCAGGCCTTCCGGCCAGGTCGCGGGATCGCGATTGTCGCGCCAATAGGCGCTGTCGACGCGACGGCTGATGCAATAATGCAGCTTCAGGAATTCGGCGATGGCGGCAAAGCGTGCGGCCATATGGCGATTGAACGTGCGTGCGGCGGCGGCCCGTGCGTCCTTGTCGATACCGCCGCCGATCATCTCCGCCACCATGCGCGCGGCGACCTCGATCAGCATGATGCCGGTCGATTCGAGCGGCTCGAAAAAGCCCGCCGCGAGGCCGATCGCGACCGTGTTGCCGATCCACTGCTGCGTGCGATAACCGGTGCGGAACTTGAGCAGGCGAAGGTCGAGCCTGTCCGCCTGCGGGCCGCCATAGCGGCGTATCTCGCGCTCGGCCGCGTCATCCGACATGTGGCGGCTTGAATAGACACAGCCGGTCCCACGCCGGGTCGCGAGGCCGATATCCCAGATCCAGCCGCCCGGATGCGCCGTCGCGCAGGTATAGGGGGCAATCGGCTGGTCGGGCCGATCATAGGGAATCTGCATCGCGATCGCGCGATCGTTGAACAGCACGTCTTCGACCGAGTGGAACGGCGCGCCCAAAGTCTCGCCGATCAGCAATGCCCGAAACCCCGAGCAATCGACGAACATATCGCCGGCGACCACGCGCCCGTCAGCAAGCGTCAGCGTGCTGACGTCGCCATCGTCGGCGCGGGCAACGGATGCCACGGTCCCCTCGATCCGCGTCACGCCATCGGCGGTCGCGACGCCGCGCAGCCATGCGCCGAATTTGGCGGCGTCGAAATGATAGGCGTAGTTCATCGGACCCGAGAAATCGGGATCCCGCCGCATCTTCGGGCCGCGGCCCGCGCGGATCAGCCTTTCCTGCACCGTGACGGCATCGGCATAGGAAGGCCGCGCCGGATCCTCGCCGCTGTCCAGCCAGAAGGGCAGCAGGCCCGGCGCGTCGCCGCCGACCGGCAGGTTGAAGGGGTGGAAATAATCGTCCGCCCCGCCGGCGCCCGGCGTCGGGCCGCCCGCCCAATCGACGAAGCGAACGCCCTGCTTGAAGGTGGCGTCGCTCGCGCGCAGGAACTCGGCTTCGCTCCGGCCCAGCATGGCGAGGGTCGAACGCAGCGAGGGGAAGCTGCCCTCGCCCACCCCGATCGTGCCGATGTCGGCGGATTCGATCAGGCTGATCGTCCAGCCGTCCGGGCGTGCCGCGATCGCGCGCGCCAGATAAGCGGCGGTGAGCCAGCCCGCCGTCCCGCCGCCGACAATCACGATGTGCTTGGCAGTCATGGTCCAGTCCTAGTCCGACCGACGTTCCCGAGTTCGTCAAAAAGTCCGCCGCCGTTCAAGATCTAAACGGCGGCGGCGAGCGCCGGTTCGGGGTACGTACCGGCCAGGGAAATCGTCAGAACTTCGCGCGGACCCGCACACCCCACGTCGCCGGCGCCTCGTAATTGGAGAGGAAGACCGGGACGAGGCCATTGGTCGGGCCCGACACGCCCGCGCTGGTGCGGATGCGCTTGTCGGTGACGTTGAGGCCGAACGCCTCGATCTCATAGCGGTCGCCCGGCGACGCATAGGTCAGGCCGAGATCGATCTTGGCATAGGCCTTCTGCTGATCGTAGGCGGTGCCGAGCAGCCCCTTTCCGGGCAGGTTGGCGGCGGCGTAGCCGCTGGTGCCGTCGCCGTTGAAGTAGCTCAGCCAGCTGCGCGTCTCGTAATGGACCGTGCCGCGCGGCGTGATCCGGGCGCCGTTGACGAGCGGGAAGTCATGCTCGTAGGTGCCGGTCATCGAGAAATGCGGCGCATGCGGCAGTTCGTTGCCCTTCAAATCGCGATAGTTCGTCGGTGCGACATTGTAGATGCCGTTGTTGACGGTGACCAACGAGTCGAATCGCGTATGCTGGTAGGTCGCCGCCAGATTGACCCGGTCGAGGCGGGTAATGTTGGCGGTCAGTTCCGCCTCGACGCCGTAGGCCTTGGCGCCCTGCGCGTTAGTGGTGACGATCTGGCTGCCGGTGATGTTCCCGGCAGCGTCGCGCGTCGTTTCGGCCTGATTGACCTGATAGCCCTTGAAGTCCTCATAATAGGCCGCAAGGTTCAGCGTCGCGCGTCCGCCAAACAGGCGCGACTTGGAACCGACTTCATAGTTGGTCAGCGTCTCGGGGCCTGCGAGCAGGCCGCCATCCTCGATATTACCCGATTTGAAGCCGGTGCTGACGCTGCCATAGACCAACGTGGTGTCGGTCACCTGCATGTCGGCCCGGGCGAGCCACGTCACCTTGTTCCACTTGCCCTTGGTGTCGTTGTTGGTCGTGCCCCACAGGCTGCCATAGCCGAGCGCCGCGCTCTCCGCGTTCAAGGCGTTCAGTACTTGGGTGATATTGCCGGCGCCGTTGGTGTCGATCCCGAAGATGCCCGGAATGTTCGACGTGGCGTAGCAATTCGGGTTGGTGGACGCCGCACCGCCGCAATAAGTGAGGTTGCGCCCGCCGATATCCTGCTTCTTGTCGCTCGTATAGCGGATGCCGCCGGTCAGGTTGATCCGGCTGGTCGCGTGCCACACGGCCTGGCCGAAGGCCGCACGCGAGTCGATCTCGCGATCTGCCTGGACGAACGTGCCCGACCAGTTGAAGGTGCCGTCGCGATAGCCGTTGCGCTGATCGATGTCGAAGCGGATCTTGTTGACCTCGTGGCTGTAATAGCCGCCCAGGATCCAGTCGATCGCATTGTGCCCGATCGACTTAAGCTGAACTTCGTGGCTCCAGAAGTCGTAGCGCGAATAAGCCGTCCGGTTTTCGCCGAAGGCGCCGTTGGGCAATACCAGGGTGCCGGTCGCGCTCTGCGTCGGTGCATGCGCACCCGCATCGGCATCGGAAACCGCGTTGCCGCCGACGCGCGAGAAGCCGGCGACGTAAGCGAGCTCGATATGATCGGTGAAATCATAGCTCATGTTGGAGCGGACGCCCCATGAGTAACGATCGGTCTCGGGCGCGGTATCGACCAAGGCCGACCAGAATTTCTGGCCCGGCGCGGGATTCTGGTTCAGCGCGAGGATCGGCGAGCCGGTATCCTTATAATATTCACCCGACAGATCCCACTTGAACCGGCCGAGATCCCAGCGCGCGGACAGGCGCGCCGACTTCTGGTCTGCGGCATCATATTTCTTGCCGCTGGTGACGAAGGCCGACCGATTGAGGCCGGGAATGCTCGGCGGGGTCTGATAATCGATATAGCCGTCGTGGCGATCGGTGATGAACGCCGCGCGCAGCGCGAAATTGTCCGTCACCGGGATGTTGACCATCCCCTTCACGCCGACCCGGCTGTACGAGCCGCCGACTGCTTCGACATTGGCATGGAAGCCGTCGAGCGTGGGCTTGGCGGTGACCATGCTGATCGCGCCGACCGTCGCATTGCGGCCGAACAACGTGCCCTGCGGGCCGCGCAGCACCTCGACCCGCTGCATGTCGTACATCAGCACCGAAGCGCCCTGCGCGCGCGGCGCATAGATGCCGTCGACGTAGATCGCGACCTCGGGGTCGGCGACTTCGGTGTAGGCGCTGTCGTTGCCGATGCCGCGCAGCGTGAGCAGGATGGCGCCCTGATCGCCCTGCTGGGCGAAGTGCAGGCTCGGCACGAAATCGGCGAGGCCGGTCACGTCCTTGACCTGCTGCCGGTCGAGCGACGCCTGGCTGAAGGCCGAGATGGCGATCGGCGTCCGCTCGAGGCTGGTTTCGCGCTTGGTCGCGGTGACGACGATTTCGCCGACCTGGCCGCTATTGTCCGTCGGTTGCGGCGCCGCACTTGAAGGCGCGCCGGCGGTCGCCGTCTGGGCGAAGGCGGGCGCCGCAACGCCGAGAATGGTCGCGAGCGCGCTGCTCGCGGCAAGCATATGCCGAGTCATGAAATCCTCTCCTGAAAGCATGGTTTTACACCCGCTTGCGGGCCTTCAACCCGAAATGGACATCGATGTCAAAATGTTTCTGACATCGATGTCCATTTTTGCCTTTGGCGCTTGTCTGGCACCGCCAACCGCCTACGGTCGGCGCATGGAGAGTGCTGCCGATCGCGCCGAGAACGACATCATGGCGCGCCTTTTCCGCCTGATGCCGGGCATATTCTTCGGCGGCGGCCTACTTGCCTCGATCGAGGCGCTGCTGGTGCCGCGACTGAAGCTGGTGATGCACATGGGCTATGCCGAGGCGATGCTGGCGCAGCTCGCTTATTATTCGAGCTATTTGCTGTTCGCGCTCCCTGCCACGTGGCTTACCGCGCGAACGGGCGCGTTGCGCGCCATCGCGGTGGCATTGTGCATCATCTCGCTCGGATGTTGCGCTTTTGCGGTGGCACAATATTCGTCGCGCTATGCGGCGATGCTGGCCGCATTGCTGATGATCTCCTCGGGTGCGACGATCCTGCAGATTGCGTGCAACGGGCTGATGGCTACCTATGGCGCGAAGGCAGCAGCGGTATCGCGCTTCACGTTGCTGCAGGCGTTCAACGCGGTCGGCACCGTAGCGGGGCCGGTCATCGCCGCCTGGTTCCTGCTTGGCCAAGCAGGTCCGACGATCCCGCTCGTGCCGTTTCTCGCGCTTGCGGCGGGGTTCGCGATCCTTGCAATCTGCATCGTGCGCGACCGCAATCTGCTGCCCCATGCGCATGCGAGCGCTCCCACGCTGACGCGCATGATCGCCCTGATCCGCCGCCCGAAGATCGCGACCGGCACGGCCGCGATCTTCGCTTATGTCGGCGCGGAGGTCACGGTCGGGATTCTGGCGGTCGGTTACCTGACCTTGCCCGATAGCGCGGCGGTAATGCCGGTCGCCGCCGGGCGACTGGTGGCTCTATATTGGGCGGGCGCGATGGTCGGCCGCTTCGCTGGAGCATGGGCGCTTCGCCATATTGCTGCGCAGCGGCTGCTGGCGCGCGCTGCTATCGTCGCTGCTTTGCTCATCGCTGCCGCGATCCTATTGCATGGATATGTCGGCAGCGGTGCACTTCTCGCCGTTGGCATATGCAATTCGATCATGTTTCCGACAATTTACGGGCTTGCCATGCCTCGCGACCATCAAGATGTTCCCGCAGCGTCGATGTGGCTATGCATTGCGGTCATCGGCGGAGCTATTGTACCAATGCTGGCCGGCATCATCGCCGACAGGACATCACCGTCGATGGCGCTGATTCTGCCTGCCTTATGCTATCTGGTGATCTTGATGTTTGCTCTGTCCGCCGATGATCGTCCGGAGATGCAAAGGTGATCCCCACCATCAAGGATGTCGCTGCGCGCGCGGGCGTCTCGCCGAAGACCGTCTCGCGCGTCATCAATGGCGAACTGCACGTTCGCCAGTCGCTGCGTGATATCGTGATGCGTGCGGTGGACGAATTGGGATATCGGCCGAACGCGTTCGCCCGCAGCCTGTCGAGCGCGCGCTCCTATCTGCTTGGCATCTTTTGCGAGGATCCGGCCTCGGGTTATGCCATCTCGATGCAGCGGGGCGCCCTCGCCCGCTGTCGCCAGCGCAACTATCACCTGCTCGTCGAGCCAGCCGATCTTTCGACGACCAATTGGCAGCAGGATCTGACCGCGACGATCTCGTCGCTGCATCTGGATGGCGCGATCCTGGCGCCGCCGATCAGCCAGAGCGGCGCGATGATCACCTTGCTCGACTCATTGCAGGTCCCGCATGTCTGCATCGCGCCCGATCCCGAAGTGCGCGTGCGCTCGGCCACGGTCGAAATCGACGAACGCCAGGCGGCGAGCGACATGACGCGCCATCTGATCGGCCTCGGCCATCGCAGGATCGGCTTCATCGAAGGCGATCCGCGCCATTATGGCAGCGCCGCACGCAAGGCCGGTTTCATCGCCGCCATGCGCGATCACGGGCTGACGATCGATCCCGGCCACATCCAGCCGGGCGACTTCTCATTTCGCGCCGGCGTCGAGGCAGGCGAGCGCCTGCTCGGGCTTCAGCCGAGACCGACGGCCATTTTCGCGAGCAATGACGACATGGCGCTCGGTGTGTCGGTCGCCGCGGTCAAGCATAATGTGCCCGTCCCCACCGCGCTCTCGATCGCGGGTTTCGATGATGCGTCTTCCGCGCAGGTTGCGTGGCCGCCGATCACGACGATCCGGCAGCCGGTGGAAAAGATGGGCGCTGCGGCGATCGATATCTTGGTCGACCCGCGATACCGATCGCGCGACGACCGCGTCGGGCTGAGCGTGTCGCTGGGCTATGAACTCATCGAGCGCGAAAGCACCGCCCCGTCAAAGGATTGAGCGGCTCCCTCCTCGCCGCCTATGCGGCTCCGCCGCCCGCCAGACGCTGCAGGTAGGCGCACAGCATGTCTGCGACGGCATCAGCGTAAGCGTGGATCTCGCCCGGGTTACGAGGGACCGCTGAAAAGCTGCTGCCGGCTCCGCTCAGCGTCGACTTCATGAGTTCTCCCGCAAGCAGGCGTTGCGCATCATCGAGGCACGGCGCGCTTTCCTGCAGGAAGGCTTGGACGATATTCGCGCTCTCGGCATGCGCCTCGGCCGCTTCGGGGGCGTCGCGGTAGAATGGCGCCGCATCGTCGAGCGCGATCCGGATCGCGGCCTCCTCGCATTCGGAGTGGATGAAGGCGTGGACCAGCGTCCGCAATCTCGCGTCCGGCGGCGTCGTCCGGTCTTCGAGGATTTCGCGCAGCAGCGCGGACGTCTGCCGCCACTCGTCGCTTTGCAGCCGGAACAGGATCGCCGCCTTGTTGGGGAAATATTGATAGAGCGAACCGACGCTGACACCCGCCCGCTCGGCGACACGGGCGGTGGTGAAACGCTGCGCGCCCTCGGCCTTCAAAACCTGAACAGCGGCGTCGAGCACCGCCGCGACGAGGCCGTTCGAGCGCGCCTGCTGCGGCGCCTTGCGCGAGGAAACTCCGATGTTTCGCGGCATGCCCGAACGAACTCCCGCCAATGCGAATAGGCAAACATGACGAACTAATCGTATTTTCTCCGACAGGCAAATGCCTGCGGAGAAACCCATGACCACGCTTACCAACGCACCCGTCGCACCCTTGCTCGACCGCCTGTTCAAGGAAGCCCAGGCGGCCCATCCGATGACCAATCCGGCCTTCGCATCGATCTCGAGCGAGGAGCGGCTGCGCCTGATGCGCAGCAAGGCTGACTATCGCGATTTCTACGCCGCGCTGAAGGATTATCCGCTGCCGGTTTCGCGCGAAACCGGCAGGCTCCTCTACATGCTGGCTCGCGCGACCGACGCACGCGCGATCGTCGAGTTCGGCCTGTCATTTGGCCTGTCGACACTGCACCTCGCCGCGGCGCTGAGGGACAATGGCGGCGGCCGGCTCATTACGACCGAATTCGAGCCCTCGAAGGTCGCGCGTGCCCGCGACAATCTGGCGGCCGGCGGCCTGTCCGATCTGGTCGAGATTCGCGAGGGCGACGCGCTGGCGACACTGGCGTCCGATCTGCCCGACACGATCGACCTGCTGCTGCTCGACGGCGCGAAATCGCTTTACCGGGACGTTCTGGGGCTGGTCGAAGGCCGGTTGCGCAAGGGCGCGGTCATCATCGCCGACAATGCCGATCACTGCCCCGACTATCTGGACTATGTCGGCGCGCCCGAGAATGGCTATCTCACCATGCCGTTCACCGACGAGGTCGAGCTCAGCATCCGCCTGGGCTGACCGTATCTCGCCGGTGATCGGGTTCGCCTCGATGCCCGACCGTGCCCCTAGACAGGGCACGGTCCGCGTCAGGCCGATTGCGGGACGACGCTGATCAGATCTTCCTCGCTTGGCTCCTTGGCCGGCTTCAGGGCAAGTGCCTGATCCGCTTCGATCCTGCGGCTGCGATGCATGGGTTCGAGCGTGACGGCCTCGCCCGTTTCCAGCGAACGTTCCACAGCGGCGAGCACGCGCATGTCGAGAAAGCCTTCCTCCGCATCCGCCTCAGGCTCGCGCCCGTTGAGGATGCAGTCGGAGAAATATTGGGTCTCGTTGCCGAACTGTTCGACCGGATCGAAATTGTGGGTCTTCGTGCCGTCCGCCGTGGTCTCGGTATAAGAGATGCCGATCTTCGGACCGAACATGAAACACGGCGAAGCATCGATCGTCGCCTTCGTGCCGACAAGCGTAAAGCGCTCCGCCGGCGCCGTGGCGTAGCTGACAGTGAACTGCGCCAGGCGGTCACCCGGAAAGCGAAGCGTCACCGCGACCGTGTCGTGGAAGTTGAAATTGCGACCGGCGGTCTTGGAGCCGATGGCATGGACCCAGATCGGCTCCTCCCCGAACAGGTTCCGGACCGCATTCAACGGATAGGTGCCCATGTCCGGGACCGGGCCACCCCAATATCCGTTATGTCCGCGCGAATTTGCCTCGGCGACATTCTGCGCAAAGCTCGCGGTGAAGAAGCGCAAATCGCCGAAGTCGCCACGTTGGGCTCGCGTGACCATCTCGACCGTGCCGGGCTCGTGGTGGAGGCGATAGGCGACCATCAGCTTGGCGCCGGATCGCTTCTGGGCAGCGACGATCGCCTCGGCGTCCGCCAGGCTCGCCGCGACAGGCTTCTCGAGCAGGACATGGATGCCCGCCTCGAGCGCCGCAAGGACGTACGGCGTATGAATGAAGTTGGGCGTCGCTACATAGACGGCGTCGATCTCGCCAGAGCGCAGCAGCGCGTCATAATCCTCGTAAGACCAGGATTTGATCTTGTAGAGGGCGGCAAGTTTGTCCGCCTTGACGGGATCGCCGGTTACCAGCGCCGCCAGTTCCGAATTATCGGTGCGTGCGATGCCCGGCATGAAGGCCTGCTGGGAAATCTGGCCGCCCGCGACCACCGCGTAACGCACCTTCTCCTTGCGTCCGAACATGCAAGCTCCTGGTTTGATTAGGAAGAAGCATGACAAACGATGCGCGGACACTTTTGGTTGCCCCGCACAATGCATACCAAGGCGGCACATGCACCTCGCCGACCCTGCTTTCGAACCAGGTCAGTCCGCCTGCTGCGGGCGCGGAAGCTGCAGTTCGGCGATCAAGCCGGGACCGGCGTCGCCGAGCGACAGGCCACCGCCATGCGCCTTCGCGATGGAGCTGACGAGCGACAGGCCAAGACCATGGCCGGGCTTCGATCGGCTGCCATCCAGTCGGCCGAAGCGCCGTAAGGCCGTGTCCCGATCCAGCGGCGCGATGCCGGGCCCGTCGTCGCGCACGGCGATGACGGCGCAGCCCGGTTTGCTAATGACCGTGAGGACAATCGTCGTGCCCGGCCCGGTATATTTCAGTGCATTCTCCAGAAGATTGATCACCGCCTGGGCGATCAGTTCACGGTCGCCTTCGACCGAGACGGCCTCGCTCGCGCCCAGCACGATCGTCTGGGCCTGATCCTCTGCGATCGGTGCGAAGGTAGCGGCGAGTTCGGACGCGAGTGTGCTTAGATCGACCCGCGCGAAGCCCTCGCGCCGGCTGCCGCTTTCCACTTCCGAGATCCTGAGGATCGCGGCGAACAGGGCAAGCAGGGACTCGCTTTGCGACACGGCGGATTCAAGTTCTCGGGGCTCGATCTGAACCTGCTCGCCAGCCTCGCACATGGCGAGCAATTTGTTTCGCAGGACGGCGAGCGGCGTGCGCAGATCGTGGGCCACGTCGGCCGAGATCTGCCGCAGCTGGTCCATCAGCGCCTCGATACGATCCAGCATCTGGTTGAAGACGATCGCCTGCCGATCGAACGGCCCGCCCGAACCGTCGAACGGCATCCGCTGCTTCAGATCGCCCGCCATGATCGAGCGCGCGGTGCGCGTGGTGACCTCGATCCGCCGGCTGATCGAGGCCGTCATCGCCAGACCGGCGATCGCGCCGATAATGGCCGTGACGGTGAGCGAGATCGCCCCGATCCACAGAAGCTTCGCGTGCAGCTCCTCGACCGGATCATTGTCCGCCACCAGGACGAGCAGCGATCCGTCGGCGCGCCGCACGCCGAGCGCCCGCCCATGATCCGGCTTGCCCGATGCCTCCACGAAATCGACATTGGCGAAGCCCACCGGCGGAAAGCGCAGGCGGACGTTACCGCTGATCACGCGGCCGTCCGCGCTCAACAGCAGATAAGCGAGATCGTCGTCGCGGGCATGCCACTGCCGTTCGGCGATCCGCCGCTGGATCTCGCCCAGGCTTGTGTCGGGCCTGCCGGAGAGGATCGCGCGGCTCTCGGTGGTGAGACGCGCGTCGAGATCGCCGATGAGCGAGCGCATCGCCTCATAATAGATGGCAACGCCGGACAGCATCAGGCCGAACGCGAACAGCCCGCCATAGAGCAGCGTCGTCACCCACAATGGGCGGAGCGTGCGCGACCTAAAGATCACGGATCACGTATCCCGATCGGCGCACCGTTGAGATGATGTTGTCGGCGCCGATCGAGCGCAGCTGCGCGCGCAGCCGGTGGATGTGCATCTCGACGATGTTCGATTCCGGCTCGAAGTGATAACCCCAGACCGTCTCCAGCAGCATCGTGCGCGTGACCACCTGGCCGATATTTCCCACCAGTTCGCGGAGGATGCGAAACTCGGTCGGCTTGAGGCGCAATATCGCGCCGTCGCGCTTCACCGTCTGGTTGAGCATATCCACCTCGACCTCGCCGAGATGGACGACCTGCGACGCGACCTCGTTTCTCGACCGCCGCAGGATGGCGTGGAGCCGGGCGTTGATCTCGGCCGAATCGGCCGGCTTGACGAGGTAATCGTCGACCCCCGCCTCCAGCCCTTCCAGCCGGTGAACCAGGTCTCCCAACGCCGACAGCATCAGGATCGGCACGACATTGGCGCCGCTGCGGAGACGCTTCACGACATGGATGCCGTCCGCCAGCGGAAGCATGCGATCGAGCACGATCGCATCGAACTCCTGATCGCCGGCATAGAAGATCGCGTCGCGCCCGTCGCGGGCGACGACGACAGAATGATCCAGCGCCACCAGATCGCGTGACAGCGCTGCTGCCGTGTCCGTATCGTCTTCAACAACCAGAAGGTGCATGTCGACGCCTCCGTCGCCCCGGAAAGGAGCGATCCTCCGCTGCAGGCGCCCATGCGCAATCGGAGGCCTCATGTAAAATGGCAAAAATATAATTTTATCGTCGCTGACCCGTCACCCGCTGGTCCCAGTGGATGCTGCGAGTGGCGGTGAGACGATAAGGGCTGCAGCCTAGCATCATCGCCCACCGGCTTTCGATTTCAACAAGAAGAGGCCCGTCCAACGAGACGCGAGCTTCTCGCCATAGACGTATTTTTACTTGTTCTGCTCCGATCCAGTCTCGGGCGGGATCACGCTACGCGTGCTCCGGTCGCGATCTGTGCTGGGCCGGAATGCCATCCCACCGACTTTCGAACGCATCCTCATGGGGGAAGACCGTGTCTCGACCGCAACTGTTATCCGCCGCTGGCGTCATCGCGCTGGCCAGCGTCCTAGCAAGCGCGCCCGCTTTCGCTCAGGACGCCCCGAACACCGGCGAGGAGCTGGTCGTCACAGGTACGCGCCTTGCCAAGACGGCGCGCCAGGAAGAAAAAGCGTCGACGGCCATCGTCGATATCCAGTCTGCCGAAACGATCGCCAAATATCCGGACGTCAACGCCGCCGACGCGCTCAGCCGCATCCCCGGCGTGTTCCTCGATACCGATCAGTCTGAAGGCCGGTTCGTCAATATCCGCGGCATCGACGGCAACCTGAACGGCGCGACCTTCGGCGGCGCGGCGCTGCTCAACACCAATCCGGGTTCGACCATCTATAACGGCACCGGCCGGGCCGTCCTCTTCAACACCATCCCGATCGGCGCGATCGACCGCATCGTCGTGACCAAATCGTGGCTGCCGGAACATGATGCCGAAGGCGTCGGCGGCAGCGTCGAGCTTACGCCGCGATCGGCGATGACCCATTCGGGCTTCTTCGTCGAAGGCCGCGTCGGCGGCGGTTACGAAACGCAGCGCGGCACCGGCCTGATCAACGACGAGGTTGCGATCGGCGACAGCTTCGGCCGCAATCGCGACGGCGACAAGCTGATCCATGTCGTCGTCGCGCAGAGCGAACGCAACGACAAGCGCGGCTTCGACGATATTGAGACGACCTATGCCGACAAGCCCGGCATCCTCAAGGGCGCGCAGCCGGAGGACAAGGTCGCCAATAATATCGATTTCCGCCGCTATCGTTACGAACGCGAGCGCTACGGCTACTCGTTCGACCTCGACGTGACGCCGGACAGCAACAATCTGTTCTTCATCCGCGGCAGCGACGCGGGCACACGCGACCTGACCAGCCGCCAGCGCCTGCGCTATCGCAACATCGACGGGACGGGCAAGCTGGATGCGCTCGGCAATCGCGCGACCGGCTCGATCACCGTCGACCCGTCAAACCCCAACGGCTTCGTCGCGACCGACGCCGCGCTCGACAACACCTTGCGCGACCGCAAGGAATATAATCGCAACATCATCCTCCAGGGTGGCGGCAAGCATAATATCAGCGATTTCACCGTCGACTGGCTCGTCAGCTACGTCCACGCGATCTTCGACAATCCCTATGATCGCAACTCGACGTTCAACGGTCCGCGCGGCGTCACCATCGCCTACGACAATATCACCGACCCGAGCTTTCCGAGCGTCGCCGTGCGCGGGGTCAACGCAGCCGATCCAAGCCTTTATCGGCTGCACGACATCCAGAATACGAGCGAATATTCGGCCGACCGCGAGTATAGCTATCACCTCAACGTGTCGAAGCCGCTGCACATTCTGGCGGACGATCAGTTGAAGGTCGGCGGCGAGCTGCGCTATCGCCAGAAATACGACGTCATAACCACCTCGACGCTGACGCTTGCCGACGCGACGACGGGGCTCGGCAATGGGCCCACGCTCGCGAGCCTGCTCGGGCCGGGGCCGGTATCGAACTATTATGACGGGCTCGCCAATATCGGCTATGCAGCGAACGCATCGGCGATCGCCAGCCAATATGCCGCGCAGATCGCGACGCCGCCGCTCAACCGGCACGCCCCCGGCGCGCTGGTCTTCAACGATACCGAGAATATCGCGTCCGGATACATCCAGTATAGCGGCGATATCGGCCGCCTCCACCTGCTGACGGGTGTCCGCGTCGAACATACCAAGCAGATCCTCGGCGGCTTCACCTCGGCCGCGACGGTCGATCCGGTGAGCGGCGCGGCAATTCCTGCCAACAGCTATCTCACGCCGACGCGAAGCTACACCAACGCCTTCCCCAGCGTCCATCTCGTCTACCGGTTCGACAACCGGTTCCAACTGCGCGCCTCCTATTCGACCAGCATCGCCCGGCCCGGCTTCTACCAGACGGCATCGCGCCAGACGGTCGACCTCGCCAATGCCGTCATCAATACCGGCAACCAGGATCTGCGCCCGACCTACAGCAACAATTTCGATCTCGGCGCTTATTATTATCTGCCTAACTCCGGCGTCCTCTCGGTGGGCCTGTATTACAAGCTGATGAAGGATTTCGTAGTCGCCCGGTCGTTTACGCAGATGCGCGCGATCTCGGGCGTGACCGAGAACTTCAATATTGTGTCCTACTCCAACGTCTCGGACACGTATGATCGTGGCGTCGAAGCCAATTACGTCCAGCGCTTCGCCGCCTTGCCCGCACCGTTCGACGGCCTGGGCGTCGATCTCAACGCGTTGTACGCGGACACGCGCGTGAACCTGAAGTCCGGCATGCCGGCGGAAACGATCCCTGGCGCCGCCAACTTCTCGGCCAACGCCGCGATCTTCTACGAAGCGCACGGGCTGAACCTGCGCCTCGCGATGAACCACAATTCGAAGACGCTCTACACGATCGGCGGATCGCCGACGCAGTATGCTTACGGCGCGATCGCGAAAGACATCTTCCTCGCCGCGCGCACCACGCTGGACGCGACCGCCAGCTACGACCTGACCAATTCGATCGGCATCTACTGGTCGGTCAAGAACATCACCAACGCGCCGCTCTACAGCTACGAGGGGACGTACAACCGGCCGATCAGGCGCGAATATTACGGACAGACTTACGACGCCGGTATCAAGTTCAAGTTCTAAGGCCGGCTTGACCCAGCGTCGCCGCAAGCCGCGGCGACCAAATAACGGGCAGGCACGGCGCGGCATTTTTCGACACCGTCGCGCCGCCCTGCCCTTCCTTCAGGAGACGTTTAGGTGAAAATCAGTCGGAGTTTCGTTGCGCTGACGGCGATCTGCCTGCCGCTGGCCGGTGCCGGTGCGGCCACGCCGGGCGCGGTGCTGCAGCCCGTCCGGACCATCCCCCTTCCGGACATCACCGGCGGCGACTTCGACCATTTTGCCGCTGACGTTCCCGCCGACCGCCTGTACGTCACGGCGGAAAAACATCAGAGCGTCGAGGTGTTCGCGCTGCGCAGCGGCCAGCATCTCGCGTCGATCCCCGGCTTCGGCAATCCGCATTCGATCCGCCTCGTGCCCGATCTCCATGCGTTGTTCATCGCCGATGGCGCCGCCGGCGTAGTGCGGATCCTGGATACGCGCACCAACAAACTTGTCGGCCAGATCGCGACCCGGCCCGGCCCCGACGCGGCCTATTACGATCCGCAGTTGCGCGAGCTGTTCGTGGTGAGCGGCGGCGAGGCCGACAATTCGCCGACGACCGACATCGACATCATCTCGGTCGACCAGCGCAAGATCATCGGCCGCATCACGTCGCCCGCCAACAATACCGAATCGATGGCGGTCGATCATGCCGGCAACCGCCTGTTCGCCAACCTGCGCGACAAGCACCAGATCGGCGTCTTCGATCTCAAGACGCACCAGTTGGTGGCCAGCTGGGATCTGCCCGATCTGCTGAAGAACACGCCGCTGACGTTCGATCCGGCGACGCACCGCCTGTTCGTCGTCAGCCGCAATCCTGCGCGGCTGATCGTCATTGACACCGACACCGGAGCGATCGTGTCGACCCTGCCTTCGGTCGAGGTTGCCGACGACATGACGTTCGACGCCCATCACGGCCGGATCTTCGTCTCCGGCGCCGGCGGCATCGTCGTCTACCGCCGCATCGACAAGGACAGGTTCGAGGAAGTGCAGCGCCTCGACAGCAAGGGCGGCAAGACCTCGACCTACGTCGAGCCGCTCAACCGCTTCTACATCGTCCACACCAAGAACGGTGCGATCGACGCCGGCCTCGACATCTTCGACGTGACGGCTGCCGGCACCGGCATGGTCGCGTCCCACAAATGATCGGTCGGCGCACCCGAGCGCCAATGATGGAGATACATATGAAGATCACCAATTTCGTCGCGACGCTGCGGCGCACCGCCGCGGCCTGCCTGATCGCTAGCCTGACGGCCGCGGCACATGCGGCGCCCGTCCTCACGCTCGAGAAGAGCGTCGCGATGCCGCAGATCAAGAGCGGCGACTTCGATCACTTCGGCGTCGATCTGCGCCGGGGCAAGATCTACACGAGCGCGCAGCACGCCCGCACGATCGAGGTGTTCGACCTCAAGACCGGCGCGCATCTGCAGACGGTCGGCGGCTTCATCAATCCGCATTCGATCTTCTACGCGCCCACGTCCGACAGGATCATCCTCGCCGATGGCGGCGAGAGCCTGAAGGAGCCGGCGCTCGTCAAGTTCATCGATCCGGTGACGATGAAGGTCGTCAAATCCTTCACCGTCCGCCCCGGCCCCGATGCTGCCTTCTACGATCAGGCAAGCCACCTGTTCTACAATGGCAGCGGCGGCAAGGATGCCGGCCAGAAGGATTCGCTGTTCGCGGTCTTCAACGCCGACAACATGACCGAAGTGGCGCGGACCGTCGTGCCCTCGGAAAACATCGAGGAGATGGCGGTCGACACCCCCAGCCACCGTCTTTTCATGAACCTGCGCGACCAGCATGCCATCGGCGTGTTCGACACCAAGGCGAACCGCTTCGTCACCAAGTGGGTGATCCCCGGCATGAACATGAACACGCCGATGGATTATGATCCCGCCACGCATCGGTTGTTCGTGGTCGGGCGCGATCCAGGGCGCGTCTATGTGATCGACGGCGTGACCGGCAAGCTGCTGTCGACCACCGATTGCCCCAACGGTTCGGACGACGTCGCCTTTGACGCCAAGGGCCAGCGGCTGTTCGTCTCGGCGAGCGATGGCTTCGCGGTCCTGAAGCGCCGCGACGCCGATCATTTCGCGCTCGTGCAGACCGGCACGCGGCGCGGCGCGAAGACTTCGGTCTACGTCCCGTCGGTGGGCAAGCTGTTCATCGGCCATGCCGCAACCGGCGCGGATCCCACGTCGCTCGACATCTACCGGGTCGCGCCGACCAAGTGAGCCGGCTTCCACCAGCGCGGGCGGTGTCCATACCGCCCGCGCCGGCACCCCAACATTCAGGAATATCCGCGATGACGTCCTTTTCCCGCCGCCGGCTGTTCGACGGACTGCTCGCCTTCTCCATCATCGGGTCGATCGCCGCGCCGGCAGCCACGGCCGACCCGTCGCCAGTTCTCACGCTGGAACGCAGCGTGCCTATTCCCGGCCTGACTAGCGGCGATCTCGACCATCTCGCGGTCGATCTCGCGCACCGGCGGCTCTACACCAGCGCCCAGACCGCGCACACGATCGAGGAATTCGATCTGACCTCGGGCGCGCACCTTCGCTCGGTGAAGGCGTCGGTCAATCCGCACTACATCTTCTTCGCGCCTGCGATCGGCCAGATCATCCTCGCCGACGGCGGCGAGAAGCCCGGCGACCCCGGCCAGATCCGCTTCATCGATCCGGCGACGATGGCGACGGTGGACTCCGTCAAGGTGCGTTACCGCACCGACGCGGACCTGTTCGATGCCAGCACCGGCCGCTTCTACAGCGTCAGCGCCGAGCGCGGCGGCGCGGACTCGCTCCTGACCGTGATCGACGTGGCGCACCGCACGGTCGTCGCCTCGGCCCCCATCCCGTCGACCAACGTCGAGGGCATGGCCATCGATAGCGCGCGCGGCCTGCTGTTCATGAACCTGCGCGACGCCCACGCCGTCGGCATGTTCGATCTCAAGGCCAACCGCATGGTCGCGCGCTGGGCGATCGACGGCATGAACAAGAATACGCCGATGGCCTACGACCCGGCCACGCGCCGCCTGTTCGTGATCGGACGCGATCCGGGCCGTCTCTACGTGATCGACGTGGAAAATGGTCGGCTCCTCTCGACGACCGACTGCCTCAACGACGGCGACGACATGACCTATGACGCGATTGGACGCCGCCTGCTGGTGTCGACCGACCAGGGCTTCGTCGTCATGGCGCGCCGTGACACCGACCATTTCGAGGTCGTGCAGACCGGCGGCGGACGCGGCGGCAAGAGCTCGGCCTATGTCCCGTCGCTGGCGAAGGTCTTCGTCGGCCGCGCCCCGGTCGAGGGCTCGCCCGCCGCGATCGACATCTACGACGTCGCCAAGTCCAACTGACACGGCTCGGCAAGCCATCAAGGGAATGATCATGCGGAAAATTGCTGCACTCGTAGGACTGATGCTGACGACCGCTGCACCCGGTTTCACCGGGCGCGCAGTGGCGCAGACGCTGGAGCGCGTGGCGGAAACGCCGCTTCCCGATTATGCGCGCGGCTTCAACATTCTCGATGCCGATGAGAAGCGTGGCCACCTGTTCATGGCGACGGCGCATAACGGCGCCGTCCTCGTCTTCGATCTCAAGTCCGGCGCCCTGCTGAAGACGCTACACGACGTCACCGATCCGCACATGCTGGCCTATATCAAATCGCGCGACGAGATATGGGCGAGCGATGCCAAGGGCAGCTGCGTGACCGTGCTGAGCGCCGCTGACTATCACCTGCTGCGCAAGATTCCGCTGACGACCAGCCCGACCGTCGGCTTCTACGATGCCGCGAAGGAAGTCTTCTACATCCAGGAGGCCGGCATGAATTCCGGCATGCCGACCTCAATCATCGACGTCATTCCGGCCGGCGCGACATCGCCGACGCTGCAGATCACGATCGACGACAAGAATCTTGAGGGAATGGTGGTCGATCACCGGCGCAACCGCCTCTACGTGAACATGCGCGACCATCGTCAGATCGCGGCCGTGGATCTGGCGACCGGCAAGGTCGTCGAGACCTGGACCATTGCCGGCATGGGCAAGAATACGCCGATGGCGATCGACGAAGCAGGCGGGCGCCTGTTCGTCGCCGCTCGCGAACCCGCCAAGCTGTTCGCAATCGACCTGAAGACCGGGCGCGCGACGTTTGAAACTGACATCATGTCCACCCCCGACGCGCTCACCTGGGATCCGGCGAGCAAGCGCCTGTTTCTCTCGGGGCTCGAGGGCATCGCGGTCTTCTCCGGGCGTATGCGCGATCGTCTGGATCTGGTGTCCCAGACCGTCGATCCCGGCGTGAAGCATAGCCTGCTGTTGCCGGGCGGGGACTTGCTCTACGCTGCGGCGGCGAAGACCGAGACCACCCCGGCCGCGCTGCATATATATCGCGTCGCGCGACCCTGAGCGTCGGTTCCGGCCGCGATCATCCCGGCAGCGTCCAAAATTCCGAGGCCATTCATCTTCCGGGCCGCATGACAGTCTAGCCCATGTGGGCGCTGGACATCGGATTCATGGCCAAGTGCGACCATCGACGGCGGGGGCTGGCACATCGTTGCCGTCGTCTCTCGGCGGCCGGCGCGTTTCTTTGCGGCATGCTCGCCGCTGCGGCGGGACATGCCGCGCCGGGGCCGGCCGACGTCGCGCTGCTCGACCGCCTGACCTGGGGCGTCGACGACACCGGCATGAAGGACATTGCGGCGAGGGGCGCCGCGCGCTTCCTCGACGACCAGCTCCATGCGCCACAGCTCGCCCTGCCACCGCAGGCCCAGCGCCAGATCGACGCGATGCGGATCGCGCGCGAGCCGATGGCACAGTTGGTGGTCGAGGCGGACGCACAGAACAAGGCGGCGAACGCGATCGTCGATCCCGACCAGAAGAAGGCTGCGCGCGACGCCTACAACAAGACGATGAACGACCTTGGCCGGGAGGCGCAGTCGCGTACGCTCCTGCGCTACCTGTACGCGCCCGACCAGCTGCGCGAGCAGATGACGTGGTTCTGGTTCAACCACTTCAACGTTCAGGCCGGAAAGCGCGACATCCGCGCGATGGTCGGCGATTACGAGGACCAGGCGATCCGGTCGCACGCGCTGGGGCGGTTCCGCGATCTGCTGGACGCGACGCTGCATCATCCCGCGATGCTCCGCTACCTCGACAACGACCAGAATGCGGCGGGGCATATCAACGAGAATTACGCGCGCGAGATCATGGAGCTGCACACGATGGGCGTGGGCGCGGGTTACACGCAGAAGGATGTGCAGGAACTGGCACGCATCCTCACCGGGGTCGGCGTCGATCTCAAGCCCGATGCGCCCCGCCTGCGGCCGCAATGGCAACCGCTCTACCGTCGCGCCGGACTGTTCGAGTTCAATCCGGCGCGGCACGATTTCGGCGACAAGCAGTTTCTCGGCCATACCATCCGCGGCAGCGGGTTCGACGAGGTCGAGCAGGCGCTCGACCTGCTCGTCGCGTCGCCCGCCACCGCACATCATATTTCGTCCGAGATCGCAGCCTATTTCGTCGGCGACACGCCGCCTGCCGCGCTCGTCGATCGGATGGCAGCGACCTTCCAGCACAGTCGGGGCGACATCACCGCGGTTCTGCGCACGCTGTTCCGCTCGCCCGAGTTCAAGGCGTCGCTCGGCAAGACGTTCAAGGATCCCGTTCATTACGCGGTGTCGGCGGTGCGCCTCGCTTATGCCGGTCGCACGATCCTCAACACCGATCCGCTGTCCGGCTGGCTCCAGCGGATGGGTGAGGGATTGTTCGCGCACGAAGCCCCCGACGGTTATCCTATGGCGTCCTCGGCATGGTCGGGCCCTGGCCAGATGGAGACGCGGTTCGAGATCGCGCGATCGATCGGTGGCGGCTCCGCCGGATTGTTCAAGCCGCGCGACGGCGCGGTGCCGGAGCAACCTGCTTTCCCGCAGATCCAGAATGCGCTGTTCTTCCAGGCCCTCCAGCAGCGGCTCAGCCCAGCGACCGCGAAGGTGCTGGATCAGGCGGCTTCCCCGCAGGAGTGGAACAGCCTGTATTTGTCGTCGCCCGAATTCATGCGCCGCTGAAGGAGATGTGCGCCATGCATCGCCGTAATCTGCTCAAGGCCGCCGCTTTCGCTCCGCTGGTGGTCGCCGGTCGCGCATTTGCGGCGCCTGCCGCGGGATCGGGACGGCTGCTGCTCGTCTTCCTGCGCGGCGCCTACGATGCCGCCAATATCGTCGCGCCGGTCGGCAGCGATTTCTATCACGAGGCACGCCCGACGATCGGGCTGCGAAAGCCGGATGCGGCCGATCCCGATGCCGCGCTGCCGCTCGACGGCGATTGGGCGCTGCATCCGGCGTTGAAGGACAGCATCTATCCGTTGTGGCAGGCCAAACAGATCGCGTTCGTGCCGTTTGCGGGCACCGACGATATGAGCCGCAGCCATTTCGAGACGCAGGATACCATCGAGCTCGGCCAGCCGATCGCCAGCGCGCGCGATTTCCGGTCGGGATTCATGGCACGGCTGGCCGGTGCGATCGGCACCGACAGGCCGATCGCCTTTTCCGATCAGGTGCCGCTCTGTTTCCAGAGTTCGGGGCTCTCAATCCCCAACATCGCGCTCACCGGCAATCTCAAGCCTGCCATCGATCCGCGTGCGGCAAAGCTGATCCAGGCGATGTATGCGGGCGATAGCGCGCTGTCGGGTTCGGTCGCCGAAGGCTTTGCGACACGCGAGACGGTGTTCAGGTCGCTCGCGGACGAGATGACCCAGGCCAGTCGCGGCGCGGTCACCGCCAAGGGCTTCGAGCTTTCCGCGCGGCGGATCGGGCGATTGATGCGCGATCAGTACAATCTCGCATTCGTCGATGTCGGCGGCTGGGATACCCACGTCAACCAGGGTGGCGCACAAGGCTATCTTGCCGGGCGGATCGGCGAACTGGGCCGCGGCGTCGCCGGGTTCGCGGAGGAGATCGGCGCCGAGGCGTGGCGCGATACGACGGTGGTCGTCGTATCGGAATTCGGCCGGACGTTCCGCGAGAATGGCGACAAGGGCACCGATCACGGCCATGGCAGCGTATATTGGGTGCTGGGCGGCGGCGTGCGTGGTCGCCGGCTGGCGGGGCCGCAGGTGCGGATCGCGGCCGACACGCTCAACCAGCAGCGCGACCTGCCCGTGCTGACCGATTATCGCGCGATGATCGGCGGCATCGTGCAGCGCCAGTTCGGGCTCGGGAGCGATCGCCTCGATGCGGTGTTTTCAGGGACACGGCCGGCATCGCTCGACCTCGTCTGAGGTTCGCGCGACGCGATCACGGAGCGATCGCCTGCCGACGGCGAAACCGGTCGAGCCCGATCCGTAACCGCTCGCGAAAGCCGCCGAGGAAGATGTGCAGCCGCTCGAACTGCAGGAAGATCACGGGCGTCGTGAATAGGGTCAGCGCCTGGCTGACGATCAGGCCGCCGACGATCGCGATGCCCAGCGGCTGGCGCAGCTCGGCACCCGCGCCCGATCCGATCGCGAGCGGCACCGCGCCGAACAATGCCGCGAGCGTGGTCATCAGGATCGGGCGAAAGCGCAGCAGGCACGCCTCGCGGATCGCCTCGTGCGGCGATTTGCCGTGGTCGCGCTGCGCGTGGAGCGCGAAATCGATCATCATGATCGCGTTCTTCTTCACGATGCCGATCAGCAGCAGGATCCCGATGATGCCCATGATCGACAGATCCTTGCCCATGATCATGAGCGCGAGCAGCGCGCCGAGCCCCGCCGACGGCAGCGTGGAGATGATCGTCAGCGGATGGATCGCGCTCTCGTAGAGCACGCCCAGCACGATATAGATCGTCACCAGCGCGGCGAGGATCAGCAGGGGCTCGGTGCTCAGCGACGCCTGGAATGCCTGTGCCGTGCCCTGGAAGGTTCCCTGCACGCTCGCCGGCATGGCCGAGGCGCGCTCCGCATTCTGGATCGCCGTCACGGCATTGCCCAGCGCCACGCCGGGCGCGAGATTGAACGACAGGGTGACCGCCGGGAAGATGCCCTGATGCGCGACCGTCACGGGCGCGACCCCCTGGCGGACCGTCGCGAGCAGGCTGAGTGGTACCAAAGCCTGCGTGTCGTTCGATCGCACATACAGGTGGTGGAGCGCATCGGCGCTGAGCTGGAAGCCGGGATTCACCTCTTCGATCACATAATATTGGCTGAGCGGATCGAAGATCGTCGCGACCTGGCGCTGGCCGAACGCGTCGTACAGTGTGTTGTCGATGTCCTGCGCGTGCACGCCGAGGCGCGAGGCGGTGCTGCGATCGATCTGTAGCGTCAGGCTGGTCGCCGCGGCCTGCTTGTCAGACGACACGTCGCGCAGCTCGGGCAGAGCCGCGAACTTCTGCTGGAGGAGCGCCGCCCAGTGGTTGAGCTCGGCGATGTTGCCGTCCTGCAGCGTATATTGATATTGCGCGATGCTGATCCGGCCGCCGACCGAGATGTCCTGGCGCACCTGCATGCCCTGGGCGACGCCGACGACCGACGCCATCTTGGTCCCCAGCCGCGCGAGCACCTGATCGGCCGGCGTGCTGCGCTGGCTGAGCGGCTTCAGGTTGAGGATGATATGGCCGTCGCTCATCGTCGGATTGGCGCCGGTCCAATAGTCGACCGTGTCCACCGCGGGATCGGTCATCGCGATCTTCGCCACCGCGCCGACGCGCCGCGATATCTCGTCGAACGAGATGTCGGGTGCGCCGCGAACCGTGCCGATCACGAAGCTCGTATCCACCTGTGGGAAGAAGCCCTTGGGCAGGTCCACGTACAGGAA
The DNA here is from genome assembly GCF_019930585.1 of Sphingomonas nostoxanthinifaciens. NCBI lineage: Bacteria > Pseudomonadati > Pseudomonadota > Alphaproteobacteria > Sphingomonadales > Sphingomonadaceae > Sphingomonas > Sphingomonas nostoxanthinifaciens. Next base: position 1,382,496 of record NZ_CP082839.1, on the reverse strand, counting down.
CACCGTCAGCGCGACCGTCACCAGGAAGCTCAGGATGGTCAGGCGCTGCCAGCGCAGCGCGACATCGAGCAGCCGCTCATAGCCGTCGGTGATCCGCGTGAAGGTGCGTTCCGACCAGCGGTACAGCCGCCCGTGCGCCCGGCCTTCCTCGCTGCGGATCAGCCAGCCGCACAGCATCGGCGTGACGGTCAGCGAGATGATGCCCGACGCGATGAGCGCGACGGTGATCGTCACCGCGAACTCGCGGAAGATCCGGCCGACGATCCCGCCCATCGCGAGGATCGGGATGAACACGGCGATCAGCGAGACGGTCATCGAGACGATCGTGAAGCCGACTTCCTTCGAGCCAAGCAACGCGGCCTCGATCGGCGATTTGCCCTCCTCGACGTGGCGCATGATGTTCTCGATGACCACGATCGCGTCGTCGACGACGAAGCCGACCGCGATGGTGAGCCCCATCAGCGAGAGATTGTCGAGGCTGTAGCCCAGCACATACATCACCGCGAAGGTGGCGATCAGCGACAGCGGGATCGTCAGGCTCGGGATGAGGGTCGCCCAGAGATTGCGCAGGAACACCAGGATCACCATCACGACGAGCGCGATCGTGATCATCAGCGTCATCTGGACGTCGTTGACCGACGCCTTGATCGTCTGGGTCCGGTCCGCGACGACGGCGAGGTGGACTGAAGGCGGCAACGATGCGGCGAGTGCCGGCAGCCTGTCCTTGATGCCCTGCAATGTCGACATCACGTTCGAGCCGGGGCTCTGCGCGACGTCGATGATGACCGCGCGCTTGCCCTGGAACCACGCGGCCTGATGCACGTCCTCCGGCGCGTTGGCGACGGTGGCGACGTCGGACAGGTGAATGGGGATGCCGTTGCGCGTGGCCAGGATCATGCCCTTGTAGGCGGCGGCGTCCATCAGCTGGTCGGTCGCGTCGAGCGTGATCGCCTGATGCGGTCCGTTCAGCGTACCCTTCGGCGCGTTGACGGTGGATGCGCCGATGACTGTGCGGACGTCCTCCAGCGTCAGGCCGACCCCGGCGAGCCGGTCGGGATCGATGCGGACACGCACCGCGGGGCGGAGCTGGCCGTGATAATCGACGATGCCGACGCCGTTCATCTGCGAGATCGGCTGCGCGATATAGGTTTCGGCGTAGCGGTCGACCTCGGTCAGCGGCACCGAATCCGACGTGAGCGCGAGCGAGAGGATCGAGACGCCGGCCGGATTGACCTTGTGATAGGTCGGCGGATTGGGAAGATTCTTGGGCAGCAGCCCTGCCGCCGCGTTGATCTCGGTCTGGACGTCGACGGCCGCGCTGTTGATGTCGCGGCTGAGATCGAACTGGAGCGTGATCGAGGTCTGGCCGAGCGAGCTCGACGAGGTCATCTGGGTCACGCCGGGAATGTTGGTGAGCATGCGCTCGAGCGGCGTCGCGACCGACGTCGCCATCGTGTTGGCGCTGGCGCCGGGCAGGCTCGCCGAAATCTGGATCGTCGGGAACTCGACCTGCGGCATCGACGAGATCGGCAGCAGCCGATAGGCCACGAGCCCGACGAGGATCACCCCGATCGCGAGCAGGCAGGTGCCGATCCGCCGGTCGATGAACGGCCGCGAGATGTTCACGACCGCGCTCCGTACTGGCCCCGGACCGCGACCTTGGCGCCCGGCGACAGGCGCGACTGGCCCGAGACGACGATCGCGTCGCCCGGCTTCAGCCCCGCAAGAATTTCCGTGAAGCCGTCGACGCTGGCCCCCGCCTTGACGGTGCGCATCTCGGCGACGCCGCCGGGCGTAAGCGTGTAGACGTAGCGGCCGGTTTCGCTGGTCTGCACCGCCTGATCCGGCACCACGGTCGCGCCGCGGTCGAGACGGACGAGCACGCGCACCGACACGAAATCGCCGGGCCACAACATGCGGTCGCCATTCGCGAAGTTCGCCCGAAGTTGGAACTGGCCGGTGGTCTGGTCGACCGAGCTGCCGACGAAGACGAGCGTGCCGTCGACAATATGGCTGGCCCCGTCGCGCGTATAGACCGAGACCGGCAACTGGCCGCCATGCTGACCCGCGAGCACGGGGGCCAGCGCATCCTGCGGCAAGGTGAAGATCACCGAGATCGGCGCCATCTGCGTGACCGTGACGATCCCGGTCGTGTCGCTCGCATGGACCATGGCGCCCAAATTGACCTGCTTGAGGCCTACCCGCCCTGCGACAGGCGCGACGATCCGCGAATATTGAAGATTGAGCTGGGCCGAGCGGATCGCCGCGTCATCCTGCGCGACCGTCGCCTGGAGCGCGCCGGCCTGCGCCTTGGCGGCATCATAAGCCTGTACCGTACCCGCGCCCGCCTTCGACAATGTCGCCTGCCGCGCCAGATCGGATCGCGCATTCACCAGCTGCGCGTCATCCTTCGCGCGCAGGGCAACCGCCTGCGCGAGCGTCGCCTCGTAGGGTCGTGGATCGATCTGGGCCAGCAGGCGCCCGGCCGGAACCTCGTCGCCCTCGCGATAGGCGATGCGCATGAGTTGCCCGTCCACCCGCGCCTTCACGTCGACCACGTTGATCGGCGTGACGCTGCCGATGCCGGTGACGCGGATCGCCATGTCGCGGGTTGCAGCGCGCCCGGCGACGACCGGCACCGTCTTGGCGGCGGCTGCGGGCGGATTCTGACCGGCGCCGCTCCGGTGCAGACTGGCCATGCCGAGCATGACAGCGAGCGCGACAAGGGCGAGCCCGGCCAGCTTCCAGCGCAACGACACGCGTTGGGTTGGCTCGTGTCCGGCAGGAATGGTTTCGTTCACTGGGATGTTCCAGATGGTTTCGCGCCGCTCGCGACGGCAGGAGGGGGTGAGATGCTGGCCAAATCGGCGCGGCCGAAGCCGCCGCCCAGCGCGCGGCACAGGCTGACGATCGCCTCAAGATGCTGGAGGCGAAGCTGCGCGAGCGTGTCGCGGGTCTGGTAGGCGATCTGCTCGGTGGTGAGGACGCTGAGATAGTCCGCGCTGCCCGCGCGATACTGCGTCCGGGCCAGCTCCGCCGCCTGCTGCGCCGATCGCGCCGCGCCGGCCTCGACGGCTTCCTGGCGGCCGAGGAGGTCGATCGCGCTGAGCGCGTCCTCGACATCCTGATAGGCGGTCAGCACCGTCTGCCGATATGTGGCGACCAATTCGACCTTTCGCGCTTCGGCCTGCGTCAACTGCCCCTTGAGCTGGCCGCCCTCGAACAGCGGCGCGAGCAGGCTGGCACCAACATTGGCCAAGGCAAGCTGCGGCGCGGTCGTCGTGGCCGAAGCGAGTCCGCCGCTTGCCGAAAGCGAGAGCGTCGGAAAGAAAGCGGCACGGGCGACGCCGACGTCGAAGTTGGCGGACGCCAGCCGGGCCTCGGCCGCCTCGACATCGGGACGCAGGCCGAGCAATTGCGGCGGCAGATCCGGTGAAATCGGCGGATGGCCGATATCGGCCAGCGCGGCGTCGGCGACGGTGAAGCCTTCGGGCGCACGCCCGGAGAGGACGGCGAGCGCGTGGGTCGCCGCGGCAAGCTGCTGTTCCAACGCCAGCACTGCCGCATCGAACGACGCGACCGCAGTCTCCTGCTGGCGCAGTTCGAGGTCGGTGGCGGCCCCTGCCCCCCGCTGCACCCGGATCAATTGCAATATCTGACGGGAATCGTCGGCCTGCTGGTGCGCAAGACGGACACGTTCGCGGAGCGAGAGGATCGTGAAATAGCCGTTCGCTACCGATGCCGACAGCGTCATCGCCACGGTGCCGGCGTCATAGGCGCTCGCCCGGGCAAGCGCCGCGCTGGACGAGGCAGCGGCGCGGTTCCTGCCCCAGAAGTCGAGCTCGTAGCTCGCCTGCGCCACCAGTTGGCCGTTGGTGCCACTGTTGCCCGAGCGGGTCGAGGCGTTGGTCGTGCCCGCTATGTCGAGCGCGGGGGCAAGCGGTGCCGCGGCGATCCAGGCCGCGCCTTCCGCTTCATGGATCCGGGCGACGGCGGCCTGCAGCGTAAAGCTCGCTGCCAGGCTGTCATTCTCGAGCCGATCGAGCGCGGGGCTGTCGAAATGCCGCCACCAATTGTCGCGCACGGTCGATGGCCTGCCGCCCGACGGCACAGGCGAATCCCACGCAGGTGCCGTCGCGACCTCGGGGCGATGCGTGGCCGGCACGAACGAGCAGGCGCCCGCTGCCAGGCACAGTAGCACCGCAGCGACGGAACGACGCCTGCGCGCCGGGCATGGTGCGGACCGACTCGGCGGCGCGGCGGATGGGGTCGGATACACGCATGCCGGTTAGGCCGCCGATCCTTGGAGGCATTTCGCATGAACATGAAAAAGGATTCAGGTTAAGGCGCCGTGCCAGGCTCCAGCCGATATCCCACGCCATGGATCGTGTGGATCAGCCGGCATGGATAACCCTGATCGATCTTCTGTCGCAGGCGATGAACGTGCCGATCGATGATCGCGTCCTCGGGATCGAAGTCGTAGCCCCATGCGGCCTCGATCAGCATCGATCGCGTGACCACCTGTCCCGCATGCCGCATCAGATATTCGAGCAGCACGCATTCCTTCTGCTGCAGCGGAATATGGTCGGCCCCGCGCACGGCACGACGGCTGGCCGGATCGAAACTCAGATCGGCGACCGCAAGGACGGCCGACGCGCGCGTGCGGTCGCTCCGGCGGGCCAGTGCCTCGATCCGCGCCAGAAGCTCGGCGAACGCATATGGCTTGCCGAGATAGTCGTCGCATCCTGCCAGAATTCCCTCGGCGCGATCGGAGGCACCCGCGCTGGCACTGAGCATGAGCACGGGGACGGTGTGCCCTTCCGCGCGAAGCGCGCGGACGACCGCCACCCCGTCGAGCAACGGGAGACGCCGATCGACGATTGCGATATCGTAAATCCCTTCCGATGCGAGCGCGAGGCCGGTCTCGCCCTCCGAGGCTCGATCGACGACGTGACCGCTTTCCTGCAGGCCACGGACCAGATACGCCGCGCCGCGATCGTCGTCCTCCACGACCAGCAGCCGCATCAGATCAGCTCCCGGCGACAGGATGAAGGAGATTTAACGTTGAGCGGAGGACATTCGTCGAGGCGCCATGGCATGAGGGCGTGCATAACCGAGGGGTGCGGCCGAGCCAACGCGCCCGCACGGGAGCGATAATGCAATGCGGGTAGTTCGAGGCCGATGACCAGCATTCTGATCGTCGAGGACGACGAGCGCATCGCACAGGAAATCGCCGCCGCGCTCAACGATCATGGGCATGAGGTGCAGATTGCGGGGACAGCCCGCGAAGGCCTGCTGATGGCGGCCGCGGGCTCCTACGACGCGCTGGTCGTCGATCGCATGCTGCCGGGCGGCATGGACGGCCTGACCATCGTCACGACGCTACGGGCGACCGGCGACGACATACCGGTGCTGGTGGTGAGCGCGCTCGACGCGGTCGACGAGCGTATCCGCGGCCTGAAGATGGGCGGCGACGACTATCTGACCAAACCGTTCGAAGCGCTCGAACTGACGGCCCGCATCGACGCGCTGCTGCGACGCCGTGGCGGCAGCGGCCGCGAAACCGAATTGCGCGTCGGCGACCTCGAACTCGATCTGCTCGCGCGCACCGCCCGCCGTGCGGGCAAGACGATCGACCTGCTGCCGCGCGAGTTCCGTCTACTCGAATATCTCATGCGCAGCGCCGGCCAGATCGTCACGCGGACCATGCTGTTCGAAGAGGTCTGGCACTATCATTATGACGAACCCACCAACGTGATCGATGTCCATGTCAGTAAATTGCGGCGCAAGATCGAACGCGACGGCGCTTCCCAGTTGATCCACACGGTCCGTGGCGCAGGATATGTCATGCATGCGCCTGACTGACCTGCCCCGCACCGGGAGCTTCCGTCTCGCTCTGCTGTTTCTGGCACTGTTCGGCGTGGCCTCCGGCGCCCTGTTCGGATTTCTCTACGTTCAGACACAGCGATTTCAGATCGCCAACATCGACGATTGGTTGACGCGCGAGGCTCCGCTCCAGCCCGGAACGACTCTCGCCAACGTACGGCAGCGCTTCGCATCGCATAACGCGAGCCATCTTCGCGGGCTGAGCCGTGCCTTCACGCTTTACGATGCGGCGGGACGTCGTCTCATCGGCGATGCTTTGCCGATGCCGCAGCCGCTCGGCGACGTAGACCGACCGTTTTTCTTCACCTCTTCGACCGCCTCGGGCCGGTTTCGCTATCGCGGCCTCGCACATCGCTTTCCCGGCGGTGAGGTCGCGCTGGTCGCGCAGAACCTGCATGAGGCGCGCGAATTCGACGAAGCGTTCCTCCAGACCGCTTTCTGGGGTGGCCTGCTCACGGCGCTGCTGGGGCTCGGCGGCGCGGTGGTGGTCGCGGTGGGGACGGTCCGGCGTTTCGATGCCGCCGCCTTCGCCATTCAGGAGATCATGCGCGGCGACCTCTCCCGGCGGCTGCCCACGGGCGGCACGTCGAGCGATCTCGATCGGCTGGTGATCGTCGTCAACGCGATGCTCGACGAGATCGAGCGGCTGATGGGCGAGGTGAAGGGCGTGTGTGACGGCATCGCCCATGACCTGCGGACCCCACTCACGCGCATCGTCGCGGGCCTCGAGCGCGTTCAACGACGCACGCCGGCACCGGAAGGCTACGCGGCGGCGGTCGACGACGCCGTCGCCGAGTTGCGGGCGGTGTTGCGGACCTTCAGCGCGATGCTGAGGATCGCGGAGATCGAGGACGGCGCCCGGCGGAAGGGCTTTCAGGACGTCGACCTGGCGACGATCGTGCAGGACGTCGTCGATTTCCATGAGCCCGTCGCCGAGGACCGGTCGATCGCCCTCTCGTTCGAGCATGATCCGGAGCGGATCACTGTCCTGTCGGGTGATCCGGGACTGTTGTTCACCGCCATATCGAACCTCGTCGACAATGCGCTGAAATTCACCCCGCCGCATGGGCGTGTGTCGGTCGGCTTGCATGACAGCGATGGAATGCTGGCCATTGTCGTGAGCGACACGGGATACGGCATCGACCCGGACGAGCGGAATGCGGTGTTCCGCCGCTTCTATCGCTCGGAAGATAGTCGCCATACGCCGGGCAACGGTCTCGGGCTCGCGCTGGTCGCCGCGGTCGCGCGGCTCCACGACCTTTCTGTCGCGATCGAACAACTGACGCCGGGCACAAGAATCGCGCTCATACATCGCCCGATGACGCCTCCTGGGACGGACCGAAGCTGACTCAGTCGTACGACGACTCCCGATCCGAACGGACCGCCCACCGGAAGACCCTATTCGACCATCCGGGTCCGAAAGACGGGTCCATTCATTCGTTTAAAGACCGCGTCCGTCGATTTCATTCGCAATCATCCTGATGACGGCGGTCATTTCGGCCTGCTCCGCTACGGCCTCCGCGTCCTGCCGGTCTGCGGATACAGATTTTCGCCGACCGACCTGGATTGCCATCAATCGCAGCGTCTCAAGTCGTTCGTTGGCAAGAGGAATGCCGTGGCTATAACCGAACAGCAGCCGCATCAGCCGCCGCACAGTGGAACGCAGGCGCCCCTTTGAGGCGGTCCAGCGCGTCCGCTCGGACAGGCCGAGCCGAACCACGGTGATCTCCAGATCCGTAAAAACCGAGCTTGCATCCGTTACGCTGGATCGGCCAGAGTTGGCAAGAAAACCGCTGGCGCTGACCGCCTCGGGCCGAACCGGCGGCCGGCGCCGCGAAGGCGCTTTCGGATAGAATTGGGGCGCGCAGACCAGAGCGATAGCGCGAGAAACCTGGCGGCTCATCAACCCTCCTCGCCGTTTCATGGCGTTCTTCGGGCGCAAGACGGCGTCCCCGCCCATGCACCACAGTCCGCCACCTTTTTCTCGCGGGCCCGCATCGGCCGGTCGCCTGCGCTGAGGCAGATGGTAGAGCGCGCCGTCCAAACCTCGGAACATGGGGAATACCAGCAGGATGCATCGACACGTCTGGCGCGCTGACCGCGCTGCTGCATTCGATGCGAAGGGCGCCCAACCGCGCGATCCGATCATCGTCTTGCTGCTCGCGATCGTCGCCTGTGCTGCGAGGGCCGCGACCTTCGACAATCCCGCGCTGGGGTTCGACGAGCAATTCTATCTGCTCGTCGGCGATCGGATGCTGCACGGCGCGCTGCCATACGTCGATATCTTCGATCGCAAGCCGATCGGCATCTTCCTGATCTATGCAGGCACGCGGTTTCTCGGCGGATCCGGCTTTTTGCAGTACAAGCTGGTCGCCGCATGCATCGTCGCGCTGAGCGCGTATGGCATTTTTCGGATCGTGCGGACGCGGGCGTCCAGCGCCGCGGCGATCGCTTCCGCCGTCGCCTACATCCTCTGGCTCGACTTCATGGAGGGCGAAGGCGGCCAGACGCCCGTCTTCTACAACCTCGCGATGCTGGCGGCGGCGGCGCTGATCCTGAGCATCATCCGACAGCCGCGGCTGTCGATCTGGCGCGGCACGACGGCGATGCTCTGCGTCGGGCTGGCGCTGCAGATCAAGTATAGCGTCGCGCCCGAAGGCGCGCTGTTCGGGCTCGCGCTGCTGTACGAGGCGCATCGGCGCGATGCACGGTGGGTGCGCACGATCGGCCTCGGTTTCGGCTGGGCGGGCCTCGCTTTGCTACCGACCGTCGCGGCTTATGCGGCTTATGCGGCGGAGGGGCACGGCTCGGCCTTCCTGTTCGCCAATTTCCAGTCGGTCATGGGCCAGCGTCGCCGGCCATTCTCCACCGAGGCGGCGGGGCTGGCGCTGATCGCAGCGACGCTAGCGCCCTTACTCATCTGCGCCATCCGCGCGCGGGAATGGCGCTCCACCGACGGCACGCCGTCGCGCGGGGGCCGCTTCCTGGCGTCCTGGCTGGCAGCGGCGTCGGCCTCGATGTTGCTCTACGGGCGGTTCGACGCGCCGCATTATGCGATCCCGCTTCTGCTTCCGCTGACCCTGCTCTCCGCGCGCGCGTTCGACAGCAGCGCTTCGTGGCGACGCGGTATCTACGTTGGGCTGGTGGTGGCATTCGTCGCGGGACAGGCGGTGCTGGAGACGAGCAGACTGGCGAAGGGCGGACGATCCGAAGCCACCGCCGTCGCCGCAGCGGCGGCGCCCACGGGACGGTGCATCTTCGTCTACGACGCCTACCCCGCTCTATACATGCTCGCGCAGTCCTGCCTGCCGACCAAGTGGGCCTTCCCCGGCCATCTCAGCACGCAGGACGAGGCCGATGCGCGCGCATTGGGTGTCGATCCGACCGCCGAGGTCCGCCGGATCATGGCGGCGCGGCCGGCGGCGGTGATCGACACCTATCCGCGCTTCGCCTTCACCAATCGCGCGACGCGCGCGATCCTCAGCCAGGAACTCGCTGTCCATTACGATCTCGCCGACTGCGTCGCGAGCCCGCTCGGCACGGTGCGTCTCGTCTACCGGCCCCGCGGCGATCGCCACGGCGCGGCACCGCACAACTGCCCCTCGCCGACGATGCTGACGCAGTGGCAGCAGCAAGCCTCAGCGGCTGTCGCTCGCTGAGGTGGAAACGGACGCGTCCGACGGCGCGCCCGCTGGGCCGGAGTCCGCGTCGGGGCTTTCATTCAGGATTTCTTCCCGCCGGCGCTGCAGATAGGCCGACCGCGCGACGGCATACGGATCCAGGCTGGTCGCCAGCATGGCATCGGCCCCGACATCGATCAGTTCGGAGCGAGCATTCAGATATTTGAGCGTCGCAAGGCCGTATCGCACGCCGCTCGGGACGCCGCATTGCGCGAAGCATATCGCAACCGGATCGGCGACCTGCGCGACCGCAAAACCGACCCCGTCGCGCAGGGTCGACGGGCCCAATAAGGGCAGCACCAGATACGGACCGGTGCCGACGCCCCATCGGGCGAGCGTCTGGCCCGCATCCTCCGGCGCCTGGCGAATGCCGATCTTCGTCGCCCGGTCGCTCAACCCGGCAATCCCGATCGTGGAATTGACGGCGAAACGCCCGAGATTGCGCGCGGCGCGGCCGGGCTTGAGCTGGAGAAGATTGTTGATGGCGGACCATGGCTCGGTGAGATTGTCGAATGCGTTGCCGATGCCGCGCCGCGCGAAGGACGGCGTGACGCCGCGATAGGCCACGGCGATCGGCCGGACGACGGCCTTGTCCACTCCATGGTTGAAGTTCCAGACGTGCCGGTTGAACCCTTCGAGCGGGTCTTTCTGCGCGATCCTGTCCCCTCCCGTCGTCGCACAGCCCGACAACAGAAGAAGAGCGGACGGAAGGCAAAGGCGACACCGCATGCTTGCACCTCGTTCGATCATGCCGCGGCCTGCATGGGCAGCCGTCGACTGTCGCCGGACGCTTCAGCAGATGAGCGGCGTCCGACGAGTGTAGACGGCGTGCGACGTCCGCACCCCAGCCGGGCTGAGACAAATCACCATGTTCAGCCGGAGCGGCGTCGCCGGTCAGAAGTGGCGTTCGAACCGCAGCGTCGCAGTGCGCGGCTGGTACGGCGTGTGCTGGTCGGCCTGCCGGATCGTGAATGGATTACCGAACGAGAAGGTGTCGTCCTTGGTGTTGAGGATGTTGGAAATGCCGATCGAGAGGCGCCAGCTGTCGCGCGAAAGCCCCGCTCCTGCATCGACGTCGAAGTGAGAGGGCGTCGTTCGATCGAGCGAGGGATCGAAGCTCAAGCGGCTGGACCCGAGATAACTGGCGCTCAAATAAGCGTCGGCGCCGAACGTTCTATACTGCCTTTGCCAGGACACGCGGCTGTGCGCCGAAATATCCGGCAGGACCGGAAGCCGCGAGTCCAACCCGCCGGTGATCGTGCTCGATTTGAGCCGCCCCCGTTGCTGGGTAAGCCCCGCACTGAACGTGAACGCCGCCAGCTTGAACGTGGAGCCCAGCTCCAGGCCGTAGTTCGTGGCGTTCCCGGCATTGATGGTGACGATGAGGCCGTCGGTGCCGATGATATCGCTCTGCAAATGCTGCCAGCTCAGGCCGAACAGCGCTCCGTTCAGCGTGAGGCGGCCGTCCAGGAACGAGAATCTGCCACCCAGTTCGAGGCTCTTGAGAACGTCGGATCGGAAGACCGCATTGGCGCCGCTGCTGTCCTGGCTCAGCCCTCCGGGGCGTACCGCGCTTGCGTACCGCAACCAGACCAGTCGGCCCTCGGCCGGATGCCACGCGAGCACCGCACTCGGGGTCGCGCCCGTCTTCTTGTTGACGAGCAGGGCGGGCAGCGCGCTCTCGTTCCTATTGCTGGCATGGTAGGCGCGCAGACCGAGCGTCAGATCCCATGCAGGGCCGAGCGGTTGGGTAATCTCGCCGAAGATCGCAGCCTCGAGCGACCGGCTATATTCGTCACGCGCGACCTGCGTGGGCTGGCTTGCCGACGTGAACGTGCCCATCGTCCGGTTGATGGCATCGACCACCGAGATTCCTGCCACCCACGGGCGTCGGGCGCGGGGATCGCTCAGTCGCGCCTCCTCACTGAACAGCGTGAGGCGGCGTGCCTCGTCATAGGCGACGGGGGGCGTCGCGCCGGTGTCAAATCGACTCAGCACCTGATTATGCTCGTAGGCACTGGTCGACAGGAAATCGAGCGCACCGATGGTGCCGCGGACATCCGCGCGCGCCAGGACGAAATGGTTGCGGTGCGGCTCGGCCAGCGCGGTCGACCGGGAAAGCGAAGCGACAGCATATTGGCTGTCGCGGGCGCGCAATTCCTGGAGCGCACCGGACAGATCGACCGTCCATGCCGATGCCGGCAACCAGCGGAGATCGATCCTGCCGCCAACCCTGCTCACGCGATTGACGTCGGTCTCGCCGCGCCCGGCGTCGTCGATCCATCCCGGCGTGATATCCCCATAGGCCACGGCGCGAACCGCGAGCTTTCCCGCGACGATCGGCGCGTTCAGGACATCTTCGAGCGCCCCGCCCTGCGTGCTGTGCGCGACCGACGACACTTCGACCGCGCTCATGCCCGACCAGGCGTTCACGTCGGGTCGGGTCGTCACAATCCGGACGATGCCCCCCAGCGATCCGGTGCCGTAGAGCGACCCTTGCGGCCCTCGAAGGATCTCGATCCGATCGATGTCGGTCAGGCGCAGGTCGGGGTCCGGCATGGCGTAATTGACCCGCGCATCGTCGAGGAAGAGCCCCACCGTCGACTGGGTCGGCCCGTTGAAGGGGCTGTCGGCCACGCCGCGCAGGAAGATCCGGTCCCGGCCGGGCCCCATGTTGGTTGAAAAGGCGCCTTCGGTTTGGCTCGTGAAGTCGCTCGATCCCCGCGCGGCGGACCCGGCCACCATCTGGGCGCCGCCGATGATCGTGACGGACGCCGGCGCCGAACCAAGCTGCTCATCGCGTTTGGTGGCGCTGACGAGGATGTCGTCGTCGACCGGCGAAGCGGGCTCCGCCACCGGCTTCTTCCTGTCCCGCCGAGCGCGACGGACCAGCGACCAGGTCGCCGTGGTGGCTGGCACCGCCTGCCATGCGGATCCGGCCAGGAGGGCGTTCAGCGCGTCACCCGGCTCCATCGTGCCGCGGACGGCGGGCGTGCGCAGGGAAGGCAAAGCGCCCGACGTACCGATGGAAATATGGGCTTGGCCCGCCAGGATCGAAAGCGACTCCCGGAAGCGGCCCGCGGGGACATCCACCCGGATCGGCGCTGCCTCGACACGGTCAACGGGTGCCGCGAACGCCCACAAAGCGGATGCCGTGGTTCCGATGCAGCGCCATAACGGGAAGGAGCGATTGTATCTGATCGACAAGATGCGAACCGTCCCCAATCACCAACACCCCCGACAGCCTGAGATCGGCAACCGCCGGATCGACGACGATCGGTTCAGGAATATATCGCGACACGTCCGCCGCAACCTGGCGGAGCGGCGTATTGTCATATTCGAGCCTGCCATCGCGCCAACTCGAGACGGTCCCGACCCCGACCTTGCTTATCTCCACGGCGGCCTCGGCGCTGGCCGTCTCCAGCCGCTGGCCCGGGCCGAGCGAAGCAGGCGCGCCATCCTGATAGGCGACGTCGACAAGTCCCGATTCGACGGCCACCGAAAACTGGCGCGCCTGCCGCTCCACGCCGAACCGGGTTCCGAGATCTCGGATCCGGTAGGAATCCAGGTTGACCGTGAATGGCCGCGCGGCATCGTGCTTCACGTCGAAGAAGGCAGCGCCGCGATCGAGGCGGACGGTCCGCTCCGATCCCTCGACCATTGCGATGCGGGTGTTTCGATCGAGCATGATGGAGCTGCCGTCCTTCAGGACGACCGTCCTCCCCTTGGCCGGGCCGGTCGCGATGATGACGGGTTCGGGGCGAGATACAGTCGTCGACGGCATCGTGAACAGAAAGGCCGCCGCTGCCGCGCTCGCGGCGGCACAAGTGGCCGCCCACGGCCGCCACGCAAGGCGGCGGGGTGAGGGATCCAGGGCGAGGTCGTTGGACGGGAGGGCGGCGTCGATCTGCTCGGCATATCGGTCGACGTCCGACGCGATGAGTGCGATGGCGTCATATGCCGGTTGATGCCCCTCATCGGCATCGAGCCAATCGGCGAAGGCGTCGAAATCCGCGTCCGGCCGGGCGAGCTTCGCATGCCACGCCGCGGCCTCCTCATACGCCCCGTCTGAAACCTTAGCTCGCATGTGAATCGTCCTGCCGCGCCACGGCCCCTTGTTCCGTTCGATTAAGACGGCACCTCGCGTGCAGAACCCCAGTTGTCATCGGTTATTCTTCCAGCGCTTTTGCGAGATGCCGAAAAGCCACGGCGATATGCTTTTCGACGCCACTGCGCGAAATCTTCATCTCTGCGGCCACCTCCGCATGGCTCAAGCCGTCGAGCTTGTGCAGCCGGAAGGCTCGGCCTGCGCCTGCTGGCAGCGCGTCGATCGCCCTCGCAAGCTGCTGCGCGCGTTGTCTTGCTTCGAGGTCCATGTGCGGAGAGGGGCGGCCATCGACGGCGAACGCGCCGATCGCCGATATCGACAGCGCGCTCCACTCTTCCTCGCGTCGGCGGCGTCGCGACCGCTCGCGCGCCCGATCGATCACGATATTGAGGCCGACACGATAGATATAGGCTGCGGGGTCTGCGATCGGCTCTGCAGGCACGCGCTGAATTCTTAGGTGAATCTCCTGAACGACCTCCTCCGCCTCGACGGCATCCCGCGTCCGGCTCTTGAAGAAGCGGATGAACCTCTGGCGATCATTGATGAGGATCGCTTCAAGCCCCGCGACATCGCGCTGCCGCCCGCTCACGCATTCCATCGGCGAACATGTCCCATCGGATGCGCGGCCATGCGATGGCCTTCGGAAAAGGGGGCCGGGCACATCAGCGCCACCTGCGCCAGAGGGTAGACATTGAGAGCTCGCCTTCGACCACAATCCGCCGAGGACGCCGCGCGGGGCCGGCTACCGCAGTTCCCGGAAATTCTTTTTTTCCAGAAGCCCAAATCGCATCGGGCGGCCCTGCACGACCTGAGGTTCTGCACCGCCACGCCGTCAGCCGGCCAGAACCACGAGGCGGAAGATGGCGCAGCCCAAAATTCTGGTATTCCTTCATGATTTCGAACCAGGCGGCGTGGAGGTCTCCGCGCTCAGGCTTGCAAGATCCTGGCAGGATCAGGGCGCAAGGACGAAGGTAATTGTCGGGCAAAGCGCCGGCGCCTTGTCGGAGCGCGACGATCTGCCGCTGCACGAAACCCTGAAACCCCCATTACTGCTGGGGCGATATTTCAAGACGATCTGGATGATTGCCCAACTACCCGCGATCGTTCGGCGACATCGGCCCGACATCGTCTTCTGTCCGGGCAACACCTATTCCATCGTCGCCGTCGTGCTACGCCTGCTTCTTCGCCGGCAATGCCCGAAGATCGTCGTGAAGGTCAGCAACGATCTCCGGCGGCGCGACATGCATCCGCTCCTGAGGTTCGCCTACGGCATCTGGCTTTGGCTTCAGGGCCTGTGCCTCGATATATTCGTCGGCCTTTCGGACGGCGCCCGCGAGGAGATCGAGCATAACCTCAGGATCGCGCCCGAGCGTGTGCGGATCATGTATGATGCGGCGATCCCGTCTCGCCAGGTGGACGACCTTCACGCCCTGCGTCGCAGACAGTACGAGCCCGCTCGCGGCACGCGCTATCTGACGGTCGGGCGCCTCGCCCCGCAGAAGAATCTGCGGGCGCTCATCGACGCCTTCGCATCCATCGCCGGCCCGGACGACCGGCTCGAAATTCTGGGCGAGGGGTCATGCAGGGGAGCCCTCGAGCGCCAGATCCGCGCGCTGGGGCTTGATGATCAGGTTCGTCTGCCCGGCTTCTGCAATCCGGCGACGGCGCTGGCTACCGCCGACGTTTTTGTCCTTCCCTCGCTTTATGAGGGCGTGCCGGCAGCACTGGTTGAAGCATTGGCGGCTGGCATACCGATCGTCGCGACCAATTGCTCGACCGGCATCGCCGATCTTCTGGACGGTGGACGGCTGGGCCTCATCGTCGACGCCTGCGATCCGGGGACTCTCGCGCGCGCGATGCTCAGGGCAGCGCGCGAGATCACGAACCACGAAGCGAGCCGACGGCAGGCGCAACTCTATTCCGTCGAGACGGCTGCGGCGCGCTACCTTCAGTTGTTTCGCGCCATTCACGCCGGGGATGAGGTCTCCGCGGAACGGCCTTCAAATGCGCCGCTGTCTCCGGCTCGGGCGCCGGCGGGGGCCGATGGCGCGCGATGGCGCCCGGAGGCGGCCAAGCTCGTGACTCATCTGGAGGGGCAATGAACATGCGATTGAGGACCACCCCAAGCGTCGGCCCCCGATATTGGACCGCGCTTCTGATCGCCAGCATGTGCGGCACCAATCTCGGGGACATTTTTCCTGACGTCCTCAAGGTCGGCGCGGTTGTCGGCTTGGCGATCTTGGCGGCGCTGTTCGCGATCCTCGTCCTGGTCGAACGGTTCAGCAAACGAGGATCCGAGGCTTTCTACTGGATCGCCATTCTGATCGTCCGGGCGGCAGCGACGAACGTGGCCGACTTCGCCATTGGCGGAGTGCATTCGCGATACGGCCCCGTCGCGGCCGCACTGACTGCCCTGTTTGCAATACTCGTCATCGTGCATCGCACCTTCGTGCCGAAGATTGCGGCGGACGCGATGCCGCCGACGAACGGATTCTACTGGTTCACGATGCTGACCGCGGGCGCGCTCGGCACGATCATCGGGGACGGCCTCGGCCATGCCTTCGGTCCGGTCACGACGAGCGTGCCGATCTCGGCCGGGCTGGCCAGCCTCACGGTCATCGCGCTGCTTGGCGCGCGTGCCCGCCTGAGATGGGTCAGCACCACCTCATACTGGATCATGATCGTCGCGGTTCGGTGGTGGGGAACGAACGTCGGCGACGCCGTGGCGTTCTTGATCGGCCTCCTCGTCAGCGCGTCCATATTGGGTACCGTGCTGGCAGCGCTCCTCATGCTCTGGATGCCGCGGGTCTATGAACGCGAGAGGCAGAACGCTGCGACAGTGCGGGCCGGAAGCAAACGCTGATCCCGGCGATGAAATAGGAAAGCAGAGGTTGGTCGATCTATCGACCGTCAGGCCATCGTGGAAGTCCTCCTCAAGTCCCGAATAAAAGTTTCGATTTTCGGAACTTTAAGCTGGGGTGCCGAGACAGCGCGCCGTCTCTCGTCCGCAATTGACTCGAACGAGGCTGGAAAACGCTATGAAGTCGACCCTGTTCATCCCGACATTGCTGATGTGCGGCGCCGGCCCGGCGCTTGCGCAGTCGCTGGACAATTCGACTGCAGCCAACGTTCCGGCGCCCTTGGTCGACACCGGTGAGGGCAGCGGTAGCGGCTTCCATGGCATCGTGGCGATCGGTGGGGCCGAAGCGCCCAGATATGATGGCGCCAAACAGTACAAGCCGATGCCGTTCGGCCTGATCGACGTAAAGTATCACGGCGTCGAACTCGGCGTCGTCGGCACGACACTGAAGGTGAACTTCGGCGGCGACAGCCATTTCGAATATGGCCCGCTGTTCGGCCTGTCCAGTTCACGAACGAACAGCGATGCCGTCGGGGTCATCAAGCTGTTGAACCCGATAAGCACCAGCGAGAATGTCGGTGCGTTCGTCGGCTATCGCTTTGGCGGAAACGAAAGTGGACAGGGGCGCTTGCTGGTGTCGGCGAAGTTCCTTCAGGACGTCAAATCGTCCCGTGGATTTTCATTCGAGCCCAGCCTGAACTATGTTCTCATCCGCCAGGAGCGCGGTTTCGTAAATCTCGATCTGAGCACGAAGATCGACAGCGCAAAGCAGAACAGGACGTATTTCGGCATCACCGACGCGGAAGCCGCGGCTTCGGGGCTTGCCAGCTACCGGCCGGGCGGCGGCCTGAGCGAGGTCTCGGGTGGTATCACCGGAGGCTACGAGTTGTCGCGACATTGGGGCCTCGTCGGTCGCGTGCAAGGCGGCACCTACGTCGGCGATGCATCCAAGAGCCCGATCGTCAAGAACGGGTCGAAGAGCTTCGGGCTCTTCGCGGCCGGCGTCAGCTATTCCTTTTAGCCTGATCGCCGTGCCGACTGCTCGGCAGGCGACGGCGGTTCGCTCGCTACCAGCACTCCGGCAGCGCTCAAACCGCCCCGAGAGGTGCCCCGTTCGCCCCGAACTCGTATCATGAGGGCGGAAAGAGGGGGCCGGATGCGACCGGCCGAACGACGTCGGAGGGCACCCCTGGTCCTCCCCTCTCCCCGCGCCTCTGTTGCAGGGATGATGAGCCGCGAGCGTTGCAGGCGTTACCCGGCTGGCGGGCGGTAGAGCATCGCGACGTTGCACCGCTCATAGCGCCTGCCAAATTCCTCCATGATCCCGGCGTCATGGACGAAGCCCAGCTTCTCATAGAGGTAGATCGCCGCCGCGCTCTTGGCATTGCTGAGCAGATAGAGCCGATCGCATCCCAATGCATGAGCGCGCGCGATGATCGCTTCGAGCAGGAACTCGCCAGCCTTCCTGCCGCGTGCCTTGTCGAGCACGCCCATCTTCGTCAGCTCGAACTGACGTTCGCCCATCTTCTGCAGCGCGCACGTGCCGACGATCCCGAGTTGCGGATCCTCGACGAACAGGATGTCGCCGCCCGGCCCGATGATGCGCTCGCGCGGATTGCGGAGCACGTCGATGTCGGTCTGCTCGAGCCGATACATGGTCTCGATCCATTCGGCGTTGATGCTGTAGAAATCCTCGGCCAGCGCGTCGGTAAAGCGCCGGATCGCGAGGCCGCCGCGCGGCCGTTGATCCAGGGGCTGATCGGCCAGCGCGCGCTCGGTCGTCTCGATCAGATCGAGCAGCGCGGGGACGTCGCAGAGTTCGCCGACGGCGGCGCGCACGCGTGGCCACAGCACGGTCGTCGCCAATTGCATCGCGTCGAGGCCGGCAGGGCTGAGCGACAGGGTCTTGCTTCGCTGATCGCGCGCGTCGCGGCTGGTCTCGACCAGCCCCATCTCGACCAGTCGCGAAAGGATCCGGGTCACCGCAGGCTGGCTGACCCCCAAGACCTGCACGGCGTCGCCGACGGTCATAGGCCCGCGACGATATAGCGCGGTCAGCAAGGGCATCTGACTGGGCTGCATGGGCAGCCCGCAATCCACCGCGATCCGCTCGGCCCCGGTCTGCAGCCGTTCGGCCAATCGCTTCAGCCGGCTACCCAGCATCACCGCGCCTTCCAGCGCAAGCGCGTCACGCATGTCGCATCCCTCATCTGCATAACTTGTTATATAACATGCTATGTAAATTGACCGCAACGTCAAAATCGGGACCAGGTGGACTGCGCGGCGGCCTGCCGCGCAACTTGCGCCGCCCAAGCGGCTTAACCCGGTTTGCACCAGAGCCGGCGCAAGAGGGCGCGGTGACCAGGCAGGGCAACAAGGACAAGTGCGTTCAAGCGTTGAGAGGCGTGGCGGCGTTGCTCGTCGTCATCCTGCACGCGCGGAACACGCTGCGATTGCTGCACAGGCCCATGGGTCTCATCGGCGTGCTGGTTCCCGACAACAGTTTCGGCGCCCTGGGCGTGGATATGTTCTTCGTAATCAGCGGTGCGGTGATGGGCATGGCGCTCAGCCATGACCTTGCGCCGGGTCGATTTCTTCGCGCGCGCTTCCGGCGGGTGGTGCCGCTCTTCTGGCTTTCCGCCATCGTCACCATCGCCTTGAGCCTGTTGCTGCGCGAGCCGCTTCCGATCGCGCGGCTTGCCAACAGCGTGACCATCCTGCCGCTGTTCGACTTCGGCGCCATCGCACTGCCGATGCCGCCGGCGGGCTGGACGCTGGCATTCGAACTCTATTTCTACATGATCGTCGGGACGGCCCTCTGCCTCCCAAAGCCGGTACGAACCGACGCAGTTGTGGCGGTGCTGTTGCTCTGCGCCCTCGTCGGCGCGCTCAGCCAGCCTATCGCGATGCCGATGCTTGGAATCGCGCTCAATCCCATGCTCTTGGAGTTCGCACTGGGACTGGTCGCCCTCCAGATCGCGCGCCGGCCGATGGTGATACGCCACGCACCGCTGCTGGTGGCGGTCGGCATGGCGCCGTTGCTCTATTCGGCCTTCGTCGGCTTCAGCTTCTCCAGCGCGCCGGAAGTTGCCATATCCGGCGAGACAAGCGTCGCGCGTGTCTTTCTATGGGGGCTGCCGAGCGCAATGCTGCTTGCCGGATCGATCGCGCGTCCCGATCGCCTGCGGGCGGCCAATCTCTGGGTGCGCCTGGGCGACGCCTCCTATGCGATCTATCTCACGCATTGGCCGGTCATGATGCTGCTGCCCAAGGTCTGGCCCTGGGCAGGCACGGCGGGAAGCGACATGCTCTGCGTGACGTTGATCGCGGCCGGCACCGCTGCAGGATTTCTCGCGCACCTCTATGTCGAACAACCGCTGCTCGCCCGCCTGCGACAAAAGGGCAGCGCGACCGAGCTCACGAGCCTGCTGCCGGCCTGACTGCAAGAGAACCAAGGCAGGCCGAGTGTTTGTCTAGCCGCGTTCCTGGTCGAGCGCCGTCGCCGTCTTTCTCGAGGAGCCACGCCAAAGCAGGATCAGCACGGCCACGGCAATACCGGCGACGATCGGAGGAATCGTCATATAGAGCAGCAGACGCGGGCTGGACGGTTCGCGGAAGGAGGGGTTGGACATCAGCCAGCCCATGCCGATCGCGTCCAATGCCAATGCCGTCTTGGCAGCGGCGGTGAGCAGACCATAAGCGAGCCCCTCCCAGCCGCGACCTGCTTCAGCGATCACCAGCCCGAAGGCCGACCAGATCGACATGCCGAGGCCACCGGCGCTCAGCCCCAACAGGCCAGCGGCGGGCACCAGCGCCGCACTTCCGGCCCAGTCGGACAGCCCGAACAGTGCCGCCGCTACCGCCACCGCGAGGCTGGACATCGCCACGTGCGTATCGGCCGAGCGGCCGCGCAGCAGAATGTACCAGACGCGCGGCCCCACCACGCCGCCCAGCGACAGGAGCGAGATGGCGCTCGACCCCAGTAGCGGATCGCGGAGCTGGTAATCGGCATAATAAGGCAGGATCTTCCCGAATACCGGCGCCGCGAAATTGGCGACGAGCATCAGCAGGATCAGCCGCCATGCCGCGATGGGGAGCCGCCGCGCGACTGTGGCCGGCGCGGGCGCCGATGCCTGCGCCGGTGCGGCCGCGCCAGCCAGCACCCTGCGCCGCAAATGCGCGCTCGACGCGATCGTCACCAGCGCGATGACCGACGAAAACAGGATCAAAAGCCTCGGCCGGTCCGCGTCGGAACTGTACACGAGCGCCGCGACCGACGCGGCGACGGTCAGGGCACCGAGGCCGCTTGCGACCAGCCGGGCCGATGCCAGCGACGTCCGTGCGTCGTTATTGCCCAGCAGGCTCAACATCGCGTTCTGCGGAATGTCGACGAACGCATAGGCCGTCCGAAACAGGATGATCGAGGCCGTGGCCACAGCGAGCGGCGCCGTCAGGTGCAGCGCCGGCACGCTGAACAGCATGACCATCGCCAGCGCGCTGACGACCGCGCCGCCCAACTGGAGCCGGGCGCACGCTGCCGCCGTCGACATTCGGTGCCGCAGCGCGCCGCCGACGCAGATGTCCAGCCCGCCGCTCAACAGGAAGGTTCCCGCCAGCACCCAGCCGACCGCCAGCGGCGACAGGTGCGCGAGTTCGGTCAGGAGAAACGCGAACAGTGACTCGCTGGCGCACCAGAGCAGGCTCTTGCCGTAATGCGCGACGACATAGGGGAGCGCCACCGCATCACTGGCGCGGCTGCCGCCAGCCTGCGCCATCGAACGGCGATATGCGATACCATGTGCCACTCGCGTCCGTCCTGCTTGGCTTCGCCACGCCGGTACGCGGTCAGTGTTACATCTGTCGGGCTATGTCACAGCGCGATGGTGGCGTGGATCGGCAGCAGGGCGGCGCCCAGCGCGATGGCGCCTCCGCCCAGCCGGGAAGCGGCGACTTCGGGCATGAACATCGAACAGGGCCCTCGCCAGATGCCGGCGGCATTCAGCCGATCGGCCAGCTGCACCATCAACGGGCGCGGGAGGGGACCGGAGAGGATGATGCGATCGGGATCGAACCAGGCGAGCGCGCTTTCGATCACGAGCCGAAGCTGGTCGGCCGCGCGCACCAGCCACGCATTCACCACCGGCTGGTGCTGTGACGCCTTCGTGCCGAAATCGGCCACCGACTCGATCGCGCAGCCATCCGCCCTGAGTACAGAGAGAAGGTCGATCGGCGACGGTCGGGGTCGGTCGGTTGGGTAGAAGATACCGATGTCGCCGGCGTTGCGCATCGCCCCGCGCAGCAGCCGTCCATCGACGATGACGCCGGCGCCAATGCCGTGGCCGAGCAGGATCGCCACCATGGTCGAGCAACCGTCCGTGAGGCCGCCGGCATAATATTCGGCGAGCGCGGTGGCGGTGGCATCATTCTCGATCCAGACCGGCAGCGCGAGCGCATCCTCCATCATGGCGCGGATCGGCACGTCGTCGGCACCCCACAGGTCGGGCACCGTCCGCCAGCGCTCGCCGTCGGCCGAGGAGGCGAGGCCCGGCATGCCCAGTCCGGCGCCCAGCAGCCGCCCGCCGACCAGATCGTGGCGGTCGATCATGTCCAGCAGCCGGGCGCGGGCCGCGCGGCACAACGCCTTTGGATCACGATCGTGAAACGGTTCGGCCGACTGCGCGATGACGTGGCCGGCATAGTCGGCCAAGACCAGGTCCAGAACACCCTTGTGCGCGGTTATTCCAGCCGCGTAGCCGCCGGTTGATGCAATGCGAAGCGGGACGACCGGCCGTCCCCGCCCGTGCGCGCCGACGCCGTCGGCTTCCTCGACGACCCCCAGTGCGAGCAGGCGTTGGGAGAGCTTGGTAAGCTTTGCCGGGCTCATCTTGAGCGCGCTCGCGAGGGCCGATCGCGAGGCTGGACCGGACAGGCGGAGGCAGCGCATCACGCTCTTCTCTTCGTCGTCCAACTGCAGCGTGGCGCGTCCTGCGCGACCTCTCATGTCCCCCTCCCCCTCAACACGCATCATCATTACCAGACCGATTTAATTTTTAAATAAATAATTAAAATCGTCATTTTCCGTGCCTAGCGACAGGGCGAGCGTCCGAAACCGATGCCGCAAGGGGAACGTCATGCTGAAAACCACTCTGGCCGGCGGCTGCGCCGTGGCCGTTCTGGCGCTTGTCGCCGCCGCTCCGGCCCAGGCACAGGCGGTGCCGGGCTCCGAGCCGTCCATCACCGTTGCGGCCGATGCGCCGGCAACGGCCGCGCCTGACGGCACGACCGGCGGGGCCGGCAACGATATCATCGTCACCGGTTCGGCGCGCGCGCAGCGCCGCTTCGATGTGTCGTACGAGATCAACTCGCTGTCGCAGGACGACGTGAAGCTGCTGGCGCCCAAGAGCTTCGCCGACCTGCTCGGCGATCTGCCCGGCATCCATGTCGAGACCACCGGCGGCGAGGTGCAGAATATCACCCGCCTGCGCGGCATTCCGACCGATCGCGGCATGCTGATCTTCCAGCAGGACGGCCTGCCGCTCTATCACGAGGTCGACGGCTATTTCTTCAACTCCGGCGACGGGATGAACCGCTACGACCTCATGACCGAGCGGGTCGAGGTGGTACAGGGCGGCCCCGCGCCGATCTACGCATCGGAAGCGGCGGGCATCGTCAACAACATCACGGTCAGCGGCACCGATCAGTCGCGCGGCAAGGCGCAGCTGACGTTCGGTGATATCGGGATGTATCGCGGCGACGTGATGCAGTCCGGCCCGCTCGGCCACGACACCTATTACGCAATCGGCGGCTTCCTGCGTTACAGCGACGGCTATCGCGACAACGGCTTCCCGAACGATCGCGGCGGCCAGATCCGCGCCAACATCAAGCATAATTTCAGCAACGGCTTCGTGAAGGTCACGGCCAATTACCTGAACGATCACAACGTCTTCTATCTGCCGATCCCGATCGCCAATCCGCAGAACCCGGCGCAGTCGCTCAATCCCTGGCTGAATTACTTCACCGGCACGATGAACTCGCCGGCGTTCCGCGACGTGACGCTGAGCTATCAGGATGCCAATGGCGTGATGCGGAGCGAGAACCGCGATCTCGCGAACGGCCGGCACATGGTCTACGGCAATGTCGGCATTCAGTATCAGGGTGATTTCGACGGCTGGCTGGTCAGCTTCAAGGGCGGCGCGACCAAGGGCAAGGACACGTTCGACGCGCTCTACTCGACCACCAACCCGAGCAACGCCACAACCTTTGCCAACAGCTATCTGGCAGCGGCGACCAAGGCCTTCGGCGCGGTCGATCACCTCGGCTACGTCTATTCCGGAACGAACACGGCCTATAATCCCGCGTCGCAATCGGGCCTGGTGATGCCCGCACAATATCGTGCCGCGGACTCGAGCTTTTATTCGGTGCAGGGCGATCTCAGCATCACGCACAAGTTCGACACCGGCTTCGGCTCGCACGACGTCAAGGTCGGTGCCTACACCTCCTTCTACGGCAACACGCAGAATCAGCTGTACCAGCAATATCTGATCCAGGTGCAGGGCCAGCCTTCGACGCTCGATCTGGTTGCCTATTCGGCGAACGGCACGGTGCTGGGTAAGGTGACCAACAACGGCGCGCTGCCGAACACCAACGCGCTGGGCATCGGAAATGTCGACGCGAAGATGATCGCGGTCTACGCCAACGACACTTGGGAAATCACGCGCGGGCTGCGCCTCGACGGCGGCATCCGCCATGAATGGTACAGCTATAACGGCTACGAGGACTATACCAAGACGGTGACGAACACCGCGTTGGTCGGCACGCTGGCCAACACGGTCTCGGCGTTGACGGGCGCCGCCAATCAGTTCCGGCTGTCGCCGCAAGTCACCAATTGGACGGTGGGGCTGAACTATGATTTCAGCCGGCATTTCGGCGCATATGGCCGCGCCAGCCATGTGGAAGTGCCGCCCACGGCGGGCACGGCCTTCAACGTCAGCCCGACGCCGACCTATACCAAGGCCGACGAATATGAGGTCGGGATCAAGGCGTCGTTCGGCCGCAACTATCTCTACGCGACCGGATATTATACCAAGTTCAATCCGCTGAACGGCTCCTACCCCGATCCGACGACGCAATATACGACGAACGTCCCGTTCATCGGCAAGGCGGTCAGCAAGGGTGTCGAGATCGACGCGAACGTCGAACCGGTGCGCTGGTTCTCGGTGAGCGGCGCGATCACGTTCGCTCAGCCGGAGTATAATAACCTCTACAACCCGAACAGTCCGTCGCAGACCATCGCCGTTTCGGGCAAGCAGATCGTTCGCGAGCCCAAGCTCTACGGACATGTCATGCCGAAGTTTCACTTCGAAAGCGGCCAAAATAAGTTCGATGTCTATGGAACGTTGAATTTCGTCGGACGCGAATATGTCGACTTCCTGAACACGACCGAGCTGCCCGCCTATCAGACGGTCGGCGCAGGCTTCAACTATACCCGCGGCACGTGGCAGTTTCAGGTGGTCGGCGATAACATCACCAACAATCACGGCCTGACCGAAGGCAACACCCGCAGCGATGCCTTTGGGCAGGGCACGGCGGTGGCGGTCTATGGCCGTCCGCTCTTCGGGCGCAACTTCCGCTTCGTGCTGACCAAGTCGTGGTAGGCGAGGCGCGTGCCCGCGTGATTGCGGGCTGTGCCGTGCTGGCGATTGCGGCGGCTCCGGCTGGAGCCGCCGTCGTGCCGGATCGTGCGATGGCGGCGCTCGCCGCCCGCCTCTTCCCGCTGCTTTCGGCATGGCCGCAAAGCGGTCGGGAGGGGCCGGTCGCGACGATGCTGACGGCACGACGCCAACGCATCGCGGCCTGCGCGGGGCAGGCACCTTGCGTGCTCCAGGCTGCCCGCTGGACCGACGAAGAGCGCGACACCATTGCACAGGCCGCCAGCCGGAGCGGCAGCCACGCCGCGCCCGACGACGGCGCCCCGGCCGGGGTGATGCGCGAGATCGGCGGGATCAACGCGGTGATCGGCGTCTATGGCCAGGGCGCCCCGGCCCGCTACCCGAAGATCGACGGACCGGATCCCCAGCAGATCGCCGCAAACGCCGCCGCGGCGGTATCGATGGCCGAGGCGGGCCGCGACGATCCGACGACCGCGCTCGACCCCAGCATCGGGCTGGCGCTCGCGTTGCTCGATGCCAATGATCGCGACGAGGCGATCGCGTTCGAGCCGCTCGACGCACGCTTCAACGCCGCCGCCATGGCACGCGCAAAGACGCTCGACTGGGCGCATTACCGCTACACCGCGATCATCGTGCCGGGCATCGGCCCCGAAGACCCCGCCACGCCGCTCAGCGCGCTGGGCAAGCTCAACGTCCGCATGGCGGCGAAGCTGTGGCGCGAGGGTCGGGCTCCATTCATCCTGTTCTCGGGGGGCACCGTCCATCCGCGCGGCACCCGCCATGCGGAGGCGATCGAAATGGCGCACGCGCTGGCCGAGCGGTTCGGCGTGCCCGAGAACGCGATCTTGGTCGAGCCCTATGCCCGGCACACCACCACCAACCTGCGCAACGCCACGCGTCGGCTGGCGGCGCTGGGTGCGCCGCTTGACCGCCCCGCGCTGATCTCCACCAACCCGGACCAGAGCCGCTACATCGAAGGCGTGGTGTTCGCCCAGCGCAACCAACACGAACTGGGCTATCAGCCGGGACGGGTCGGCGCCCGCCTGTCGCCCACCGAGTTGGAGTTCCAGCCGTCGGCATTGTCGCTGCGGGTCGATCCGATGGACCCGCTCGACCCCTGACCATCGCCAAGCAAGGATGACCGCATCGATGATCAAGCGTGTCTTCGCTCTCGCCTTGGCGATGGCCGCCGCACCTGCCCTCGCCTGGGGGCATCAGGCGCACGCCGCCATCGACCGTGCGGCGATCGCCGCGCTGCCTGCGGATGGCCCGACGTTCCTGCGCGCCTATGCGGATTATATCGCGGCGTCGTCGACGATTCCCGATGGTTGGCGCAATGCCTCCGAGCCGTTCTCCAAGATCGAGGAAGATCCCAATCACGGCTGGTTTCGCGAGCGTTTTGCGTTCCTGAAGCCCATTCCGCGGTCGCGTTACGCGTTCATCCTCGCGCTTTATCGCGAGAACCAGCGGCTCGCGCCCGTTGACCCGGCGCTGGCCGCACGGACCAACGTCCGCTGGACGGGCACGCTTCCGTTTGCGGTGATGGAGCAATATGGCCATGTGGTCGCGGATATGCGCCAGCTTCGGGCGGCGCGTGCGACAGGCGCTAAGCAGGATGCCAGGTTCCTCGAGCAGACGTGCGCATTCGACGTCGTCCGGCTCGGTCACTATGTCGGCGACGGATCGCAGCCGCTGCACGATTCAATGAACAGCGACGGTTGGCAGGGTGCCAATCCGCACGATTACACGACCGACGGCAGCATCCATGGCCGCTTCGAGACGGATTACGTCCGGCTGATCGGCCTGACCGAGAATGACATCGGTCGGCATATGACGCCTTTGACGCATGAGCGCGGCGACCTGTTCGACGCGGTGCTCGCCTATCTGGATGAGGCCGGCGATCAGATGGAAACCGTGTACCGGCTCGACAAGCGCGGCGCCTTCGCAAGCCAGGCGGATACCGACGCGCGCGCGCTCGTCTACGCGCAAACCGGCGCGGGAGCATCGATGCTGCGCGACCTTATCGCACGCGCTTGGATCGAATCCGCGCAGCCCAAGGTCGAAGGCGCGCCCAATCCGATCGATCCACGAACGCCCGGCTTTGACCCGACGACCGGCTCCGCCCCGCCGCCCGTCAATCATAACTAGCGCTCGTCCCGGGCGCTGCCACCTCGATCGCCAGCGCAATCCGCATGGAGTGCGGTGTAATGGTCGAGGCCAACGCCTTCTTCGACGCCATCACCTTCAACGATCTTTGGACACGCATCTCGCCGCCTGCTTGATACCCAATGCACCGCAATCGCGATGTGGTTGAATCAGACGATCATCAGCGGGAAGGCGACCGTTGCCGCAGCTTTTGCCTTCACCATTCGGCGTTCGGTGCGTCTGGAAGAAATCGCCAACTTTGCTGACCACGATGCGCCGCCGTGCGATCGACGATAGCGATCGGCACGGGAATCAAACGACTCCGGTCAGACCAGCCCATCGATATGCTTCAGGGGCTGCAGCACAATATCCGCGATCGCCGACACGCCGACTTGGAACGCGACCTGGTATTCCGGGTCGGCGACCATGTCCTTGAAGGCGGAGCGGCGCGGATATTGAACGAGAGCGACGGCATCCCATCCTTCCGATTGCCCTTCGGTGAGCACTGCCAGTCCGTCGCCACCGAACAGAATCTTCGCACCGAACCGGGCGAGGATCGGCTTGGCCATACCCAGATAGGCCAAATACCGATCTCAACCGCCATCGGGCTGGAAGCGGATGAGGTTCAGCATCACGACCGGTGGATCGTCCTGCTCGGTCAGGAACGCTTCCAGGGCGGTGGGGGACAAAGCAACCATTCTTATTCCTTCGACGCGGCACTTCATTCAAGCGCTCGCCCCACCTCATAGTCGATCGATGTGCCAGGAACTGTCAGGAGCGAAGGCCAGTCGCGATCCTGCTGCTGCCAGCGCGCGATGATCGATTGGCGTCGACCGGGGTAGCGCTCCTCCGAAACGGCCCTCACCTGCAGGCGGTCGACGCGGAAATGGCGGAAGGCGGACCGTTGCTCGCACCAGGGCGCCAGGATACGCACATCGTCAAAATAGACGATGGCGATCGGCCAGATGGTGCGATCCGATGATGTGCCCTGAGCATCCTCATAGCGGATCTCGACCTTGCGCTGCCGGCGGATGGCATCCCGCAACAAAGCAACCTGCGGCGGGTCGACCCTTTCGGACACCGAAGCCGCCGGCGCGAGCGCCGGCGTACCCTCGCCTGCCATGGCGTTGCTTCCGCGCGGCATCGGGCTGGATGTGTGCGGCACGGTTACCGCGATTGGTGTGGGGGTGAGCGATGTCGCGATCGGCGATCGGCTGCTTGGGCCGGCGGACTATGTGAATTTCCCGACGGCTGGCGCCTCCGATTACGCGGTGCTCAGCCATTGGGCGCCGGTTCCGGAAGGGCTTGACCCGATCGCGGCTGCCGCACTTCCGATGGCCGTCGAAACCGCCTGTCGCTACATCGCTTTGCTCGATCCCAAGCGGGGAGAGACATTGGTCGTCAACGGCGCCGGAACGATGATAGGCTTTGCGGCGGTGCAGGTCGCGCTGCTGAGGGGCGTCCGGGTCGTCGCGACCGCTGGCCCCACCTTTGCCGACCGATTGCGCGCGCTCGGCGCCCAGGTCACCGGCCATGGCGACGGCATGGTCGAGCGACTTGGTGCCTTGTTGCAGGGCTTGCCGGATCATGTGCTGGACGTGGCGCCCGTCAACCTTACGCCGGAGGGCGTTATCGCGAGCGCGCTGCCCGATCTCGTCCGGGTAGCCGGCGGCGATCCCAAGCGTGTCGTGACCGTTACCGATTTTGCGGGCGCCGCCGCTACGGGCGCTCGGACCGGCATGGAGGAGATCACTTCGATCAAGGACGTCATGCAATATGACAAGGTCGGCATCTACGCTGCCTATGCAGCCGAGGGGCGATTTTCGATCCCGGTGAGCCGGACTTTCCCGCTGGAGGACTGGCGCGAGGCGATGGACCTCAGCCTCGGCGGCCAAGCGCGCGGCAAACTGATCCTGCGTATTGCGCCAGAAACCCAGGGGTGATCTTTCGGGCCAGCGCTGGCTTAGGGTGGCGGCGTCAGCTCGATCGAAGTGCTCGACGCCGACACGCGACCCCTGCAGGCTCCCGATGACAGCGCCAGGCTCTACCTGCTCGTGCGCGCGACATGGCGCCGCTTCGAACGCAGCGTGTAAGTCTCAGGCTATTACCACAATGTCTGTCGGGGTCTCCGGAGCCTCAAGCTGGGCCTTTATGCCGCAGGCCACAGAGAGGTGCGTTTTCCGTAACTTCCAGCTTCGCGCGCTTTGACCAGACACGAAGAGCCGCTTCCGCCGAACAACTGATATCACATGCTCCGCCGCGACGAGGCATTCGTTATTTTTAATATTTGATTCCCTCTCGCCCAGAATAATCCGGACCAAACCGATGGCCTGTGGATTGACGCGATAAATGGGTGAGTTACCTTCACGTCCATCTACCTGGGGGGGGGTGATCTCATGAAACGTCGCACGCTGTTGCCGATAGCTGTCCTGGCGATCTCCATGACTGCGCAGGCCTCGATCGTCGTCAACCCCGTACCCGATCCGATCATGCCCGGTATCAAAGTCGGGCTCGGCGCTTTCACGCAGGCGCAGGCGACCGGAGATTCGGCGGTGGACGGTTTTCGGACGCGGATCCAATCGCTGCAACCGGTGAGCGATGGCTCGGGCCGACTGTTCATCGACGATACGCGCGGCACCATCAGCGTGACGACGACCGCGGGCGGAACACCTTCGACATGGTTCGATATTCGCAGCGCCGTTCCGAGCTTTAGCAACGCCTTCGATGGCGCGCAGACGGGGCTGATGAGCTTCGCCTTCCACCCCAATTTCAATGGCGATCCCACGAAACCCGGATACGGCGTGTTTTATACGATCGATACCAGCAAGACGACCGGCACCGAGCCGCTCCAGGGAAAAGGCCCGAGCTTCAACCACGACGACGTGGTCCACGAATTCAAAGTGGCGGATCCTACGGCCGCGACCGCCACGATCATCTCGCAGCGCGAAGTGATGCGCGTCGCGCAGCCGTTGGCCGATCACGGTCCCGGCACGATCGCGTTCAATCCAACCGCCGCACCTGGATCGGCCGATTATGGCAAGCTCTATATCGGTTTGGGTGATGGCGGCGGTGTCGGCGATCCTTTTGCCAACGCCCAGGATCTCTCAAGCCCATTCGGCAAGATCCTGCGGATCGATCCGACACCGGGGTCGGGAGGCCAGCCTTACACGATACCGAGCGATAATCCTTTTGCCGGGCAAAGCGGCAAGCTCGGCGAGGTCTACGCGTCGGGCCTCCGTAATCCACAGCAGTTCAGCTGGGACAAGAGCACGGGAGAATTGCTCGCGGGCGACATCGGCCAGGAGCAACTCGACGAGGTCGACATCATTCGACCCGGTGGCAATTATGGCTGGCCGGTACGCGAAGGAACGTTTGCTCGTGGCGCCTCAAGTGACCCGAACGTTTACGACACTCCCACAAATGATGGCACCTATATCGATCCTGTCGCCCAGTTCGATCATGAGTAAATTTTCCGCAGCGGCCAATATTCGCTCGCCGCGATAGCAGGTGCGTTTGCGTATGACGGCGCCGACGTGCCCGAACTGGACGGGATGGTGATCGTACCCGAGCTCGTTTCCGGTCGCATCTTTTATTACGACCCGAGCATGGTGCTGGGGGGACAGGCAGTGCTCCAGGAGTTGGAGCTCAGCTATAATGGCGCAGACACCACCCTCAGCGCGCTTGAGGGCAACCCGTATGCCGGTGGACGCGTCGATCTTCGCATGGGCCAGGATGCTGATGGTGAGCTTTATCTGCTCAGCAAGACATATGGCGACATTTACCGCCTCCTGTCGCTGTCGCCCGTGCCAGAACCGGCGAGCTGGGCGATGATGGCGCTCGGCCTCGGTCTGGTCGGGTCAGCGATGCGGCGACGCCCTCGTATGTCCGGGTTTCGGCCTTCCGCCGCCGGCTGAAGCGAGCAAGCCGCACCGCCCGATAGCGTTCGTGTCTAAAGAGCCGCCTTTGGACAGCAGGCGTCGGCCGCGAAGAACCGGGCTTCGCGGATAGGCGGAGCCGCACCGGAAATGCGCGCGGCCGCGATTATCGGAAATGGGAATGAACTTCCGCTTAGTCCTCATGATTTCAAGATAACCGACAAAAAATCGCAAATCTACCGGCGCCGAACACGCCACGTACTGGCAGGATATATTGAAGTTCCTCCTATACGGAACTTTTATATCGCAGATTAGCCAAGCACGTCGCAAGCTCGTCCCTTCGGAAAGGCTTGGTCAGCCGTGGAATATCGGCATCGATACCGTCCGCCTCGGCATAACCGGACACGATCAACACCGGCATCTCCGGACAGACGGCGTTGAGTGAGCGCGTCAGTTCGGAGCCGCTCATGCCGGGCATGAGGTGATCCGTCACCAGCAGGTCCGGGCACAGCCCTTCTTCGACCAGACGAATGGCTTCCTCCGCCGAATCAGCCTCGACAACGTCGTAGCCAAGGGTCGCCAGCATGTCGGCGGTCGTCGCTCGGACCAGTTCCTCGTCCTCGACCAGAAGCGCGATGCCGGCGGCCCTGGAATGCGAGGAGACTTCGACCGGCAGTTCGTCCGACGTCACGATGTCGGTGTCGCTGATCGGCAGCCACAGATCGATGCTGGTGCCGAGCCCCGGCGTGCTCTCGATCGTCAGGCCACCGCCGAGCTGTGCCATCAACCCATGCACCATCGACAAGCCCAGCCCGGTCCCCTTGCCGACGCCCTTGGTGGAGAAGAATGGCTCGATCGCCCGTTGCCGGGTCGCTTCGTCCATCCCGATTCCGGTGTCGCCGACACCAAGAACGACATAATCCCCGCATGCCAGACCGGATGTCTCACCGTCGCGCACTGCCGCACGGATCGCCCTGATCGTCAGTTCGCCGCCATTGGGCATCGCATCGCGGGCGTTTACCGCGAGGTTGAGGAGCGCCATCTCCAGTTGGTTCGCATCGGTTCTGACCGGCGGCAGATCGGGCACCACCTCGAGCTTCACCTCGATCGTGGGACCAAGGGTCGAGCCGATCAGCACAACCATGGTCTCGACAAGCTTTTCCAAATCGACGGCGGTCGCCTGGAGCGGCTGCCGGCGTGCGAAGGCGAGCAGGCGCTGGACGAGCGTCTTGGCGCGCTCGGCGGACTGAAGCGCCCCGCCTATCAAGCGTCGCTCGCGCTCGCTCCCGATCTCCCTGCGCACCATCATGTCGAGCGATCCCAGGATGGGCGTCAGGAGGTTGTTGAAGTCGTGCGCCACGCCGCCCGTGAGCGCGCCCATCGCTTCCATCTTCTGGCTCTGGCGCAGCGCCTCCTGCGTCGTCTCCAGATCAGCCTGCGCGGCCAGCCGATCGGATATGTCGTTCGCATGGTGGAAGGCGCCGACGACCTGCCCGTTGCCATCGCGAAGAGGTGTGTAGCTGATCTCCCAGCAGGGCGTGCCAAGTTCGGGCCGCCCAAATACCTCTACGACGGTAAATCTCTCTCCAGCGAGGGCCCGCGACATCAGGCTACGCATGGCGGCCCCCTGCTCCGGAATGAAAAGGTCGGGGAAGATGTCGCCGATCCTGGTGTCGAAGCCGTTGACCCGCCGAAATTCGTCATTGTGAGCCTGGTTGAAAGCGATCAACCTAAACTCGGTGTCGAACGCGCATATTGGTGCGACCGTGGCCTCGACGATATTGTGGTAGCGCCGTAATTCGGTAGTGCGTTCGACCACCTGCTGTTCGAGCGTCTCGTTCAGCTCGCGCAGCTTCACCTCGGCGTGAGCGCGCTCAATCGCCGGCTTGATGCGTTCGCCGACTTCCTGGACGAGCCTCTGCTCCGCCGGGGTCCAGATCCGGGGCGTCGCGCTTTGCACCGCGAGCAACCCGACCCACGCCTCCTCTTCGAACAGGACGACATCGACGAAGGCACCGACATGCCGCGACTGAAGGCCCGTCCGAGCGCCCTCGCTGAGCCGCTCGTCGGTTCCGACATCCTGCACCACCACCGGCTCGCCAGCCCGGTAGGCAGCAAGAAGATCAGGCCCGAAGGATTCGAGCGAGTGTCGGCCAACGATGGATGGCACGCCGCGGGCATGATCGCTCTCGACGGTCATCAGGCTGCCGGCGATCTCGGCATAGAATACGCGGCTTGCTTCGAGACATTCACCCAAGCGGGTCGCGGCCAGCCGCATGATCTCGGCTGGCGTCGTCAAGGGACGCAGGGCATCGGACAGAGCAAGCAGAAAGGCGGTGCGACGTTCGGACGCGACACGCTCCGTGGTGTCCGAGAGAAAGCATATGACGCCCGCCGGCTCGCCGTCTTCGCCAAGGACGGGCGAATAGTCGAGGTCCATCCAGACCTGCTCCGGCCTGCCGTGGCGACGGAGCGTCAGTTCCTGATCCCGATAATGCAGGGTCTCACCCGCAAGCCCGACTTTCATGACGTTGTCGTTGAAGTCGGCGACCTCGGGCCAACCCTCGCGGACGTTGGAACCAAGGAGCTCGGGATGACGGCCGCCCGCGAACTTCGAATAAGCGTCATTGTAGAGCATGACACCGTCATCCCCCCACAGCATGACGATCGGCACGGGAGAGCGGAGCAGAATGGCGGTGGCGGTCATCAGGCTCTGAGGCCAGGCGTCGATCGGCCCCAGCGGCGTCGCCGCCCAATCCTTCGCCAGGATCAGATCGGCGCACTCGCCCCCGCCGATCAGGAACGCTGGTCCTCTAGAGGGATAGCCTGGAGCAAACGATGTGCCAGACATATTTGCATGATAGGCACGGGCACGCCCATGGGGTTGGTCGATGTCCGAAATCCGACTGCTAGCCATGACCACCAACCTACCCGATCGGCACCATCCCTGATACCGTCATTCAACGCCCCTGGGCTGGCGCAGGACGGCGGCGGTCCGCGTCCAGCGGCGCACGACGAGCCATGCCAATGGTCGCATCGGAGCGTTTCACAACGGGATCTATCGGCAATCGCGTGGATCGCAGGTCGCGAAGGATCAGTGGAAGGCGGAACGGTACGGGTCGGGCTCTAACGCCTGGGGCGAACGCGCAGCTCTATCCCGCGGCGGAGACGGCCGATGTTTTCGTTTGGATGGGTGCAGTCTTGGTCAGAAGCGCAGCGAGCCCGGATGCAAGGTCAGCCTGCCTGAACGGCTTTTCAAGGCGCGGAAGTTCGGCGTCTATGCCGATCGCATCCGAGTAGCCGGACACGACGAGCACCGGCATCTGCGGCCAGTCGACTGCAACGGCCTTGGCGAGTTCCACTCCGGTCATCTTCGGCATCAGGTGGTCGGTGATCAGCACGTCCGCTCCGCCACGTTCGCGCAGGCGCTGGAGGGCCTCCGGTCCTGACCCGGCTTCGATCACCTCGAAGCCCATGTCGATCAGCATGTCGGCCGTGCTCGCCCGCACCAGATCCTCGTCGTCGACCAGCAGCGCGACGCCCGCGACGGGCGATTCCTGTAGCGCGAAAGAGATTGCGCGTACCGCCGTGTCGGCGCTGATCGGGAGCCAGAGGCTGATCGTCGAGCCGCTGCCGAGACTACTCTCGATCGTGAGCGCACCGCCAAGCTGCGAGGCCAATCCGTGCGCCATGGAAAGGCCCAGACCTGTGCCTTGGCCAACGCCTTTCGTGGAGTAGAAGGGTTCGACAGCTCGACGGCGTGTTTCGTCGTCCATGCCGGTGCCGGTGTCAGCCACGGAAATGACGACGTAGCTTCCTTCGGCGACATCGGGGTGATCGCGCCCCGGGTTCCGTCGGCGTGCGGATACGACCAGGCAGCCCCCGTCCGGCATCGCGTCGCGCGCGTTCACCGACAGGTTGAGGATCGCCATCTCGATCTGATGAGGATCAGCGATCGCCAGCGGCAGCCCTTCCGCCAGATCCAGCTCCAGCGTGACCAGCGGTCCAAGGGTCGTCTCGACGAGACTGCTCATCCCGGTGACCAGGGCATAAGCGTCGATCGGTTCGGGCTTGAGAGGCTGTCTCCGGGCGAAGGCGAGCAGGCGCTGCACCAAGGTCCGCGCTCGGTCCGCCGATTGAAGCGCGCCATCGATCATGCGTTGTTCCCGCTCTCCACCGACCTTGCGGCGCTGGAGAAGGTCGAGGCTGCCGATGATCGGGGTGAGCAGATTGTTGAAGTCGTGGGCGACGCCACCGGTCAGCTGACCCATCGCCTCAAGCTTCTGGGCCTGGCGCAACGCTTCCTGCGCCGCGATCAGCTCGCGCGTCCGTTCCTCGACCAGATGCTCGAGCGTTGCCGCCGAGCTCTGGAGCGCCTCCTCCATTCTCTTTCGGTCGGTGATGTCGATCGAGAGCCCCGCCAGCGAAACCGGCGCGCCATCGGCGGTGTAGGACGGCTTGGCCCGGATGCCGATCCAGCGCGTCTCGCCATCCGGCGTAATGAGCCGGTATTCGATGTCGTATGCGCAGCCTGTCCGGATGCTGGTTTCGATCGCCGCTTCGACGCGCGCCTTGTCGTCATCGTGTATGGCGGCGCGCAGATCGCCGTAGCTGAACGGAAGCGTGGGATCGCGGCCGAAATTCAACCGGCACTTATCCGAGGTTTCGAGTTCGCCGCTCGCGATGGCGAAGGACCACATTCCCATGCGGCCGGCCTCGACCATGAGCTCTCGCTGACGTCCGTTCTCTTCGGCAAGCCGAAGAAGTCGCCCATTCTCGATGGCGATGGTCGCAAATCGAGCCAGGCTCTCCAGGCGACGGATCGTTTCGAGGTCATGCTCGCGGACGTCGGACCAGTAGGCGCCGAGCGCGGCTACGGCAGTCGGCCGTCCGATCGGTGCCATCAACAGGCTCCGGACGAAGGTGGGGGCATAGGCCTGCTGGGGAACGCGCTCGTCGTTTCGCACGTCGCGGATGGCGACGGTCTCAAGATGCTGCATGGCCCAGCCCGAGATGCAGCTATTCTCGTCGAACCGGCTTCCCGCCCATAACGGGGCGACCGCATCCTCGGCGGCGTAGAAGCACTTACCCTCGTCGCGAATGACCACCGCGATGCCCTCGGCCCCGACGGCGTCCCGCGCGGTGCGACGCAGGACCTCGACGACTTCGTCCATGGATCGGGCGGCGGCGAGACGCTCGCTCGAATCGATCAGGAAGGCCGAGGCGTCCTTGTTTCCGCCGGCCGTCCGGTGGTTGTCGATTCCCAAGGCGATCTCCTATCGGGCCGTGTTACCACGGTTTTTCCCGATGCCGTCATCCAATCGACCGCCACCGCCCCGAGAGGGAGATCCGCCTGGCAGGGGCGGGCCGATGTCGCCGTTTGTCCCCAAGCCCGAGCCACACGAGCGTGTGATCGCTCAACTTCCATCTCCCCATGCGCGACGAACGCCCAGTTCGAATGTTGGTCGTTCGGTCTGCGCGGGTTCGGGTTCGGCACTTTTCGAGCGCTGCGCCGTATTTTTCCGTAGCCAACAGCCTCGCGCTCCAGAGACCTTCGCAGCACGGCCAAGCCGATCAGGAAATCGGCGTGGAAGGTAATGCAACGGCAAATCTGCGAATAGCCGCTCGCCGGCTCTCAGGAGCGCTGCCTGCGCGCCTGATCACCTGCTGCGCACCGCAATCTCGCCGCTCGCGTCGTCGAACTCAAACGTTCGCTCAGGCGACGTCAAAAAGACGCACTTGAGGCAATGAGGATGCCCAGCGATCGCGGGCACCCTCATTCCTGCAAGCGAGCCGCTCAGGCGAGGACGAGCATTGCCTTCTTGCGACGTAGAGCGCCGCCGATCAGGCCGAAGCCACCGACGAACATCGCCCACGCCGCCGGCTCGGGCGCCGGCGATGGGGCTGAAACGATGATGTCGTCAGGAATGCTGAACGACAAAGCTGCACCCGTTTGCTGCCGATCGGCGTAGAACAGCTTGAAGCTGTGGGTGCCGGCACCGAGGCTGACGGTCGAGGAAACCGTGGACGCGCTATGGACGCCGCCGATTTGAAGGGCGGATATGCCATCCACGAAGAGCAGGGCGTCGTCATCCGCACTGAAGGTGAAGGTGAAATCCTGTGCCGTACCGAACGTGAAACTTCCGGTGAAAATGGCGGCCTGGAACCCGGCGCTGTCGCTGCCGCCCGCGCCATTCGACGGGAACATCGCGCCATTCGAATAACTATTGCCGGAGATCGTAACGCTGCTGGTGAAATCGACCAAAGGCGCGGTCGCGCTTGCCGTCGCATTCGGCGTGAACCAGGTCAGTTCGCCGTTCGACGCGTGATCCTGGAGAATATGACCAGAGCTGGTGGTCGAGCCTGGATTGTAGACCGGCAGCCCGTCCGGCCCCAGCGAACTCATCACCTCGTCGCTCGATACGAAACAACAGATCGTCGGGCCGAAGTCCCGTCCGTCGCCTTGAACCGTGTAGAAACTTGCCTGAAAATCGGCCCTCGCAGGAGATCCGGCAAATACAGCAAACGATAAGGCCGCTGACATTACGGCGTTAAGTTTAGGACGCATTACCCTACTCCACGCTGGTGTGATCGAACACGACGTCAAATCGAAAAGGGATATCCGTACCGTTTCTTGCCGCGGCGGCGCATGGCGCTGCCGATCGTGCCAAAGCCGGCCACCATCAATGCCCAGCTTGCCGGTTCGGGAACGGCAGCGGTGTGCACGGCAATGCTCAGATTATCGAAGTCGGAGATGACCGTGATGGCGCTGCCGGCGCTCAGCGGGCTGGCAGCCAAGACCTGGCCGATACCGAAGGTGATGGCGCTGCCGGCGAAATCGGGGTGCGCGGTCCCGACCAGGCCGGTCGTGACGTCGAACTGGCTGAAGTCCGCGGCGGTGAGCGCGGAGAGAGCGATGACCTCGAAGCCGGACGATGCCGTCGTCCCGCCAGCCGGCACGGTGACGGATGTACCGAACTTCACGGCGGTGTAGAAGTTTCCACCCTGCTCGATGACCGGTCGGAACGTGTTGCCATAGCCGAACAATGGCGGTGCCACGGCGGTGAAATTCTTGTCGACCGACGCATCGATCGTCGTGATCGCGCCCTGCGTGAAGGGATCGTAGGTGAAACTGCTGTTGATGATCGCCGCGCCGAGATTGCTGCCGTCCGAATCCGAGATCGTCAGCCGAAGCGCAGTACCGGAGTCGCCGCAGGACGTGCATGCGGCCGCCGTGAGGCTCGCGCCTCCCGTCGAACTCGCAAATGCGACCTGATAGTCTGACGCGACAAAGTTGCTGTCCGAAAATATAACGTCGGCCCGTGCGCTGGCGGTCGCAACCGTCATCCCCACAATGATCAGGCCCATGAAGGCGCGAGGCTTTATCGACATGCTGGCAATCCCGTGCTTACGTGGATCGGATTGCGACGCGAAAAACCCCGTCTTTCACGCCGCCTTCGAACCTTAGCGGGGTGTTAACTGATCAGTAATTGACCAGAGGGCCTAGGCCTATTTCGGTGGACCTAGGACCACGCAATAGTCGGCTGACGGCAGGCAAATCCGACGATACGCTGCGTGCCATGAACATTCTGATCGTCGACGATCATGCTGTGGTGCGCGAGGGATTGGCGGCAATCCTGCGTCATGCGGCCACGAGCTCGACGATCCTGCACGCGGGCGATATCGGTTCAGCGATCTATGCCGCCGAGAGCGCCGACATCGATGTCGTATTCCTCGATCTGGTGATGCCCGGCGCAACCGGCATGGACGCGCTGACGGACTTCGGCTCCCGCTTTCCGAGCGTGCCGATCATCGTCTTCTCCGCCTCGGAATCGGTAGCCGACGTTCATGGCGCCTTGGCGGCGGGTGCGCTTGGCTATCTTCCGAAATCGGCCAGTCCGACAACGATATCCGCTGCGCTGGATCTCGTTCTGGCCGGCGAAATCTATGTGCCGCCGCTGGTCGTTCGGGCTGCAGGCAATCCGGCGCCCGCGGCAGCAGGCGGCGCGCAGGCTCTCACGGTCAGGCAGCGCGCCGTCCTCGATTTGATCGGCGCCGGCCTTTCAAACAAGGAGATAGCCCGGCGATTGGGGCTCTCCGAAAAGACGGTGAAGGCACATAGCAGCGCGATCTTCCGCACGCTCAATGTCAGCGGTCGCGCGATGGCAGCTCGCATCGCACGCGGCGATTAACGGGCATCGGCCCGCAGCAGGTTGCCGATCGCCGCGCGAAGGCGACCATGCTGGACGGGCTTGTGGAGAAGCACCAAGCCGCTTGCCATGGCTTCGGCGATGCGATCGGGGGCGGTGTCTCCCGTAACGAGGAGCGCGGGTATGTCCCGGCCGAGATACGACCGTATTTTCATCACGGCTTCCGCCCCGGTCGCCCCCGCGCGCAGACGGTAATCGCAGACAAGGAGCGCGGGCCGAGCGTGATCTGAAGCGAGCAACGCCAGCATCTCGTCGGCCGAACCGGCGACCAACGTGCGGTAGCCCCAGCTTGCGAGCACGGTCGCCATTGCCTGGCGGATCGCAGCTTCATCGTCGATGATGAGGATGGTCTCTTGGTGGGAATCCGCTTGGGGCGCCGGCGGATCGTCGGGCGGGGCGATGTTCGGACGATTGGTGCGAGGCAGCACCAGTCGGAAAACCGTCCCTCGGTGCGGCTGCGAGCGCATGCTCAGGCGACAGTCGAGCAAGTCCGTCAGTCGCCGCACGATGGCCAAGCCGAGCCCGAGCCCCCTCGAGCGATCGCGCTCCGGATTGTCGATCTGATAGAATTCCTCGAAGATCCGCGCCTGCTGGTCTTCTGCAATCCCGCGACCGGTATCCCATATCTCGACGGTGATCTGATCACCGACCGCGCGACACCCCATCAGCACACCGCCCCGATCGGTGTAGCGCACCGCATTGGAGAGGATGTTGCGGACGATACGCTCGAGCAGGACGGGATCGCTCCGAACCCAGAACCCGCCCGTCCGCAATCGAAGCCCGATCCGCTTCTCCGCCGCCTCGCCGCGATAATCTTGGGCGATGCGTTCGAGCAGTTGGGCCAACGGGACGGCTTGGAAGGCCGGCGTGACGGCGGCAGCATCCAACTTCGAGATGTCGAGGAGCGCCAGAAACAGATCGTCCATGGCGGCGACGGCGCCCTCGATCCGCGCGACGATCCCGCGAGCTTCGGCATCCATCGTGCAGTTCTCGAGCGCCCCGACGAACAGGCCGAGCGCGTGGATCGGCTGGCGAAGATCATGGCTCGCCGCGGCCAGAAAGCTGGATTTGGCGACATTCGCATGCTCGGCATCCGCCTTGGCAATCCTCAAACCTTCGACCAGATCGACATTCTCGAACCGAAGCTGAAGACCCTCGATGAATTGCGCATTGGTATGTCGGGCGATCAACGTCATCGCGACGATATAAGCCACCAGCAAGACCGCCAATACATTCCAATATTCGTATTGATAGATAAGCGAAAATCCGAGATGCGGCATAATCACGGGATAGAAGAAAGCCGAAAACGGCGCGAGATGGGTTCCGAACGTCGGCAACGAGCCAGACGCTATGGCGGAGTATACGAGGAGAACCATCAACTCCTGCAGAAGATCGTTCGGCGACGTCAGCCAGTTTGCGCCAACGAACCAAGTCGCGCCTTCGCAAGCTGCAATCAACGTGAACAGCCGAAGCCAGATCCTCCAGGCGCCATCGGCGGGTCGCGCGCGTCGGTAGGCGACGCACAAAGCAAGGTGGCTGAGCACGCATCCGATCATCAACGCGGCCCAAAGCCAGGCGCGATCCGGACGGACCCGTCCGCTGAGATCAAACGCGATCGCGAGGATGATCGCGCCCGTTCCCGCGCCCATGACCGCGACGGGGCAATTCCTCATCAGGGTGCGGACCTGCTCGGCACCGATCCGGTCGTCGTTTCGCGAGGGCGTACGCACCGGCTCAGGAACCGGGCTCTCTCCATGTAGCGCTGGTGAGAGCATGACACTGATCCATTAGCTCATGCGTCCGTCCGAAGCCAGCACAGCGGCGATACCCTCCTTGAAACCGGTCGCCCGTCCGACAACGAACTGGGCGGCTCGATCAACGGATGGTGCCGAGATCACGGTGTCGCTTGCTCACCGAAAAATGACGGACTACCGGCCCGTATCGGTCGCCCTCATCGACCGCCGAGCTGACTTGAGCCAAGGATCAGCCAGCGCAATGCCGACAGGTGGTGACTGCAGTGAATAAAGGGCTGAACACCCATTATGGCGATCTCGTGCTTGACCAAGAGTGCTTGTTCGCAATTAGAGCCGGAATAAAGGTTCACTTCACCAGAAACGAGCGCGCCATTCTGCGGGCGTTGTCGCGAAAGCCGAACCAGCTCATGCGGCGGAGCCGATTGCTGGACGAGATCGCAGCGGACGAGGACCGGTCGGATCGTTATATCGACTTCCTCGTCAACCGGATCCGATCCAAGCTGGGCGACGATCCCAAGTCGCCGAAGTTCATCCATACCCGCTATGGCGAGGGGTACGTCTGGGCCGCGACGTCGACCGCCGCTGCGCCGGTCGATGCGTTGCTGGTCATCGCGACGAAGTTTGCTCCCGCGGCCCGTCAAATAAGCCAGGGCGCATCCGCCCTCGTCGAAAGACTTCACAGCGCGATCGGTGCAGGCGTCAGCCCTGACAAGACGATTGTCGTGGCCGAGGACTGGCGGCCCGGCGCCGACGACAAGCTGCGCCATCTTCTTCATCTCAATTTTCAGACGAGCGACGATGCTTTTGCCTGCGTGGTCACGCTGCGGGAGATGCCGTCGCGGCGGATCACCGAGTCCTTCGCCTTGGATCTCCATCAGCAAAATTATCCGAATTTCACGGCAGAAGCAGACACGATTTCACGTGCCGTCCTCGCCGCTGTTCAAGGCAGTCTCGGCAATGCTTCGACGGGCCTTGGCCTGGCACCGGGCGACCCGATCGAGACCCGCCGGCATGAGGCCTCGATCGTCCTGCTTGGGGCGAACCCGCGATGGGCGAGCGGGACGCAACTGGCCAAGAAACGCGCACAGGCCCCCGGCAACGCCGATCTCGCGTTTCAATGGTGCCTGCATCTCTTCTCTCGCCTTACCGTGGCGAGCCCGTTCGAATCCGTCGGCTTGGTG
Source organism: Sphingomonas nostoxanthinifaciens (assembly GCF_019930585.1). Taxonomy (NCBI): domain Bacteria; kingdom Pseudomonadati; phylum Pseudomonadota; class Alphaproteobacteria; order Sphingomonadales; family Sphingomonadaceae; genus Sphingomonas; species Sphingomonas nostoxanthinifaciens. Next base: position 1,340,128 of record NZ_CP082839.1, on the reverse strand, counting down.
GAGCGCCAACGCGTGGAACGTGAGATCGAGGTGACGGCTCTGGAACACCTTCCTGCCGCGGAAGACAATCCGCTGCTCATGTTCGCAGCCGCCAAGTTGCTGTATTTCGTTGATCGTGGACATCTCGAGCTCGCGGAAGATCTGGCCGAGCGTGCGCTCGCTCGAACCGGCGACTCCACTGCCTCCTTCGCCCTCATGGGTCAGCTTCGCTGCGCGCGCGGCCGCTTCGACGAGGCGGTACGGTTCTTCGATCGGGGCGCCGAGCGGGGGGACTTGGGGCCCGACTTCCAACTGCATATCAGGGCGATGAAGTGCATCGCCCTGCTCGCGACGGGGAAGCGCGCCGCGCTCGATGCCACGGTGGCGGCGATCGATACGGCGCCGCCCTGCCCCCCTTATATCGCCTCCATGCTGGACTGGACGTTTTCGCCCCATGAACGACCTCTGTCGGCCGCGTCGGCAAAGGCACTCGCGGCGATCGGGCCGACGGCCGCTTCGAACGCGATCGAATATGCCTATTTCACGTCTGCGCGACAGCTCGTTTCCGAACAGGCCCGTGCGAACTTGATGCGCGGGCTGATTGCCCAGGTCGTGCGCATATATGGCGCCCAGGCCGTCCCGGCCGTCGTCGGCCGGGCGATCGGATCGAACGCCGTCGCATAGGCCGTCCGCGATCATCGTCCGTCGACGATTAATTTCTTACTCAAACATTAAGCAAACAATTCGGAGCTAATCCGTCCGGGCCTGTCCGGGCCTGTCCGGGCTTGGCCTGGTGAGCGCCACGACGCGGGTGCGAGGGGCCAATCGGCCAGCTTTGGCAACACCGATCTGTTTAAGGGGTAGCTTATGAAATTCCGGACGAAACTGGCCATCGGCGCGGCGGCCACTCTGGGCCTGAACGGCGCCGCCGATGCGACGCTGACCTACACGTTCTCGACCTGCTCTTCCTTCACCTGCACCAAGCCTATCGCCACGATCGTCAGCTTCACCACCGATGCGATCATCACGGCGCCGCCCGCTCCTGCCGAGAACATATCGTCATCCCCTTATGTGCCGGTCGCCTACACCTCGGTGCTGGCCGGCTCGTTCACGGGCATCTCCATCTCCACCGGTAGATATGACCCGTCGATCGGGGCCTATTTCAATTTCTCCGGCTTTGTCCCCGCGAACGGCGCGACGAATTATACGGTGAACGGATTTGACGCCCAGTTCGGAGGAGCGGTGCAGGGCACCGATCTTCCGCTCGTGCTCGGCGCCGGTATCTATAATGGCATCGGCGTGTTCGCGTGCCGGGATGCCCCGTGCGACACGACTTCGGGATATCGTTCGCAGGTCCTGCTGACGGTAACCGGATCGCCGAGCAGCCCCGCGCCCGAGCCCGCCACCTGGGCCATGTTCCTCGGAGGCTTCGGTCTGCTCGGCGCCGCCACGCGCCGCCGCCAGCGGGTGAACGTCCGCTTCGCCTGATCCGTCCGCTGATTGGAACGGGGCTGTTCGGTCTAGATCGTACCGCCCCGTTTCGTTCGGCGCCTGACTATCGATGAGACGGCGGTAAAATCGCGTTTCACGACGATTGCGCGAGAATTTGCGACTGCTAATTCCCGCTAACTCCGAACTCGCCCCTCAGATCGAGTTGATCGATTTCCAAGACGGCATCCGAAATTGCCGAGATGTGCACGGTCCGGGCGGCTCACCCTATCTCACTCGTAGCAAAGTTCAGGTAGATGCCGTTTAAATTGGTGAGTGGGACGACGATTGAGGTGTCATGCGCAACGATGGTCGCTCGCACACCAGTGATAGCTGCGGCTCGGCCCTGCCAGCCCGGCGCCAGTGCCGATGCGGCCCAATCCGGCGATCACACTGCCCAACCGCCTGGCTCATGCACTCCCGTCATCATAGCGCCGCCTGAGGCGCCTTCAGAGCGCAACGCACCCGCGACCGAGCACGCACCATCGTCCCGACGAGGCCGAAGCCCGCGAGCATCAGCATCCACGTGCCAGGCTCGGGTACACTGCCGCCCGGACCGCCACTGCCCGGGTCCGTGGGAACGTCGGAAATGCTCCAGCTGCCGAAATCGCTCAAATTCGCGACCGCAGACCCGTTGGTCGCGCTGAGGTCGATGCCGAAACGGAAATCGACCGTATAGTCCTGGCCAGCGGTCAGCATCGCTGTGTGTGTGAAGATATCCCCGCTTTTCGTGGGAACGATGCCAATGCCGTTGACGTCAACAGAGCTGCCGAAAATGCGCGAAACCGGCGCCGATCCGGACTTCGATACCTCTTCCGTCAGGATGAAGGTAAAGAGCGCGTCCGTATTGGCGTGGAATTGGTAGCTCCACACGGAGAGGCCCGGCGCGCCGATGGCGACGACGTAATGGGCATCGCCCGGCACGCCGAACAATGCCTGGTTGACGATCGAGACCATACCGGAAAGCCCCCCGCTTTCCCAACTGGCGCTGCTTGTCTCGCTCGCACCCACGACGCCCCCACCGGGCGGCAGGAAGGTCGTCGACGAGGTTGCGCTCAAGCTGGCCGGTATCGTTGTCCAAGCGGCTTGATCCTGGACAGTTGCGTCGAATCCGAAACCGACATCGTCTTGAGCCCGAGCCGCGCTTTTCACCGACCCCGAAATCGGAGTGACCGTAACTGCGAACACCGGCGATACGCCGACAAACGCCACCGTAGATAGAGTGAAAGCCAAGCCAACTAGCAAGCGACCCATGCCAAGCTCCCCTTGCAGGACGTAATTTGAGCACGGGCACCGCGAGACGCCTGCCCCATATTCGGGTTGACCGCCGCCTGCAGCGGAGGCCGACGCCCGTCGGCATCGCAGTCGCATGTCGCCATCCTTGGGAAACCCGACTGTTGAACCGCGAATAGAATGTCAGGGAAAAAACTGCCCGCGTCGTGTAGCAAATCGTTGCAACTTGTAGTGATCTGCACTCCGGGAGCAGCGAAATGGTGGACAGCCAGCGCCTCGACGGTTGGAAGTCGATCGCGACCTTCCTTGGGCGGGAACGCACGACGGTGATTCGTTGGGCGAACGAGCGCGGCATGCCGGTTCATCGCGTTCCTGGAGGCCGAACCGGCACCGTTTATGCGGTCAGATCGGAACTTGATGATTGGCTTGCAGGCGATTTGGACGACCCTAAGCCGGCGCGCCAGGCAGAGGGAAAAACAAAGGATCAGTCGCTTGTATGGCGCTCGGCGAGGAGGCCTGCGCTTGTCGCTGGCCTATCAGTATTGTTTGCAATCGTCATGGCGCTGACCGTCACACCGGTGGCCTCGTGGTGGTTTCGAGCTATTCCGCCCGCCGGACATAGCATGCTAGTTTACCTGTCCGGATTTCGTCCGTTGTCGACTGATCTGCCGCTGGCCATGCGCGAACGCATCAACGCCGAGATTACCGCGGCATTCAACATCGACGGCGTCATCGGCGTTTCGACCGCGCCAAAGCCCGAAACCGGGACTGCACCTGCCTATTTACTGGACGGAGTGATCTACCGGGTTGGTGACTCCATCCGCGTGATCACCCGACTTAGCAACGAGCGTTCTGGTGTGGTTCTGTGGTCTGACAGTGTCGACTATCCCGGCGATCAGGTATCGAAGGTGCCTCACAAGATCGCCGTCGATGCCAGCACCGTGGTTCGATGCGGCCTATCTGGAGCTGCGACCTATAGAAAATCGCTGCCGGATTCATTTCTGAGTAACTATATGCAATATTGCCAGCAATATTGGTCATACGGAGGAAGCAAGACCCTCCATTTCGCGCGACTGGTTGTCGCTGCGGCTCCCGATTTCTCCTGGGGCTGGTCCGCCGTTGGGAACGGGTTCGTGCAGGTGGCCCTGGTAGAGCATGACAGCCGGCGCGCGGCGATAATACGCGCGGAAGGACGACAGGCCGAGGACAGGGCCCTCGCGCTCGATCACAACAATAGCGAGGCGTTGGCGCATAAGGCATACCTTGTCGATCCTCACGACTGGATCGCTCAGGAAGCACTGTTTAAAAGGGCAATTGCGGCCAAGCCGCTTGATTGCGGCTGCGAGCATTATGGCTATGGCTTGAAGTTGGAAAGCGTCGGACGTCTTAAAGCTGCAATCGAACAATATCGTGCCGCGATCGATATGCTCGCCCTTTGGCCCGACTCTCAGCTGGCGTTGGCTCGCGCGCTTGAGGCAACCGGCCGGGGAGACCAAGCTGGACCGTACTTCGACGCAGCGATCGATCTTAGCAACGACGCAAACCTCGATCGATCGATCGCAATGAGCGAGGGTATGGAGACCGGTGACTATGCGGCTGCGATGACGGCCCTTCGGAACCCGCAGCTTCGAATATCCAAAGAGAGCCGCGACGCCCTGTTCGCTGGATATGGAGCCCTGGCGTCCGCCGACACGCAAGTGAAGACGAAGGCTAGGCAGATGCTGCTTTCCCTGCCCAAGGACCAACAGGGCGACTCGGTCGCAACCCTCTTGGGAGCATTGGGCGCAAACGGAGAAGCTCTGCAGATCGCCGGCCGAAAGCCGTGGCTCTTTTGGCGTCGCAGCATGCATGGGGTCCTGAACGAACCTGCCTTTCCGGCAATTGCGAGAGAGCTTGGGCTTATTTCCTATTGGAAGATATCGCACACGAAGCCCGACGTGTGCCTGAAAGACCACGGTCCGCCCTTCTGTCAGATGATCTGAGTTTTCCAAGCGACGATCACGTTTGTCAGAACGAATAGCCAGGCAGCAGCGCGGTTCGTTACTGAGATTTTGCGGCCCCACTTTTCGGACACCGGCTGCCGCGCAGCTAAATATTTGGGGTGCCAGGCTTTCATGGCGCGGTTGCGATCGCGACACAGCATGTAGCGATTCCACGCGACCGCTGCCCACGCGCCGGTGAAAGACTGCTGTTGCTAGGCGGAGTTCCAGCGCCAAATCCCGGCAGAGATCGAACCTGAACAAGCGTCCGCGCTTGGGAGCGTGGTTAGCGGTGGGAATGACCGGGTTTGAGTCTGGACGTCGATTCTTCGATTCGCTTGGCCGAAAGCGCCATCCCAGATGGCGGCCGCACAATCGTCTTGCGCCGAGCACGACAAACGGTAGGAGCGACGCGTCGGAAAAGGCAGACTTGGTTTGGTAAGCCCAAGTCCTCCCGGTAACGGGAGCTCTGGTCTTTGGCTTCGTGGCCAAGACTCCCGCGACGAACGGAGGACGCTTTCCTGCGTCCCGTGTTCGTCCGTGTGGGTCTCGGGTTCGAGAAACGCTCCGGTCGAACATCGACAGCGGAGCCGAACCATGAACGTGCCAATCCCTGATTATCACGATGTCCTGATTGCCGGCGCTGGGCCGGTTGGGCTTTTCTTGGCTTGCGAGCTGGGCTTGGCCGGTTGCTCGGTACTGGTAATCGAAAAAGAGGTCGACTTGTCCACGCCGCTGAAGCGTGCGCCCTTCGGTCTGCGTGGGCTCTCCATATCGACAATCGAAAGCCTGGACAGGCGAGACCTGTTGGCCCCGCTCAAAGCCCGGATCCCTCGCGATGAGATTGCGGCCGCTGCGCCTTGGATGAAGGAGGAACGCCGGCCCGGCGGCCATTTCGCGGGTATCGATTTCTTTCTCGACCGCATCGACGATGGTCGGTGGCCCTTCCGATTGCCGCGCTCGGCTGAGCCTATGGCCGCCGATCTTGAGAGCATCGAAGCCGTTCTGACGGATCGCGCGGAGAAACTGGGGGTCAAGATCAGACGTGGACTTGCCGTCTCGGAGGTTCATGCGACCGATCGCGATGTGACGGCCCGCGCCGGCGAAGAGGCTTTCCGGGGCGGCTGGCTCGTCGGCTGACGGCGGCCGCAGCATCGTGCGCAAGGCGGCCGGTATCGGGTTCGCAGGAACGGAACCCGAGTTCACCGGCTATTTTGCCCAGGTCAAGCTTGCCGATCAATCCGTGCTCCAGCCGGGCCACCACGATACGCCGACCGGCACCTACATCTTCGATTTGCCCGAAACGATCAGAATGGTCGAGTTTGACGCGGGGCACATCACCGAGGCAGGCCGATCACCCGCGACCACCTCCAGGCTGTATTACGCCGCATCTCCGGCGCCCAAGTAGAGCTGATCGCGCTCGGGCTTGTTACGACCTGGACGGATCGGGCCAACCTCGCCGCAGAGTATCGGCGAGGGCGCGTGCTGCTCGCCGGTGATGCTGCGCACATCCACTCACCCCTGGGGGGCCAAGGCCTCAGTCTTGGTCTCGGCGATGCGATGAACCTTGGTTGGAAGCTGGCCGCGACTGTTCGTGGCGATGCCCCAGCGGGATTGCTGGACAGCTATCAGCGCGAGCGGCTGCCGCTCGCCGAGCATATCCTCGACTGGTCGCGCGCGCAGGTCGCGCTGATGCGACCAGACCGAGGCGCACAGGCACTTCGCGCCATCGTCCGCGACCTGATCGCGACGCGGGATGGCGCAACCTATTTCGCCGAGCGCGTCTGGGGCATGTCGACGCACTATGATCTAGGCAGCCATCATCCCCTTGTGGGACGCAGCGCCCCAAATTTCGAACTGGTCGACGGGACGCGCCTGAACGAGCACCTTCGACACGGGCGGGCGCTCATGCTCGATTTTGGCGGAAGCGACGTTCTACAAACTCTTGCTGACCTCTCTGGTGACCAAATCGCCTATGTGCGATGCGACGCGCGCGACCGGCTAGACCTCCACGCATTGTTCGTTCGCCCCGATGGCTTTGTCGCTTGGGCAAGCGATCGGCCGTCGGATGATGGCGGCGATAGGCCGCAGATCGAATATCATGGTGTTGCCGTCGCGCGGCGTTAGCGTGCGGACATTCAGCACGCGCGGGTCCACGGCCACCGTCCACAACGGTAGCACCGGGGCGCAGGTCTGGCATGGATCGTGAACGAAAGTGCCCCCCACCGCGCCGTAAAGGCGGATCGGCGGCAATTCCCGGCACGGGCGGCGACGGCAATCGGCGATCGGTGTCGCGTACGCTGGAGCGCGACGCAGGATCTCCCAAGCGAGGGCCGAGCGGCTTCGAACCGCAATCGCATCGGAGGCGTCTGGATCGAGGCCTCGGTGCAAGGTCTGCTGGGATAGATGCCGGTCCAGCGCAGCCGCTCGGGCGTGTCGGGACGGATTTGGATCGGGGAGGCGCTGATTGGTGCCGGCCCGTCTCGGATTTGACCGGACCGCTATAGCATAAAAGTCGGGGGATTTCAGCTCTTTCCGGGCCGTCGTCGGACGTCACCGGAAGAGCTGCTGGTGCCCAGAAGAGGACTCGAACCTTCCTCCTCAAAAAACCTAGAAAACTGCCATTCTTTGCGGGTGACTTATTACGGATGGCATAGTCGAATGTAACAGGTCCGGCACTGATGGCAACGTCTCAATTGGCATTAGTATCCCCTCAGTGCGAAACCGGCAGCTGCGCGGTAAAGGTTCCTTCTCGAACCAGTTCTATTTGTTGGGCTTGGCAGCGGGAACGACGCCGTATGCGTTGGCGCCACATGCCGCAAACACGGCGTCGTGCACGCGCGCAAGCTTGACCATGGAATAATCCGCACTTCTTTCAAAATCGGTTTCTTTTGCTATTTCGGCAGCGGCAGCCCTTTGCAGGGCAGGAGACCTTTTTCCATGATCGTCCTTTAATTTGAAAGCCTTAATAGCCTCAATGTCGGCTTTTGATACGCCCGAGTATTCCGCGTAGATCAAGGCACCGCTGAGCAAATCTGATACCTTTAGACTTGCCGTCGTTGGGAGAAACCCGCGACCAGTATTGCTGGCGGTTGCAGCGCTTGCCAACAACGCTTCAGAATCTTTCTCGCTCGGCCCTTTCAACGCATAATATAGAGCGGCACCTCCAGTTCCAAGTGTTACCGCGCCAAGCGCTAAGTTGGCATCGCCGGCAACAACATTCTGACGCCGCGTGATCATGATACATTGGTCCGCTGCATATGCAGCAATCCGTTCAACACAAACTACGGCAGTCGTATTATTCGACGCCCATCCATTGCTAGCCAAGCTCGACTTTGAAATGTCCACGTCAGCATTGGCGCATTCATCCATCACAAATTTGGCGAAACTCGCCTTTGCCTCTAACTCTCCTGAATTTATGCGAGGACGATCATCTGGCTGCAACGTTGCGGGCTTTTCCCACTGTCGGACTGCATAGAGATCACTCGTTTGCACACATCCGCTTAAAGTGTATCCAGCAGCAAAAATAGCGATATAAACTCGTTTTAGCATGATTTCCCCCCCGGGCAAAATGCTAAAGGTACTTACGCTGATCAACCTGTGACTGTCAATAAAACAGATTTTGACGCGGCTGATCATCACGTCGCAAGCCGTAAGCGCTCACGGAGGACACGGCTCACAATTATATGACAGCAACCGCACTAGTAGAGAATGTATTATTTACAGTTTCAATTTTTAATCGACGTAAGCAGTGCGAATTCCCCCGTATAGCCATTACGTAAACTATTCCGGTGTTCGCCTTAATGAGCACATTAAGTAGAGTTTCTTCGACACCATCGCCGAATTCCATCTAAACGCGACTCTCTCTGAGTTAAATACCGCATCCTGTAGCGATCCTAACGCTTGATCCTCATGGATTGCAGCCAACTTTACCCATGAAGCTAAGGCCGCTTGTCATAGGCCAGCAGAGAGCAACAAATTGGACGCTTCAAGACTTAAAGCGTCCGCGATCCTTATGACGTTGAGGATCGTCACATTGCGCTCTCCCCGTTCAACCTTTCCCATGTGCGATCGATCGATGCCACTAGCATCTGCGAGCGCCTCCTGAGACAGCGAAGCGTGCTTCCGCGCTGTCCGTATCGCGGCTCCGAGCGCCATAAGCCGGCCGTCCTTATCATGCTGCCCCGAGATGCGTGCCACAACTCAGAGGTCACCGCATCCGGCTTCTACGGCCACGGCATCTACGACCCATTTTTGTTGACGCCGAAGCAACGCCGGGTCATTGCGGCCCCTATTGTGCGTGGGAGCAGAGCTTGAAAATTAATGTTTTCTGGCTGACGGCAGTTGCAATTCTAGGTGCGCAAGCCGCTCAAGGCTCCGAGAAGTTTGATCTCGCATGCACGCTTGTCGATAGATCCGTAGTGATTGGAAGCGACATGCACGCTGACATGGACAGAGGCGTTACGCACTCCGTTCGCCTAAGTGTAGATGAAATGGCTGGGAAATGGTGCATACATATGCAACAAAAGCCATGCTATTCCTCTATGCCATTATCGGTAACATCAGCAACATTGCTTCTGCTCGGAATGGAACTGCCTGGCTATCAGACGGTCAGTTACGTCGAGCGTGTTACCGGCCGATGGCACCAACCATAAATAAAGGCGAATACACGTTGTTCGTGAACCACGATTGCGTGAAAGTGCCTTTCACAACGTTGCCTTCGACAAAGTTCTGACCTTGAAACACGGGCGGTATTATTGCCGCCATGTAAGGGCGGCAGCGGCCTACCCTTCGGGCCAGAGTGTCCATCCAGCCCAGTCCAAAGCGGCCCTGAGTTCGGGCTCGTGGGTGGTTGCGTTCATGATCTCTTGCATGCTGCGATCGTTGAGATCACGCTCGACCTCCCCATCGGAGTACACAATCTCTAACCTGCCGGTAGGGAAGCGCCTCGCGATCAGTCCGTTGAACTCTCGTTCGATGAATTCGCCGGCCTTCTCGCGACGTTGCCGGTCCAGCAAGTCCAAATGGCTGTCGAGCGAGCGGGTCGTCACGGGCGAAACGCCCACTTTCATGCGCTCGAAATTGTCCTGGCCCCGGGCAAGGTGGCATTTGTAGCAGGACCGATCCCGGGTGCGACGACGAAAACCGCCACACCGCCCGCAGGGGGCCTCCACAGTGATGTAGGAGGGCGCCCCTTCCATGAAAGCTGAGAACCGTTCCTCGCTTCTGACGCGCCTCCTGAGCGCCTCACGGAAGGCGGGGTCGGCGTGGCATAGGTCGCGCTGCCGCGCGTCCAGTTTGTCGGCACGGGGCTGGCGCTGATGGAGGGCGAAGCGCGGGTCGGATTGGCGGCCGACCGGGCGACGGGACGACGAGATGGAAAGCTCCTGTGTACAGATTGCTATAACTTACGTAAGTAAGTTTCTATGCGGGGCTCAGCAGCGCTTTCAACCCGTCTACGTTGAGCATGAACTTGCCTGCGTGAACCCGCCGATGGCCACCGCTGGTTTGGATCGGATGGCGCCTGCCCCCGACGATCACCGCATCCTCGGTAAACACGATTTTGCCATTGAATGACAACTTCTCTGCTTCGCCCGCATACAATGCCCGGAGCGCGAGCTTCACCTTGGAAAGGGTGCGGACTTGAGCATCGACAAGCCGAAAGCCGCGCGGTTCCAAAATCTCCCGAACGGCGCGGCGCGCGCGGGCGCCAAGCGGAGCCGTCAGAAGGCTTGGCGCAGCGTTGTAGCCGGGAACATCGGCGGAAAGTTTCGCTGCAAGCGCGGCATTGCTCAAATCTACGCTGTCTCGCTCCGTCAAGAAGAGGGCCACGGCTCGCCTCTCATATCCCGCGAAATCTTTCGGCCTCCGCTTCACCGCCGCGACACTGGCAAGGACGGTAACGGTGGATGCCCCCGGATGCTGTGATTTGTATTCCTTCACAGCCTGCCGCCCCCCCTTGTGGTAGGCGGCGGCAAGCTCCTTGCGGTAATCGGCGTTCAAAATTCGCCCCATGTGTCATGCTCGCGGGTGACCGGAAGCCCGCCAATGCGCGGGTGCCTGATCCGTGAGCGGGGTGGAAGGTCAAGCGAAGCCACTCGTTTACCCCGCGCAGTAACGCGACACGGTGGCTTTTGAGATGCCAAAATGAGCCATGGTTTGACTGATGCTCGCAGCGTTCGCTTTGCGCCACGCGGCTACCTCCTTGGCATCGGCGACCATCGGGCGACCAAGGCTGGTCTTTCCGCGATGGGTGAGGCCGGTAGAGGTCAAGGACGCTCTGGCGGCCGATCGACCGGCATCGCAGCGCTCCTTGATACGGGCACGCTCCATATCGGCAATCTGGGCCAGAACGGCGACGATCAATTCGCCGACGCCACGGCCGATCGGTCCAAGCCCATGCACATCGAGCGTAACGCCAGCATTGAGCAATTCACGAACAGTGGCCTGCACATCGAGAGCATCCCGCCCCAGCCGGTCCAGCGCAGCCACACAGAGCGTGTCGCCCTCGCGAAGGTACGCAAGGGCCTGAGCAAAGCCGGGACGCTGTGCGGCCATTGTGGCACCACTGACGCCCTCGTCCGTGAACTCCCGATCAAAGCCACCGCCCAGTGATCGGCGCTGCGCCTCGATACTCTGGCTGTCCGTCGATACGCGATAGTAGGCGATGCGGCTCACGCTTGATTCCCCTCACAAGGTATTTGGTCATTATGAGGCATCTCTCGTAAGGCCGTCAAGTATCTTTTGAGGCAGCCAAATGAGGACGATGAGGCCGCCTCACAACGTACAAGTTGTGATGTAACCTACCTACGGTTCCACGCTGGCCTAAGAAGGCAGATGAGCGTTCGCTCGACTGCTGAGATTCGTTGGGCATCATCAATCGCGAGCCAACGGGCCGAAACATTCTGAAGGATGTGGTCGCGACGGTGCGCCCGATCGGGAAACTCAATAAGGAAGGCTCGCTGGAGCGCGTGTCCATCGTCACCAGAGATGTGCTTGCGGAGCAGCCTATCCCGCAGTCCGCCGCTGCCCTTAGCCTCACCAACATACTTCACCTCACCGCCGACGAGAAACTGGTAAACACCATTCCCGCGAGGCGGCTGGGCTTCTCCCAGCAGGGCTACGGGCTGTTCCATGAGACTTCGCACATCCTCTGCGATCAATCGCAGCAGTTCATCCAACCCTGTCACCTTGCTCCATACCCGCTACCGTTAATTGGGAGCGGCGCGATAGCGAGCCACTGGACTGTGTAAAGCTGGGGGGGGGTAAAGGGGGGAAATGAGCTAGTGATCGCTCTGAAGTGTCATCTCGCACGACAACGCGAAAATCAGGTCGACAGGCCGCATGTCAGATTGATCGCTTATGGCCACGCCCCTACGGCGTACAGCAGCATAGAGGGGGCCAATGACCAAACTTTCCCAGCAGGCGCTGGAGCGGCATCTTTGGGGTGCGGCCGACATCCTTAGGGGCACGGTCGATGCCGCTGATTACAAGCAGTATGTCTTCGGCCTGCTATTCTACAAACGGCTCTGCGACGTGTGGGAAGAGGAATATGAGGCGCTGCTTGCCGAGACGGGCGACAGGCTGGAAGCGGCCGACCCCGACGAACATCGCTTTCATATTCCGCCCGAACATCGGTGGGAGGCGGTCCGGCAGCAATCCACGCTGATCGGCCAGCGGCTGAACAATGCGTTGAACGCGATCGAAGATGCCAACCTTCGGCTACGCGGTGTGTTCGGCGATGTGGACTTCGCCAATCAGGATCGGTTCTCCGACGCCCTCCTGGAAAAGCTGCTCGCCCATTTCGAGAAGCACCGGCTACGCAACGCCGACGTGCCCGCCGACATGCTGGGCGACGCCTACCTCTACCTCATCAAGATGTTCGCCGAGGGGGCGGGCAAAAAGGGCGGCGAGTTTTATACGCCCCGCTCGATCGTTCGCCTCATGGTCGAGATCGTCGAGCCGCGCCCCGGCATGTCGATCTACGACCCGACCTGTGGCTCAGGCGGCATGTTGCTGGAGGCGGTCCAGTATCTGAAAGATCGGGGAGAGAACGCACGCAGCCTGTCGCTCTATGGGCAGGAGAAGAACTTCGCGACGTGGGGCATCGCCGAGATCAACCTGTTCCTGCACGACGTGGACGATGCCTTCATCGCCAAGGGCGACACCATCCTGTCACCGAAGCGATATGACCCCAAGGCGCGTGAGTTCACCGAAGGCGTCGGCGCTTATGACCGCTGCTGGCCAACCCGCCCTTCTCGGAGAAGGTGTGGGGCTACGAGGTCTGGCAGAAAGGCGACCCGTTCGGGCGCGACGAATATGGATGCCCGCCCAAGAGCTATGGCGACCTTGCCTTCGTCCAGCACATGCTCGCCAGCCTCAAGGATGGGGGCGTGCTGGCGGTGGTGGTGCCGCATGGTGTGTTGTTCCGTGGCGGGGCCGAGGGGCGCATCAGGGAGGCCATGCTGGCCGCAGACGTGATCGAGGCGGTGGTGGGGCTTGCCCCGAACCTGTTCTACGGAGCGGGCATCCCTGCCGCCCTGCTGATCTGCCACAAGAAGAAGCCCGCCGACCGGCGCGGCAAGGTGCTGATCGTGAACGGCGATGCTACCTACACGCCCGGCAAGGCGCAGAACTTCCTGACAGACGACCATATCCGCGCGCTGGCCGACGCCGTCCACGGCTTTGCCGACATCGACAAGCTGGCCCGCATGGTGCCGGTGGACGAGATCGCCGCCAACGGCCACAATCTCAACATCAGCCGCTATGTCCAGACCGGGGCGGATGCCGAGGCGGTCGATGTCGCGGCGGAAGTCGCCAAGCTGCAAGACCTGATCGCCCAGCGCAATGAGGCCGAAGCCGTGATGTTCGGCCATCTCCGGAGGCTCCGCTATGTCGAGTGAGGTGGCGGAACTGGAACGGGCGGTGACTGGCCCTCCAACCGATTGGCGACAAGTCATGCTCAGTAAGGTTGTCCGCATTATCACCGATGGTATTTCGTCGGCAGACCTTGCTGCACTCCCGGAGATCCATCACTACTCACTGCCCGCGTTCGACGAGCGCGCAGGGCCGGAGGTTGTTCCCGGCGAGGCCATCAAGAGCAACAAGACCGTTGTTCCCGACGATTGCGTGCTGTTCAGTAAGCTCAACCCACGCATCCCGCGCATCTGGCGCGTGCGCGGCGACGCACCGTCGCACTCGTATTGCTCGACCGAGTTTTGGCCGCTGGTGGCGCAGGGCAGTGGCATCGATCTCGACTACCTGACCCAATACCTATCCAGCGCAGCCTTCCTCGGCCATCGCGACATCACACCGTCCTCCAGCACGAACAGTCACCAGCGCGTTGACCGTAAGGCGTTTGAGCGGTTCGAGTTTGCCCTCCCTCCACTCGACGAGCAGCGGCGAATCGCCGAGGTGCTGCGGTCGGTGGATGAGGCGATTGCGGCAACGAACGCGGTCGCAACATCTATGCTGTGTGCCAGTAAGACAATGCGACACGAACTTCTCAACGTTGCGCCCGACGGGACGACCAACGACCTACCACCCGGCTGGACTGTTGCATCTCTTGAGCGTCTAGCAAGGATCGAGCGCGGTAAGTTCTCGATCCGGCCCCGCAACGATCCTCGATACTTCGGCGGTTCAACCCCGTTCATCCAGACCGGGGACATTACCGCTGCTGGCGATTACATCACGCGACATACGCAGACGTTGAATGAACTTGGCGTTGGGGTCAGCCGGGTCTTTGCAGCGGGCACCATCATGACCACCATCGCGGCCAACATCGGCGACTTCGCCATCGCGTCCTATCAGGTAGCCTGCCCGGATAGTGTCGTGGGCATTGAGGCAAACGCCGATGTGGATCCGTTCTGGCTCTATTCTGTGCTAACTTGCTTCAAGGCCGCGCTGGACCGAGCGGCAACGCAGAACGCGCAGAAGAACATCAACCTCCAGACACTGCGTCCTCTGCAAGTCCCTGTGCCACCGCCCGCTTTGATGATCGAATTGGCCGAGACCTTAGCGGCTGCGGCTGGTGGAGCCTTGCACACTAAGGCGTCCGCCACGAACCTGACGGCGATGAAGCAGTCCCTCATGGCCGACCTTCTGTCCGGCCGCGTTCGGATTCCCGCATGAGCGAGTATCGCCTTGCCGAGAAGCCCGCGCTCGATGCGCTGGTGGCGATGGGCTGGCAGGCGCTGTCGCCAGCCGCCACCTTGGCGATGCGGGTGGAAGAGAACCGTGTCATCCTCAAGCCAGTGCTGATCGCGGCGCTGCGCGACCTCAATGGCATTGGCGAGGCCGACGCCGAGGCGATCTACGCCGATCTTGCCACCCTGTCCGACAACGAGGATTGGCAGAGGAAGCTGCGCGGCGGCTATTCGCGCCGCCTCTCCGGCGAGAACCGCGATAGCCCGATCACGCTGATCGACTTCAAGAAGCCCTCTCGCAACCAGTTCCACGTCACCCGCCAGTTCCGCGTCGCCGCCCAGCGCCCGCGCATCCCCGACGCGGTGCTGTTCGTGAACGGCATCCCGCTGGTGGTGATCGAGGCCAAGTCGCCGCTGAAAACCACGGCGCGGGCCGAGGAAGCCTTCGAGCAGATCAAGCAGTATGAACGCGACATCCCGCGCCTGTTCGCGCCCAACGCCTTCAACATCGTCACCGATGGCATGGCGACGCTCTATGGCGCGACCGGCAGCCCGGCACAGTTCTTTGCCCCGTGGCGCGATGCTTGGCCCCGCACTGCCGCCGACTTCCCCTACGATCTGTCAAAAGACCTCTGGTGCCTGTGCGAGCCGTCGCGCCTGCTCGACCTGCTGGCGCACTTCATCGTGTTCGAGGTTGATCCGGAAACTGGGCGCAAGATCAAGAAGGTCTGCCGTTATCAGCAGTTTCGCGCGGTCAACAAGGCCGTGCAAAGGGTTGCAACCGGCGAGCACCGCAAGGGCTTGATCTGGCACACGCAGGGCAGCGGCAAGAGCCTGACGATGGTGTTCCTCGCGTTCAAGCTGAAAACCCACCTGACGCTCGACGCGCCCAGCCTCGCCAACCCCAACATCCTCGTGCTGACCGACCGGATCGACCTCGACGATCAGATCAGCAAGACCTTTGTCGCCTGCGGCCTGCCCAACCCGGCGCAGTGCGGATCGGTGGCGGCGCTGCGCGAGGCGGTGAACCGGGGCGGCAACGGGCAAATCCTGCTCTCGACGATTTTCAAGTTTGCTGGGTCGAAGGAAGCCATCCCCAACTCCTCCAACTGGATCGTGCTGGTGGACGAGTGCCACCGCACGCAAGAAAAGGATTTGGGCGCGTATCTGCAAGCGACGCTGCCCGACGCGCATTTCTACGGCTTCACCGGCACCCCGATCAAATCGACCGACAAGGACACTTACGCCCGGTTCAGCGTCGCCGGGGAAGGCTATCTCGACAAATATGGCATCGACGATGCGGTGCGCGACGGTGCTACCGTCCCGATCCTTTACGAAGGCCGCAAGGCCGATTGGGCGATCAACGAGGCCGAGATCGACATCCTGTTCGATCGCTGGTTTGTCGATCTGCCGGACGAGAAGCGGGAGGCGTTGAAGCGCAAGGGGCTGACCGTCGCCACGCTTGCCAAGCACCCCGAGCGCATCCGCCTGATCGCCTTGGACATCTGGGAGCACTTCAAGCAGGTGTGCCAGCCGGACGGCTTCAAGGCGCAGATCGTGGCGGTCGATCGCGAGGCCGTGATCCTATATCGCGCCGCGCTGTCCGCCGCCATCGCCGCCGATCTGGCGCGGGCTGGTGCGGACACCGATACGGCCACCGCGCAGGCCGACGCGATGATTGCTTGCGTCTATTCCTCCAGTCAAGAGGATAATAAGCCCTCCGAGATTGCCGAGGTGCAGGCGCTGCGCGACGGGCTGGAAGCTCATTATCTGGACGCGGCGAGCGAGAAGGACGCCAAGCGGCGGTTCAAGGTGGCGGGGCAAGACCCGCAGTTCCTGATCGTCTGCGACAAGCTGCTGACCGGGTTCGATGCCCCGATCGAGCACGTCATGTATCTCGACAAGCCGCTCAAGGAGCACAACCTGCTCCAAGCGATTGCGCGGACCAACCGCACCTGTTCGGTCAAGCTGGCAAACGGCGCGGAGATCGAGAAGCCCAATGGCCGCATCGTCGATTATATCGGCGTGACCGGCCATCTCGACGAGGCGTTGAAGTCCTACCGCGCCGATGATGTCGAAAACGCGATGCGCGACATCGCCGTGCTGCGGAACGACCTCAAGGAAGCGCATGCGCGCTATCGCGCCCAGAAGCGGGCCATGGAGCTGGAGGGGATGGGCGAGAAGGCGGCAGCCTATGCCGCTGCCGCAATCGCCGCCGACGGCCGGGAGGACGAATGGTTCGACCTCCAGCGGCTCACCCGCATCTTCATCAAGGTCTATGGCGATCTCTCGCCCGATCCCGCGATCCTAGATTTCACGGCCGAAGTGAAGTGGGCGGCGGCGTTCCTGCGCCTCGCGACGCAGGCCATCGCCAAGGATGAGAGCCTCGACCACCGCAGTTACAGCGGCAAGATCAGGGACATGCTCGAAACGCACGTCCACGTGACCGGGCTGTCCACCACCATCCGCCTGCGCAACATCACCGACCCGAACTTCGCCGACGATTTCGTGACCGAGGAGAAATCGGATGAGGAGTTGCAGGAGGCTTTCGTGCGCAAGTCCGCCGAGCTTCGCCGGGTGACCCGCGAACTAGTGGACAAGAACCCGGCGCAGTACGGTCGCTTTTCCGAGCGGGTGCTAGAGATCATTCGCCGCTTCGAGGCCGGACAGATCGCCGCTGCCGATGGCTTGGCCGACTTCGAGGGCCTGACCGGCGACATTCGGGCGGAGCAAGGCGTGCACGCGGAGCTTGGGATGGGCGAAAACGCCTTTTCGATACTGCGCATCATGGAGGCCGCAGCGCCCGAGAACTCCCACGAAACTCTAAGAATTGCCGCCGTCGCGATCGATGCTGTCTATGCCGACGCCGCCGCCACGCAGCCGGCATTCGCACATATGGAAGCCTATCTGCGATCCCTGCGCCAACTGGTACGGCGCATTCTTGCCGAGCACTGCATCGGCGAAACGAGGCCAATCCGGGAGAAGGTCGAAGAGTTCGCGATCCACAGTTACGGGGGCGGCGCGGTCTGATGCCTATCGTCCGTATTGGAAAGCACAGGATCACCTATGAGCTTCGCCGCAGCGCCTTCGCCACGGAGAGACGTATAACCGTTACGCCCGGTCAGGTCGAAGTCTTAGCCCTGACAGCCGACGATGAAGACGATATAGCTGGTTTCCTTAATCGCAAGCGTCAGTGGCTGTTCAACGCCGTCCGCGACATGGAGCAGGTAGAGGCAAGCCGCCACGCCGTTCCGCGCTTTATGACTGGCTCAAAGATCCTTTATCGCGGCCGGAAGGTTAGACTCGTGGTTCGCCCTACCGATGCCGGGCGAGCCACCGTTTCTTATCGAAATGGATTTATCGTCGACTTGCCAGATTGGAGCGAAAAGGATCCGGATCGCCTCGTTGCTAGCGAACTCAAGTTTTGGCTCAAGGCGCGCGCTCGTCGGGATGTGAAACAACTAGTTGCAGCAATTGGCGGCCGTCTGGAGATGAGGCCCGCGTCAGTGCGAGTTACAGACATGGTTGCGGGCTGGGGATCATGCGGCGCTGCCGGCAACCTTCTAGTGAACTGGCATCTCATCTTCGCACCCAAACGGGTAATGGAATATGTCGTCGCCCACGAACTCGCACACCTTAAAAGGCGGACGCATGACGAGCAATTCTGGGCGATCGTCAGGAAACTGATGCCCAACTTCGAGCCGGCGAGGCATTGGCTGGATGCGCACGGGGCCACCCTCTCGTCGGCTTTTCTCACGCCTACCCTCACGCTGGAAATTTCTTCCGAACTGGCGCATTCTAATCTTGACTGAACCTTGCTGCCAGATGAATGGCACAGTGTTCATACTGAACGCCGGGGGGTATATGTTCAAATCTGTTGTCGCGCTCACTGCGAGCGCGGTCGTTGTCACGTCGTTATACGCTGCCGCGCCTGTTATTCAGCCAGTACAGATAGGCGCAGAGACAGTACGATTTGTCCAAGGCGTGCCCACGCTTGACCTCCAGATGCCGACCGGCGCCGTTCAGATTACGCCGCTAGGTTTCGATCATGGCGGAATAACCTTCGGCATTGCGGTTCTTAACAACAGCGATCATCCAAGCAACATTGGCGTGGAAAACGTGAGCGTCGTGTCCGACAATCAGCCGGTGCTTGTCTTTACCGCCCAGCAGCTTCAACAAAAAGCTAAGAACCGCGCTATGTGGGCGACTATTGCTTTGGCGGCTGCCGGCGGTCTTGCCACAGCCGCATCTGCAAACCAGCGCACGCACTATAATGCAGTGACGACTTCACCATGGGGCACAGTCGCCACGCAGGTTAGCTACCGTTCGACCGCTGACGAACTACAGACTGCTGCTCTGGCTGCGGGAACAGCGGCTTCCATCGTCGCGGTACAGAATAAGCTGGATCATACGATGCAAGCGATTGGCAGCGGTGTGGTACAGACGACCACTGTGGCGCCCGGAGACAGCTATGCGGGTCGGATCGCTCTCGACAAAGTGAAAGGCAAAGTGCCGTTCCGTGTTGTCGTCACCGTGGATTGGAATGGCGCAAAGTATCCGTTTCAGTGGCAGGTGGCCCCTGCCGGAACGCCAGCGCCAGTGTTTGCAGCCCTGACGCCGGCCACGCCCCCACCGGTAGCTCCGGTTGCTGCTTCGACGGTGCAGAACGCACCGGCGGCTCTGCCGGCCAGCGCAGCACCTGCGGTGATTCAGTCTGCGCCTCAAGCGCCAGCACCTGCCGCCAAGGCTATCCCTGCGGCAGCCGTTAAAGTGACCGCTTAATCGGCGTCGAGATCGGCGCGAGTTGCCGGGCTCAACACTTCACCGCTACTCGCGCCGACAGTTTTGACGGGGAACCGAGGTATCCGTCCGATAGCGTCCGCCATCGTCTTGAGCGGCACACTGCCATAGGTCCGTCCAATACTTTTCGCCGAATGCCCTTGGATGGCATCTGCGATCCGCTCTGGCATTTCTGTAGCCATCGCAAGGGTCTTGAAAGTGTGCCGCCACCCATGGTTCGGTTGGAGGCCGGTGTCAGTGATGCCCACATCTTCACGCACCCAAGCGGCCAGACGCTCGCCCACTTTCTTAAAGTGCCGATTGCCCTCGCGCTCGACCCGACGCCGGCCGGGATTATAGAATAGCGGCCCATCGCCCGTTGCCTTGGCTACAGCGGGAAAGCCCTGCTCAATCAAATGCGGATGGAGCGGCACTATACGCGCTGCGTTAGCCTTTACTGTGCCGGCCTCTGGGGTGATGCGTATCGTCCAGATGCCTTCGATCTCCTGCACGTCAGCGCCGCGAAGCTGGCTCATCTCGTTGACGCGCGCGCCTGTGTAGGCGCAGAGCCAGGGTATCCAGCGGCGAGCGAGGACCGTTTCAGCGGTGATGCCGTCCTGCGCCAGCAGCGTCGCGGCCAGAATTGCTTGCGCCTCAGCCGTCGTAAAATTGCGGTCCCGAAGTTTAGCCTGTCGGGGCACGCGCACCACCACGGATGATGCGACATTCTCCTTAAGCTTGCGACGACCTACCGCCCAACCGAGTGTGGCATTGACGGCAGCGAGATAGCTTCCTTTGACGGTCCGTGCATTCCTCTTGGTGCCGCGCTTGGTCGTCTCACTCAAAAGTTGATCGACCCACCGATAAAGGTCATCGGTCGTCATACGAGCGGCATCGTCATGCCCCAAAAACTCGATCAGCCCGACCATGTGGGCACGCCACCCGATCCGGGTAGCCGGCTTGATCTTTTGTTCAGCGGCGTAGGCATCGAAAATTTCCAAAAGGGGAACCTGCTGCTGTTCGTCACCCCTGTCGCTCTGGCGCGTGCGCCTACGCGAAGCGAACCGCCCGGTTTGGGGCGTGGCGTAATCCGGCAACGGCGATCGAGCTTGGAACGCCTCCGCAACCTCCTCCCGTTCTTCCATAATGTCTTTCAGGATGGCGTGAAAGGGCGGCAGATCGGCCGTGGAGAAGCGCCGAGCATGCTCCTCCATCTCCTCGCGCATGCGCTGCCGTGCTTCTCGGCGTGCTTGCCGCCGCACCTCAGCGGCGCGAGCCACCTCCACAAGCTCAGCGTTGATCGCTGAGGCACGTTCCTGCTCTTCACGGATGATTGCCGCATCGGCATCGGTTTGCTTCTGTGAAACCGTTTCCGGGGCTTCCCGAGCGTTGCCGGCTATAACAGCCTGCGCCTCGACTATCTGCCGCTCAATCTCGATCGTGTGAGCCGGAATGAGGCGCTTGGCGACTTCCCGGTCCTTCGTGCCGAGCGAAATTTTCCAGACCTCCCGCACGCCGCCAGTCTTGGTGCGGAAGTGCCCCACCAAATCCTGTGGGACGCCCTTCTTGAAATAGTAGGTCGATCCGACCTTATCGAGATAAGTGCACATAGCCTGAGGCTCCTGTTACATATGTAACAGACACCTGTAAAAATTGGCTGTTTTCCGGTGTTTTCCCAAGCATTTCAACTGCTTAGGAAGACTGGTGCCCAGAAGAGGAAACTTATCGGCCTCTAACGAGCGGATTTCAAAGCGCGATTTCCACCGCACTCTCGCTAAGATACACATTAGCAGACACGAAGGGCCCCGCAACCCTCGGGCCTCCAAGCGAAAAAACGAAAAACCTTCGGAAATGCTTTGTGGAACCGTATCCAAAGGTCGAGCCCGGACGTGAGCTTACGGACAGCCTGTTCCGGCGGTCCCGTCGGACGCAACACTTGCCCCCTCACGAAAGGCGAGACCCGAGCGCCGGGCCTTGCCAAGCCGAAGTCCTGCGGAACAAGGTCTCGTCTCAGACCTCAGAGAAAGCCCATCGCAAAGTCCCCGCAAGGCCGAGCGCAGCTGTCGCAACCGCAGGACGGAGAAGCGTCGGGGTGCGCTTCAGGCCGTGCATCCGGCGGGCCCATTCCGGCAGCAGATCCACGGCTGCCTGCGCCGTCACGGCATACAGCGGGATCGCAAGCGGGTTGTCCGGCCGATGCTCCAGTACGAGCCGTGCAACCTCACACGCTCGTTGGTCGGCGCACAGCGAGGCGCGCATGCCGCCGATCAGCTCAAGCGCGGCCGCCCGTGAGGTGGGCACCGGATCCGCACCAACCGCGATGGCCACGCGGGAGAACTCGGCGAAGTATCGATCCTGCTGCGCAGCCGACAGAGGTCGATCGCCGTAGCGCTGCCAGGCATCGAGGAAGCACGTCGCCTCGCTAACATGCACCCATGCGAGCAGCGCCGGATCATCCGCCCGGTAGGGCGTGCCGTCGGGCAGCACGCCGGCGACATTGCCGTGGACGCTGCGCACCCGCTTGATCGCCGCCTCGGCCAACGGGCGATCGCCATACGTCGTGAGCGCAATGAAGCGCGCCGTCCTGCGCAGGCGCCCGATCATATCGGTCCGGAAGTTGGAGTGATCCCACACACCCGCCAGAACGGCAGGATGCAGCATTTGGAGCAGCAGCGCGGAAACCCCTCCGACCATCATCGACGTCACGTCGCCGTGAACGCGCCAGACAACTGACCTAGGTTCAAAGAGCGCGTCCATGCTTCGCTGGACGGGTTCCTTCCCGCGCTGCTGGTCGTTGAAGAGCGCGCGTACGCGCGCGACGATCGCGCGCTTGGCGATCGCTCCGATGCCTGAGGTCGAATTCAGTTCAGGGCGCGGCAGGTGCCGCGCCGGGCGAGAAGCATCGTTCACGTATTCAGTTCCGCGGCGAGAAGCTCCGGCGCGGGTTCGCGCTCGAGCTGCTCCATTCGGCACTGGTCGGGTCGCTTGTCGGGACGCCAGCGCTGCAGCTTGGTGCCGTGTCGGAAGCGATCGTCGGTGACCTGGTCGTAACCGACCTGCACGACCAGCTCGGGTCTCAATGGCTGCCACTCGGACGATCGCTCCGTCGCCCAACGGCTCGGTCCACCGGGCGCCTTTCCGGTGAACCCTGGAGGCTCGACCAGACTCTCCAACCGAGCGGTCAGCTCGGCCACGTCCTCGCCCGCGAAACCCGAAGTGAAGCCGACGCGGTTCAGCCTGCCCTCTTCGTCGTAAAGACCGAGAAGCAGCGAGCCGACCTCCTTCGAGCCGGATGCGTAGCGGAAACCTCCGACGACGCAGTCCGCCTCGCGAACCCGTTTGACCTTGAGCATCGCCCGCTCGCCCGGACGATACGGCGCGTCGATCTCCTTCGCGATCACGCCGTCGAGCGCATCGGTCTGATCGAACCACGTGCAGGCCAGGTAGCGATCCTGCGTCCGGGGAGACAGTTTCAGGCGAACCTCCCCTTCCGCCTCATAGAACTTCTCGAGGATCGACCGGCGTTCGGCGAGCGGCAGCTCCCGGCGGTCCTTGCCGTCGAAGAGGCAGTCGAACAGGACGAGTTCGGCGGGCGTCTCACCGGAGAGCCGCGCGATGCGGCTGGCCGCCGGATGCAACCGCGCCTGCAGTGCGCCGAACGAGAGGCGCCGATCCACCGGCACGACCATCTCGCCATCGAGCACAAAGCGGTTTCTACCCGATCGGCGGAGCATTTGCGCTACTTCTGGAAAGAAACGCTCCAACGGCTTGCCGGACTTGCTCATGAGGCGGACGTCGTCGCCATCGCGGAAGGCCAGGCAGCGGAAGCCATCCCACTTCGGTTCGAACTGCCAGCCAC